>JBBINW010000006.1:0-111919 GCA_037443665.1 Betaproteobacteria bacterium
CATTCGGATGCCGTTGATCGCTGCGCGATCCACTTCGGACAGATGCAGTTCCGTCCGGCGCATGTCTACACCTCCAGGTCGCCTGTATGGGCGGTGAGTGGCGTGTATTCATGTTCCGTTACTTGCATGTCGACCTGCTAGTCCGAGTCGATCACGACCTTAGCTTGATCTCCTCGTCGACAGCACGCATGGCCCTCAAGCGTCCTGGGCTCGGCGCCGCCGCTTGAGCAGCCAACCATAGATCGCCACGTTCGAGACGATGACGAGAAGGGCGAGCGTCAGTTGGATGTTCTCGGTGAGTCCATCCGGGTAGATCAAGGGCAGCAGGTAGTGGTCGATGAAGCTCTCCGTGTAGCCGGCCTGCCCAGCCTGCATTCGCAGGTCGTTCTCCAGGTAAGTCAGTGGGCAGATTCGGCCCGTGACTTCCACGAACGCGCCCCAGGTAGCCGCCGGCAGATGAATGATGGGTACCCATCGCCATCTGGCGGCAAGAACGCCACCGAAAGCGACGAACAGGATGAAGGCGAGGTGAACGATGAGTACGGCGTCAGCCGCTAGGCGCGAGAGCATAGAAGGGATCGTGTCACTTCGCCGCCGATGAAGGGGCGGCCTCGCAACGTGGGCGCAATCGGCCCGCGTCTGGTTCTGCGATAGCTGCAGACGGTGGGTAGGCTCCTGAACCTGGATGGCACCCATATGTCGCGATCGAGCGGGCAGCCCCCATCGGTCGAGGCTTTGAGTTGGGTCTTCGTTGTTGATGGTGGCCCGCCGAGTTCCGATGGGCTCGCTCGACCGTGGACATCAGAGGCCCAATTGTGGGTTTACCCTGGAGCCACCGCCTCGTTGACCCGTTTCTGACCGTCGCGGAGGACCGCGCGAGCGACGGGTCAGTGCGCCATACTCGACGTTCGCGATCGACCGCGAGCGCTGCCGGAACTGAGGCGGCGAGTTGAAGGTCATCGCTGAGATCCTGGAGAGGCCGATTGTCGAGCGCATCCTGGATCGCCTCGGGTTGCCGGCGCGGGCACTGCCACGGAAGCCTGCCCGAGCTTCGACGTCGCAAGCGGCATGATCCGGCCTCCCGCAAGCCCCAAACTTGGGTCGCCCGAGCGCCCTGACTTCAAGGGCCGCTGGGTTGGCTTGCGGCCGGAGTTTCCGGGGCGGCGCTCTAAGGCGCGATCGTGGGGTAAACGCCAGGACGGCCCGGGACAACGGACTACTTCCGACAGGATCAATGCCATGCCATCGAGGGCGATCCGCCTCTGCGGTCACGATGTCGGCGTCAGCTGAACGGCTCGGCCTGCCGCCGGCCATGGAGATGGCGTTTGAACCGCCTATGCGCATCCCCTGTGCATTGCGGTCGTACACGCGGGCGACCCGCGCCGAGGCCGTGGGTGACGCGCTGGGCGCGCTCGTCGCCGACCTCGACCGCCGCCACCCGGGATTTCCCTTCCGGATCGTCGACGAGCAGGACCGCCTGTGGACGAACATGCGCGTCTTCGTCAACGGCGTTGGTGTCGCCGACCTGGCGCAGCGCTGCGGCCGGGCGACGACGTGGCCATCGTCCAAGCCCCCAGCGGCGGTTGATAGCCGCCGCCGGCCTGCGAGCTTGTCGCGCCGGGTGGCCCGCCGCGGCGCCCCGATCCCCCCGTTCGGCTCGGCGCGACCCGTCGGGCCGTCCTCCGGGTGGACCGCACCGGGCCATCACTTATGGCGATGCCTGTATCAATGACCTATAACATCTGCCTATGGAAAGGAGGCGGGCCCGCTCATGGACATGCGGCAGTTGAGATACTTTGTGCAGATCGTCGAGAGCGGCAGCCTGGCCAAGGCGTCGCGCCAGCTTTTCATCGCGCAGCCGGCGCTGAGCCAGCAGATGGCGCGACTCGAAGAGGAGGTGGGCAAGCCGCTGCTGGTTCGCTCGTCGCGTGGCGTCGTGCCAACCGAGAATGGCGAGGCGCTGTACCACCACGCCAAGTTCATGCTGCGCCAGCTCGACCAGGCGGTGGCCGTGGCCCGTCAGGACATGACCGCACTCAACGGTCGCGTCGCGCTCGGCCTCGCGCCGACGACGGTCTGCCGCCTCGGCCTGCCGCTGCTGCGCCACCTGCGCGCCAAATACCCGGGCGTTCTGCTCAACGTCGTCGAGGGCCTGAGCGGCCACCTCGAGCACATGACCCGCGTCGGACAGCTCGACCTGGCGGTCCTGTTCAGCCAGAACGCGGCGTCGGAGCTGACGGTCGAGCCGCTGCTGGAGGAGACGTTGTTCGTGATCCTGCCGATCGAGAGCACGCTGCTGGCATCCGATCGGCAGTCGCTGACGATGCAGGAGGTGGGGGCGCTGCCGCTCGTGCTGCCCAGCCCGGGGCACGGGCTGCGCCGGCGCATCGCGATCGAGTTCGAGCGCGCCAACCTGGCGCTCGATGCGGTCGCCGAGATCGACTCGCTGCCGCTGCTGATGGCGTGCGTGGCCGACGGGCTGGGCGCCACGATCAAGCCGATGGCTGCGGTCCACGCGCTGGGCGACACGCCGCAGCGGTGGCGCTGCCTGCGCATCTCGGACGCCAGGATGTCGCGAACGAACTACCTCTATGCGCTGCCGCCGCAGCAGCTCTCGGCCTGCGCCGCGGCGGTGCGCGACGAACTCAAGGTCGTCGTTCGCAGACTCGTCGACAGCGGCCAGTGGCAGGGCGTCGAGCTGCGCGAGGTGCCCGCTGCGACGCCTGCGTGCGCGTCGCTCGAAGTGCCTGCACTCGCGCACTGACGCGTCGCCAGGGCGTTCGGCTGGCCGGAGAGCCCTTCCGGGCTTGCACGGCCAGCCTCAGTTCCCCGTCGCGTGGCGCGCAGCGATGTAGCCGAAGACCAGGGCCGGGCCGAGCGTGATGCCGGGGCCGGGGTAGGCGCCATTCATCACCGACTGCATGTCGTTGCCGCAGGCGTAGAGCCCAGGGATGACCGTGCCGTCGGCGCCCAGCACGCGGGCCGACTCGTCGGTGACGATGCCGGCGGCCATGCCCAGGTCGGCCGGCCACACCGCGACGGCGTAAAAGGGCCCCTTCTCGATCGGCGCAAGGCATGGATTCGGGCCGTGCTCGGCGTCGCCGAGGTGGCGCTGATAGATGTCCGAACCGCGGCCGAAAGCGGTGTCGATGCCGCGCCGCGCATCGGCGTTGAACGCGGCCACGGTTTCCTCGAATGCCACGACGGGCAGGCCCAGCGCGGCTGCCAGAGCGGCAAGCGTCGGCGCACGCCACAGGTGGCCGGCAGCAACCAGGCGGCGCGTCGACAGTGAGAAAGGCTGCACGCAGCCGAGCCCGTACTTCCACAGGAAGCGGCGGTCGCAGACCAGGTACGCCGGAATTGCACGTTCGCCGGCTTGCAGCTGGGCGCGCACGAACTCGTGGTACGACACCGCCTCGTTGACGAAGCGCCGCCCCCCGCGATCGACCGCGATGAGGCCGGGCTTGCCGCGATCGGTGACCGTGTGCGGAAACACCGCCGGCGTGCCGTTGCGCCGGGTGAAGGTCGAGCCGGGAACCCAGAATCCCTGCCGCGCGGCCCCTTCGCTGAGCTGTGCGCCGACCGCCTGCGCCAGTCCGGCGCCGCTTTGCGGCGCGCCGGGATGGATCGTCGCCGACAAGGTGCCGGCCTGACGAGGGACGTACAGGCCGCGCAGCGCGGGGTCGTGCGACAGACCGCCGCTGGCCAGGATCACGCCATGCGGCGCGCCCACGATCCGCCGCCCGCCGGGTCCTTCGAGCTCGACGCCGACGACGCGGCCGCCCGCGGTCGAGAGTTGTGTCGCCGTCGTGCCGGTGCGCAACTCGACACCGAGGTCGAGCGCCGACTGCAGCAGCCGCCCGGCCAGCGCATTGCCCAGGTGCAGCGTCGTGCCGCGCGGCGCGCGAAGGCGCTCGAAGGCGTGGCGTGCCAGCAGCCGCACCGCGCGGGCGGCGGACACCGGCGAACGCAACGCTCGGCGCAGGTGCGGGATGTCGCTGCGGCCGACCATCATGCCGCAGAACAGGGTGAACTCGGGCAGCGGCGGGCGCAGCATCGCGAAGTTCGGCCCCAGTGCCCGCGCGTCGTAGGGCAGCGGTTCGAGCACCCGCCCGCCGGCGGTCGCACCGGGCCGGTCGGGGTAGTAGTCGGGGTAGACCGTGACGCAGCGCAGCTTCAGCGCGGTGTTCGCTTCCAGGTAGCGCATCGCCTCGGCGCCGCGAGCAAGAAAGGCTTCGAGCGGGCGCGTGTCGCCGCCGGCCGGCACGGTGTGGCCGAGGTAGGTGCGGGCGGCTTCCAGGCTGTCGGCCAGACCGGCCTCGGCCATGTGGGGATTGGCCGGTATCCAGACCATGCCGCCCGAGATCGCCGTCGTGCCGCCGATCAGCGGCGTGCTTTCGACGAGCAGCACGCGCCGGCCGCGCGTCGCGGCGACCGAGGCCGCAGTCAGCCCACCGGCGCCGCCGCCGACGACAACGAGGTCGAATCGGTCTTCGTCCACGCGCTCAGCCGCCAAGCGGCGCCGGCCTCGCAGACTCCGTCGACGGCTTGCGCATCGCGGCTTGCCGGGGCGGGGCGCCGCTACACGAGTCCGCCGTTGGGCTGGATGACCTGGCCGTCGACCCACGAAGCGCGACTCGAGACAAGGAAGGCGACGACCTCGGCGATCTCCTCGGCGCGGCCGACTCGGTTCAGCGGGCTCATCGCCGCCGAGCGCGCCTTGGCCTCGTCGGTCTTGCCGGCGCGGAAGAGATCGGTGTCCACCGGCCCCGGCGCGACCGCGTTGACGCGGATGCCTCGCCCGGCGAGTTCCCTGGACATCGACCGCACCATGCATTCGACCGCCGCCTTGGTCGCGCTGTACGGCCCCAGTCCGGGCGCCGCGTGGCGGACCAGCGAGGTGCTAAGCGCGACGATGGCGCCGCCGTCCTCGACCTGGCGCGCCGCCTCGCGAAGCACGTTGAAGGCCCCGACGATGTTGACCGCGACCAGTTCCTGGAAGGGCGCGTCGCCGAACTGCGCCATCGGCCCCGGCGGCACGTTGATGCCGGCGTTCATGACCGCGACGTGCGGTGCGCGGCCGAAGTCGGCGCGCGCCGCGGCGAAGACGCGGGCGACCGCGGCGGCCTCACGCACGTCGCAGGCATAGGCGCGCGTTCCCGCCGCCGCCGCCGGTGCCTGCGAGACGTAGGTGAAGGCGACGTCGTGACCATCGCGCACCAGCGCCTGCACGCAGGCCGCGCCGATGCCGCGCGATCCGCCGAAGACCAGGGCCAGGGGTTTGTCGTTCATCGATCGTCCTTGTTGTGAAGCACGTGCCTCAGGCGACGTGCGGTTTGCCGAAGATCGGCTCCTTGTAGGGGATGGGCGGCAGCTGCCAGGTGCCGGTCGACGGCGGCCGCACGTTGGCGTCGACGTGCACGTCGATCACGCAGGGCCGCCGGTTCTTCAGTACCGCCTGGACCGCGGCGGCCAGCTCCTGCGGGCGCTTGACCGTCAAGCCGTCGGCGCCGCAGGCGCGCGCCCAGGCCGCGAAGTCGGGGTTGTAGGGCTCGCCCGACTGCCCCTTGTAGAACGCGGTGCCGATTTCGCGGCCGTCGAACAGTCCGTACTGCAGATCGCGGATCGCGCCCCAGGCGAAGTTGTTCCAGATGACCCAGACCACCGGCAGCTCGTACTCGACCGCGGTGCACAGCACGTGCGGTGCCATCGTGAAGCCGCCGTCGCCGACGACCGCGACGACCGGGCGGTCGGGCGCCGCGAGCTGCGCGCCGAGTGCACCGCAGACGCCGAATCCCATCGATGAGTAGCCCCAGCTGTTGAGCATGCTCTGCGGCCGGCGCGCCTGCCAGAACTGCATGAACCAGTTGTGGTGCACGCCCGAGTCCAGCGCCACGATCACGTCGTCGGGCAGCATGCGCTGCAACGTGCTGACGACGAACTCGGGGCGCAGCGGGCTTGTCGAATCCTCGAAGTGCGGGCGCACGAAGGCGTCCCATTCGGCCTGCCAGCCGCGCACCTGCGCGCCCCACGGGGCGTAGCGGGCGGCGTCGATGTCGCTGCGCGTCGCCAGCGCGTTGACCAGCTGGCGCATGAAGACCTTGGCGTCGGCGATGATGCCGAGCGTGGGAGGGTAGTTGCGGCCCAGCTCCTGAGGGTCGATGTCGACATGCAGCAGCCGCGTGCTCGGGAAGTTCCACGAATAGCCGGGGTGCCAGCTCGATGACGAGCGGTCGTCGAAGCGCGCGCCAAGGGTCAGCACGAGGTCGGCGAAGCGGCCGGCCTGGTTCGCCGGGTAGGCGCCGTTGCGGCCTATGAATCCGAGCGCCAGCGGGTCGTCTCCCGGGATGCAGCCCATGCCGTTGGGCGAGGTGATCACCGGAATGCCCAGCCGGTGCGCGAACTCGCCAATCTCGGCGCCCGCCTCGGACAGCGTGGCGCCGTGGCCGATGAACAGCACCGGCCGCTGCGCCGCGGCCAGCAGGTCCAGTGCCGCGGCGATGTCCTCGTCGCTGGCGCCCGGTCGGTGTGGGCGGTCCAGCTGCGAACGCGCGGGCAGCTCGACGTCGGCCTCTTCCTGGAACACGTTGTAGGGGATGTCCAGGTTCACCGGGCCGGGGCGCCCGGTGACCATCGTGTCCAGCGCGTGGCGCAGCGCCAGCGGCAGCATGTCGACGCGCGTGGGCTGGAAGGCGCGCTTGACGACCGGCCTCAGCACCTGCGCGAAGTCGGCCTGGTTGTGCTTGTAGAGCTCCTGGAACGGGGCCCGGTTGTGCTGCGAGGTCGGCACGTTGGCGGTGATCGCCATGAACGCCGACGAGTCCGACAGCGCGGTGGCCAGCGACATCACCAGGTTGGCCGAGCCGGGGCCGGTCGAGGTCAGCGTCGCGACCGGCCGGTGGCGGACGCGGAAGTAGGCGTCGGCCATGTGGCCGGCGCACTGCTCGTGGCGCGGTGAGATCAGCTTCAGCCGGTCGCGCACGTCGTACAGCGCGTCGAGGATGCCCACATTGCCGTGGCCGCAGATGCCGAACACGTATGGCACCTTCTCCTGGACCAGGGTCTCGGCGATCAGCTGACCGCCCTTCATCGTCGGCATGGAGTCACTCCTGAACTTGCGGGCTGCGCAGGGAATTGTCGGGCCGCGGTGCGCCGGCCCGATCAGGCCCGCATCGTCACCATGCGCTCTTCGCTCATCTCGCGGACGGCGTAGCGCGGGCCCTCGCGGCCGAAGCCGCTGTCCTTGGACCCGCCGTAGGGCATCAGGTCGACGCGCGAGCTCGAGGTCTCGTTGATGTGGATGCCGCCCACCTCGATGCGCCTCGCCGCCTTCAGCGCGTCATCGAGCCGGTTGGTGAACAGGCCGGTGGCAAGACCGAAAGGCGTGGCGTTGATGCGTGCGATCGCGTCGTCGAGCGTGTCGAAGGGGACGATCGACATCACCGGGCCGAAGATTTCCTGGCAGCTCACTGGCATGTGGTCGTCGACCCGCGTGAGCAGCGTCGGCGGGACCACCGCGCCGCGCCGCGGTCCGCCGGCCAGGCGCAGCGCGCCGCCGGCCACCGCGTCGTCGATCCAGCGCTCGATGCGCTGCGCCTCGGCCTCGCTGATCACTGGGCCGACGAACGTCCGCGGGTCGGCCGGGTCGCCGAAATTCAGCGCCTGCACCTGCGCGGCCAGCCGTTCCTCGACGGCGGGCTGGATCGCGCGCTGGACGAGCAGCACCTGGATCGACGTGCAGACCTGGCCGGCCTTGCGATATGCGGCGTTGACGACCTTGGGCAGCGCGGTGTCGAGGTCGGCGTCGTCGGCGACCACCGTGAACGCGATGCTGCCGAGTTCCATCTGCGTGCGCCGCAGTCCGGCGCGCTGCTGGATCGCGCGGCCGACCTCGGTGCTGCCGGTGAAGGCGTAGAAGCGGATCGCCGCCTCGTCGAGCAGCCATTGCGCGACCTCGGCGCCGCCGTGCACGACCGACAGCAGCGCCGGCGGCAGCCCGGCGGCGAGCAGCGCCTCGGCCATCAGGTTGGCCGGCGTCGGCGTCTGCGACGAGGGCTTGAGCACGACCGCGTTGCCGGCGGCCAGCGCCGGCGCGACCTTGTGGGCGACGGTGTTCAGTGGCGCGTTGAAAGGCGTGATCGCGCAGACAACGCCCAGCGGCACGCGCAGCGTGAAGCCGAGCCGACCGGCCTGCTGCGGCGCGCCTTCCAGCGGCACCAGTTCGCCGCCGAAGCGGCGCGCCTCCTCGGCCGACAGCCGAAAGGTCTGCAGGCAGCGCGCGAACTCGCCGCGCGCGTCGGCGACGGTGAATCCGGCCTCCAGGCGCAGGGCCTGCAGGAGTTCGTCGGCACGCTGCTCGAGGCGGCCGGCGGCGGCGTCGAGGATGCGGCCGCGGTCGTATGCGCTCAGCGGGCTGTCGCGCCAGGCCTTGTGTGCGCTTGCCACCGTGGCGCGGACTTGCTCGCGCGAGGGCAGGTGCAGCTGGCCGCAGGGTATTAGACGGTACTTGTCAAGCACCGGCATGCGAGCGGCGCCGTCGACCCACTCGCCTTCGATCAGCAGCCGGGCCTCGGGCAGGGCGGGGGAGGGGTTCATCGTCGCGGGTTCCGGTTCAGAGGGCTTCCGCGCCGTCCTCGACCGGCGTGGTGACGACCAGGAAGACGAGCGGGGTCAACCCCTGGTTGGTGAAGCTGTGGCGCACGCCCGGCGGCACGAACACGTAGTCGTGACGGCGCAGCAGATGACGCTCGTCGTCCAACGTCAGCAGGCCTTCGCCCTCGAGCACGTGATAGACCTGCTCCTGGACCTGGTGGACATGCTCCGCGACATGCGCCATCGGCTGGTAGCACGAGATGCGGTGGTCGATGCGCCGCGAGCCGCAGGTCTCGGGCCGCACCAGTGCCTTGGACAGCGCGCCTCCGTGGTGGCCGGGGAACTCCTGCCAGGCGATCTCGGCGATGTTGCTGACAAAGGCGCGCAAGGGCGTACGGGCTGTAGTGCTCATGGCGATCTCTGGGTGGCTGGAGCGGAGTCTAGGAAGCCGCGCGAGCCGCGGGAACTACTGATTTCCGACGGCGCCTATAGCGGCGGCTTATATCGGCGGCGTCATCGGCGTCTTGGCAATAGGTGCGTCTTATAGCGGCTGAAGGAATTCGGTAGTTTTCTTGGCCAAGGGGGCAGACGTAGGATGCCCTGCCAACGCCACGACTGCCCCTTTCGCGAGGGTCGGCCAAAACCGCCAGGAGACACATCATGCCGAACGACAAGCCCGCCGACCGTCCCTTGGAGCGACCCGCCAGCCGCCGCCGCGTGCTCACCGCGGGGGCTGGCCTGGCCGGCCTGTCGGTGCTGGGTCGGCCCGCCGCGGTGTTCGGCCAGCCGGCCGGGATCAAGATCGGGCACTTGACGCCGATGACCGGCTTCCTCGGCGCGCTCGGCGAATACGCGCTGATGGGCGTCAAGCTGGCTGCCGAGGAGATCAACGCCGCCGGCGGCGTCCTCGGGCGGCCGCTGGACGTGATCAGCGAGGACTCGGTCAACCCGCAGGTCGCTGCGACCAAGGCCCAGCGCATGATCGAGCGCGACGGCGCCGTGGTGCTGATGGGCGAGATCAACTCGGCGTCGGCGCTGACGATCTCGCAGGTCGCGGCACGCCACAAGATCCTCTTCATGAGCACGGGCGCGCGCTCCGATTCGCTGCGCAACAAGGACTGCAACCGCTACACCTTCTACGTCGACATCCCGGTCACGGTGATGGTCAACGCGGTCGGCCAGGCGCTGGTGCGCGACCACATGGTGCGCGGCAAGCGGATCTACAGCCTGACCGCCGACTACCTGTTCGGCCACGACCTGTCGAAGGCGGCGCAGAAGTTCTTCGCTGCCAACGGCGGCAAGCAGATCGGCGACGAACTCGTCGCCACCGACGTCACCGACTTCAGCCCCTACCTGCTCAAGATCCGCCAGGCCAACCCGGACCTGATCGCGACCAACCTGGCTGGCAACCAGGTCACCAACTTCGTCAAGCAGTACGCCGAGTTCGGCCTGCCGTACCCCGTGGTCGGCTTCAACCTGAACACCGCCGACGCCTGGGCCGCGGGCGAGGGCAACCTGAGCGGGATCTGGCCGACGGTCTGGTATGCCGGGCTGCAGACGCCGAGCGCCGAGGCATTCACCGCCGCCTTCACCAAGAAGTACGGCAAGCCGCCCGAGAACCACGCCTGGGTCGAGTACGTGACGCTGAAGATGCTGGCCCAGGCGATGACCGCGACAAAGTCAACCGTCACCGACAAGCTGATCGCCTTCTTCGAATCGGGCGCGCAGTTCGACATCCTCAAGGCGCGCAAGGGCTACTTCCGCACCTGGGATCACCAGCTGATGCAGGAGGCCTACCCCTTCACCGTCAAGGCCAAGGGCCAGGCCAGGGACAAGTGGGACTTCCTGGAGTTCGGCGACCCGGTGCCGGCGCCCGACCAGTCGCTCGAACTGTTGGCGCCGACGCGGGCCGAGAGCACCTGCAAGATGTAGCCGGAGCGCGGCCGCCGGGCTGGCGGATCCGCGCGACCCCGGCGGCGGACCGACCCGCGTGCCATCGTCGTCACCATGCAACCGATGTTCTTCTTCGAGCAGGTCGTCAATGGCCTCGTGCTCGGCGGCTACTACCTGCTGCTGGCGCTCGGCCTGTCGCTGATCTTCAGCGTCGGCGGCGTCGTCAACCTGGCACACGGCGCGTTCTACGCGATCGGCGCCTACGTCGCGCTCGCGGTCGGCAACCGCTTCGGTTTCGGCGCCGGGGTCGCCGCTTCGCCGGTGCTGGTCGGCCTGCTGGGGATCGGCTTCGAGCGCTTCCTGCTGCGCCGCTTCTACACCGCCGACCCCATCCTCAGTCTGCTCGTGACCTTCGGTCTGGCGATGGTCGTCGAGCAGCTGCTGCGCATGTTTTGGGGCGCGGCGCCACTGCCCTCGACGATGCCCGCGGTCTTCAAGGGCGCCGTGATGGCAGGGGACTTCATGTTCTCGCGCTACCGGCTGCTGATGCTGGCGATCGTCTTCGTCGTGACCGCCTGCCTGTGGCTGCTGCTGCACAAGACCGCGTTCGGCCGCGTCGTTCGTGCCGGCGTCCAGCGCCCCGACATGGTCGCCGTGCTCGGGATCCGGCTGCAGCCGTACATGACCGCGATCGTCTTCCTCGGCGTGGCCACGGCGGCGCTGGGCGGCGCGCTGTTCGGTCCGATCACGACGGTGCATCCGGCGATGGGCACCGAGATCATGACCGTCGCCTTCGTCGTCGTTGTCATCGGCGGGCTGGGCAGCTTCTGGGGTGTCGTGCTCGCCGCGCTGCTGGTCGGTGTCGTGCGCGGGGTCACGATCTACTTCGTCCCCGCGGCTGGCGAGGCCTCGATGTACGTGCTGATGTTCCTCGTGCTGATGCTGCGCCCGCGCGGCCTGCTCGGCGAGCGCATCGAGCGCTTCGAATGAGCCGCCTGCCGTGCTGAGCAGCCCCAGGCAGCGGACGCTGGCGATCGGCGGCGCAGCCCTGCTCGCGCTGCCTTTCGCGATGCGCGCCATCGGGCTGACGCTGGACACCGCGACCGTCGCCGTGATCCTCGCGATGGCCGCGCTGGGGCTGAACCTGCTGGTCGGCACCACCGGGCTGGTCTCGTTCGGCAACAGCGCCTGGTTCGGCATCGGCGGCTACGCGGCGGCACTGGCGCAGAAGCAGTGGTTCCCGGGGCAGATCGTGCTGCCGCTGCTGTTCACGGTCGTGTTCATGGCGGCTTTGAGCCTCGTCGTCGGCTTCCTGATGCTGCGCCGGCGCGGCGTGTACTTCTCGCTGCTGACGCTGGCGATATGCGCGCTGACCTTCGCGATCGCCTTTCGCTGGACCGCGGTCACCGGCGGCGAGGGCGGGCTCGGCGGCCTCGTGCGCGGCCGGATCGGACCGCTGGACCTGGGCGACGACCGCCTCTATTACGTCTTCGTCGCGCTGATCGGCTTGGCGGTGCTCTATGGCCTGCAGCGCGTGGTCCGCTCGCCCTTCGGCCACGTGCTGGTCGCGATCCGCGAGAACGCGCAGCGCGCGAGCTTCCAGGGCTACGACATCCAGCGCTACAAGCTCGGCGCCTTCGTCTTGTCGACCTGCGTGACCGGGCTGGCCGGCGCGCTGCTCGTCTTCGACCACCGGCTGGCCGCGGCCGAGTCGACGACGGTCGCGTTCTCGGGCGAGATGCTCGCGATGGTCGTCATCGGTGGCATGCGCAGCTTCCTCGGCCCGGCGCTGGGCGTGCTGTTCTTCCTGCTGTTCCGCGAGATGTTCTCCATCTACACCGACAACTGGCTGCTCTGGTTCGGCCTCGTCTTCGTCGGCTTCGTGATCTTCTCGCCGAACGGGCTGACCGGCATCTGGGCGCAGCTGCGGCGGCGCTGGCGTCCCCCGCCCGAGGAGTCGGCCGCGATGAGCCGGCGCCGGATCTATGAAGGGCTGCCGCTGCCGGCCTTCCTGTGCCCGCCGCCGCGGCGCGGGCCGGTGCTCGAGGTCGACGGCGTCGACAAGCGCTTCGGCGGCATACGCGCCGTTCGCGAGGCGCGGCTCGTGCTCGAGGCAGGGCAGGTGCACGCACTGATCGGCCCCAACGGCGCCGGCAAGACGACGACCTTCAACCTCATCTCGGGCCTGTTCGCGCCCGACACTGGCGCGGTGCGGCTGAACGGGCAGGCGCTGCAGGGCCTGAGCGCACACCTGATCTGCCAGCGCGGACTGGCGCGCTCGTTCCAGATCACGAACCTGTTCAAGGGGCTGACAATCTACGAGAACCTGCGCCTGTCGCTGCAGGCGCGTGCCGCTGGCCACGCGAACTGCTGGCGCGACGTCGACAGCTACCCCGGTGTGCACGCCGAGACTGCCGAGCTGATGAAGTTCCTCGGCCTCGAAGGCATCGAGGACACGCTGGGCGGCGACCTCTCGTACGGCGGCCAGCGCCTGGTCGACCTCGGCATCGCTCTCGGCTCCAAGCCTTCGGTGGTCCTGATGGACGAGCCGCTGGCCGGGCTGGCGGCCGCCGAGCGCGAGCGCGTGAGCCGGCTCGTCACGACGATCGCGTCGAACATCCCGGTGCTCATCGTCGAGCACGACATCGACCGCGTGCTGGCCTTCTCGCAGCGCGTGACGGTGATGAACCAGGGCGCGGTGCTGACGTCTGGCACTCCCGACGAGGTGCGCGCCGACGCCCGCGTGCAGGAGGTCTACACCGGCAGCGGGACGCCGCCGGTCACCGGACGGACCTCGGCCGCCGCGGGCGACGGCCGGCCGCTGCTGCGCTTCGACCGCGTCAACGCGTTCTACGGCAAGAGCCACATCCTCGACGACGCGACGCTGGACGTTCGCGAAGGCGAGATCGTGGCCCTGCTCGGGCGCAACGGCGCCGGCAAGTCGACGCTGCTCAAGACCTTGTGCGGCCTGCTCGCGCCGGCCTCCGGGGCCATCGAGTTCGAGGGCCGGCCGATCGCCGGCCTGTCGGCACCGGAGATCGCGCGCCTGGGCATCGGCTACGTGCCGCAGGGCCGCGGCCTGTTCGCCGGCATGACGGTGGCCGAGAACCTCGCGCTCGGCCGCCTGGCGCGCGCCACCGACGGCAGCCATGGCATGGTCTGGAGCGAGGATCACATCTACGAGCTCTTCCCGCGCCTCAAGGAACGCCGCAACCTGGCGGCCGACTACCTCTCGGGCGGCGAGCAGCAGATGGCGGCGGTGGCGCGCGCGCTGTCGGGCAACGTCAGGCTGCTGCTCCTGGACGAGCCCTTCGAGGGTCTGGCGCCGGCCGTCGTGCAGGAACTCTTCAGCGTCTTCGACCGCCTGCGCGGCAAGGTCTCGATCGTTATCGTCGAGCACAATCTGGACCTCGTGCTGGCCCTGGCCGACCGCGTCTTCGCGCTCGAGCGCGGGGCCGTGTTCCACACTGGCCCGGCCGAGCCGCTTCTCAACGACCTCGACTATCGAAAGCAGATCCTGTGGCTGTGACGACGCATCTTCGCGCGCGCCGGGTGGCCGCCGCGCCGGCACGATGATCGACGTCCTGGTGATCGGTGGCGGCAACGCTGCGCTGTGCGCGGCGTTGACCGCGCGCGAGGCCGGCGCCTCGGTGCTGCTGCTTGAGGCCGCGCCGCGCGAATGGCGCGGCGGCAACTCGGGGCACACGCGCAACCTGCGCTGCATGCACGACGCGCCGCAGGACGTGCTGACCGGCGCCTACCCTGAAGAGGAGTTCTGGCAGGATCTGCTGAAGGTCACCGGCGGGCAGACCTCGGAGCGGCTGGCGCGCCTCGTGATCCGCGAATCCTCGACCTGCCGCGACTGGATGCGCCGCCACGGGGCGCACTTCCAGCCTTCGCTGTCGGGCACCCTGCACCTGAGCCGCACGAACGCCTTCTTCATGGGCGGCGGCAAGGCCCTGGTCAACGCCTACTACCGCAGTGCGCAGGCGCTGGGCGTGGAGGTCCGCTACGGCGCGCCGGTCGATCGTCTCGAGATCGACGCAGGCCGCTTCGTCGCCGCGCATGTCGGCGCCGAGCGCATCGAGGCGCGCGGCTGCGTCGTCGCCAGCGGCGGCTTTGAGTCGAACCGCGAATGGCTGCGCGAGGCCTGGGGGCAGAACGAGCGCGGCGAATGGCCGTCGGACAATTTCGCGATCCGTGGCACGCGATTCAACCGCGGCACGCTGCTGCGCGATCTGCTGGCCCAGGGCGCCGACGCCGTCGGAGACCCGACGCAAAGCCACTGCGTCGCAGTCGACGCGCGCGCGCCGCTGTACGACGGCGGGATCTGCACGCGCGTCGATTGCGTTTCGCTGGGCATCATGGTCAACCGCGACGGCCGCCGCTTCTACGACGAAGGCGAGGACTTCTGGCCCAAGCGCTACGCGATCTGGGGCCGCCTGGTGGCGCTGCAGCCCGGCCAGATCGGCTTCTCGATCATCGACCAGAAGGCGATCGGCCGTTTCATGCCGCCGGTCTTCCCGGGTGCGAAGGCCGACACGCCGCAGGCGCTGGCGCGCGCTCTGGGTCTGCCCGAGGCGGCTTTCACGGCCACCCTGGCCGCGTACAACGCCGCCTGCCGCGGCAGCGGTTTCGACCATGAGCAGCTCGACGACTGCCACACCGAAGGGCTGGAGCCGCCCAAGACGCACTGGGCGCGTGCCATCGACACGCCGCCCTTCCACGGCTACGCGCTCAAGCCTGGGATCACCTTCACCTACCTCGGGGTCCGGGTCGACGAGCAGGCCGCGGTCCACTTCGGCGGGCAGCCCAGCGCCAACCTCTTCGCCGCCGGCGAGGTGATGGCCGGCAACGTGCTCGGCAAGGGCTACACCGCCGGGGTCGGGATGACGATAGGCACCTGGTCGGGCCGGGTCGCGGGCCGATCCGCGGCGCGCTTCGTGAAGACGGGGGCCTTGCAGGCAGAAGGAGATCGGCGTGCAGCGGCTTGAGGCGCTGGCGCGCGAAGCGCAGGCGCCCGCGCGCGGCGAGACGGCTGCGGGCATCGACGCGGCGCACGGACCCCCCGCACGCGAGCCCGACGCGCCGGACGAAGCCGGGCGCATCCTGCAGATTTGCAACGCCTGCCGCTACTGCGAAGGTTTCTGCGCCGTCTTCCCGGCGATGACGCGACGCCTCGAATTTCCCCACGCCGACATCCACTATCTCGCCAATCTGTGCCACAGCTGCGGCGCCTGCCTGCACGCCTGCCAGTACGCGCCGCCGCACGAATTCGCCGTCAACGTGCCGCGCACGCTGGCCCGGGTGCGTCTCGCGACCTATGCTGACCACGCCTGGCCCTCCAGCCTGGGGCGGCTGTATCGCCACGCCGGGGCGACGGTCGCGATCGCGCTGGCCGCGGCGCTCGCGCTGTTCATCGCGCTTGTGCTCGCCGCGGAGGGAACTCTTTGGCAGGCGCGCCCGCCTGGCGACTTCTATGGCGTGGTGCCGCACGGGCTGATGGTGGCGCTGTTCGCGCCGGTCTTCGGCTTCGCGCTGCTCGCGCTTGGCGTCGGCGTCGCGCGCTTCTGGCGCGAGGTGACGCCTGGTGCGGGCCCGCCCGTGGCGCTGGGCGAGGCCACCGCCAACGCGCTGCGGCTGAAGTACCTGGACGGCGGTCACGGCGAGGGCTGCAACGAGGCCGACGACCGCTTCACGATCTGGCGCCGGCGCTTCCACCACGCCACCTTCTACGGCTTCATGCTCTGCTTCGCCGCGACCGCCGTTGCCACCGTCTACCACTACGCCCTCGGCCGCCATGCCCCTTACGCGTGGACCAGCCTGCCGGTGCTGTTGGGCACCGCCGGCGGCTTCGGACTGCTCGCCGGGCCGGCCGGGCTGGCCTGGCTCAACCTGCACCGGCATCCGCTGCACGGCGACCCGGCGCAGCGCGCCCTGGACCTGGGGCTGATCGTCCTGCTGTTCGGGACCTCGCTGAGCGGGCTGGCGCTGCTCGCCTGGCGCGACGCCGCGGCGATGGGGCTGCTGCTGGCGCTGCATCTGGGCTGCGTGATGGCCTTGTTCCTGACCCTGCCGTACGGCAAGTTTGCGCACGGCCCCTACCGGGCGACCGCGCTGCTGAAGTGGGCTATCGAGCGGCGCCAGCCGAGCCGCCTGCGCCTGGGATCCGACTGAAGCACCGGTCTCGCGGCGCGCTGCGCCGCGGCGGCTTCAACCCGCGGTCATCCGGGCAAGGAAGCTGCGCACGCGCACGGCGTTGGTGCCGATGTCGCTGCGGCCGACGCGCGACAGCGAACGCATGTCGCCGCGGCTGCCCGGGCCCTGCGCGCGCACGCGGATCACGATGTCGTCCTTGAAGCCGAAGAACAGCGTGCTGTCGGTGGCCTCGATGCGCAGGTCGCCCGGGTCGACGGCATCGAGGTGCCAGCCCATCGCGTGCACGACCCGCTCGGCGCGCGCCAGGGCCTGCGCGGGGGGCAGGTCCTGCCGCAGCGGCGCGATGTCGGTGTAGGAGGCGTTCGTGCAGCGCCGCGGTCTGCGCCGGGTAGTCGACCGGGTCGCTCGCGTCGCCGCGCAGCGGCAGCACGGCGACGAAGCGCGGCGGCTCGACGGTGTCGGTGCTGATGTCGTGGATCTCCGGCACGTACTTTGCGCGCCAGACCATGCCAGCATTCGTTCGATCCGTTCGGCTCGTGCGGGATCCATGTGTGCAACTTCTCGAAGAAAAACGGGCTAGGTCAGTGACCTTGACGCTCCAGTCCACGGCACCCCTCAGGCTTGGTTCATTCCCCATACATTCCCCAAGGCACCCAGAAACGACGAAGGCCGCTGGATCACAGCGGCCTAAGTCTTTGCTTCTATTGATGTTTTTTGGTGGAGACGAGGAGGATCGAACTCCTGACCTTCGCATTGCGAACGCGACGCTCTCCCAGCTGAGCTACGCCCCCACGACAGCGCGGGAGTCTATCACTGCGGCGGCGCCTGTCGGTGCCGGCCGCGATTAACATGCCGCCCGTCGCGACAGCAGGAAGAGTGCCGATGAAGACCCGATTCGACCCGGCCTGGCTGGAGGCTCAGTACAACAACCGCGCGCTGGTCCCCGACCACGCGGAGATCTTCGACAGCTGGCGTGCAGCTTCCGCGCTGGCGCGCCGCGGGAGCCCGGCAGAACTCGACATCGCCTACGGCCAGGGGGCTCGCGAAAGGCTGGACGTGTTCCCGGCCACCGCGCCCAACGCACCGGTGCTGGTCTTCATCCACGGCGGCTACTGGCGCTCCCTGGACAAGGCGGATCATTCGTTCGTCGCGCCATCGTTCAATGCCGACGGCGCGATGGTGGTGCTACCCAACTACGCGCTGTGTCCGACGGTGTCCATCGAGCAGATCGTGCTGCAGATGGCCGCCGCCGTGGTTTGGGTCCGGCGCCACGCGGCGGAGTATGGCGGCGACCCTTCGCGGATCGCGCTGGCCGGGCATTCCGCCGGCGGGCACCTGGCGGCGATGCTGCTGAGCTGCCGCTGGAAGGAATTCGCCGCCGAGCTGCCCCCACAGCTGGTGACCGGGGCGCTGTCGATCTCTGGCCTGTACGACCTCGAGCCGCTGCGCCACGCGCCCTTCCTCCAGACCGACCTGCAACTCACGCCGGCGTCGGTGGCGCGCCTCAGCCCGGCGTTCTTTCCGCGCCCCAAGGCTGCCAAACTGTACGCGGTGGCCGGTGTGGCCGAAAGCGACGAGTTCAGGCGCCAGAACAGCCTGATCCGCGACGTCTGGGGGCCGACGGCGGTGCCGGTGTGCGAGACGGTGCCGGGCAAGAACCACTTCACCATTCTCAAGGGGTTGGCCGACCCGGCCGGGCGTTTGCACGAGCTCGCCCTGCAGCTGCTCGGGCTGCGTTGAGCGGGATCGGCTCAGCGATGCTGCAAATCCCGCCAGGCGGGGCTATGGGCCACATTGAAGCTTTAAATTGGCGCCGTCCTGGACGTTTTGGTAGCGTAAGCTTCCGCCGGGCCCGGTGAGGGCGCATGAGCGTTGGTTTCTTTGAACGAACTCCAGGAGCAAGACATGGGCTTGAAAGGTTCCAAGACCGAGCAAAACCTCAAGGACGCCTTCGCGGGCGAATCCCAGGCCAACCGCCGTTATCTGTACTTCGCGAACAAGGCTGACGTCGAGGGCCAAAACGATGTCGCCGCACTGTTCCGCTCCACGGCCGAAGGCGAGACCGGCCACGCGCACGGCCACCTCGAGTTCCTCGAGGCAGTCGGCGACCCGGCCACTGGCCTGCCCATCGGCAGCAGCCGCCTGAACCTGGCGGCCGCGGTCGCCGGCGAGACGCACGAGTACACCGACATGTACCCGGGCATGGCCAAGACCGCTCGCAGCGAAGGCTTCGACGAGATCGCCGACTGGTTCGAGACCCTGGCCAAGGCCGAGCGCTCGCACGCCAACCGCTACCAGAAGGCGCTCGACGCGCTGGTGGACTGACCTGCAGCCACGCCGTTGAACAAGGGGCCGCGGCCCCTTGTTTGCTTCCTGACGCACGAAAAGAGCATCCCATGCGCGAAGGCAACCTCGAAGCCCCCACCCGACACGCGATCGACTGGAAGAGCCCCGACTTCTATGAGGAGGACAAGGCGCTGGCCGAGATGGAGCGCGTGTTCGACATCTGCCACGGCTGCCGCCGGTGCGTCAGCCTGTGCCAGAGCTTCCCGAACCTCTTCGACCTCGTCGATGCAACCGCAGACGGCGAGGTCCACGGTGTCAAGAAGGACGACTACTGGAAGGTGGTCGACCAGTGCTATCTGTGCGACCTGTGCTACATGACCAAGTGCCCGTACACGCCGCCGCACGCGTGGAACCTCGATTTCCCGCACCTGATGTTGCGCGCCAAGGCGATCAAATACGAGAAGGGCGAGGTCACGGCCAAGGAGAAGTTCCTCGCCAGCACCGACATGCACGGTCAGTTCGCCGGGATTCCGATCGTCGTGCAGGCGGCCAATGCGCTGAACGCGACGAAGGCGATGCGTGGGCTGATGGACGGCCTGCTTGGCGTCCACCCAGACGCCTGGATGCCGGACCTGGCATCGCAGCGCTTCCGCTGGGGGCGGGCGATGAACAACGCCATGCCGGTGGTCGTCAACGGCGAGCGCACGCCGGGCAAGGTCGCGATCTTCTCGACCTGCTACGTCAACTACAACGAGCCGGGCATCGGCGCCGACCTGGTCAAGCTGCTCGACCACAACGAGATCCCGTACGAGATCGTCGAGAAGGAGCAATGCTGCGGCATGCCCAAGCTCGAGCTCGGCGACCTGAAGGCGGTGGAGCAGGCCTGGCAGGCCAACATCCCGGTGCTGGCCCGCTACGCCAAGGAGGGTTGGGCTATTGTCACGGCGGTGCCGAGTTGCACCCTGATGTTCAAGCAGGAACTGCCGCTGATGTTCCCCGACGACGCAGACACGCAGGCCGTCAAGGCGGCGATGTTCGACCCCTTCGAGTACTTCGTCGCGCGCCACAAGGACGGGCTGCTGAAGATCGACTTCAAGACTGCGCTCGGCAAGGTCAGCTACCACATCCCCTGCCACGGTCGGGTGCAGAACATCGGCAAGAAGACCGAGGAGATGTTCAAGCTCATCGGCCAGACGGTGGAGGTCAAGCTCAACACCGTCGAGCGCTGCTCGGGCCATGCCGGCACCTATGGCGTCAAGACGCCGACCCACCCGATCGCGATGAAGATCGGCCGCCCGGTGTTCAAGGCCATGGCCAAGGACGAGCCCGACTACATCAGCAGCGACTGCCCGATGGCCGGCCACCACATCGCGCAGGGCATGGCGCAGGCCGGAACACCGGCCAAGTCGCTGCAGCACCCGATTTCGCTGGTCCGAATTGCCTACGGTTTGGAGTGAAGCCATGACCATCACCCGCGCCAGCCTCCTGACGCTGGAGGCGTATTCGAAGATCCGCAAGAGCAGCAAGCCCGAGGCCATCGCCCACCGCCGGCTGCGCAGCGTGCACCTGGGGGAGCACATGACGCTGCAGTTCGAGGACGAGCAGACGATCCGGCGCCAGATCCAGGAGATGCTGCACATCGAGAAGATCTTCGACGAGGAAGGCATCCAGGGCGAGATCGACGCCTACGCTGCGCTCGTGCCCGACGGCAGCAACTGGAAGGCGACGGTGCTGATCGAGTACCCCGACCCGCACGAGCGCAAGCGCGAGCTGGCGCGGCTGATCGGCGTCGAGGACCGCATGTTTGTCGAGGTCGAGGGCCAGCCGCGCGTGTATGCCATCGCCGACGAGGACCTGGACCGCGAGAACGACGAGAAGACCTCGTCGGTGCACTTCGTGCGCTTCGAGTTCAGCCCGGCGCAGCGCGAGGCCATCCGCGCCGGCGCCGCGGTCAAGCTCGGCTGCGACCACCGCAACTACCCGGCGCACGTGCAGATCGCGCCGGAGACGCTGGCCAGCTTGGCCGGCGACCTGAGCTAGTCGCAGGGTCGGTGGGCGCGCACGGCGCAGACGGGCGACGCCGGGTGGACAACGGCAACTCGCAGGCGTCCTACGGCGCTGCCTGTCCGAAGGCGCGGCTTAAGGACAGTTCGACGATCGGCGACGACAGAGCCCTGGCACGCGAACGCACGGCGCCGGCGCCGACCCGCAGCTCCGCGCCGGGAGCCAACGACCACCCGGCCCACGCGACGCCCTGGGCGATCGCGCCGCCGCCGCTGTCGACCCCCCCGCCGCCGGCGGCTCCGGCCAGCAGTTCGGCACCGGCGCGCCAGCCGGCGTCGCGCGGCGCGGCCGTCGCGATCCCGGCGCCGACGAGCCCGATCGAGTAGGCGCCGGCGCCTCCGGCATAGGCGCTGTGCGCCTGGACCGTGCCGTACACATGGTCGTCGATGAAGCGCGAGAGCTTCAGTCCCACGGTGTCCAGCGTCCCGCGGCTGCCATCGCGCCGATCGGCGCGTGTGTAGTGCTGGAGCGCCGCCGTCCATTCGGTGCGCTCGAAGGTGCCCACGCGGATGCCGTCCGTTCGCGGGGGCGGCTCGAGAGCCCAGGCGAACCAGGCTTGGGCCGTGGGCGCACGGAGCGTCGTGTCGAGCGCGCCGAGCCAACCCAGCTCGACGCCGGCGCTCATCGTCGGCGAGAGCTTCACCGAACCCGAGAGACCGAGTTTGGCGATCGCGCCGCCGCCCGTGGGGACCGCGCCGCCGCCGGCCAGACCGAGCGCGCCGCGGACGCCGACCCGCCACGCACCGCCCTTGTCCACCGGCGTGTCCCAGCCCAGAGTGCCGAGGATCTCCATGTAGCCTGCCGCGCCGCCGCTCGCGGCGCCGGCGGTCTCCAGGCCCCAATGCCAGGTGCCCGTGCCCGAGGGGTCACCCCATGGCGCCCTATCCGAATCCTGAACCAGCCGTGCGCCGACCAGCCCGATCCGTCTCGGCGCGACCCCGCCCCCCCGCAGCGAATAGCTCGACACGGTGCCGACGAGCCGATCGATGCCGACGCCCGAGCGCTCCGGATCGCGGGCTGCGCTGCCCGCTCGCGCCGGCTGCGCGTAGCGGAAGCGGCCATCCCACGCGACAACCAGGCCCCACTCGCGGCTCGAGATGTCGCCGCCCGGAAATCGAACTGCAGACCATGAGACGCCGAACTGCATCGGGCCGATGTCGTGCAGCCAGGTGAGCGCCGGTCGCAGCATCAAGCCACCTCCGACAGGAGCCGCCGCGCCGCCGCCGCCGCCGGCAAACACACCCGCAACGATCGTTTCTTGGCCGAGCCGCCAGCGTCGCTGCAATTCGGCGCCACCGGCGAACAGACCGCCGCGGTGGCCGCTGGCTGCACCATAGACCGCGGGGCCGATCCACCAGTCGCTCCCGATGCCGAAAAGCAGGGTGCCGGAGGCGAGCCCCATCCGTTCGCCGCCCGGCAGTCGCACCGTCTCGAAGCCGATCGAGCTCGCCAGCGGGGTCGACTGGTCGTGCTCGGCGGCGGGCGACGTAGTCGAGGCCAGGGCAGGGGGATCGCTGGTCGCCGTGGCGAGGGCGGAGGCCCATGCCGGACCGAGGGCGGCGAAGGCCAGCAGCGGCGCCATGGCGGTCCTTGTGGTGCACGCGCGAAATGCACCAGACCTTCGCGAAGGTCGGGGCGCGAGAAGCCGGACGACGGTGACCCGGGCGCGGGTGTCGATGAAAGTCCTCATGCGAGTGATTTTGCGTGAACATCGCGTGATGGCTGCGCTCTGCCGTCGACCCGTTTCAGCCGGCCATGATGCCGGGGATGTTCGGCGGGCCCCGGACCGTGTTGTCGGCCGCCGGTGCGCTGCTGCCCCGCGCACGAGCCGACTCGGCTATCGTGCAGGCCCGCACATCGAATCGGGACCTCCATGTCGCTGCAATCGCCCAGCGCGAAACCCCGGCCCGCATCGGCGCTGCTGTCGCCGGTCATCGCCGGTCTCTGGCGGCTGCACGAATGGCGCCTCGACACGCAGTCGCTGGTGCACTGGATCGAACAGGCGCTGGACCTGGGCATCACCAGCTTCGACCACGCCGACATCTACGGCGACTACCAGACGGAGTCGCAGTTCGGCCGGGCGCTGGCCGCCCAGCCGGGGCTGCGCGAGCGGCTGCAGATCGTCACCAAGTGCGGCATCAAGCTGGTCTCGGCGCAGCGGCCGGGGCATGCGATCAAGTCCTACGACAGCTCGCGCGCGCACGTGACGGCGTCGGTCGAGGCTTCGCTGCGCGCGCTGCGGACCGACCGCATCGACATGCTGCTGATCCACCGCCCGGACCTGCTGACGGATCCCGAGGAACTCGCCGACACGTTCCGGCACCTGCTGGCCGCCGGCAAGGTGCTGCATTTCGGCGTCTCCAACCATGGCACCGGCCAGCTCGCGATGCTGCGCCGGCGCCACCCGCTGGTGACGAACCAGATCGAGTTCTCGCCGCTGCAGATGCGCGCGCTGGCCGATGGCACGCTGGAGCAGTGCATCGATCTGGGCCTGCGGCCGATGGTCTGGTCGCCCCTGGGCGGCGGCCGCCTGCTCAGCGGCGACGATGCACAGGCGCAGCGGGTGCGCGGCGCGCTGGAGGCGCTGGGCCAGCGCCACGGCGGCGCCAGCGTGGCGACGATGGCCTACGCGTGGATCCTGCGCCATCCGGCGCGGCCGCTGCCGATCACCGGCTCGGGCCGCATCGAGGCCCTGCGCGAGGCCGTCGCGGCGCTGCCGATCGAGTTGTCGGCTGAGGACTGGTACGCCGTGTGGCAGGCCAGCATCGGGCATGAGGTGGCGTAGCGCCAACAGTGCGCCGCATCCGGTGCGCCGCCTGGGTGCTCAGCGACCGGCCAGCGGCCGCAAGCGCGACAGCTTCAGCCCCGCGGCGTCGGCGCTGACCAGCAGCAGCGCCGCCCAGATCAGCCCGAAGCCCATGAGGCGCCGGCCGTCGAACGGCTCGCCGAACACCCACACGCCCAGCAGCAGCTGCAGCGTCGGCCCCAGGTACTGCAGCATGCCCAGCGTGGCCAGCGGCAACCGGCGTGCGCCCGCCGCGAACAGCAGCAGCGGCAGGGCAGTGAGCGGGCCCGCGAGCAGCAGCCAGGCGGTGAGCGCGCCGTCGCCGCGCGACATCGCGCCACCGTGGCCCCACGTCCACCACGCCAGCGCCGGCAGCACGAACGGCGCCAGCAGCAGGTTCTCCAGTGCCAGTCCTTCCAGCGCACCCAGCGGCGCCGTCTTGCGCAGCAGGCCATAGAGGCCGAAGCTGCCAGCCAGAACGAGGGCGATCCACGGCAGGTGGCCCGCCTGCCAGGTGAGCCAGGCCACGCCCAGCGTGGCCAGCGCCACTGCCGCGGTTTGCGTCGGCCGCAGGCGCTCGTGCAGCACGACGACGCCGAGCAGCACGTTGAGCAGCGGGTTGATGAAGTAGCCCAGGCTGGCCTCGACCACGTGCCCGCTCTGCACGGCCAGCACATAGACCAGCCAGTTGCCCGACAGCAGCAGCGCGCTGAGCGCGAACAGCGCCAGGCGCCGCGGCTGGCGCAGCGTCGGTCCGAGCCAGGCCCAGCGCCGCAGCACCGTCAACAGGCCCAGCACGAAGAGCAGCGACCAGGCCGAGCGGTGCAGCACCACCTCCAGCGGCGAGACGCTGGCCACGCGCGTGAAGTACAGCGGGAACAGACCCCAGATCGCGAAGGCCAGGGTGGCGTAGAGGGTGCCGCGTTTCATCGAGCCGCGGATTGTGCCCGCGGCATGGGCGAGGGCAGCGCTGGCCGGTTCGGGGGCTTGCCACCTCGGCGCTCAACGCCAGCCGCCGTCCAGATATAACCAGCGGCCGGCCTCGCGCACGAAGCGACTGGCCTCGTGCAGCCGCGTCGCGCGGCCGCCGCGCTTGCTCCGGGCCACGAACTCGACCACCGCCTCGTCGTTGCCCAGGGCCGTGTGGCGCCTGACCTCCAGGCCCAGCCAGCGCACGTCGGCGTCGGCGAGCAGCACGCCGGTCGGCCGCGTGTGCGGGTGCCAGGTGTCGTGCAGGTAATCTTCCAGGCCCAGCACGTGGGCGCTGTAGCGCGACCGCATCAGCGCCTCGGCGTCGGGCGCCAGCAGGTGCTCGGCGCCGGCGTGCCAGCGGCCGCAGCAGGCCAGGTAGCGCGCGCCGCTGCCGCACGGGCAGGGCGCGCTCAAACTCGTCCGGGCAGTCTTGACATGGGGCCCAAGCATCGGCGAGGACGGCAGGCTTGGCAAGCGCGGGCTGTGGCTACACTGCGCCGGTTGTTCGGCGGAGTGACCCGATGCTCGATCCCCAAGCCCGCGCGCTGCTCGACCTGATGATCGAGCGCAAGATCCCCGCGATCCACACCCTGGCGCCGGCCGATGCGCGTGCACTCTATCGCGAGCGGCGCTTCTTCACCCAGCCCGGTCCGCCGCCGGTGGCCGAGGTGCGCGAGCTCGCCACCGATGCCGGGCTGCCGCTGCGCCTGTACCGCCCCGCAGTCGGCACTCTGCCGCTGCTGGTGTACTTCCACGGCGGCGGCCACGTCATCGGCGACCTCGAGACCCACGACGTCGTCTGCCGAACGCTGGCGCTGCAGGCCGGCTGCGCGGTGCTCGCCGTCGACTACCGTCTCGCGCCCGAGCACCGCTTTCCGACCGCGGCCGAGGACTGCATCGCCGCGACCCGCTGGGCGCGCGCGCAGTCCCAGGTGTTGGGCATCGATGCGCAGCGCGTGGCCGTCGGCGGCGACAGCGCTGGCGGCAACCTGGCCGCGGTGGTCGCCATCGCTCTGCGCGATCTGGGCGAGCCGCTCACCTTCCAGCTGCTGATCTACCCCGCGGTCGACGCCCACTTCACGGCGCCCTCGCACACCACGAACGGTCGCGGCTACCTGCTCACCGCGGACAGCATTGCCTACTATCGCGGCCACTACCTGCCCGAGCCGGCGATGTGGGACGACTGGCGTGCCTCGCCGCTGTTGGCGCCCGACCTCTCGCACCTGCCGCCGGCGCTGGTGCTGACCGCCGGCTTCGATCCGCTGCGGGACGAGGGCCGGCAGTACGCCGACGCGCTCTCCGGCGCCGGCAATCGGGCCCAGTACGTCTGCTTCGAGCGCCAGATCCACGGCTTCATCACCATGGGCCGGGTGCTCGACGAGGCCGGCACCGCGCTGGCGCTGTGCGCCGCGGTGCTGCGCGAGGCGCTGGCGGCGTGAGGCCGGCAGCCCCGCGGGCGCGGGCGCGGGCAGCGCGTCGTCGATGAGCAAGCCCAACCAGTTCGCGCTGCTCGCGCAGCGCCGCTTCGGCCCCTTCTTCTGGGTCCAATTCCTGGGCGCCGGCAACGACAACCTGTTCAAGTTCGCGTTCACCGTGCTCATCACCTACGAGCTGCAGGTGGCTTGGCTGCCGCCGGCACTGGCCGGGCTGGTGATCGGGGCGCTGTTCATCCTGCCCTTCGTGCTCTTTTCGGCCACCAGCGGGCAACTCGCCGACAAGCTCGAGAAGACGGTGCTGATCCGCGGCGTGAAGTGGCTCGAGATCGCAATCATGGCGTTCGCCGGCTGGGGCTTCCTGAATGCCGCCGTGCCGGCGCTGCTGGCCTGCGTGTTCCTGATGGGCCTGCACTCGACGCTGTTCGGCCCGGTCAAGTTTGCCTACCTGCCGCAGCACCTCGACGAGCGCGAGCTGACCGGCGGCAACGGCATGGTCGAGATGGGCACCTTCGTCGCGATCCTGCTCGGGCAGGTCGCCGGCGGTCTGCTGATCGCGATCCCGGGGCGCGGCCCGGCGCTGGTGGCCGGTGCCTGCCTCGGCGTGGCGGTGCTCGGCCGCATGGTCGCGCAGGCGGTGCCGCTGTCGCCTTCGACCGACCCCGGCCTGAAGATCAACTGGAACCCCTTCAGCGAGACCTGGCGCAACCTGCGCCTGGCGCACGAGAGCCCGGTCGTGTTCCGCTCGCTGCTGGGCATCTCGTGGATGTGGTTCTTCGGCGCCGTCTTCCTGTCGATGTTCCCGGCCTTCGCGCACGACGTGCTGCACGGCGACGAGCAGGTGGCCTCGCTGCTGCTGGTGGTGTTCTCGGTCGGCGTAGGCATCGGCGCGCTGCTTTGCGAGATGCTCAGCCACCGCCACGTCGAGATCGGGCTGGTGCCGCTGGGCGCGATCGGGATGAGCGTGTTCGCGATCGACCTGTATTTCTCTTCGCGCGGTCTGCCGCCGGGCGCGAGCCTGACGCTGACCGAGTTCCTTGCCCGGCCGGTGCTCTGGCACGTGATGGCCGACCTCGGGCTGCTCGCGCTGGCCGCCGGCATCTACAGCGTGCCGATGTACGCGCTGATCCAGTTGCGCAGCCAGGCCAGCCACCGGGCGCGCATCATCGCCGCCAACAACATCCTCAACGCGCTGTTCATGATCGTCAGCGCCCTGGGCGTGGGGGTGCTGCTGAAGGCGGGCCTGAGCATCCCCGAGGTGTTCGGCTGCATCGGCCTGCTCAACGCTCTGGTCGCCGGTTACATCTTCCTCATCGTGCCCGAGTACCTGCTGCGCTTCGTTGCCTTCGTGCTCACGCGCTGCATGTACCGGCTGGAATTGCGCGGCGACGAGCACATCCCGGCCAGCGGCGCGGCGATCCTGGTCTGCAACCACGTCAGCTACGTCGATGCGGTGCTGCTCATGGCCGCCAGCCCGCGACCGATCCGCTTCCTTATGGACCACCACGTCTTTGCCGCCCCGGTGCTTGGATGGCTGTTCCGCCTCGGCCGCGCGATCTCGGTGGCGCCGCAGCACGAGGACCCGGTGGCCTACGAGCGTGCCTTCGCGCAGGCGCGGCAGGTGCTGCAGGACGGCGACCTGCTGGGCATCTTCCCCGAGGGTGGCATCACGCGCGACGGCGAGCTCGGGCCCTTCAAGGGTGGCATCATGAAGATCCTGCAGGCGCAGCCGGCCCCGGTGGTGCCGCTGGCGCTGTGCAACCTGTGGGGCTCGTTCTTCTCGCGCATCGAGGGCGGTCGGGCCCTGGTCAGGCCGTTCCGGCGCGGCGTGTTCAGCCGCGTCGGGCTGGTCGCGGGCGCGGCGCTGGCGCCGGAGGCAGTGACGCCCGAGCGCCTGCGCGAGCGGGTCGCCGGCCTGCTCGCCGGTTGAGCCCGCGCACGCCCCCCGAGGGCTCGTGCGGCGTGGCTGTTGAAGATCCTGCCGTGATGTCTGCGGGTGCCGGCGCTTGCTGCAGAGACTGTATGCGCGCAAACGATGTCCTGATAGCTCCAGCCATGCCGGAACGACTGGATGGGTATCCAGCCTAATGCAAGGCCCGAAGCGGGCAAGGACTAGCCGCGCAACTGAAACGAATTCCTCGAACGGTTCGGCTGCGAGGAGGCCTGCCTGGGTGCCTGGAGCGGCTTCGCTGGTCCCGGGGGTTCGTGTGCCCGAGTTGCGGCGCCGCAGGCGAGCCCTACCGATCCAGCCGCTCTCGGCTGATGTGCGGAAGCTGCTCGCACCAGAGCACGGTGACGGCGGGCACGATCTTCTCTCCAGGGCCGGTTCACTTAAGGCGGGCGTTCATCGCCGCCAGGGTGGTTGGCCCGCGGCTTCACGCCAGCACGCGCCGCAGCCAGGCTTGCAGCGCGTGGATCTCTTCGATGCACACCGAGTGTTCCATCGGGTACTCGTGCCATTCCAGCGGCTGCCCCAGCGATCGCAGCAGGTCGCGCCCGGCGGCACCGCGTGCCAGCGGCACGATGCCGTCGTTGCGGCCGTGGGCCAGGAACAGCGGTGTGTCGCGGTTGGCCGTGTCGCGCTCGGCCGCGGTGGTCTCGGCCAGCGGGACGTAGCCCGACAGCCCGACCAGGCCGGCGAGCCGTTCGGGGTGGCGCAGCCCGGTGCCCAGCGTGATCGCGCAGCCCTGCGAGAAACCGGCCAGCACGATGCGCCGCGCCGGCACGCCGCGGGCGACCTCGGCGTCGATGAGCCGGTGCACGAGGCCGAACGACTCGCGCAGCCCGGCGGCATCTTCGCGCCGCGCGATGTCCGCGCCAAGAATGTCGTACCAGGCGCGCATGGGCTGGCCGCCGTTGATCGTCACCGGGCGCACCGGTGCGCGCGGGAAGACGTAGCGCACCGGGCCGACGGGTCCGAGGTCGAGCTCGTCGGCGATCGGCAGGAAGTCTGTGCCGTCGGCGCCCAGGCCGTGCAGGATGATGATCGTGGCCGCCGGCACGACGCCGGGGTTCAGTTCGATGGTCTGCAGCGGCATCTTGTGGGCTTTCACGTTCCGGGCTTCAGTACGCCAGGCCCATCGCCGCACGCACGTCCTTCATCGTCTGCCGCGCGACCGTGCGCGCGCGCTCGGTGCCCATCTCGACGATCCAGTGCACCTGCTTGGGGTTGGCCAGGTAGGCCTCGGCACGCTCGCGCCATGGCTGCTGCTCGAGCACGATGGCGTCGATCACCGGCTGCTTGCAGTCGAGGCAGCCGATGCCCGCGCTGCGGCAGCCCTTGACGACCCAGTCCTGGGTCGCGCTGTCGCTGTAGACCTTGTGGAATTGCCAGACCGGACACTTCTCCGGCTCGCCGGGGTCGGTGCGGCGCACGCGCGCCGGGTCGGTGGTCATGCCGCGGATCTTCTTCGTCACCTCGGACGGCGCGTCGCGCATCAGCACCGCGTTGCCGTAGCTCTTGCTCATTTTGGCGCCGTCCAGCCCCGGCAGCCTGGTGACCTCGGTGTGCAGCGCCTGCGGCTCGACCAGGATGGTCTTGCCGCTGCCCTTGAGGTGGCCGTGCAACAGCTCGCCGTCTTCCTCGGTCCAAGCGCCGACGCTCGCGGCCACCTTCTTCAGCATTGCCTCGCCCTTGGCCAGGGCCGCGGCGCTGCCGGTCTCGCCGAAGGCCTTGCGCTGGCGCTCGTAGTAGCGCGAATCGTCCTTGCCGAGCTTGGCCAGCGCAGCGGCGACGCGGGCCTCGAAATGCGCACCGCGGCCGTACAGGTTGTTGAAGCGGCGCGCCACCTCGCGCGTGAGCTCGACGTGCGAGGCCTGGTCCTCGCCGACCGGCACGTAGGTCGCCTTGTAGATCAGGATGTCGGCCGCCTGCAGCAGCGGGTAGCCGAGGAAGCCGTACGTCGCGAGGTCGCGGTCCTTGAGCCTCTCGATCTGGTCCTTGTAGGTCGGCACTCGCTCGAGCCAGCCCAGCGGCGTGCCCATCGCCAGCAGCGTGAACAGCTCGGCGTGCTCGGGCAGCCGGCTCTGGATGAAGATCGTGCAGCGCTCGGGGTCGAGGCCGGCGGCGATCCAGTCGACGACCATGTCGTAGACGTAGCGCTCCATCACCTCGGGCTCTTCATAGTGCGTGGTCAGCGCATGCCAGTCGGCGACGAAGTAGAAGCAGTCGTAGCTGTCCTGCAGCCGCACCCAGTTCTTGAGCGCGCCGTGGTAATGGCCAAGGTGCAGGGCGCCGGTGGGGCGCATGCCGGAGAGGACTCGCGATCGCATGGAGGAGTTGGCTTGGGACGACGGCGCCGATTGTCTCAGGTGCGGGGCTTGCGGCCGTGCGGCGCCGGCAGGCCTGCAGGCCCCCGCCGGCCATCGGCGAGCACGCAGCGGCTTGCTCGGCGCGGGCTCGGCCTACACTGCCGGCCGCCATGAAGCGTATCGTCATCCTCGTTTCCGGCCGCGGCTCCAACATGCAGGCCATCGTGCAGCGCTGCGCCGAGCAGGGCTGGCCGGCACGGGTGGCCGCGGTCGTGGCCAACCGCGCCGACGCCCAGGGCCTGGCCTTCGCCGCCGAACGCGGCATCGCCACCGCCGTGGTCGATCACGGGGCCTTCGCCAGTCGCGAGCTGTTCGACGAGGCGCTGGCGCGGGCGATCGACGCCTTCGCGCCCGACCTGGTCGTGCTCGCCGGCTTCATGCGCATCCTCGGCCCCGCCTTCGTGCAGCGCTATGCCGGGAGGCTGCTGAATATCCACCCTTCGCTGCTGCCGGCGTTCACCGGCCTGCACACGCACCGGAGGGCGCTGCAGGCGGGGTGCAAGGCGGTGGGCGCGACGGTGCACTTCGTGACGCCGGAGCTCGACCACGGCCCGATCGTGATCCAGGGCGTGGTGCCCGTGCGGCCCGACGACGACGAGCACAGCCTCGCCAAGCGCGTGCTGGTCACCGAGCATGCGATCTACCCGCTGGCGGTGCGCTGGTTCGTCGAGGACCGGCTGCGCGTCGAGGGCGGCATCGTCAGCCACACCGGCGGCGCCTCGCAGGTGGTGATCTGAACCATGCATTTCAACGCCTTGATCGACCTTGCTGCGCAACTGCTGCGCGCCGTGCTGAGGTTCGACCAGCCGGCCGACGCCGTCGTCTCGGCGTTCTTTCGCGAGCACCGCACCCTCGGTGCTCGCGAACGCCATGCGCTGGCCGAAGTGGCGTTTGCCGTGTTGCGCCAACGTCTGCTGTTCCAGCACCTGGCACAGAGCGGCAGCGGGCCGCTGGAGCGGCGTCTGGCGATCCTGGCCTGGCCCGGCGGCGATGCGGCCCTGCAGGGCGCGCTGACCGCGCCCGAGCAGGCCTGGCTGGCGGGCGTGGCGAGGATCGACCGCGAGAAGCTGCCGGACAAGCTGCGCCATAACCTGCCCGACTGGCTGGCCTCGTCGTTGCAGGCCACGCTGGGCGACGAGTTCTGGCCGCTGGTGCAGGCGCTGTCGCAGCCGGCGCCGCTGGACCTGCGCGTGAACCTGCTGAAGGCCAAGCGCGACGACGTGCAACGTGCGCTGGCGCAGGCCGGCATCGAATCGACGCCGACTCCGCACTCGCCCTGGGGCCTGCGCTTGGCGGGCAAGCCGGCGCTGCACCGGCTCGACGTCTTCGCCCGGGGCCTGATCGAGATCCAGGACGAAGGCAGCCAACTGCTGGCCCTGCTGACGGACGCCAGGCGCGGCGAGATGGTGGTCGACTTCTGCGCCGGTGCGGGCGGCAAGACGCTGGCGCTGGGTGCCGCGATGCGCAACACCGGGCGCCTGTACGCCTTCGACACCTCCGCTCACCGGCTCGACGCCCTCAAGCCGCGGCTGGCGCGCAGCGGGCTGTCGAACGTGCACCCGGCCGCGCTCGTGCACGAGCGCGACGACCGCATCAAGCGCCTGGCCGGCAAGATCGACCGCGTGCTGATCGATGCGCCCTGCTCGGGGCTGGGCACGCTGCGGCGCCATCCCGACCTGAAGTGGCGCCAGTCACCCAACACCGTGGCGGCACTGCAGGTCCAGCAGGGTGCGATCCTTGCCAGCGCGGCGCGCCTGCTCAAGCCTGGCGGGCGACTGGTCTACGCCACCTGCAGCCTGCTGGCGGCCGAGGACGAAGAGGTCGCTGCCGCGTTCGACGCCGCGGATGGCACCGATTTCGAACCGGTGCCGGCGCAGGCGGCCCTGGCGGCAGCGCGCGTCGAGGGGGTGGCGTCGCTGACCAGCGGCCCGTACCTGCGGCTGTGGCCGCACCGGCACGGCACCGACGGTTTCTTTGCCGCCGTCTGGCAGCGGCGCTGACCGCCTGTCGCCGGAAAATGGGCTTGAAAAAGTCGCCATTGCACGCCATCTCGCTTGATCTTGCGCAACATCTGGCGAGGTGTGTCCGCATCCAGGCCCGGGCGCAGAGCTCGGCGGTGGTCGCCGGGTCGCGACGGCACTTACAATGCGGCCAGAGGCATATCGTTTCTAGAGGATTTTTTTGATGGATCAATTTTGGATGGTGCACGACGCTCTCGTGGCCTGGCTGGCTCACGGATGGCTCGATGCAGCCTGGTGGCAGGTGCTGTTGTTCGCGCTGGCGACGACGCACGTGACGATCGCTGCGGTCACCATCTTCCTGCACCGCTCGCAGGCCCACCGCGCGCTGGAGCTGCATCCGGCGGTGATGCATTTCTTCCGACTCTGGCTGTGGCTGAGCACGGGCATGGTGACCAAGGAGTGGGTCGCCATTCACCGCAAGCACCACGCCAAGTGCGAAACGAAGGAAGACCCGCACAGCCCGCAGATCTGGGGCCTGCGCAAGCTGCTGCTCGAGGGCGTCGAGCTCTACCGCGCCGAGTCGCGGGTGCCCGAGACCATGGTCAAGTACGGCCACGGCACGCCCGACGACTGGGTCGAGCGCAACCTTTACAGCCGATATACGTGGCAAGGCGTGGGCCTGCTGCTGATCGTCGATCTGCTGTTGTTCGGCGCCGTCGGGGCGTCGGTCTGGGCACTGCAGATGGCGTGGATACCTATCACCGCTGCCGGCATCATCAACGGCCTGGGCCATTGGTGGGGCTACCGCAACTTCGAGGCACCCGACGCCTCGACCAACGTCTCGCCCTGGGGCATCCTGATCGGTGGCGAGGAGTTGCACAACAATCACCACACCTACCCGACTTCGGCCAAGCTGTCTGTCAAGCCCTACGAGTTCGACATCGGCTGGCTCTACATCAGCCTGCTCGAGAAGGCGGGACTGGCCAAGGTGCGCAAGACGCCACCGCGGCTCGAACTGGGCGCCGTCAAGACGATCGCCGACGGCAACACGCTGGACGCCATCATCGCCAACCGCTACGAGGTCATGGCACGCTACGCTGCCGAGCTCAAGCTCGCGGTGGCCAGCGAGCTGTCGCGTCTGAAGGCGCAAGGGGCCGAGAACAGCGCCCGCTGGCGCAACATGCGCCTGGCCAAGGCCTGGCTGCACCGCGACGACGACAAGATCCCGCAGGGGGTCAGGCGGGAGCTGGCGCAGGCGCTCGGCGAAAGCCCGAAGCTGGCCAAGCTGGTGGCGATGCGCGAGGAGTTGCGCGCGCTGTGGACGCGTACCAACGTCTCGGCCGAGCAGTTGGTGGTCGACCTGCAGGCCTGGTGCCACAAGGCCGAGGAGAGCGGCATCGCCGCACTGCAGGAGTTCTCGCGCAAGCTGCGTGCTGCAACAGCCTGAGGACGACTGCTCGATGAGCAAGAAGCCCGCCTCGTCGCGGGCTTCTTGCGTTTGGGCCGACCCGGGCCGCGCCAGCGTGGGCCCGGCACCGATGCCCCGCCTGCCATGAGCAGCCCTGGCCGCATCGCCGCTATCGCGGCCCTCGCGCTGCTGGTGGCCTTCGGCCTCAGCGTGATCTGGCTTGGTCTCGCCGCACGGCAGGCACTGCAGGCGCAGCAGGCGCGCCACAACCGGGACGCGGCCGTGGCGCTGGCCGAGCTCCTCTCGCAACCAGCAGGCTCCGTTGCCGGCGCCGAAGCCGGGCTGACGAGCGCCTTTGCGCACACCGACGCGGCCTGGGCGCTGCTGCGACCTGACGACGGCCGCCCGCCGGTCGCGTACCGCCACGCCGTGCAGGCCACCCGTGCCCCCGACTGGTTCGTCGCATTGCTGCCGATCGCCGCGGCGCCGGGATGGGGCAGCGTACGCTCGGGTGAACACGAGGTCGCGAGGTTGCAGCTGAGCGGCCAATCGGCCTCGGTCCAGGACGCGCTGTGGGAACTTTGCGCCCAGGTCGCCGCTGGTTGGCTGGTGCTGACGTTGATCCTGGCCGCCGCGGCATGGGTGGCGCTGATGGCCTGGCAGCGCGCTGTCGCGCCAGTGCTGTCGCAGGCGCAGGCGCTGGCGCTGGGGCGTCTGGTCGAAATCGACGAGCCCGGTCCGATCGAGCTGCGCCAGATGGCCCGCAGCCTGAACCGCGCCGTGCGGCGGCTGCGCGAGCTGTTCGCGGCACAGGCACGGCAGGTCGCACTGCTGCAACGGCAAGCGCAGCTCGATGCGGTCACCGGCCTGCCGCTGCGACGCGGCTTCGTCGGGCTGCTGCAGCAGCGGCTGGCCGGCCAGGGCGGGCCCGGCGCTGCGCTGCTCCTGCTGCAGGTACCGCAGCTCGACGGTCTCAACCAGCGCCTTGGACACGAGGCGACCGACCGCGTGCTGGGTGCGATCGCGGACCTGCTACTGACGTATGTTGATCGCGTTGCGGGCGCCTTCGCGGGCCGCCTGAACGGCAGCGACTTCGCGCTGTGCCTGCCGGTGTCGGGTCTGGCGGCGGAGACCGCCGATTCACTGCACGCTGCGCTGGTGGCGGCACCCGTGTTGCGGGCGTCCGGCGTCGAGGTGCTCATCGCCGGCGTCGATGGCCTGCGCGAGACGACCGCGGGGGCAGCGCTGGCGGCAGCCGACGCCGCGCTGGCGCGCGCCCAGGCCGAGGAGCGGGTGGCCATCGATGCGCAGGGCGACCTCGTCGCTGCGGCCAGCGGCGCACGGGCCTGGCGCGAGCAGATCGCCGCGGCGCTGGCGGAGGGACGGGCGCAGCTCGGCGAGTTCCCGGTCGTCGATCGGACCGGCGCGTTGATCCACCTTGAGTGCCCGTTGCGCGTGCAGCTCACGGCCGGCGGACCGTTCGAGGCCGCGCGGCGGTGGTTGGCGCTGGCCCGACGCAGCCGCCTGCTGCCTCAGGTGGACCTGGCGGCGGTCGAGCTGGCGCTGCGCGCCAGCGGCGCCGACGGGCGGCCGCGTGCCGTTCACGCCGCGCTCGCCTCGTTGGCGGGGCCGGAATTCATCGCCGAGGTCGCGCAGCGCCTGGCGCGTTCGCCGAAAGCCGCGGCGCGGCTGTCGATCGAATGCGTGCAGGGCGCAGGGGGTTCGGATCCTTCGTTGCTCGCCGAAGCGGCTGCGGCCTGGCGGCTGTGGGGCGTGCGGGTGGGTGTCGAACACGCAGGCGAATCGCCGCAACAGCTGCCGGGGCTGCAGAACGCCGGCATCGACTATGTCAAGGTCGGTGCACGGCATCTGCGCGGCGTGGCGACCGACGAGGCCTTGCGCGGCTACGCCCAGAGCCTGGTCGCGCTGATCCACGGTCTGGGGCTTGCGGCGCTGGCCGAAGGCATCGACGATCCGCGCGACCTCGCCGCATTGTGGCCGCTGGGGTTCGACGGCGCCACCGGGCCGGTGCTGGGCGCAGCGGCTGGCGCCTAGGCGATATCGCCGGCGTGTACGCCGAAGGCGCCCGCGCGGCGATCGGCGAAGAAGTGCTCCAGCGTCTGGCGCACGGTGCGGAACGCAAGTTCGTCCCACGGCACCTCGTGCTCCAGGAACAGGCGGGCCTCGATCGTCTCCAGGCCCGGGTCGAGGGTGGCGTCGAGCATGCGGGCGCGGTAGTAAAGGTGAACCTGACCCACGCGCACGACGTTGAGCACCGTGAACAGGCCCTCCAGTTCGATGCGCGCGCCGGCCTCCTCGACCGTTTCGCGGACGGCGCCTTCGGCGGTGCTTTCGCCGAGTTCCAGAAAGCCCGCCGGCAGGGTCCACATGCCGTAGCGCGGCTCGATGTTGCGCCGGCACAGCAGCACCTGTTCGCCCCATACCGGCACCGTGCCCACGACGTTGATCGGGTTCTCGTAGTGGATCTCGCCGCAGGCCGTGCAGATCGCGCGGTCGCGGTTGTCGTCGGCCGGCGTGCGGTAGGCCACCGCGGCTCCGCAGACGCGGCAATGCTGAATGCGGCGGCGCGGGATCATCGCTGGCAGTGTAGCGGGCCGATTCAGCGGCGCCGCGGCATGGCATCATGATCATTTGCCGCCACCCCTGCCGCAAGCGCAGACGCCGACATGAGCTTCGTCATCACGCCCCCTGCCACCGCCCGCGTGCCCGTTGCCGGCGGCGGAGCGTTTCCCGTCCACCGCATCTACTGCGTCGGCCGCAACTACGCCGAGCACGCGGTCGAGATGGGATTCACGGGCCGCGAGCCACCGTTCTTCTTCCTCAAGCCGGCCGACGCCGTCGTGCCGGTGGCCGAAGGCGAAACCGGCCGCATCGACTACCCGACGCTGACCGCCAATTTCCACCACGAGATCGAGCTCGTCGTCGCGATCGGTGTCGGCGGCAGCGGCATCAAGGCCGCCGACGCGGCCGGCCACATCTGGGGCTACGCGGTCGGCCTGGACATGACTAGGCGCGACCTGCAGGCGGAGATGAAGAAGCAGGGTCGGCCCTGGTGCATCGGCAAGGCCTTCGATCAGAGCGCGCCGATTGGACCGCTGGTGCCGAAGTCGCACACCGGCGAGTTGCTCGAAGGGGCGATTACGCTCGCGGTCAACGGCGTCGTCAAGCAACAGGGCGATCTGCGCGACCTGATCTGGAGCGTCAACGAGACGATCGAGCACCTCAGCGCCGCCTGGCGTCTGCAGCCCGGTGACCTGATCTTCACCGGCACGCCGGCCGGTGTCGGCCCGGTGGTGCGCGGCGACCTGATGGAAGGCGCCATCGCCGGCCTGGGCATGCTGCGGGTTGCGGTGGGCTAGGGCGCCGGTGTCGCGCGTTGCGGAGGGGCCGATGGAGCTCTACAACTACTACCGGTCGTCGGCGTCCTACCGCGTGCGCATTGCGCTCGCGCTCAAGGGGCTGGACTACGACTACCTGCCTGTTCATCTGGCGAAGAACGAGCAGTTCGCGGAGTCGTACACGAGCGTTTCGCCCGCGCGCCTGGTGCCGATGTTGCGTGACGGCGATCGGCTTCTGACGCAATCGCTGGCGATCATCGAGTACCTCGACGAGACGCACCCGGTGCCGCCGCTGCTGCCCGCCGACGCTGCCGGACGTGCCCGCGTGCGCGGCCTGGCGCTGGACATCGCGTGCGAGATCCACCCGCTGAACAATTTGCGCGTGCTGCGCTACCTGGTGCACGACCTCAAGCTGTCCGACGACGACAAGAACCGTTGGTACCGCCACTGGGTCGAGACCGGGCTCGAGGTCGTCGAGCGCCAACTCGTCGCGCATCCCGCCACCTACTGCCACGGCGAGACGCCGACCCTCGCGGATTGCACGCTGGTGCCGCAGATCTTCAACGCCCGTCGCTTCGACTGCCGGCTCGACCACGTGCCGAACGTGATCCGCGTTTTCGAGGCCTGCATGAAGCTCGACGCCTTCGAGCGTACGCGTCCCGAGCACTGCCCGGACGCCGCCTGATCGCGATGCCGCTGCCGTTGCTGCAGCCCGCGTGGCCGGCGATCCCCGGCGTGGACGCCGCGATGAGCCTGCGCGAGGGCGGCGTGAGCCGGGGCCCGTGGGCCAGCCTCAACCTCGGTGCCGCGGCCGGTGACGAGCCCGACGCCGTCGCCGAGAACAGGCAGCGCTTTGCCGCCAGGATCGGCGCCAGGCCCGTGTGGCTGCGCCAGGTGCATGGCTGCCAGGTGCTGCGCCTGCTCGCCGACACGCCCGACGCGCCGACGGAGTCCGCCGACGCCGCCTGGACCCGTGAACGGGGACTGGCCTGCACGGTGCAGGTGGCCGACTGCGTGCCGGTGCTTCTCGCGCTGCGCGACGGCAGCGCCGTGGCCGCCGCGCACGCCGGCTGGCGCGGTCTCGCCGGCGGCGTGCTCGAGGCGACGGTGCTGGCACTTTGCGATGGCACGGGCGCGCTGCCCGATGAGATCCAGGGCTGGCTCGGCCCGTGCATCGGCCCGCGTCGGTTCGAGGTCGGCCAGGACGTGCTGGAGGCCTTCGGCGCCTCACCCCGCGACCCGGACCCGCTGCGATTCGCCAGCCCGGCGCGCGGTGGCGGGTCGCCGCGTTGGCTTGGCAATCTGCATCAGCTGGCCCGTGATCGCCTGGCCGGGGCCGGTGTCCGCGCGATCAGTGGTGACGCCAGCTGCACGGTCGAGGACGCGTCAACGTTCTTCTCGTTCCGTCGTGACCGCGTCAGCGGCCGCATGGCCGCCGCTATCTGGCGCCGCTGACTCGGCGGCAGCGCGCCGCCTGCGCCGCCGGGGTGTCCCCAGGATGTAAAGCACCAGGGACAGAGGGAACAGGCCGTACAGCAGGAACGTGAAGACCGCCCCAAGGACGGTGCCTTGGCTGGACATCGCTTCGGCAATGGCCATCATCAGCACGACGTAGATCCAGGCGATGGCAACGATGATCATGTCGCAATATGACTTATGATTTCACTCAGTGAGATTTGGAGTCACGCGCTCGTCAGCCCGGGCCGGTACAACACGATCCATTGCACAAAGCCGACGCGTGCGCGGGATTGGACCGCGGTCACCGTTCGGCCCAGAGGAGACATCTTTGAACGACAAGCCTAGCGCGACCGGGCCCGGCGCTCCTGATCCTGCCGACGCGTTCGGGGTTGCCGTCGGGGGCATCTGGAAGTCGGTGGCTGGCCTCAACCTGCCGCTGGAGCAGTTGGCGCAGATCCAGGGTGAATACCTGAAGAGTGCGGCCGACGTGTGGAACCAGTCGCTGCAGCGGCTTCGGGCCGAGTCCGACCCGGCGCTGCCGCCGATCGGCGACCGGCGCTTCGGCAGCAACGAATGGTTGGCCAACCCGGCTGCGGCGTTCACCGCCCAGCTCTACCTGCTCAACGCGCGGGCGTTGATGCAGATGGCCGAGAGCGTCGAAGGCGACGCCAAGACGAAGGCGCGCATCCGCTTTGCGGTGCAGCAGTGGATCGACGCCGCCAGCCCCAGCAACTACCTGGCGCTCAACCCCGAGGCGCTGAAGAAGGCATTGAGCACCCAGGGCGAGAGCATCGCGCAGGGCATGCGGCACCTGCTGGAAGACCTGCGCAAGGGTCATGTCTCGCAGACCGACGAAAGCGTGTTCGAGGTTGGCAAGAACGTTGCCACCACCGAAGGCAGCGTGGTGTTCGAAAACGAGCTGTTCCAGCTCATCGAGTACAAGCCGCTGACGGCCAAGGTGCACGAGCGGCCGATGCTGTTCGTGCCGCCGTGCATCAACAAGTACTACATCCTCGACCTGCAGCCCGAGAACTCGGTCATCCGCTACACGGTCGAGCAGGGACACCGGACCTTTGTCGTCAGCTGGCGCAACCCCGACGAGAGCCTGGTCGCCAAGACCTGGGACGACTACATCGAGCACGGGCCGCTGGCCGCGATCCGCACCGTGCAGGCGATCACCGGCGCCGAGACGATCAACACGCTGGGCTTCTGCGTCGGCGGCACCATCCTGGCCACGGCGCTCGCGGTGCTGGCAGCACGCGGCCAGCAGCCGGCTCATTCGGTGACGCTGCTGACGACGCTGCTCGACTTCGAGAGCACCGGCATCCTCGACATCTTCATCGACGAGACGATGGTGCAGATGCGCGAGATGACGATTGGCGAGCAGTCGCCCAGCGGTCCCGGCCTGCTCAAGGGCAAGGAACTCGCCACCACCTTCAGCTTCCTGCGCCCGAACGACCTGGTGTGGAACTACGTCGTCGGCAACTATCTCAAGGGCGAGGCGCCGCCGCCGTTCGACCTGCTGTACTGGAACGGCGACTCGACCAATCTGCCCGGGCCGATGTACTGCTGGTACCTCCGCCACATGTACCTGCAGAACGAGCTGAAGAAGCCGGGCGCGCTGACGGTCTGCGGCGAGAAGGTCGATCTGGGGCGGATCCGCGCGCCGTTCTTCATCTACGCCTCGCGCGAGGACCACATCGTGCCCTGGACGGCGGCCTATTCCTCGGTGCCGCTGGTCAAGGGCAGCGGCCCGCGCCCCAACTCGGTCCGCTTCGTGCTCGGCGCCTCGGGCCACATCGCGGGGGTCATCAACCCGCCGGCGAAGGGCAAGCGCAGTCACTGGACCAACGACGCACTGCCCGCGACCGCGCAGGACTGGTTCGACGGCGCCACCGAGCACGCGGGCAGCTGGTGGCCGCGCTGGTCCGACTGGCTCAAGCCGCGCGGCGGCAAGCTGGTCAACGCGCCTCGCACGCCGGGCAACGCGAAGTTCAAGCCGCTCGAACCGGCGCCCGGCCACTACGTCAAAGCCAAGGCATGAGGCCGAGGGCCGGCCTGCGCCTCCCAGCGGCCGAATACCCCCCTCCCCCCCACGCGGCAGCACGCCAACCCGCGCAATCTCTCGTCTCTCAATTCTCACTTCAGGAGACCCCGTGACCGACATCGTCATCGTCGCCGCCGCCCGGACCGCGGTGGGCAAGTTCGGCGGCACCCTCGCGAAGACCCCGGCCTCGGAACTCGGCGCCACCGTGATCAGGGCGCTGCTGGAACGATCCAGGCTCGAGGGCGGCCAGATCGACGAGGTCATCCTCGGCCAGGTGCTGAGCGCCGGCGTCGGTCAGAACCCGGCGCGTCAGGCGGTCATCAAGAGCGGCCTGCCGCAGGCGGTGCCGGCGATGACCATCAACAAGGTCTGCGGCTCGGGACTGAAGGCCGTGATGCTGGCAGCGCAGGCGATCCGGGACGGCGACAGCGAAATCGTCGTCGCCGGCGGCCAGGAAAGCATGTCGATGGCACCGCACGTGCTGAACGGGTCGCGTGACGGCCAGCGCATGGGCGACTGGAAGTTGGTGGATTCGATGATCGTGGACGGCCTGTGGGACGTCTACAACCAGGTCCACATGGGCATCACGGCCGAGAATGTGGCCAGGAAGTACGGCATCACGCGCGAACAGCAGGACGCGTTGGCCTTGGCCAGCCAACAGAAGGCGGCGGCGGCGCAGGAAGCGGGCCGCTTCAAGGACGAGATCGTTCCGGTGAGCATCACGCAGAAGAAGGGCGATCCGCTGATCTTTGCCACCGACGAGTTCATCAACAAGAAGACGAGCGCCCAGGCGCTGGCCGGCCTGCGCCCCGCGTTCGACAAGGCCGGCAGCGTCACCGCCGGCAACGCCTCGGGCCTCAACGACGGCGCCGCGGGCGTCGTCGTGATGACGGCGAAGAAGGCGCAGCAGCTGGGCCTCACGCCGCTGGCGCGCATTGCCAGCTACGCCAGCGCCGGGCTGGACCCCTCGATCATGGGCATGGGGCCGGTGCCGGCGGCGAAGAGGGCACTGGAGCGCGCCGGCTGGAAGCCGAGCGACCTTGACCTGCTCGAGATCAACGAGGCCTTCGCGGCCCAGGCCTGTGCCGTGCACCAGGAGATGGGCTGGGACACCAGCAAGGTCAACGTCAACGGCGGCGCGATCGCGATCGGCCACCCGATCGGTGCCAGCGGCGCGCGCATCCTGGTCACTCTGCTGCACGAAATGATCAAGCGCGACGCCAAGACAGGCATCGCCAGCCTGTGCATCGGCGGCGGCATGGGCGTGGCGCTGACCGTGGAGCGCTGATGCGACATCGGGCGAACCCGCTTGACCGCGGTCGGTTGCGGGGTGACGCTTACAAGGTTCTCAATCGAAGGCGACAAAGGAGCGAGCAATGGCAAGCAAAGTGGCTTACGTGACCGGCGGCATGGGTGGCATCGGTACCGCCATCTGTCAACGCCTGGCCAAGGAGGGCTTCACCGTCATCGCGGGCTGCGGCCCAAGCCGTGACTTCAAGAAGTGGCTCGACGAGCAGAACGCGGCGGGCTACACGTTCCACGCGTCGGTCGGCAACGTGGCCGACTGGAATTCGACGGTCGACGCCTTCTCCAAGGCGCGTGAGGCCTATGGCGCGATCGACGTGCTGGTCAACAACGCCGGCATCACGCGCGACCGCATGTTCCTGAAGATGACGCCCGAGGACTGGCACGCGGTGATCGACACCAACCTCAACAGCATGTTCAACGTCACCAAGCAGGTCGTGCCGGGCATGGTCGAAAAGGGCTGGGGCCGGATCATCCAGATCAGCTCGGTCAACGGCGAGAAGGGCCAGGCCGGGCAGACCAACTACTCGGCGGCCAAGGCCGGCATGCACGGCTTCACGATGGCGCTGGCGCAGGAAGTCGCGAGCAAGGGCGTGACCGTCAACACCGTCAGCCCGGGCTACATCGGCACCGACATGGTCCGAGCGATCAAGCCCGAGGTGCTGGACAAGATCGTGTCCACGATCCCGGTCAAGCGCCTGGGGACTCCGGAGGAGATCGGCTCGATCGTGGCCTGGCTGGCGGGCGAGGACTCGGGCTTCACGACAGGCGCCGATTTCTCCTGCAATGGTGGCCTGCACATGGGTTGAACCCCTTTCAGGCCCTCGACCCTCCGGGGGGCGGTTCGGCTCCCCCGAGCCCGCTCCGCGAGGGGGCTCCGGTCAATGTCTCGACAAGGCCGGCGTTTGCCGGCCTTTGCCATTTCAGACGCCGCGCAGGAAGAACTTGATGAGACCCTTGGCGGCGAAGCCGACCAGGCCGAAGCCCAGCGCCAGGAACAGCACGAAGGTGCCGAAGCGACCGGCCTTCGACTCGCGGGCGAGCTGGAAGATGATGAACACCATGTACAGCATGAACGCGCCGATCCCGAAGGTCAGCCCGAATTGCGAGATCTGCTCTTCGCTGAAGCCGAACATCAGCGTGCACCGGTGAGGTCGGCGGGCGGCACCAGGTCGCGGTAGGCATGCCAGCTGGCATGCGCCAGCCAGGGGACGACGACGACCAGCCCGACCATCAGCGTGCCCATGCCGAGCAGCGTGAGGGCCAGGATCAGCGTGGCCCACATTGCCATCGCGAGCGGATTGCGCAGCGCCGCGAGCACGCTCGTGACCACGGCCGTCAGCACGCCGTCGCGACGGTCCAGCAGCATCGGAATGGCGACCACGCTGGACGCAAAGATCGGCGCCGCCAGCACGCTGCCCATCACCAGCCAGACCTCGAACAGGTGCGAGGTTTCGGCCAGCACGACGACGCGCAGGAAATCCGCCGGACTGTCGACCGGCGCGCCGGCGAAACGGGTGATCAGAGATGCCGAGGTCAGCACCCAGCCGGTGCCGGCCAGTGCCAGCAGCAGGCCGAAACGCACGAGGCGGCTGTCGCGCGGGCGCCAGACGGCCAGCGCGCCGCGCAGGCCGATCGGCTGACGCCGTTCCAGCGCGCGACTGACGGCGTACAGACCCGTGGCCACCACCGGCGCGACGAGCAGGAAGCCACTGAACGCCCCGGCCAGCAGCCAGAAGCGGTTGCCGGCCAGCGCGATCAGCAGGCCGCCGAACAACGCTGCCGCCAGGCCGTGCAGCAGGCCCGGCAACGGGCAGTGCATGAGGTCGGCCCAGCCGCGCGCCAGCCAGCGCAGCGGTTGGGTCGGGCTCACGCTGGCGATCTGCAGGGGCTGGTTGGTTGGCATGAACGTACCGAAAGGGCTCGGCGCAGTGTAGGCATCGCGCGGCTGCGGGCCTTGACCGTGGTCAGAGCCCGTTGGATCGGCCGGTGCGGCTCAAGGCTGTCGGGCGGACTCGATCAGAAAGCGCGCGGCTGCGGCCAGCGTCGGCGGCTCGGCGTCGGTCAGCGCGAGCGGCTCGGCCGTGGCCAGGCCCGCGAAGTGACGGTGCATCGAGCGCTCGTAGATCGGGTCGTAGTGCTCGCCGAGCAATTCGCCCACCACCGCGGCGACCCGGCCAGCGCGCGCCTCGGCCTGCCAGCGCGCCACCACCGCGGCGCCGCGCAACTCGCGGAGCGCCTGCAGACGCTCGCAGAAGCTCTCGACGTCGGCCACGAAGTGCGCGTAGTCCTGTAGCAGGAACGCCACCCGTGCTGCCACCGGCATCTGCACCTGGATGCAGGCCGCGGCGCGCAGCTGCTCGAGCAGTGGCTCGGGCACGCGCAAGCGGCCGATCGTGCGGCTCTCGCCTTCCGCGAACACCGGCCGTGCCGGATCGAAGCCGCTCAACGCCTGCCACAGCCGTGTCTCGAAGGCCTTCTGCGACGGCTGAGGCTGCCCCTGCATGGGGCCGAGCACCGACCCGCGGTGGCAGGCCAGCGCTTCCAGATCGAGCACCTGCGCGCCCTGCGCCTGCAGCGCCTGCAGCAGCCGGCTCTTGGCGGAGCCGGTGCGCCCGCAGACGACGCGCCAGCGCAGCGTCGCCGGCCGCGTCTGGAGCTCGGCGATCACGGCGCGACGGAATGCGCGATAGCCGCCTTCGAGCAGCTGCACGCCGAAGCCGATCTGGTCGAGCACGCCGGCCAGCGCCCCTGAGCGCTGGCCGCCGCGCCAGCAGTACACCAGCGGGCGCCAGCCGCGCGGCAGTGCCATCACATGGGTCTCGATGTGGCGGGCGATGTTGCGCGCCACCAGCACCGCGCCGTGCTTGCGTGCGTCGAAGGGCGAGACCTGCTTGTACTCGGTGCCCACCAGGCGCCGCTCGTCGTCGCTCAGGGATGGCCAGTTGACGGCGCCCGGCAGGTGGTCCTCGGCGAACTCGCTCTCGCTGCGCGCGTCGATCAAGGCGTCGAAGGCGGCCAGCTGCGCGATGGCGTCGGCGGCGGCGATGCGGCGCAGGCTCATCGCGCTCCCGGGCCCCTGCCGGCGGCGCCGAGCCGCCGATGCCACGCAAGACGCCGGCGCATCGTCGTCAGGCCGCCGGCGCGGCCACGGCGTCGAGCAGTTCGCTTTCGATGCGCAGCTGCGCCTTGGGCCGCTGCAGCTCGGGGCCATCGACGAGGAAGGTGTCCTCGACGCGCTCGCCCAAGGTCGAGACCTTTGCGAGCTGCAGGTTGATGTGGTTTCTGGCCAGCACCCGTGCGATGGCATACAGCAGACCCGAGCGGTCGCTGGCCGAGACGGTGAGCAACCAGCGCTGGGCGCGCTCGTCGGGGGCGAGCGAGACCCGCGGCGTGACCGGAAACGACCGCACCCGGCGCGAGATCCGGCCGCGGCGCGGCTCGGGCAGCGGGCCGGCCGAGCTGAGCGCCGCAGTGGCTTGCGTCTCCACCAGCGAGATGAGGTCGCGGTAACCGGCCGCGGTCTCGGGCGGCATCTGGCTGACCACGACCTGGAAGGTGTCGAGCGCGTAGCCGGCGCGGGTGGTGTGGATCTTGGCGTCCTGGATGCTGAAGCCGGCTCCGTCGAAGTACCCGCAGATGCGCGCGAACAGGTCGGTGCGGTCGGGCGAATAGACCAGCACCTGCAGGCCGTCGCCGACCGAGGAAGGCCGCGCGCGGACGATCGGCACCGCGGTCTGCACGTGGCGCCACAGCGAGCGCGCGTGCCACGCGATCTCGGCCGCGTCGTGGCGCGCGAAATAGCTCACCTCGAGCGTCTTCCACAGCGGCTCCTCGGTGCCCGGCAGGGCCGAGTGCAGGGCCAGGTTGTGCTGTGCCTCCAGCTTGCGGGCCTCGATCTCGGCATCGAGGTTGGGCACGGCGCCGCCGAGCGCGCGCAGCGTGAGGCGGTAGAGGTCCTCCAGCAGCTTGCCCTTCCACGCATTCCAGACTTTGGGACTGGTGCCGCGGATGTCGGCCACCGTCAGCAGGTAGAGTGCGATCAGGCGTCGCGGCGAGCCGACCAGGCGCGCGAAATCGGTGACGATGCCGGCGTCCGAGAGGTCTTCCTTCTGTGCGATGCGGCTCATCGTCAGGTGGTGCTCGACCAGGAATGCGATCAGCTGCGTGTCTTCGCGGCCGACGCCGTGGTCGCGACAGAAGCGGCGCACCTCCCGCGCGCCGAGCACCGAGTGGTCGCCGCCACGGCCTTTGGCGATGTCGTGGAACAGCGCCGCGACGTACAGCAGCCAGGGCTGGTCCCATTCGGCGGCAAGCTGCGAGCAGAAAGGGTACTCGTGGGCGTGCTCGGGGATGAAGAAGCGCCGCACGTTGCGCACCACCATCAGGATGTGCTGGTCCACCGTGTAAACGTGGAACAGGTCGTGCTGCATCCGCCCGACGATGCGCCGGAAGACCCAAAGATAGCGGCCCATCACCGAGGTCTGGTTCATCAGCCGCAGCGCATGCGTGATCTGCTTGGGCTGCCGCAGGATGTCCAGGAACAGCGCTCGGTTGACGGGGTCGCGGCGGTAGGCCGGCGTCATCACCTGGCGGGCGTTGTACAGCGCGCGCAGCGTGCGCGCGGACAGCCCTTGCAGCCCGGGCGTCTGCTGATAGACGAGGAAGGTTTCCAGGATCGCGTGCGGGTTGTCGAGGTACAGGTCGTCCCGCGCGACCTCGAGCATGCCGGCGCGGTCGAAGAAGCGCGCCGTGATCGGCCGCATCGGTGCGGACTCGGAGCCGTTGACGCGCTCCTCGATGTTGAGCATCAGGATCTGGTTGAGCTGGGTCACCGCCTTCGCGGCCCAGTAGTAGCGGTGCATCAGCACCTCGGAGCTGTGCTGCACGTTGCTGGCCGAGACGGTGCCGCCATAGCCGAAGCTCTCGGCGACGGCGGTCTGCAGATCGAACACCAGCCGATCCTCGCGCCGCCTTGCCACCAGGTGCAGGCGGGCGCGGATCAGCTTGAGCGTGCCCTCGTGCTTGCGCAGTTGGCTGGCCTCGAACGGCGTGATCAGGCCCGTGGCCGCCAGCTCGCTCCAGGTGCGGCCCAGGCCAGCGGCGCGCGCGACCCAGATCACGACCTGAAGGTCGCGCAGCCCGCCCGGGCTTTCCTTGCAGTTGGGCTCCAGCGAATACGGCGTGCCCTCGTACTTGACGTGGCGCTGCTGCATCTCCAGTGTCTTCGCGCGCAGGAACGCGCGTGGGTCCATCGCCACATCGAGGGACTTGCGGAGCTGTCCGAACAGGCGTCGCGCGCCGCAGACCAGACGGGCTTCGAGCAGCGCAGTCTGCACCGTGACGTCGCGCGCCGACTCGGCCACGCATTCGGCCACCGTGCGGACCGAGGATCCGACCTCGAGCCCGATGTCCCAGCAATCGGTTACGAATCGGCCGACGGCCTCGTTGGCGGCCGCGTCGTGGGCTGCCGGCACCAGCACCAGCACATCGACGTCGGAGCAGGGGAAGAGTTCGCCGCGGCCGAAGCCGCCCACCGCGACCAGCGCCGCGCCGGGGGGTACGCCGCTTTCGGCCCACAGCGCCACCAGCGTCGCATCGACGTGGCGTGCCAGCGCCTTGAGCAGGCGCGAGGCCTCGCTGGTCGTCGGCCGCGCGGCACCGAAGTGCGCCAGCAACTCGGCCTTGCCATCCCGGAAGCGCGCGCGCAGCGCCGCCAGGCTGCCCGGCCCGCGGCGGGTCACCTCGAGCAGGGCGGACATGCCCTTCAGCTGGCGGTGGCGAGCGCGGCGTCCCGCGCAGCCGCGGCCGCCGCGGTGCCGTAGCCGGCGGTCGCGAAGGCCGGCGCCGGCGGACTGCCGGCGGAGACCGTGAGCACCTCGTAGCCGGTTTCGGTGACCAGCACTGTGTGCTCCCATTGCGCCGACAGCGACCGGTCGCGGGTGACGATGGTCCAGCCGTCGTAGGGTCGGTTGCCGCGCCGGTCTTCCTTGATGTCGCGCCGACCGGCGTTGATCATCGGCTCGATCGTGAAGATCATCCCCGGCACCAATTCTTCCAGCGTGCCCGGGCGGCCATAGTGGAGCACCTGCGGCTCCTCGTGGAAGCGCGCCCCGACCCCGTGGCCGCAGAACTCGCGCACGACCGAGAACCCGGCGTGCTCGGCGTAGGACTGGATCGCGTGGCCGATGTCGCCCAGCCGCGCGCCCGGCCGGACCTTGACGATGCCCTTCCACATCGCCTCGAACGTCACCTGGCACAGGCGCCGCGCGGCGATGCTCCCGTTGCCGACGATGTACATGCGGCTGTTGTCGCCGTGCCAGCCGTCCTTGATGACGGTGACGTCGATGTTGACGATGTCACCATCCTTCAGCGGCCGGTCATCGGGGATGCCATGGCAGACGACGTCGTTGAGCGACGAGCATAGCGAGGCCGGGTAGGGCGGGTAGCCGGGCGGGGCGTAACCCAGCGTCGCAGGCACGCCGCCCTGCACCTGCACCATGTGCGCGTGCGCCAGGCGGTCGAGTTCCTTGGTCGTGATGCCGGCCCGGACGTGAGGCGTGAGCATGTCCAGGACTTCGGAGGCCAGTCGCCCGGCCTGGCGCATGCCTTCGATATCGGCCGCGGATTTGATGGTAATCGCCATCCTCGAATTATCTCACCGCGCCCCTAAAATCGCAGTTTCACTTCGGCTTCGCCGTGATTGCATGACCGCCACGCCGCTCCACCTGATGCACTTCGAGGGCGGTGACGCGCTCCCGGCCTTTCGCGCGCAGGCCCTGCTCGAGCGGGTACGGGCGGTCTGCCCTCGCATCGTAGGCGTCGCCGCGCGGTACGTGCACTGGGTTGCCTTCGACACCGCACCGTCGCGCGAGGACGTCGACAAGCTGCAGGCGCTGTTGACCTACGGCGACGCATTCGCCGGTCGCGCCGGCGGCGAACTGGTCGTCGTGATGCCCCGCCTGGGCACGGTCTCGCCCTGGGCCAGCAAGGCCGGCGATATCGCCCGAAACTGCGGGCTGCGGCTGCACCGTGTCGAGCGCGTCACCGAATTGAGTCTTACGCTCGAGCGCGGGCTGCTCGGCGCGACCCGGCCGCTGCCGGACGACGAGCGTGCTGCGGTGGCAGAACGCCTGCACGACCGCATGACCGAGAGCGTGGCCTTCGAACGCGAGGCCGCTGCGCGACTGTTCGAAGTCCGTGAGGCCGTTCCGCTCGCGCACGTCGATGTGCTGGGCCGGGGTCGCGCCGCGCTGGTCGCGGCCAACGTCGAGTTCGGCCTCGCGCTGTCCGACGACGAGATCGACTATCTCGTCGCCGCCTTCGCCAGGCTGCAGCGCAACCCCAGCGACGTCGAGCTAATGATGTTCGCGCAGGCCAACAGCGAGCATTGCCGGCACAAGATCTTCAACGCCCGCTTCACCATCGACAGCGTGGATCAGCCGCAATCGATGTTTGCGATGATTCGCCACACCGAGGCCGTTTCGCCACGGCACACTGTCATCGCCTACGACGACAACGCGGCGGTGATGGAAGGCGGCGCCGTCGAGCGTTGGCTGCCGCAGGGCTACGCGAACGCCCCGGTCTACGCGGCGCGACCCGAAATCGCGCATGTGCTGATGAAGGTCGAGACGCACAACCACCCGACCGCGATCGCGCCCTTCCCGGGCGCGAGCACCGGCGCCGGCGGCGAGATCCGCGACGAGGGTGCCACCGGCCGCGGCGCACGGCCCAAGGCTGGCGTCACCGGCTTCGTGGTCAGCAACCTGCACCTGCCGGGGACGGACGAGCCCTGGGAGCGCGACCCCGTGGGCAGGCCCGGGCACATCGCGAGCGCGCTGCAGATCATGACCGAAGGCCCGCTGGGCGGCGCGGCGTTCAACAACGAGTTCGGTCGGCCCAACCTCGGCGGCCTGTTTCGCGTCTTCGAGCAGACGGTGGCCGGCGTTCGCCGCGGCTACCACAAGCCGATCATGATCGCCGGTGGCCTGGGCGCGATCAGCGCCAGCCAGGTGAAGAAGCTGCCCTTCGGCCCGGGCACGCTGCTCGTGCAGATAGGCGGGCCGGGCATGCGCATCGGCATGGGTGGCGGCGCGGCGAGTTCGCTGGCAGCAGGCAGCAATACCGCGGCGCTCGATTTCGATTCGGTGCAGCGCGGCAACCCCGAGATACAGCGCCGGGCCCAGGAGGTCATCAACCACTGCTGGGCGCTCGGCGCGGCCAACCCGATCCTGGCCATCCACGACGTCGGCGCCGGGGGCATCAGCAACGCGTTCCCCGAACTGGTCGACGGCGCCGGGCGTGGCGCCATCTTCGACCTGCGCCAGGTGCCGCTGGAGGAATCGGGCCTGGCGCCGAAGGAGATCTGGTGCAACGAGAGCCAGGAGCGCTACGTGCTGGCCATCGCGGCCGATGCGCTGCCGCTGTTCGCCCAGATGTGCCGGCGCGAGCGCTGCCCCTTCGCGGTGGTCGGCGTGGCCCGCGCCGACCGCGAACTGGTGCTGGAGGACGGCCCCGGCGGCGAGCGCGTGATCGACATGCCGATGGACGTGCTGCTGGGCAAGCCGCCCAAGGTGCACCGGCAGGTGCGGCGCGTGGCGCGCAGCGAGGTGGCGCTGGACCTTGCCGGGGTGCGGCTGGAGCAGGTTGCGCTTGACGTGTTGCGCCATCCGACGGTCGCCAGCAAGCGCTTCCTCGTCACCATCGGCGACCGCACGGTCGGCGGCCTGAGCCACCGTGACCCGATGGTCGGACCCTGGCAGGTGCCGGTGGCCGATTGCGCGGTGACGCTGGCCGACTTCAGCGGCTTCGCCGGCGAGGCGATGAGCATGGGCGAGCGTACGCCGCTGGCCGCGCTGCACGCGCCGGCCTCGGGTCGCATGGCGGTGGGCGAGGCGATCACCAACCTGCTGGCCGCGCCGATCGAACTCTCGCGCGTCAAGCTCAGCGCCAACTGGATGGCGGCCTGCGGCGAGCCGGGCGAGGACGCGGCGCTGTACGACACCGTGCGCGCGGTCGCGCTGGAACTGTGCCCGCAACTCGGCATCGGCATTCCGGTGGGAAAGGACTCGCTATCGATGCGCACGCGCTGGGGCGACGCGGGCCGGCCGCGGCAGGTCACGGCACCGGTCTCGCTCGTCGTGACGGCTTTCGCGACGCTGGCCGACGTGCGCGGCACGCTGACGCCGCAGCTGCAGCCCGGCGACACCACGCTGATCCTGGTCGACCTCGGCGGCGGGCGCATGCGCATGGCCGGCTCGATGCTGGCGCAGGTGCTGGGGCAGTTCGGCAGTCTCGACGAGGACGGCGTGCCCGACCTCGACGACCCGCAGCGGCTGAAGGCACTGGTGGCGGCCATCAACGAGCTTCGCGCCCGGGGACGGCTGCTCGCCTACCACGACCGCAGCGATGGCGGCCTGTGGGCCGCGGTCTGCGAGATGGCCTTTGCCGGGCGCCAGGGCGTGAGCCTGAACGTCGACATCCTGGTGACCGAGGGCGACGGCATCGCCGACAGCCGGGCCGAGGTCGGCGACTCGAAGAACTGGGCGGCGCAGGTCGGCGAGCGACGCAACGAGCTGACGCTTAAGGCCCTGTTCAACGAGGAGCTTGGCGTGGTCCTCCAGGTGCCGACGGCCGTTCGCGACGAGGTCGCTGCGACGCTACGCACGCACGGCCTGTCGCGCCACGCGCACTTCGTCGGCAAGACCAACGGCCGCGGCGTGGTCGAGGTCTGGCGCGACGCCAAGTGCCAGTTCACGGCGCCTTTGCAGGCGCTGCAGCAACCGTGGGACGAGGTCAGCTGGCGCATCGCGCGCGGGCGCGACAACCCGGCCTGCGCCGACAGCGAGCACGCGGCCGCCGGCGCGAGCGACGACCCGGGGCTGCACCTGCACCTCACCTTCGATCCGCTGCCGGCACCGGCGGTGCATGCCGCGCGGCCGCGCGTGGCGATCCTGCGCGAGCAGGGGGTGAATTCTCATCTCGAGATGAGCTACGCGATGGCGCAGGCCGGCTTCGCCACCTACGACGTCCACATGAGCGACCTGCAGGCCGGCGCGGCGCGGCTGGACGGATTCCAGGGTCTCGTGGCCTGCGGGGGCTTCAGCTACGGCGACACGCTGGGCGCGGGCGAGGGCTGGGCGCGATCGATCCTGTTCAACCCATTACTGGCCGAACAGTTCGCGGCCTTCTTCAACCGGGCCGAGACCTTCGCGCTTGGCGTCTGCAACGGCTGCCAGATGATGGCCGCGCTCAGCCCCTTGATCCCCGGCGCAGTGGCCTGGCCCAAGTTCACGCGCAACCGCAGCGAGCAGTTCGAGGCCCGGCTGTCGATGGTCGAGGTGCTCGATTCGACCAGCCTGTTCTTCGCCGGCATGGCCGGCAGCCGGATCCCGATCGCGGTCGCGCACGGCGAAGGCTATGCCGACTTCTCGCAGCGCGGCGACCCGGCCGCGGTGCAGCGCGCGCTGCGCTTTGTCGATGGCCACGGCCGGCCCACCGAGGCCTACCCGGCCAACCCCAATGGCAGCCCCGGCGGTCTGACCGGCGTGACCACTCTCGATGGGCGCTTCACGGCCCTGATGCCGCACCCCGAGCGCGTCTTCCGCAACGTCCAGATGAGCTGGAGCAGCGGCGATGCCGGCGCCCCCAGCCCCTGGATGCGCATGTTCCAGAACGCCCGGCGCTGGCTCGCCTGACCCACGCTCAGGTCACCGCGCTCCCGTGCTGCCCCGAGCGACCAGCGTCCACGGCAGCGCCGCTGGCGCCGCCGGCTTGCCCAGGCGCAATGCGTCGAGCAGGGAACGGGCGGCCTCGGTGCCGATCGCGTGGCGCGGCAGTTGCACGCTCGACAGCGCCGGGCTGAGCTGGCGCGCAAGCGCGAAGTCGCCGAAGCCGAGCAACGCGATTCGCTGGGGCACCGCTACCTTGCGCCGCGCGGCCTCGAGCAGCGCGCCGCAGGCGATGTGGTCGTTGGCGAAGGCCGCGCCGGTGACGGCCGGTGGGCCGGCGCCGATCAGTTCACCCAGCACCTGGCGCCCGGCGTCGAAGGCGTCGCCCGCCGGCGCGGTGAGAACGACGACCTTCGCGCCGGCGGTGCGCGCCGTGGCCGCGAAGGCGATGCCGCGCTCGTGAGCCCGGTAGTCCTCACTGACGCCGCTGTCGACGTAGGCCAGCATGCGGTGCCCCGCGCGCAGCAGATGCTCGGCCATCGCGGCACCGACCTCGTCGTGGTTGAACCCGATCTGGGTGAACATGGTCTGGCGGGCGCCGGGCTCGGGCGGATGGTGGTCCCAGATCTCGATCACCGGTGTGCCCGCGGCCTTCGCAGCCGCCAACAGTCGCTGTGCAGCGGTCGAGTGGCGGCGGCCGGTCACCACCAGCGCTACCGGGTGCCAGCCGAGCACGGCACGCAACTGACTCTCCTCGCGCTCCAGCGAATAGCCGGTGGAGGCGATGAGCAGTTCGAAGCCGGCCGCCTGCAGCCCGTCGCTCAGCCCCTGCGCCGTCTCGGCGAAGATCGAGTTCGCCAGATTCGGCAGCAGCGCCGCGACCATGTTCGAGCGGCCGCTGGCCAGCAGTCCGGCCTGCTTGTTGGGCACGTAGCCCGTCTTGGCCAGCGCCTTGCGGATGCGCTCGGCGGTATCGGCAGCCACCACCGCAGGCTCGCGCAGGAAGCGCGAGACCGTGATCGAGGTCACGCCGGCGGCCTGTGCCACGTCCCGCAGCGTCACCCGCCCATGACCGCGCCGGGCCTGGCGGGCAGCAGAAGCGTCGTGGATCGAGGAAGGCACCGGGTTAGTCAGAATGGACGCTCTCCGAAGGTTACTCTATGTTAGCGGTAACAAAGAGAACTCCAAACCAAGCGGCTCACTGCATGTCCCGTTCGCTCACCGACCTTCGCAGTCGCCGCTGGTTCGCGGCCAACGACATGCGCGGCTTCGCGCATCGCCAGCGCATGCAGCAGATGGGCCTGCGCAGGCAGGACGTCCTGGGCCGACCCATCGTGGCCATCGTCAACACGTGGAGCGACCTGTCGCCTTGCCATGCCCACCTGCGCGAGCGCGCCGAAGCGGTCAAGCGCGGCGTGCTGCTGGCCGGCGGCATGCCCTTCGAGCTGCCGGCACTCAGCCTGGGCGAGGTGATGGTCAAGCCGACGACCATGCTCTACCGCAACTTCCTGGCGATGGAAGTCGAGGAGTTGCTGCGTTCGCTGCCCATCGACGGCGCGGTGCTGCTGGGGGGCTGCGACAAGACCACGCCGGGGCTCCTGATGGGTGCGATCAGCATGGGCCTGCCGGCGCTGTTCTGCCCTGCCGGTCCGATGCTCAACGACCGCTACCAGGACAAGACCGTCGGCGCCGGCACGCACACGCGGATGTTCTGGGACGACTACCAGGCCGGGCACATCGGCGAGGACGAATGGGTGCGGCTGGAATCGCGCATGACGCGCAGCCCCGGCACCTGCAACACGATGGGCACGGCGAGCACGATGACCTCGATCGCCGAGGCGCTCGGCATGGCATTGCCGGGCAGCACCAGCATCCCGGCCATGGACGCGGCACACCCGCGGATGGCGGCCGACTGCGGCGAGCGCATCGTCTCCATGATCGCCGAAGACCTCGCACCGCGGCGCATCCTCACGCGTGGCGCCTTCCTCAACGCCGCCGCGGTGCAGATGGCGCTCGGCGGCTCGACCAACGCGGCGGTGCACATCATCGCCCTGGCCGGCCGCGCCGGCGTGCCGCTGACGCTGGCCGACCTCGACGCCGTCGGCCGCGGGGTGCCGGTGCTGGCCAACATATTCCCCAGCGGCGACCGGCTGATGGAGGACTTCTACTATGCGGGCGGCCTGCCGGCGTTGATGAACCGGCTGCGTGAACATCTGTCGCTCGGCGAGATCACGGTCACCGGCCGCACGCTGGGCGAAGAGCTCCAGGGCCGCGAGGCCAGCGACGACGAAGTGATCCGACCGCTGGCCAGACCGGTCAGCCTGCATGGCGCGCTGGCCGTGCTCGGCGGCAACCTGGCGCCGCACGGCGCGGTCATCAAGCCCAGTTCGGCCAGCCCCGGCTTCTTTCGCCACCGCGGTCCGGCGCTGGTCTTCGACAGCCAGCCGCAGATGCTCGCCGCGATGGCCGACCCGGCGCTGGAGGTCGACGAGAACACCGTGCTCGTGCTGCGCAACGCCGGCCCGGTGGGTGCGCCGGGCATGCCCGAATGGGGCGGGTTGCCGATCCCGAAGAAGTTGCTGCAGCGGGGCGTGCGGGACATGGTGCGGATCTCGGATGCGCGCATGAGCGGCACCCACTACGGCACCTGCATCCTGCACGTGAGCCCCGAGGCCGCGGTGGGCGGGCCGCTGGCGCTGGTGCGCAACGGCGACATCGTCGAGCTCGACGTCGAGGCGCGTCGCCTGCACCTGGCCGTCGACGACGCCGAACTCACCCGCCGCCGCGCCGCCTGGTCACCGCCGGCTACGCCCTACGCGCGCGGCTTCGTACGCCTGTACCAGCAGCACGTGACGCAGGCGCACGAGGGCTGCGATCTCGACTTCCTGCAGGGCACGGCGGCCACGTCCGAGCCGGCGATCTACTGAAGCCGCCTGAACCCCGAACCGGCAAGGAGCCGCGCCATGAACCCCTTCGCCCAACTCCTGCGCGACCGTGCTGCGCGCACGCCGGTCGGTACCTGGGTCATGTCGGCGAGCCCGATCGTCGCCGAGGCCGTGGGCCTGGCCGGCTTCGACTGGGCGGTGCTCGACATGGAGCACACGCCGCTGGACCTGATGACCCTCGTCCACCTGCTGCAGGCGGTGGGCAACACGCCGATGGCACCGGTGGTGCGCGTGCCCTGGAACGACACCGTGTTCGTCAAGCGCGTGCTCGACGCCGGCGCCCGAACGCTGCTGTTCCCGTTCATCCAGAACGCCGACGAGGCGCGCCGCGCCGTCGCCGCGACGCGCTACCCGCCCGACGGCGTGCGCGGCATGGCCGGGATGAGTCGCGGCTCGCGCTTCGGCACCACGCCCGACTACCTGCGCACCGCCAACGCCGGCATCTGCACCGTGCTGCAGCTCGAGACGCCAGCGGCGGTGGCGCAACTCGAGGCGATCGCCGCGGTGCCCGGCGTCGACGCGCTGTTCGTCGGTCCGGCCGACCTGTCGGCGGCGATGGGGCATGTCGGCGAGCTGACCCATCCCGACGTGATGGCCGCGATGGCCGATGCCGCCCGGCGTGCGAACGCGCTCGGCATGCCGATCGGCAGTGTCGGCGGCAGCCCCGAGACGGTGGCGCGCTATCGGGAGATCGGCTACGACTATGTCGCCGTGGCCTCCGACCTCGGGCTGCTGATGCGTGCCTGCCAGGGGGCGGCGCAGGCGCTGCGCGCGCAGGGTGGCGCCGCCGCAGCGCCGCCGCGCAGCAAGGCAGAAGATGGCGCCGTGTCGCCGCGCCCGGACGGCGGCTACTGATGGCGCAGGTCGAACTGCGTGGCCTGACCAAGACCTACGACGGCAAGGTCACCATCGTCCACGCGATCGATCTCGAGATCCGCCACGGCGAGTTCGTCGTCTTCGTCGGCCCTTCGGGCTGCGGCAAGAGCACGCTGCTGCGCATGGTTGCGGGGCTGGAGACGATCAGCGGCGGCGAGCTGCGCATCGCGGGCCGGCGCGTCAACGAACTGCCGCCCCGCCAGCGCGACATCGCGATGGTGTTCCAGGACTACGCGCTGTACCCGCACAAGACGCTGTACGAGAACATGGCTTTCGGCCTGCGTCTGCGCAAGACGCCCGAGGCCGAGATCGAGCGCCGGGTGATGGACGCGGCACGGCTATTGCGCATCGAGCCCATGCTCCAGCGGCGGCCGGCGGCGCTGTCCGGCGGGCAGCGGCAGCGGGTGGCGATCGGCCGCGCCATCGTGCGCGAACCCGAGGTCTTCCTGTTCGACGAGCCGCTGTCCAACCTCGACGCGCAGCTGCGCAACGAGATGCGCAGCGAGATCAAGCGCCTTCACCAGCGGCTGGGCGCGACGATCATCTACGTCACCCACGACCAGGTCGAGGCGATGACGCTGGCCGACCGCATCGCCGTGATCAGTGCCGGCCGCCTGATGCAGTACGACACGCCGGATGCGATCTACAACCGCCCGGCGGCGATCTTCGTCGCCGGCTTCACTGGCGCGCCGCCGATGAACCTGGCCGACTGCACGCTGTCCGGCACGCGGGCCGATCTCGGCGACCTGGCCGTCGAACTGCCCGCCGCGCTGGTCGGCCGCGCGAGCGGCGCGGCCGGGCTCAAGCTCGGCGTGCGGCCCGAGAACATCATGCTCGCGCCGACCGGCCTCGCGGCGTTGCGACTGCCGGCACGAGTCTCGTTGCTCGAACCGCTGGGTGCCGAGACGCTGGTCACGCTGCGCCTGGGTCGCGCCGAGATGGTGGCGCGCTGCCCGGCCGCCTTTCGCGCGCCGCCGGGCACGGCGCTCGACGTGTTCGTCGACCCGCAGCATCTGCATCTGTTCGATGCGGCCAGCGGCGCCGCGGTCTAGCGAGAAGCCCTGCGATGTACCGCCGCTGGGCCGCGTGCTTGATCGCTTGGATTCTGGCGGCGCTGGCGCTTGCGCCGTCGGCGGTCGGCGCCGAGACGGTGCTGCGCGTGTTCGTCGGCGGCCAGAACCAGCGCCCCGACCTGATGAAGAGCCTGTTGGCCGACTACGCCCGCCGGCATCCGGGGCTGCGGATCGAGACCGAGTCCGGCGGGTCCACCAGCGACCTGCAGCGGCAGTACCTCAGCACCGTGCTCAGCGCCAAGGACGCGACGATCGACGTCTACCTGATCGACATCGTCAACCCGGCGCAGTACGCCGGGGCGGGCTGGCTGGAACCGCTGAACGCCTACTACGGCGACGCGGTGACGGTGATAAAGCCGTACCTGGCGGCCTACGGCGAAGCCGATGTGGTGCAAGGGAAGATCGCCGCCATGCCGGCCTTCGCCGACGCGATGTTCATGTACTACCGACGCGACCTCCTGGCCAAGTACGGTCTGGCGCTGCCGCGCACCTGGAACGAGCTCGGCGCAGCGGCGAAGAAGATCCAGGCCGGCGAGCGCGACCCGCGGCTGCAGGGCCTGTCGATCCAGGGTGCGCCGATCGAAGGCACGGTGTGCACATTCCTGCTGCCGTACTGGAGTCAGGGCAAGGCGCTCGAAGATGCCCAGGGTCGGCTCACCCTCGACCGCACGGCCGCGGTGCGCGGCCTGCAGCAATGGCTGGACCTCGTGGCCAGCGGCGTGATCAAGCGCAACGTGGCCGAGGTCAAGACGCCGGACACGGTCAACGAGTTCAAGGCCGGGCAGGTCGTGTTCGGCATCGGTTGGAGCTTCGCCTGGGACCAGCTCAACGCCGACGCCGATTCGCAGGTGCGCGGCAAGGTCGGCGTGATGCCGCTGCCGGCGATGGACGGCGGCCAGCGCGTGACCTGCCTGGGTGGCTGGCAGTGGGCGGTCAGCGCGTTCAGCCGCCACAAGGCCGAGGCGGCGGACCTGGTGCGCTTCCTGTCGGGCCCGGCGGCGAGCAAGCAGTTGGCCATCGGCGGCGCGCTGCTGCCGACCTACCCCGACCTCTATACGGATGCCGACGTGCTGCACGCCGTGCCCTGGTTCAAGGACGCGGCCGCGGTGGTCGTCGGCGGCAAGAGCCGGCCGACATCGCCCGATTACGCGCAGGTCAGCGACGCCATCCGCACGACCACCAACGCCGTTCTCGCCGGCGTCAAGACGCCCGAGCAAGGCGTGCGCCAGATCGGCTCGCGGCTGGCGCGGGTCTTGAGGTAGCGGCCCGTGGAGCGCCCGCGCTGGACCGATCGCCTGCGCGACCCCGACGAGAAGACGCTGGGGCTGCTGCTGCTGGCCCCGGCGTTTGCGCTGCTGGCGCTGATCGTCGTATATCCGATCGGCCGCCTGTTCGTCAACAGCTTCTTCGACCTGCGCCTGTCGGGTGGCCACCGCGTGCACTTCGTCGGCCTGGAGAACTACGCGCTGGTGCTGGCCGATGTCGACTTCTGGAACGTGACCTGGAACACCGTGCTCATCACGCTGATCACCGTGCCCGGCGCGCTGGTGGCCGGGCTGGCGCTGGCGCTGCTGGCCAATCTGCCTTATCGGCGCCGCTGGCCGGTGCGGCTGGCGCTGCTGCTGCCCTGGGCCCTGCCGCTGTCGTTCTGCGGTCTGATCTTCGCGTGGTTCTTCCACACCGACTACGGTGTCGCCAACGACCTGCTGCGCCGCTTCGGCGAGTCGCAGCCGACGATGTGGCTGCTGCGGCCGAACTGGGCGCTGGCGGCGATCTGCTGGACCATCGTCTGGAAGACCAGCTCGTTCATGGCGCTGATCCTGCTGGCCGGGCTGCAGATGATCCCGCGCACGCTGTACGAGGCGGCCGAGGTTGACGGCGCGAGCCGCTGGCAGCAGTTCTGGCAGATCACGATCCCGATGCTGATGCCGTCGATCACGGTGGCGCTGATCTTCCGCACCATCACCGCGCTGCAGACCTTCGACATCCCGTACACGATGACGCGCGGCGGCCCGGGCGACAGTACCGAGACGCTGGCAATGCTGATCCACAAGACGACCATCGACTACCTCGACGTCGGCTACGGCTCGACGCTGGCGGTCTGCATGTTCGTGCTGTCGATGATGGTCACCGCGCTGTACCTGCGGCGTGTCGGGAGGACGGCATGAAGCCGCAGGCCGGCAGCCCGCTGCGCCTGCTGGCGGCGGCGATCGTCGTCGTCAACGGCTTCTTTCCGGCGGTGTGGATCCTGCTCACCTCGTTCAAGGGCGAGGCCGAACTGGTGCGCCAGCCCATCACCTACCTGCCGCAGGCGCCGACGCTGCTCAACTACGTGCGCGCCTTCGGCGACCAGCCGCTGCTGCGCTACCTCGGCAACAGCCTGGCGGTGGCGCTGGGTTCCACCGTCGTCTCGCTCGTCGTCGCGGCGCTGGCGGCGTACGCGATCGCGCGGCTGAACCTGAAGCGCCGCCAGCTCATCCTGACCTCCATCGTCGCCTCCGGCATGTTCCCGCTGGTGACGCTGCTGGTGCCGATCTTCGAGACCATGCGCAGCCTCGGCCTGCTCAACACCTACACCGCGCTGATCCTGCCCTACACCGTGCTCAACCTGCCGGTGTGCACGCTGGTGCTGGTGAGCTTCTTCCAGAGCATCCCGAAGGACCTGGAGAATGCCGCGATGATCGACGGCTGCACGCGCGTGGGCGCCCTGTGGCGCGTGGTCGTGCCTCTGGCCGCACCTGGCGTCTTCACCGCCGGCATCCTGGCCTTCGTCAACGCCTGGGACGAATTCCTGCTCGCGCTGTCGCTCAACGCGAGTGCGACGATGCGCACGCTGCCGGTGGGCATCACGCTGTACCAGGGCGAATTCACCTTCCCGTGGCCGACGATCTCGGCCGCGCTCATCGTCGCCATCGTGCCGGTGGCCCTGCTCATCGCCCTGTTCCAGGAGCGGGTGGTGGGCGGGCTGACCCAGGGTGGCTTGAAAGGCTGACCGACATGAACCCACCGAACAAGACCCTGCGCTACGGCATCATCGGCTGTGGCAGCATGGGGCGCGAGCACATCGAGAACCTGGTCGCCATGGGCGGCGTGGCCATCACCGCGCTGGCCGACCCGCATGGGCCCAGCGTGCAGGCCTCGCTGGCGGCCTGCGCGCAGGCGCTGCGGCCGGCGCCGCAGGTGTTTGCCGACCACCGCGAGCTGCTGGCCAGCGGCCTGTGCGACACGGTGGTCATCGCCACGCCAAACCACACGCACGCCGCGATGCTGCGCGATGCGCTGGCCGTGCCGGAGCTGCACATCCTGGTGGAAAAGCCGCTGGTCACGCGCATCGAGGATGGCGTCGACCTCATTCAGCGGGCGCAAGGGCGCACCGGCATCGTCTGGGTGGCGCAGGAGTACCGCTACATGCCGCCGGTGGCGGAGCTGATCCGGCTGGCGCATGGCGGCGAGGTGGGCCGCATCCACCAGGTGGCCATCCGCGAGCACCGCGCGCCCTTCTATCCCAAGGTCGGCGACTGGAACCGTTTCAACGCCAACACCGGCGGCACGCTGGTGGAGAAGTGCTGCCACTACTTCAACCTGATGGACCTCGTGCTGGGCGAACACCCGCTGCGCGTGTTCGCCTCCGGCGGCCAGCGCGTGAATCACCTCGACGAGGTCTACGAGGGCCGGCGCAGCGACATCCTCGACAGTGCCTACTGCGTGCTGGAGTACCCCAGCGGCGCGCGCGCCATGCTCGACCTGTGCATGTTCGCCGAAGGCTCGATGGACAACGAGCACCTCGTCGTGGTGGGCGACGTGGGCAAGCTCGAATCGATGCTGCCCTTGGGTGAGCTGCGCCACAGCCGGCGCGAGGACTGGGGCCGCAAGCAGTACTGGGGCCAGCCCTCGGGCACCGGCAAGGGCGTGTCGGTCAGGCGCGTGCACGACCCGCACATCAAGTACTTCGGCAACCACTTCGGCGCCTCGTATGTCGAGCACCAGCGCTTCGCCGCGGCCATCCGCAACGGCACGACCCCGGAGATTCCGCTGGCCGAGGGCCTGCGCGCCGTGGCCAGCGGGCTGGCCGCGCACAAGAGCATCGACGAAGGCCGCGTCGTGGCGCTCGCCGAAGTCCTGCCGGCGGGCTGGTGACGGCCATGTCGACGAGCCATGCCCGTTACCCAAGCCTGCGCGACCGCGTCGTTTTCATCTCGGGCGGCAGCTCCGGCATCGGCGCGGAGCTGGTGCGCGCCTTCGCGCGGCAGGGCTCGCGCGTGGCGTTCTGCGGCACCAAGCCCGACGGCGGCCGCGCGCTGATCGACGAGCTCGCGGCGGACCCTGCATGCCAGGGCCTGCCCGCGCCCTGGTACGCCGCCTGCGACGTGCGCGACGTCGCCGCCTACCAGGCGCTGTTGGCAAGTGTGGCGGCCGAGTACGGCCCGGTGCGCGTGCTGGTGAACAACGCCGGCCGCGACGACCGCCACGCGATGGAGGATGTCACCTCCGAGATGTGGGATGAACGCCTGGCGCTGAACCTGAAGCACTACTTTTTCGCTATCCAGGCCGTCGCGCCGGGCATGGCGGCGGCTGGCGGCGGCAGCGTGGTCAACATGGGCAGCGTGAGCTGGATGCGCGGGCGGCCGAACCTGGTCGGCTACACGACGGCCAAGGCCGGCATCCTGGGCCTGACGCGGACGCTGGCCCGCGAACTGGGCGGGCGCAACATCCGCGTCAACGCCCTCGTGCCGGGTGCCATCGTCACCGAGCGCCAGACGGCGCTGCACCGCGACGCGGCCGCCGACCAGGCCTTCATCGACGCGCAGTGCCTGAAGCTGCGGCTCGACGCCGGCCATGTCGCGCGCGTGGCGCTGTTCCTGGCCGCCGACGACTCCGACGGCATGACGGGGCAGCATGTGCTGATCGATGCGGGGATCGCCCAGCAGTCGGTCGTGACCTGAGGCGGCTGCGGATGGTCCGCTTGGTCGGACCCGGTGGCGACGAACGATGACGCGTCGATGACTGGCCGCTGGCCGGCTGCGGCGGCGACCCCGTGCGGTCGAGCGATATCCCGGTGAACCGCGGTCACGTCGATCTCGGCTGTTGCTTCGCGCTGCCCGACAGGGCGGCGGCGAATTCCCCGCTCGTCACGTGCCGGGCGGGGTCGGCGCTGCCCCGCCATGCGTGCCGGCCAGCGGCGAGCGCAGGCGCAGCAGGCTGGTGGCCCCGGCGACGAGCGCGCACAGCGCGGCGATGGCCAGCGCGACGATCGGCACCCGCGTCGCCCCGAGCGCCGGCAGGCCGAACAGCATCGCCACGCCGACGGCGCCGACCGTCTGGCCGGTCAGGCGCGCCGTGCCCAGCATGCCGCCCGCGGCGCCCGACCGCGAGACGGGCGACGAGGTCACGATGGCGTGATTGTTCGGCGACTGGAAGAGCCCGAAGCCGGCGCCGCAAAGCGCCAGCCGCCAGGCCATCTGAAGCAGCGTCGGGTCGGCCGGGACCAGGGCCATCAGCAGCAGGCCGAGCGCCAGAGCACCGAGGCCGATGCCGGCCAGCAGCCCGTCGGGCACGCGGCCGATCAGGCGGCCGGCCAGCGGTGCGACGACGATGGTGGCGATCGGCCAGGCGGTGAGCACGACGCCGGCGTCGGCCGGGCTGCGGCCCAGGTCCTGCAGCAGCAGGAAGGGCAGGGCGATCGAGGCCAGCATCTGGGCCGCGAAGGCCGCCACCGAAGTGCCCATCGACAGCCTGAAGACGGGGATGCGCAGCAGGTCGATCGGCAGCATCGGTGCGGCCTGACGCCGCTGGCGGCCGACGTGGAGCAGGCCTACCGCGACGCCGGCGGCGACCAGCGCCGCGGCGGTCCACGGCCGCGCCGGTGCCTGCGCCGCGCGCGGTACCAGTCGGTCGACGCCCAGGAAGAGCAGGCCGAACATGGCGACGTTCAGCGCCGCGTCGGGAAGCGAGAAACGCTCGCCGCGGCCCGCACCCGCGGCGTGCCTCGGCAGGCTGCGGCTGCCGAGCACGAGGACGAGCATCCCCAGAGGCAGGTTGATCGCGAACAGCCACGGCCAGGAGGCGATCGACAGCACCGCGGCGGCCACCGAGGGCCCGGCGACCGAGGCGATGGCGACGACGGTCGAGTTGATCGCGATGCCGCGCCCGAGCTGGCGCCGCGGGTAGATGGCGCGCACCAGCGCCGCGTTGATCGCGAACATTCCCGCCGCGCCCAGGCCCTGCAGCGTGCGCGCCGCGGTCAGCTGCGGCAGGCTGCGCGATAACACGCAGGCTGCCGACGCCAGCGTGAAGACCGCCAGCCCGGCCAGGTAGACCCGGCGGTAGCCGTGCAGGTCGCCGAGGCGCGCCAGCGGCAGCAGCAGGGTCAGGATCGCCACCTGGTAGGCGTTGACGACCCAGATCACCATCGCCGGGCCGACGTGCATGTCGCGTGCGATGCCAGGCAGGGCCAGGTTCATCACCGTGCCGTCGAGCACGCACATCGCGATGCCGCACAGCACGGTGGCCATCGCCCACCAGCGCTGCGGCGTGGGCAGCCCGTCGGCGTGCGCCAGCGGGGCCGCGGTCGACGGGCCGGGGGCAGGGAAGGCGGATGCGGAAGTCAATGGCGGCAGGCGGACGGCTCCGCGATTGTCCGTGCTTTGCCGTTCTCGCGCTGCCCGGACGCTGCCGAGCGCCCTGCGCCCGGGTCCCCGGTCAAGCGCCGGACGCGCCGGGCCTTCGTCCTGCCCGGGCCCGCGCAGGCGGACCCGGAGCCGCGGTCCTCAGAAGTCGTAGCGGGCGTTGATGCCGAAGTAGCGCTGGTCGTCGCGCGGCACGTAGCGGTTGATGTTGGTGCCCGAGTTCTGCAGGAACGTCGCGTAGGACTTGTTGAAGATGTTCTTCGCCAGCAGCGCCACCCGCCAGCCCTGGGTGTCGTGCGATAGACCGATGCTCGCGTTGAAGATGCCGTAGGCGGGCTGGACCGCGTCGGGCGACTGCGCCAGGTCGTAGTTGACCTTGCTCTGCCAGTGATAGTCGGCGCCGTAGTCGAGCGTCATGTTGCCGCTGATCGGCTGCGTGTAAGTGGCCCGCAGGCTCGTCTTCCAGTCAGGCGCATCGGGCAGCGGCTTGCCGTTGATGTTGCAGCTTGTTGCCGATCCGGGCGGGCAGTCGAAGTTCTTCACCGTGGCGATGGTGTTGGCCAGGCCGGCGTCGACGGTGAACTTCGGCGTGACGCGTGCCCTCAGGTCGGCCTCCAGGCCCTTGGTCGTCACCGTGCCGGCGTTGATCAGGCGCGTGACGATCACGCCGTTGACCAAGTCGGGCACGTTGGCCTGGTAGTTGTCGTACTGGGCGTCGAAGACCGCCAGGTTGAGGCGCAGCCGGCGGTCGAGCAGGGTCGACTTCAGCCCGAGTTCGAACGAGTTCGAGGTCTCGGGATCGAGCACATTGGCCTGCGTCGGTGTCATGTTGAAGAACACGTTGTAGGCCGGTCCCTTGTAGCCGCGCGAGTAGGTGGCGTAGGCCATCACGTCGGGCGTGACCTGCCACTGCGGGCCGAGCCGGCCGGAGAAGGCGTGCGCGGTGGTCGAGCCGGTCATCTCGGGCTGGGTCGCGCCGACGCCCGGGATGCCGGTCGCGGTGGCGGTGCGCACGTGGTAGTAGGACAGCGAGTCGCTCGTGTAGCGCAGCCCGGCGATGCCGCTGAGGGCTTCGCTGAAGTGCATCGTGCCTTCGCCGAAGACCGAGGCGCTCTTGTTGTGGGTGCCGTAGTCGGCGATGCCGTTGTCGACCGTCAGCGAGCCGTCCGAGCACGGGATCAGGCCCGAGGGCAGGGCGGTGGCGGTGGTGTTGAGGCAGCGCGTCACGTTGCGCTGGTAGATCTCGTCGTCCTTGCCGTCGATGTAGTACAGGCCGGCGACGTAGTCGAAGAAGGGGCCCTTGGGCGAGGCGATGCGCAGTTCCTGCGAGACCTGGCGAAACCCCAGGGTGCCGACGTCGGCGGTGCCCGCGAACTGCTTGTAGACCATGCCCAGGCGGTCCTGGTCCTGCCACTGGTGGTTGCTCCACCTGCGGTAGGCGGTGATCGAGTTCAGCTGGTAGCCGCCCGCCAGGTCCCAGTCGATCTGGGCCGACAGTCCGCTGTTGGTGTCCTCGACCTTGGTGCCGGTATCGCTGTTGATCTGGCGGTTGTCGGCCGAGGGCACCACCGGCAGCAAGGCGGCGGCGAAAAGCGGGTTCTGCGTCACCACGCCGGTGGCGTAGGCCGTGGTCGTGGTCTTGGTGACGACGCCGGTGGGCGTGGTGTCGTCGGCGTTGGAGTAGTCGGCGATCAGCGAGACCTTCACGTTCCGGTCGGGCGTCAGGTCCAGCCGGCCGCGGATGCCCTGCCGGTCGTAGCCGTTGACCTTGGTGCCGTTGTAGACGTTGGTCACGTTGCCGTCGTACTTGCCGGTCATCACCGTCAGCGAGCCCAGCGCCACACCCTCCTTCAGCGCGCCGGAGATGCCCATGCCCAGGCGCCTTTCGTTGCCCTCGTAGTAGGACGCGTCGACATAGCCCTGGGTGACGTTGGAGGGCGCGTTGGTGACGATGTTGATGACGCCGGCCGATGCGTTCTTGCCGAACAGCGTGCCCTGCGGGCCGCGCAGGATCTCGATCCGGTCGAGATTGAGCAGGTCCAGCGTCGCCTGGCCCGGCCGCATCGTGACCACGCCGTCGATGACCATCGAGACGTCGGGCTCCACGCCGGGCGAGGTCGAGATCGTTCCCAGGCCACGGATGAACAGCGAGGTGTCCTTGTTCGAGGCGTTGGCGCGGAAGTTCACCGTCGGCGTGACCGCGGTGATCGTCGTTATGTTGTTCAGGTTGGCCTGTTCCAGCGTGGCCCCTTCGAGGACCGAGACCGCGATCGGCGTCGTCTGCAGCGGCTGGATGCGCTTGGTCGCGGTGATCGTCACGGTCTGGATCCGTCCGTCGTCGGCGGCCGACGCGGCCGCGCTCGGTGCGGCGGCCTGTTGGGCGAGTGCGGGCAGGGCTGCAAGCAGGGCGGCGGCCAGGGGCAGCCGGCGGTGAACGCTGTGGCGGGTGGCGTTGAGGTGGCGTTGCATGTCGTCTCCTGGGTTTGTTCGAACTGCCTGCCAGGCCCGGATCGGGCTCTGTTAGCGCTAACAAAATCGCCGGCAGACATTAGCACCGCGTTCAGGCCTCGCGCACTGCGACAAACCCGAGGATGCAATGCCGGAAGCCGCCGGCTCGCGGCGCCTCGATCGCGGTGCCGCTCGAGCCATGCGGTCGAGCCGAAGTCACGCCGCTGGCCACGTCGGCACGCGCGCCGGCGTGCGCGCCGATGCGCGCAGCAATGCCGATCTGAACGTTCGGCGCTGCGGCGCCCAGCCGCTCAGGCCGCCTGCGGCAGCGCAGGCTCCACGTCCAGGCCGGCGAGGATCTCGTAGCTGCGCAGCCGCACGGCGTGGTCATGGACGGCGCTGGCGATGATCAGCTCGTCGGCCTGCGTCTGCGCCACGATCTGCGCCAGCCGGCGCGACACCGTGGCCGGGCCGCCGACCGCCGAGATCGCCAGCATGCCCGCCACGCCGGCGCGCTCGGCGTCGGTCCAAAGGCCGTCCATGGTTGCCACCGGCCGTGGCAGCGGGCCGCGCACGCCGCGGCGCATGCCGAGGAAGCGCTGCTGCAGCGACGTGAAGTGGTAGGCAGCCTCGTCGTCGGTGGGCGCGGCGACGACGTTGACGGCGATCATCGCGTGGGGCTTCGGCCAGCGGCCCGACGGCCGGTAGGTGGCGCGGTAGACCTCCAGCGCCTGCAGCAGCATCTCGGGCGCGAAATGCGAGGCGAACGCAAAGGGCAGGCCGAGGTACGCCGCCAGCTCGGCGCTGTACAGGCTGGAGCCGAGCAGCCAGATCGGCACGTGGGTGCCGGCGCCCGGCACGGCCTGGACCCGCTGCTCGGGGCGCGGGTCGCCGAGGTAACCCTGCAGTTCGACCACGTCGCGGGGGAAGTCGTCGTCCCCGCCGCTGCTCAGGTGGCGGCGCAGGGCGCGCATCGTCAAGGCGTCGGTGCCCGGCGCGCGGCCCAGGCCCAGGTCGATGCGCTCGGGGAACAGCGTGGCCAGGGTGCCGAACTGCTCGGCGATCACCAGCGGCGCGTGATTCGGCAGCATCACGCCGCCGGAGCCGACACGGATGGTCTGCGTGCCTGCGGCGACGTGGCCGACGAGCACGGCCGTGGCCGAACTCGCCACGCCTTGCATGTTGTGGTGCTCGGCGAGCCAGAACCGACGGTAGCCCCAGGTCTCGGCGTGGCGCGCCAGGTCCAGCGAATGGCGCAGCGCTTCGGCCGCGCTGCTGCCTTCGACGATGGGGGCGAGGTCGAGGATGGACAGCGGGATCGTCATGGAGTGTCGATTTGGAGGCGGTGGCGCGATCTTGCGCCAGTGGCAGAGGCTGCGCCCGACGCGCAGCTCAAGCCCCTGCCAGGAGGCCCGCCCATTCGTGCAGCGCGGTCCAGGTGTCGTCGTACCCGTCGACGCTGGGCAGCCAGTCGGCGGCACGCAGCGGTCCCCCGCCGGGCAGGCCCATCGGCGCGGCAACGATCTTTATGTTCACGCCGCTGCTGGCTCGCTGGAAGTTGGCCACCGCGCGCCGCATGTCCGAGTCGTTGGTCACGACGACGATCTGGCGGATGCCCAGCGGCTGCAGCAGCGCCAAGGTCTTGATCGCGTTCTCGCGCGTGTCGCGCGACTCGCCTTCCTGCCAGCGCAGCTTGAAACCGAACTCGCGCTCGGCCACGCGGGCCGCGATCTCGGCCTCGGTCGGGCCCGCCGGCGCCCCCCAGCCTACGCCGCCGCTGAACGCCACGGGCAGACCGGTCGCGCGGGCGAGCCAGATGCCGTAGCGCAGCCGCTCGACGGTGCCGGGCTTCAGCGATGAGAAGCCGTATTCGGGCGCCCAAGCCCGCCGGCCCCGGCCGAGGACGACGATCGCGGTGTCGGGCGCGTGCTTGAGTTCGGCGATCTCGGCATCGCCGAGGGCGGGCGGGGGCCGCAGCAGGTAGCGTGTCAGGCCCAGCGCCGCGACTTCGGTGGTCGACAGCCACAGCCCGACGCAGCCGATCAGGATCAGCAGCCAGGCCAGCAGCCGGCGCCTGAACATGAGGCGCGCACCGACCAGCACGAGCAGGATCAGCGGCAGCGGCGAGACGACGATCGCCGACAGCAACGGCTTCCACGATTCGATGCCCAGGGTCAGGAAGAGTTCGTTCACGGTCCGGATCGGTCGCAGCTCAGAAGAAGGCCTGCAGGCCGGTCTGAGCGCGACCCAGGATCAGCGCATGCACGTCGTGCGTGCCCTCGTAGGTGTTGACGGTCTCGAGGTTGATCATGTGCCTGATCACGTGGTACTCGTCGTGGATGCCGTTGCCGCCGTGCATGTCGCGCGCCAGGCGGGCGATGTCCAGCGCCTTGCCGCAGCTGTTGCGCTTGACGAGGCTGATCATCTCGGGCGCGGCGCGGCCTTCGTCGAGCAGCCGGCCCACGCGCAGCACGCTCTGCAGGCCCAGCGTGATCTCGGTCTGCATGTCGGCCAGCTTCTTCTGGATCAGCTGGTTTGCGGCAAGCGGTCGGCCGAACTGCTGCCGGTCCATCGTGTACTGGCGCGCGGCGTGCCAGCAGAACTCGGCCGCGCCCAGGGCGCCCCAGGCGATGCCGTAGCGGGCCTTGTTCAGGCAGCCGAACGGCCCCTTGAGGCCGCTCACGTTGGGCAGCAGGTTGGCCTCGGGCACGAACACGTCGTCCATCACGATCTCGCCCGTGATCGAGGCGCGCAGGCTCATCTTGCCCTCGATCTTCGGCGCCGACAGGCCCTTCATGCCCTTCTCGAGGATGAAGCCGTGGATGCTCTCCTGGCCGCCGACCTTGCCTTTCGCATCCTCCTTCTTGGCCCAGACGACGAAGACGTCGGCGATCGGGCTGTTGGTGATCCACATCTTGCTGCCCTTGAGCAGGTGGCCGGCCACCCCATCACGGGTGACCGGCCTGGCGCGCGTGAGCATGCCCGCCGGGTCGCTGCCGTGGTTGGGCTCGGTGAGGCCGAAGCAGCCGACCCACTCGCCGGTGGCCAGCCTGGGCAGGTACTTCTGGCGCTGCGCCTCGCTGCCGTAGGCGTGGATCGGGTGCATCACCAGCGAGCTCTGCACGCTCATCGCGCTGCGATAGCCGCTGTCCACGCGCTCGACCTCGCGCGCCACCAGGCCGTAGCAGACATGGTTGAGGCCGGCGCAGCCGTAGCCCTCGATGGTGCTGCCGAGCAGACCTAGCTCGCCCATCTCGGTCATGATCGCGCGGTCGAAGGTTTCGTGGCGCGCGGCCATCAGCACGCGTGTCTGCAACCGTTCCTGGCAATAGGCGCGCGCGGCGTCGCGCACCGCGCGCTCGTCGTCGCCGAGTTGGCTGTCGAAGAAGAAAGGGTCTTCCCAGTTGAACTTGGCGGCCATGGCGGGTGCTTACAGATAATCCGGTAAGTGTAAGGACTCGCGGCGCAGCGTCGACGTCATCGGACACGAACAGGAGCAACAACATGAATCTGCAGACGATCACGCTGGGCGGCGGCTGCTTCTGGTGCCTGGAAGCCGTCTACGAACTGGTCGACGGCGTCACCGCGGTCGAGAACGGCTATGCCAACGGGCATGTCGCCGCCCCGAGCTACGAGCAGGTCTGCACCGGCACCACCGGCCATGCCGAGGTCGTCCGCGTGAGCTTCGACGCCGACCGCATCACGCTGCGCGAGGTGCTGGAGATCTTCTTCACGATCCACGACCCGACGACGCTGAACCGGCAAGGCAACGATGCCGGGCCGCAATACCGCAGCGGCATCTACTTCCACGACGCGGCTCAGGAGGCGGTGGCACGCGAGGTGCTGGCCGAGGCGAATGCCGCGCACGGGGGCCGCGTCGTGACGGAGCTGGCGCCGCTGGCCAAGTACTCGACGGCCGAGGCCTATCACCAGCATTACTTCGCCCAGCATCCGAACCAGGGGTATTGCGCCTTCGTCGTCGCGCCCAAGGTCGAGAAGTTCCGCCGCACGTTCAAGGCCCGGGTGCGGGCCGCCTGATCAGAACGCCGTGAAGGCGCTGGCCGGGTCGTCGAGGTCGGGGAACACCGAATCAAGCCCGCGGCGCAGCATCTGGCGGCGGCTGCGGCACTCGGGTTCGGTCCCGCTGAGCGCCGCGAATACCGGGGCCCGCAGCAGCCACAGATCCACGGGTTCTTCGGCCGCGCGCACCTGGTTGAGCAGCCAGTCGGCGTGGGGCAGCCCCTGGAGCGCCTCCAGGTAGGTGAGCTTGAGGCTGACGAAGGCCTGGCGCGCGGCGTAGCGGGCGTTGCGGTCCCCCGGCAGCCCCGACCCCTGCAGGCCGGCTGAGTTGAACTGTCGCGGTGCGGCCGGCTGCATTACAGGGGAGCGAACTGCGAGCGCGGCGCGCGGGTCGGGAAGTGCCGGTTCAGCAGCGCGAGGCGCTGCTCGGCCTCGGTCTGGCTGTGCGCCAGGCCGACGACGCGGAAGACCTCGGCCCGCGCATGCCAGAGCTCGCGCAGCGAATGGGCCTGGCGGATGCGCGCGCGCAGCGCGTCGGCGGCGTCGCTGTCAATGTCGGCGAGGGTGGCCAGGAAATCGCTGCGCACGGCAGGCATGCGGTCCAGCGCCGGCGCCGCGTCGTGCGGGGCCGGTGCGAGCAGCCAGAACAGCAGTCGCTGCCAGCCGCCACCCGGCGCGCAGCGCAGCGATGGTGGGCAGACCTCCAGGCGCATGCTGTTGCCGCCGCCCAGCGTGGAGCGGCGGCCCCAGCGCGAGGAGCCGAAGCGGGTCAGCGATGGCAGCGATCTGAGCATGCTGGGGGTATCGGACGCTATGGACCTGAACTCAAGCCCGATCGTCGCCTCGGCGCCGCAGGTCGAAGCGCCGAGAAACGACCGCTTCCCGCGCCAGTTCGCCGGCGTCGCGCGCGCTTCCCCGCATGGCGCGCCGAGCGGCGCCGGTTTCCCTTGCGGCCCGATCGGTGACAGGAGGGTGTAGCGATGAAGTGGATCCGGCGCCTCGTCTGGGGCCTGTTGCTGCTCGCGGTCGGCGCCGCGGTGGCGCTCGGCACCTACGCGTTGCGCACGCTGCCCGCCACCACCGGCACGATCACGCTGCATGGCGCGGCCGGCGAGATCCGCATCGAGCGCGACGCATTCGTCATTCCGACGATCCGCGCCGGCAGCGAGCGCGACGCCTACTTCGGCCTCGGCGTCGTCCATGCGCAGGACCGGCTGTGGCAGATGGGAACCCACCGCCGGATCGGCGCCGGCCGGCTGGCCGAGGTCTTCGGGTCGAGCGCATTGCCCACCGACCGCTTCCTGCGCGCACTGGGTGTGCGGCGGATGGCGCAGGCGCAATGGCAGCGCCTGCCGGCGCCGTCGCGCCAGGCACTCCAGGCCTACGCCGACGGCGTCAATGCGGTGATGCGCGAGCAACTCCGCGCGCGTCCGCCCGAGTTCGTGCTGCTGGGCGTCCAGCCCGAGCCCTGGGACCCGGTCGACAGTCTGGCCTGGGCCATCATGATGGCCTGGGACCTGGGCGGCAACTGGAGCACCGAGCTGCTGCGCCGGCGGCTTTCGATGCAGATGCCGGTGGCGCGCATCGCCCAGCTCCTTCCGCCGTACCCTGGCGAGGCGCCGCAGGCCACGGTCGACTACGCGGCGCTCTACCGCGGCCTCGGTCTCGGTGCGGGCGCCACCGTCGGCGCCTGGGAGCATCTGCGCGACATCGCGCCGCCCTCGGGCATCGAAGGCGTGGGCTCCAACAACTGGGTCGTCGCCGGAAGCCACACCACCACCGGCCATCCCCTGCTCGCCAACGACCCGCATCTGAAGCTGAGCACGCCGGTGCTGTGGTACTTCGCGCGCCTGGTCGCGCCGGGTCTTGAAGTGGCCGGCGCCACCTTGCCCGGTGTGCCCGGCGTCGTGCTGGGGCAGAACGAGCACATCGCCAGGGGCTTCGCCAACACCGGGCCCGACGTCCAGGACCTGTACCTGGAGCAGGTCGATCCGCAGAACCTGGCGCGCTGCCGCACGCCCGACGGCTGGGCGCAGTTCGAGACTTCCGACGAGGTGATCAAGGTCAAGGGAGCGCCTGACGACGAGATGACCGCGCGCGGCACGCGCCACGGCCCCGTGATCTCCGATGCCGGCCTCGCGGATGACGTGCTCGGTACGCCGGCCCGTGCGGCCTTCGTGCTGGCGATGCGCTGGACTGCGCTGGACCCCGACAACGACTCGCTCGCCCCCGCGCTGGCCGTGCAGAAGGCGACCTCGGTCGCCACCTTCTTAGCCGCGATGCACGACTGGGTCGTGCCGATGCAGAACATGGTCGTCGCCGACCGCGACGGTCAGATCGGCACGATCGCGCCCGGCCGCGTTCCGCTGCGCAAGCCCGACAACGACCTCCACGGCCTCGTTCCGGCACCGGGCTGGGATGCGCGCTACGACTGGGCCGGCTGGGTGCCGGCCGACGCGACGCCGCGCGAGATCGATCCGCCGCGCGGCTGGATCGCCACCGCCAACCAGCGCGTCACGCCACCCGGCTATCGGTACCTCCTGACAAGCGAATGGGGGCTGCCGTATCGTGCGCAGCGCATCGAGCCGCTGCTGCGCGCCAAGCCTCGGCATTCGATCGGCGATCTCGCCGCGATGCAGGCCGACTTGCGTTCGCTCGCCGCGGCGCCGCTGATTCCCTGGCTGCTGAAGGCGAACTCGGCGCACCCGCTGTCCGCAGCAGCAAAGGCGGCGTTGGCGGGTTTCGACGGCACGATGTCGCCCGGTAGTGCCGCGCCGCTGATCTACGGGGCCTGGCAGCGCCAACTCGCGCGCGGTATCTTCGCCGACGACGCTGGTCCGGCACTGTGGGAGCGGTCGCTGGCCTCGCGCAGCTTCCAGGACGCGCTCGAAGGCGTTCTGCAGCGCAACGACACGAGCTGGTGCGACGACCGCAGCACGCCCGCAGTGGAGACCTGCGCGCGGCAAAACGATGCCGCGTTTACGCGAGCCCTCGACGAACTGCAGCGCGACTGGGGCAGCGACGTCGCGCAATGGCGCTGGGACCGCGCACACCAGATGCGTGGCGAGCACCGGCCATTCAGGCACGTGGCATGGCTGGCGCCATGGTTCGAGTTGCGCGCGCCGGTGGGCGGCGACGCCTACGGCGTCGCCGTCTCGCGCGTGGGCCTGAGGCCAGACCCGACCACCGGCGAGCTTTACCTCGACGAGCATCGCCCGAGCTTGCGCGCGCTGTACGACGTGGCCGATCCGGCGCGGTCGCGCGTGATGGATTCCAGCGGGCAGAGCGGCATCGTGTTCTCGTCGCTTTACCGCAGCTTCCTGGGGCGCTGGATGCGGGCGGAGTACGTGTCGCTGTGGGCGCGCGGCGCGCCGGCCGAGCTGCTGGTGATCCGGCCCGCCGACGGCCGGCGGTGAACCGTGGCGGCGATCAGATGGCTCCGAACTGCTGCTTTCGCCGCGCCGTGAACGACCACCAGGGGTGGGGCTCGCCACCGGCCATGAAGTCGGTCGCGGCCATGAAGGTGTCGAGCACACAGGGATCCTGCCGCCTGCCGGTGGCCTGGCACAGGCGCCGGTACAACGACAGCGGGTCCTGGCCGACGAGCTCCTGTGGTTGCCGGATGCCGATCAGCCGCAGGTCGGCCGCGATCGAGGGCCCGATGTTGGGCAGTTGCTCGAGCGACGCACACTCAGACGCGTGGCTGGCCTTACGCGGCGGAAGTGCCTTGGGGGGCCTCGCAGGCCCTGGCGAAGGGAGTGCCGCTGCCATCGCGATCACATCAGCATCGTGTTGCGGATCAGGCCGACGGCGACGCCTTCGAGCTCGAAGTCCTCGGCGCCCGGGGGCACGACGATGGTCTTGAAGTCGGGGTTCTCCGGGATCAGCTCGATGCCCGCCTTGGTGCGGCGCAGGCGCTTGACGGTGACATCGTCGCCCAGCCGCGCGACCACGATCTGGCCGTTCTTGGCGTCGCTGCCCTTCTGCACCGCGAGCAGGTCGCCATCCATGATGCCGGCGTCGCGCATGCTCATGCCCCGGACCTTGAGCAGGTAGTCGGGCCGGCGCGGGAACATCGAGGCCTCGACCCAGTAGGTCTGGTCGATGTGTTCCTGGGCCAGGATCGGGCTGCCGGCGGCGACGCGGCCGACCAGCGGCAGCGTGAGTTGCGCCAGGTTGGGCAGCGGCAGCATGTACTGCTTGCCGAAGGGCGCCATGCGCGCCTCGTTGAGCGCGCGCAATGTGTCAGACTTCAAGCGGATACCGCGCGACGTGCCGCCGACGAGGTCGATGACGCCCTTGCGCGCCAGTGCCTGCAGATGCTCCTCGGCAGCGTTGGCCGACTTGAAGCCGAGTTCGGCCGCGATCTCGGCCCGGGTGGGCGGGGCGCCGGTGCGCTCGATGGCGCTCTGAACGAGATCCAGGATCTGCTGCTGACGGGGGGTGAGCTTGGGGCTTTCTTGCATCGCGCTTCCGATCAAATCACTGGCGCTTCATCCAGTAACTGTATTTTCATCCAGAAAGCCTACAGATGCAAACTACCTCGGGCGCGGTCGTGGTCCTGGGTACCGGCGGCACCATCGCCGGCACCGCCGCCAGCGCACAGGACCATGTCGGCTACGACGCGGCGCAACTCGGGGTGGGCGCCCTGCTGGCGAGCGTGCCGGCGCTTCGCGGGCTGCCGCTGCAGGCCGAGCAGGTGGCGCAGATCGACAGCGCGAACATGACATCCGCCGTGTGGCAGCAGTTGGCGCGGCGCGCGGCGGCACATCTGCAACGGGCCGACGTGGCGGCGGTGGTCGTCACCCACGGCACCGACACCCTCGAGGAGACCGCCTACTTCCTGCACCGCGTGCTGGCGCCGGCCAAGCCGGTGGTGCTGACCGCGGCCATGCGCCCGGCCACCGCGCTGCAGGCCGACGGCCCGCAGAACCTGCTCGATGCGGTGTCCTTGGCGATGCACCCGGGCGCCCGCGGCGTGCTGGCGGTGATCGCGGGGCAGGTCTTCGCCGGCGCCGAACTGCGCAAGACGCACACCTACCGGCTCGATGCCTTCGACGCCGGAGATGCCGGCGCGCTGGGCGCGATCGAGCAAGGCATGCTGCGCCGCTGGCGCGACTGGCCGGCGGGCGACGCCCTCGGCCTGGCGCGCATCGCGGACGACCCCGCCGGCTGGCCGAGGGTCGAGATCGTGACCAGCCACGCTGGCAGCGACGGCGACATCGTCGATGCCGTGGTGGCGCGCGGTGTGGCTGGCATCGTCGTGGCCGGTGTCGGCAACGGACATGTGCATGCGCAGCTGAAGGCAGCGCTGGAACGCGCCGCCGCGCTCGGGGTGGCGATCGCGCACACGACGCGCTGCGCCAGGGGGGTGATCGTCGATGCGCCCGCGGGCAGCGGTGCGCTGACGCCGGTGCAGGCGCGGATCGAGCTGCTGCTCAGCCTGCTCGCCGCGCGCCGCGACGTCGTCTGATCGAGGCTCAGACCACGGTCAAGGCCACGTCGACGTTGCCGCGCGTGGCGTTCGAATATGGACAGACCTCGTGCGCAGCGGCCACCAGCGCCTCGGCGGAGGCCTTGTTCATCCCTGGTACAGAGATCGCCATCGACACCGCGACGCCGAACGCGCCGGCCTTGCCGGTCATCGGTCCGATCGAGACCTCGGATTTGATCGAAACCTCGGCCGGCAGCCTGATCTTCCTGCTGGCGGCCACCGCCTTCATCGCGCCGATGAAGCAGGCCGAGTAGCCGGCTGCGAAGAGTTGCTCGGGGTTGGTGCCCGGCCCGCTGTCGCCGCCGAGTTCCTTGGGCGTGGAGAGCTGCAGCTTGATCTTCCCGTCCGACGACTCGGTGGTGCCGGTGCGGCCGCCGGTGGAGGTGGCGTGGGCGGTGTAGAGGGCCTTGTCGATCGCCATTGGCGTGTCCCTTTCTGGGGTGGGGCGGCCATCCGGCCGCAAGGCTGGGGTGGCGCGCTGCCGGGTTGGCAGGCGCGGCATGCACATTGGATGGGGCTGCAGGCTACAGCGAGCCGCCGACTCGGATGATTCTCGGGGCCGGGAATCCCTGGCCTCAACGGGCCTTCCGAGCTCGTATTCGCGTTGCTGCTTGGGGCATACACTAATTGACCGATCATCAGAAATATGTTGCGGCAATATGCGCGCAGCGTTGAGACTCTTCATGCGGGTGCTGCCCCTTGAGTCTGCAGGCGGCACCGGGAAAGGCTCCGAAGACCTTGAAGATGATGGAGGAAAGTCATGAAGAAGAGTCTCATCAGCATTGCCGCGGCCGTCGGGTTGATGTTGTCCACGGGCGCGTTTGCCCAAGGTTATCTGGGCGCTGGCGTGGGAACCACGAAGCTCCACGACAGCTGCGAAGGCGCGCTGACCCGCGATACGACGGATACCGGCGCCAAGATCTTCGCCGGTGATTAGTTCCTGCCTTATCTCGGCGCCGAGGTGGTCTATTTCGATTTCAGAAAGGCCAAGGGCACGGTCGACATGGGCGAGGGCGGGACGGCCGCCTTCAACGTCAAGACCACCGCGGCGGGCGCGGGCCCGTTGCTCACCGGCTCCTTCGCCACCGACTGGATCGGCTCGGCGCGCCTGGGCGTCGCGCAGGTCAGGGTCAACGTGAACGGCGACTACCAGGGCTCGACGGCGGCGGCCAGCGACAATTCGACCCAGGCCTGCTTCGGGCTCGGCACCGGCTACATGATCTTCAAGAGCCTGTCGATCGACGCCGCTTACGACATGACGCGGGCGAAGTTCCAGGGGACTGCCGACAACGTCGACATGCTGTCGATCGGCCTGACGTACTCGTTCTGAGGTCGATGGCCGAGATCAGCCCGGGGCCGTGATCGATTCGATCTGGGCCTGGAGTTCGAGCCAGCGCTCCTCGAGCATCGCGACCTCGGCCGCGATGTGGTTCAGGCGGCGCCCGGCCTCGGCAATCTCGCCGCCCGGCAGGCTGCCGGCCGCCAACAGGTGCTCGAGGTCACTGCGCTCGGCGGCGCGTTGCGCCAGGCGGGTGTCGACCTGCTGCAACTCCAGCCGTAGCGGCCGGGTGCGGTTGGCGAGTTCAGCGCGTGTCTGCGCCGATTGCTTGCGATCGTCACGTCGCGCGGGCGATGCCGGCGGCGGCGCGGTTCTTGCGGCCTGCGCCGATGCAGGGGCGGCTACGGGTACTGGCGCAGCCGCCCGTGGTGGCGGGGCGGCATCCTGGCCGCGCGCCGCGGCCCGCGAGACTTCGAGCAGCCAGCGCTGGTAATCGTCGAGGTCGCCGTCGAAGGGCTGCACGCGACCGCCGGCCACCAGCCAGAACTCATCGCAGGTCTCGCGCAGCAACGCGCGGTCGTGGCTGACCAGCATGACCGTGCCCTCGAATTCGTTGAGCGCGATCGACAGCGCCTCGCGCGTGGTCAGGTCGAGGTGGTTGGTCGGCTCGTCGAGCAGCAGCAGGTTGGGGCGCTGCCAGACGAGCATCGCAAGCACCAGACGCGCCTTCTCGCCGCCCGAGAGCGAGCCGACGGGCTGCTGCGCCATCTCGCCGGTGAAGCGGAATCGGCCCAGGAAGTCGCGCAGTTCCTGCTCGCGCGCCGACGGTCCGACGTCGCGCGCCAGCCGCACCAGATGCATCAGGGGGCCATCATCCAGCTGCAGGACGTCGAGTTCCTGCTGCGCGAAGTAGCCGATGACCAGGCCCTTGCCCTCGGTCACGCGGCCGGCCAGTGGCGGCAGCGCGCGGGCGATGGTCTTGACCAGGGTCGACTTGCCCTGGCCGTTGGCGCCCAGGATGCCGATGCGCTGGCCGGCCAGCACCGATCGGCTGAAGCCGCTGACGATGGCCGTCGTGCCATAGCCGCAAGCGAGGTCGTCGAACGACAGCATCGGGTTGGGCAGGCTTTGCGGCTCGCGGAACTCGAACTCGAAGTCGCTTGCCGTCAGCACCGGCGCGAGTTTCTCCATCCGCGCCAGCGCCTTCACGCGGCTCTGGGCCTGCTTGGCCTTGCTCGCCTTGGCCTTGAAACGGGCGATGAAGCGCTGCAGGTGCGCGATCCGGTCCTGTTGCCTGGAAAACGCCGAAGCCGCGAGTTGCATGCGCTCGGCGCGCATCTCCTCGAAGGCGCTGTAGTTGCCGCCGTAGCGCGTCAGCGTGCAGTCGTCCAGGTGCACGGTGACGCGGGTGATGGCGTCGAGGAACTCGCGGTCGTGGCTGATCACCACCATCAGGCCATCGAAGCGCTTGAGCCACGCTTCCAGCCACACCAGCGCGTCGAGGTCGAGGTGGTTGGTGGGCTCGTCGAGCAGCAGCAACTCGGCCGGGCACATCAGCGCGCGTGCCAGTTGCAGCCGCATGCGCCAACCGCCGGAGAAGCTGTTGACCGGGGCGTCGAGCTGCTCGCTGCGAAACCCCAGGCCCAGCAGCAGCGCCTGCGCGCGGGCGCGGGCGTCGAAGGCGCCGGCCTCGTCGAGCAGCAGGTGTGCGTCGGCCATCGCGTGGCCGTCGCCGCTGGCCTCGGCCGCCGCCAGCGCCGCCTGTGCCCTCTGCAGTGGCACGTCGCCCTGGAGCACGAAGTCGGTGGCCCCGGCCTCGGTTTCGGGCATCTCCTGCGCCACTTCGCCGACGCGCCATCGCGGCGGGATCTCGACCTCGCCGGCGTCGGCGTGCAGGCGGTCGGTGAGCAGTGCGAACAGGCTCGACTTGCCGGCGCCGTTGCGTCCGATGAGGCCGACCTTCTCGCCCGGCTGCAGGGTCAGGTTGGCGTTCTGCAGCACGACCTTGGTGCCGCGGCGCAGCGTGATGTTGCGCAGCGTGATCATGGCGACCGCTCCCAGCTTGCGCCCGCGCGCTCGCGGGAGGCGGTCGTCGCCCGGTCGGCCTGCAAGCCGGCCGGGGCCAGGTCCTGCGCGTGCAGCAGCAGCACCAGGTCGTCGCCGGCGCTGGTGGGCAGCCAGACCGGGTTCAGGTGCGGGAACGCAGCCTCGAAATGCGCGCGCTCGTGCCCGATTTCGAGCACCAGCACGCCGCGCCCGGTGAGATGCGCGGGCGCCTCTTGCAGCAGCCGGCGCACGAAGTCCATGCCGTCGCTGCCGCCGTCGGCATTGCCGTCGAGCGCAAGCGCCGGCTCGGCGCGGAATTCGGGCGGCAACTGGTTCATCGAGTCGCGATTGACGTAGGGCGGGTTGCACAGGATCAGGTCGTACGCGAGCGGCGCGGCGGCGAGGCCATCGCCTCGGGCCAGCGTGATGCGCTCCTGCAGGCCGTGGCGCTCGACGTTGCGCCGCGCAACTTCGAGCGCGGCGGCCGACAGATCGGTGGCCAGGACATGGACCTCGGGCCAGGCGAGCGCTGCCAGCACGGCCAGGCTGCCGTTGCCGGTGCACAGGTCGAGCACGCTGCGGGTCTCCTCCGACAGCCACGCATCGAGCGTGCCATCGGCCAGCGGCTCGGCGATCAGCGAGCGCGGAACGATCGCTCGCTCGTCGACGAAGAAGGGCACGCCCTGGAGCCAGGCTTCGCCAGTGAGGTAGGCGGTCGGCCGGCGGGTCGCGATGCGCTGCCCGACGAGGGCCTCGACCGTCGCGACTTCGGCCGCGGAGGGCTCCTGCCCGGCCACCTCGTCGAGCGCATCGAGCGAAAGGCCCAGACGCCACAGAACGAGCCACGCCGCCTCGTCGAAGGCGTTGGTCGTGCCCTGGCCGAAGGCCACTCCGGCACCTTCGAGCCGCGCGGCCATGCGCTGGACCAGCTCGAGGACGGTCATTCGAGGAAGTTCTCGAGCGCGCGCCGATAGACGTTCTTCAGCGGCTCGACCGCCGCCACCTCGACCCATTCGTCGATCTTGTGGATGCTCTCGTTGACGACGCCGAATTCCATCACCTGCGGGCAGATGCGGGCGATGAAGCGCCCGTCGGAGGTGCCGCCGGTCGTGCTGAGCTCGGGCCGGCGGCCGCATTCGTCATCGATCGCCGCCACCAGCGCCTGGCTGAGCGCGCCCGGCGGCGTGAGGAAGGGTTCGCCGCCCAGGGTCCATTCGATCTCGTGATCGACGCCGTGGCGCGCGAGCACCGCGTGCACGCGCTCGCGCAGCGACGCGGGCGTGGACGCAGTGCTGAAGCGGAAGTTGAAGTCGAGCACCAGTTCGCCCGGAATGACGTTGAGCGCACCCGTGCCGGCGTGGACGTTGCTCACCTGCCAGCCGGTCGGCGGGAAGTACGCGTTGCCGTCGTCCCAGCGCGTGGCGACGAACTCGGCCAGCGCAGGCGCCAGCATGTGCACGGGGTTGCGCGCCAGCTGCGGGTAGGCGATGTGGCCCTGGATGCCCTTGACGACGAGCCGCGCCGACAGCGTGCCGCGGCGGCCGTTCTTGACCATGTCGCCGAGATGCCGCGCCGAGGTCGGCTCGCCGACGACGCAGGCGTCGAGCGTCTCGCCGCGCCGGCGCAGCACCTCGACGACGTGGCGCGTGCCGTGCAGCGCGGGGCCTTCCTCGTCGCTCGTGAGGAGCAGGCCGACCCGGCCCGGGTGGTCCGGATGGGCGGCGACGAACTCGGCGACCGCCACGGTCATCGCGGCCACCGCCGTCTTCATGTCGGCGGCACCGCGGCCGTACAAGCGCCCGTCACGATAGGTCGGCACGAAGGGGTCGCTGCTCCAGCGCTCGAACGGCCCCGTGGGCACGACGTCGGTGTGACCGGCGAAGACCAGCGTCGGCCCCGGCCGGCCGCCGTCGTGGACGGCCCAGAGGTTGGCGACCGGCGCGGCCGTCGGGCCGGCGTCCATGGCCTCGCAGGCGAAGCCGGCGGCGGCCAAGCGCTGCACCAGCAGCGCGCGGCAGCCGGCATCGGCCGGTGTCACCGAGCGGCAGGCGATCAGGGCCTCGGCCAGGCGCAGCGTCTCGCTGACCATCGCGACCCGCGAGTTCAGGTCTTGATCGACCAGGGCGACAGATCGCCGAATCGCGAGCCCTCGGGGCGCACGTCGATCGTGATCTCGGTGAACGTGGCGGCCTCGTTCTCCTCCTTCTTCGGCGCGACGCGCGAGGTCGGCGTCTGGTCGTTCTGCAGCCGCCACAGCAGGTTGGTCGGCGAGTCGGCATGCGCCAGACCCTCGTCGCGCGAGATCACGCCTTCGTTGATCAGGCGCGCGATGTCTTGCTCGAAGGTCTGCGAACCCTCGGCCAGCGACTTCTCCACCGCTTCCTTGACCCCGCCGAGATCGCCCTTCTCGATCAGCTCGGACACCAGCTTGGTGTTGAGCAGTACCTCCACCGCGGGCACGCGGCCGCCGGCATTGGAGCGAAGCAGGCGCTGGGAGACGATCGCGCGCAGCCCGGCGGCCAGGTCCGACAGCAGCGTGGGCCGCGCCTCGGGCGAATAGAACGACAGGATGCGGCCCAGCGCGTGGTAGCTGTTGTTAGCGTGCAGCGTAGCCAGCACGAGGTGGCCCGACAGCGCGTAGGAAATCGCCGAGGTCATCGTCTCGCGGTCGCGGATCTCGCCGATCAGGATGCAGTCGGGCGCCTGGCGCAACGCGTTCTTCAGCGCCGTCTGCAGGCTCTGGGTGTCGCGGCCGACCTCGCGCTGGTTGACGATGCTCTTCTTGTTGCTGAACAGGAACTCGATCGGGTCCTCGATCGTCAGGATGTGCCCCGTCATCTGCTGGTTGCGCCACTCGAGCATGGAGGCCAGCGTCGTGCTCTTGCCGGTGCCGGTGGCGCCCACCATCAGGATCAGGCCGCGCTTGTCGGTGACCAGCTGCGACAGCAGTGGCGGCACGCCCAGCGAATCGAGGGTCGGGATGTCGAACGGGATGCAGCGGATCACGGCGGCGATCGTGCCGCGCTGCTTGAAGGCCGACAGGCGAAAGCTGCCCACGCGCGGCACGCCGATGCCGACGTTGAGCTCGCCGGTGTCGTCGAGCTCCTCGAGTTGCTGCGGGGCCAGCATCTCGGCCAGCAGCTGACGTGTCTGGTGCATCCCCAGCACCTGGTCGGACAGCTGCAGGATCTGGCCGTTGATCTTGATCAGGATCGGCGTGTTCGCCGACATGTAGACGTCGGAGGCGTTCTTCTCCGCCATCAGACGCAGCACGCGCTCGAGGTTGTTGGCCATGGTCTGTCGCCTCCCGGGCGGGTCGATGCGGGGTTTCAGGTGCGCAGCAGCTCGTTGATCGAGGTCTTGGCCCGCGTGCCGGCATCGACCTTCTTCACGATCACCGCGCAGTACAGGCTGTGGCTGCCGTCGGCGGCGGGCAGGCTGCCCGAGACGACGACGCTGCCGGCGGGGATGCGGCCATAGCTGACGCTGCCGGTGGCGCGGTCGTAGATCTTCGTGCTCTGCCCCAGGTAGACGCCCATGCTGAGGACCGAGTTCTCCTCGACGATCACGCCTTCGACGACTTCGCTGCGGGCGCCGATGAAGCAGTTGTCCTCGATGATCGTCGGGTTGGCCTGCAGCGGCTCGAGCACGCCGCCGATGCCGACGCCGCCCGACAGGTGCACGTTCTTGCCGATCTGCGCGCACGAGCCCACGGTCGCCCAGGTGTCGACCATCGTGCCCTCGTCGACGTAGGCGCCGATGTTCACGTAGCTGGGCATCAGCACGACGTTCTTGGCCAGGTAGCTGCCGCGGCGAGCCACCGCCGGCGGCACCACGCGCACGCCGCTGGCGCGCAGCTGCTGCTCGGACAGGTTGGCGAACTTGGTCGGCACCTTGTCGAAGAAACTCAGCTCGCCGGCGCGCATGATCTTGTTGTCATGCAGGCGGAAGCTCAGCAGCACGGCCTTCTTGACCCACTGGTTCACCTGCCAGTCGCCGACGCCGCGCTTGTCCGCCACGCGCAGGCGGCCAGCGTTCAGATCGGCGATGACCGCCTCGACGGCCTCAAGCACCTCGGGCGCATTGACGGCCGAGATCTCGGCCCGGCTGTCCCACGCGAGTTCGATCACTTCTTGCAGCTGGCTGCTCATCTTGGAAGGCTTTCGGTGTAGGCGACGATGCGCTCGGCGGCGTCGAGGCATGCGGCCAGCGGCGCGACGAGCGCCATACGGATGCGGCCGGCGCCCGGGTTGGTCGGCCGCCGGCCTGGAACGTCCCGCGCGAGCAGGCTGCCGGGCAGGACCGCCACATTGTATTGAGCCAGCAGGCCCCGGGCGAAGGCGATGTCGTCGGCAACGGCTGCGCCCGCCAGCGCCGGCACGCCGGCCCAGAGGTAGAAGCCGGCATCGGGCAGGGCGACGTCGAGCACCGTCGCCAGCCGGGGCGTGACCTGAGCGAACTTGGCGCGATAGAGCTCGCGGTTGGCCTCGACATGCGCCTCGTCGCCCCAGGCCGCGATGCTGGCGCGCTGGACCATGCCGCCCATCGCGCTGCCGTGGTAGGTGCGGTAGAGCAGGAAGGCTTTCAGCAACGAGCGGTCGCCGGCGACGAAGCCGGCGCGCAGGCCCGGCACGTTGCTGCGCTTGGACAGGCTGGTCAACGCGATCAGATTGCGCAAGTCGGCGCGACCCAGCGCCTTCGCCGCCTGCAGGCTGCCCAGCGGCGGGTCTTCGCGGAAGTAGATCTCGGAGTAGCATTCGTCGCTGGCGATCACGAAGCCGTGGCGGTCGCTCAGCTCGAACAGCTGGCGCCACTCGGCCAGCGGCATCACGGCGCCGGTGGGGTTGCCCGGCGAGCACACGTAGAGCAGCTGCGTGCGCGCCCAGGTCGCCTCGTCGATGGCGCCCCAGTCGGCGGCGAAGTTGCGCGCCGGTTCGCTGGGCACGAAGCGGGTCTGCGCGCCGGCCAGCAGGGCCGCGCCCTCGTAGATCTGATAGAAGGGATTGGGGCAGACCACGGTCGCGCCCGGCCGCGTCGGGTCGATCACCGTCTGCGCCAGCGCGAACAGGGCCTCGCGAGATCCGTTGACCGGCAGCAATTCGGTGGTCGGGTCGAGCGCGACGCCGTAGCGACGCTGTACCCAGCCGGCGATCGCCTCGCGCAGCGCTGGCTCGCCGATCGTCGATGGGTACGAGGACAACGTCGGCAGCGCCCGCACCAGCGCCTCTTCGATCAACGCCGGCGTGGCGTGGCGCGGGTCGCCGATGCCCAGGCCGACGGGCTCGAGCGCGGGGTTCGGGACGATGTCCCGCGTCAGCTCGCGCCAGCGCTCGAATGGATAGGGATGCAGTCGCGCGAGCAGCGGATTCATGCGCGGATTATCCCCAAGGCAACTGCGGCACCGCGCCTGCACGATCGGCCGATGTGCGCCCGACCGCGCCCTCGTTCGCGCTTTCTCGTCGCCTGGCCCGGCGGGCGGGCGGGCGACCGCGGCGGTGTCGCTACAGCCGTCCGACGCAACCGGGGGCACCGCAACGACACGCCAGGCGCCCGTCGTGGTGCGTCTCGCCGTAGTCGACGGTGATCTCCTCGCCGGGCGCGATCTCGCGCAGGGCGTAGAACTCGACCCGGCCCTGGCGGATGCACAGCCGCGCGTTCGGCCGACAGCTGTGGTTGGTGTAGCGCATCGGGTCGGCGGACCGGCTGAAGTCGATCGCCTTCTTGGCCGACAGCTCGACGATCATGATGCGCTGGCTGCGCGTGGCACGGATGCGCGCCTCGGCCACGGAAACGCTCTCGCCTCGGATCTCGCCGATCTTGCGCCGCGCCGGGACCGCTTCGGCGGCGAAGGCGCCGCGGCCGTCGATCGCGCTGGGCCGCACCTCGACCGCGAACTTCTGGTACGCGGGACGGGCCGGCTCGTTCACGGCAGTCACGGCGTCAGGCCGCAGGCAGCTCGACCTTGAAAGCCGGCTTCCAGCCCTTCTTGCGCTGCTCGGCGGTGACGAAAGTGCGGATGCCGCCGCGCACGTACCAGTCGGCGTGGATGCGCACGAAGCGTGGCCGGATCGCGTCCACGATGTCCGACAGGATCGCGTTGGTCACCTTCTCGTGGAAGGCGCCTTCGTTGCGGTAGCTCCAGAAGTACATCTTCAGGCTCTTGAGCTCGACGCAGAGCTCGTCGGCGACGATCTCGATCGTGAAGTGCGCGAAATCGGGCTGTCCGGTGAGCGGGCACAGGCAGGTGAACTCAGGCACGTCGAAGCGGATCACGTAGTCGCGCTGCGGCGCCGGGTTGGGAAAGACCTGCAGCTCGCGGCTTGGCGTGCTCGGCGGCGCCGCCGGCGCAAGGCGTTGCGTGGGAGCGGTGCGGGACGGCGATCGGGCCATGGCGAGCGGGGGCGTGGTCGGGGGGTCGAGCGAGGGCCGCGATGCTATCATCTGACTCGTGCTGCGCTCCCGAAGAGAGCGCATTTTTCATTCAAATCAAGCACTTGCGCGCGCCCGGCCGAAGCCGTCGCAGCGCCGCCATCGATGCGTCTCACACAGATCAAGCTCGCCGGCTTCAAGTCCTTCGCCGAACCCACGACGTTCCAGCTGCCAGGGCAGCTCGTCGGCGTGGTCGGTCCCAACGGTTGCGGCAAGAGCAACATCATGGATGCCGTGCGATGGGTTCTCGGTGAGAGCAAGGCGAGCGAGCTGCGTGGCGAGAGCATGCAGGACGTGATCTTCAACGGCAGCGGCCAGCGCAAGCCGGCGAGCCGGGCCAGCGTGGATCTCGTCTTCGACAACACGCTGGCGCGCGCTGGCGGGCAGTGGAACAGCTTTGCCGAGATCGCCGTCAAGCGCGTGCTCACGCGGGACGGCAGCAGCAGCTACTACATCAACAACCAGCCGGTGCGCCGACGCGACGTGCAGGATGTGTTCCTGGGTACGGGCCTGGGGCCGCGCGCCTACGCGATCATCGGACAGGGCACGATCAGCCGCATCATCGAGAGCCGGCCCGAGGAGCTTCGGCTGTTCCTCGAAGAAGCCGCCGGCGTGAGCAAGTACAAGGAACGCCGGCGCGAGACGGAGAACCGGCTCAAGGACACGCGCGAGAACCTCACGCGCGTCGAGGATATCCTGCGCGAGCTGAACGGCAACCTCGACAAGCTCGAGGCCCAAGCCGAGGTCGCGGCGCGGTACCGCAAGCTGCAGGACGAGGGTACGCTCAAGCTGCACCAGCTCTGGTTCCTCAAGCACCGCGATGCCGCCGGCGAAGAGGCGCGCGTGAAGGCCGCTGCGACCGAGGCCGCGATCGCGCTCGAATCTCGGCTGGCCGAACTGCGCCGGATCGAGGCCGAGCTGGAAATCATCCGTCAGGCGCATTACGCCGCCAACGACGAGCTGCATGCGAGGCAGGGCGCGCTGGGCGAGGCCGCGCTCGAAGTCAGCCGTCTGGAGGAGCGCATCCGCTACGTCGTCGAAGGCCGCCAGCGGGCGCAGGCGAGGCTGGCCGAGTTGCAGGCACAGAACGTGCAATGGGCCGATCGCCAGCAGGCGGCGCGCGCCGAGTTCGACGAGATCGCGCTGCAGATCGATGCCGCCCAGGAGCAGGCCGTCGTGCTGGCCGCCCAGGCCGAGGAGCAGTCGCTGGAATTGCCGACCCTGGAGGACGCGGTGCGTGCCGCGCAGGCGGCCAGCAGTGGCCAGCGCCAGACGGTGGCTCAGGTGCAGCAGCAGATCCAGGTGCTGGCGGCCGAAGGCCGCAGCGTGGAAGAGCAGTCGCGCGCGCTGCAGGCCCGGCGCGAACGACTCGCCGGCGAGCGCGCCACGCTGCAGGCGCCCGACATGGCGCGCCTCGAACAGCTGCAGGCGCAGGAAGCGGCCGCGGCCGAGGCCCGCGAGACCGCCGAGGCGCGGCTGCACGAGCTTTCGCTCGAGGTGCCCGAACTCGACGAGCAGCGCCGCACGGCACAGCACGCCGTCAACACCGAGTCGGCCAGGCTGGCCGACATCGGCGCCCGCCTGGAAGCCCTGCGCGCGCTGCAGGAGAAGGTACAGACCGAAGGCAAGCTCAAGCCCTGGCTCGAGCGCCACGGCTTGGCCGGTCTGCAGGGCTTGTGGACGCAGGTGCACATCGAGCCGGGATGGGAGTCGGCGCTCGAAGCCTCGCTGCGCGAACGCCTGAATGCGCTTTCGGTGGGCCGGCTCGACACCGTGCGCGCCTTCGCCGCCGACGCACCGCCGACCCGGCTCGCGTTCTATGCGCTGCCGGCGGGGGCCATCGCCAACACGCGCCAGGCGCTGCCGCGCCTGACCGACCGGCTGCGCCTGGGGGATGCTGGCCTGACGGCCCTGCTGTCGGACTGGCTGGAGGGCGTGTATACCGCGGCATCGATCGACGAGGCGCTGGCGCAGCGAGGCAGGCTCACCCACGGCGAGGTCATCATGACCCGCGAAGGCCACGCCGTGTCCCAGCACGCGGTGGGGTTCTACGCCCCCGACTCCGAGCAGGCCGGCATGCTGGCGCGGGCGCAGGAGATCGAGAACCTGGCGCGCCAGCAGCGCGCGCAGGCGCTCATCGCCGACGAGGCGAAGACGGCATCGGTGCGCTTGGAAGCGGCCTACACCGAGGCCTCGCAGCGGCTGCTGGCCGCGCGCCGCGAGACGGCCGAAGCGCAGACCCGCGCCCACGGCCTGCACGTGGAGTTGCTACGGCTGACGCAGCAGGCCGATGCCGCCACGTCGCGGCGCGAACAGCTCGCCGGCGAACTCGACGAGATCGACGCCCAGCTGGAGTCCCTGCAGGAACGCCGCGCCGTCGGCGAAGGGCGCTTCGAGGAACTCGACATCGAACTGGCCGCGGCACAGGAGCGCCATGCCGAACTCGACGATGCGGTGATCGCCGCCGAGCGACGGCTGGCCGACGTGCGCGAGCAGCAGCGCGCGCTCGAGCGACAGGCGCACGAAGCGCAGTTCCAGGCCCGTGCGCTGGCCGCGCGCCGGGGCGAGCTGCAGCGCAGCATCGAGACCGCCGAGGCGCAGGTGGCGGCCAACCTGCAAGCCGCGGAACAGTTGCAGCTCGAGCTGGCCAGCTTCGACGACGCCGCCGCGCAATCGGGACTGCAGGCGGCGCTGGCGGTCAAGCTCGACCGCGAACGGGCGCTGGGCCTGGCGCGCAGCGGATACGACGACCTGAGCGCCAAGCTGAAGCGCGCCGAAGTGCGCAAGCTTGGCGTCGAGCACAGTCTGGATCCGCTGCGCGAGCAGATCACGAAACTGCAGCTCGAGCAGCAGGCGGCGCAGCTCGGCGGCGCGCAGTACCTGGAGCAACTGGCGGCGGCCGAGGTCGACGTGGAGGTGCTGGCCACTTCGATCGAGGTCGGCGGCGTCAAGCTCTGGGGCCTGCAGACCGAGATCGACCGCATCCAGAAGGACATCGCCGCCCTGGGCGCGGTGAACCTGGCGGCGCTGGACGAGCTGACGGCCTCGCGCGAGCGCAAGACCTTCCTCGACGCCCAGAACGCCGATCTCCAGGAGGCCATCGGCACGCTGGAGGACGCGATCCAGAAGATCGACCTCGAGACGCGCGACCTGCTGGCCTCGACCTTCAACCAGGTCAACGAGCATTTCGGCCGCATGTTCCCGACGCTGTTCGGCGGCGGCAGCGCAAAGCTGGTGATGACCGGCACCGAGATTCTCGATTCCGGCGTGCAGGTGCTCGCGCAGCCACCGGGCAAGAAGAACAGCACGATCCACCTGCTGTCGGGGGGCGAGAAGGCGCTGACCGCGATCGCCCTCGTGTTCGCGATCTTCCAGCTTAACCCGGCGCCATTCTGCCTGCTCGACGAGGTCGACGCGCCGCTGGACGACGCCAACACCGAGCGTTACCGCAAGCTCGTCACCGAGATGAGCAAGGGCACGCAGTTCCTCTTCATCAGCCACAACAAGATCGCGATGGAGATGGCCGAGCAGCTCATCGGCGTGACAATGCAGGAGCAGGGCGTCTCGCGCATCGTCGCGGTGGACATGCAGGCCGCGGTCAGTCTGGCCGAGGCGGCATGAAACTGGTGGCGACCGCAAAGCCATGAGTCTCGGCCCCGCGCTCGCCCTGCTCGGCCTGCTGGTCCTGGTGCTGCTGTCGGTGCAGGGCTGGTGGAACACCCGGCGTGCACGGCCGCGCCGCGGCGCCGACGCGCTGCCCCCGGCCGACCGTGTCGAGCCGGCGATGGGTGGCCAGCCCGTGCCCGAGCCCGAGCCAGTGACGCTGCGCAGCGCGCCGCGCCGCGTGCCCAGGCTGGATGCGTTGATCGACGCGATCGTGCCGCTGGCGCTGGATGCGCCGATCAGCGGCGAGCATGCGCTGCAGCACCTGCCGCCCAGCCGCCGTGCGGGCAGCAAGCCCTTCTACGTCGAAGGGCTGGATGCCGCGACCGGGCAGTGGGAGCCGCTGGCCCACGACCGCCGCTACAGCGAGCTGCAGGCCGGGGTGCAGATGGCCAGCCGCAGCGGCGCGCTCAATGAGATCGAGTACTCCGAGTTCGTGCACAAGGTGCAGGCCTTCGCCGACGCGGTCGGCGCCAGCGCCGACCCCCCGGACATGCTCGAGGTGGTTGCGCGTGCGCGCGAACTCGACGGGATGACCAGCGGCCTGGACATGCAGCTGACGATCACCTTGCGCAGTCAGGGTGCGGCCTGGTCGCTGGGCTACCTGCAGCAGGTGGCGTCGCGCTTGGGCTTCGTGCCCGGCGCCGTGCCCGGCCGCCTGGTGCTCCCCGGCGCCGAGGACGGCGCGCCGCCGATGCTGGTGCTGGGCGTCGATCCGCAGGCGGCCCTGGCGGACGAGCCCTTGGCCGCCGCCGTGCGCGAATGCACGCTGGAGCTCGACGTGCCGCAGACCCCGGCCGAGGCCGAGCCTTTCCCCGCGTGGCACCGCACCGCTACCGAGCTCGCCGCCGAGATGCAGGCCAGCGTGATCGACGGCGCCGGCGACCCGGTGACGTTGCACGCCTACGCGGGCATCGGCAACGAGCTGCAGAAGATCTACCGGCAGCTGGAGTCGCTCGACCTGCCGGCAGGCTCGGCGGTGGCGCGACGACTGTTCAGCTGACTTGCTTGCCCGAGGCCGGATCGTCGGTCGGGCTTCAGCGCCGGGTCCTGAACCAGCCGAACATGCTCTTGTGCTCGGACGCCTCGTCGCGCGCGACCCGGTGCGTGCGCAGCACGATGAGACCGCCCTGGAGGTAGATGCCGTTGAGCACCCGTGCCGCGCGCTGCCGATCCATGCCCGGCCAGCGCGCGATATCGGCCTGCGATGCGATCTCCAAGCGCAGGCGCTTGACGACCGGCCCCAGCGCGCCGGCCGAGGCGACGCCCTCGACGGTGAAGTCGGCCGATGCCCGGTACGCGGCGCGGCCGGAGATGTCCTTGAGCAGATCGGTCTGCGGCACATGCAGCGCCAGCGCCCACAGCAGAGGCGGCAGGCGGTGGCAGTGCGCCGCGTCGGCCACGTTCTCGCGCATCGTCTGTCCGGGAGGTCGCAGGCCGGGGGGCTCGATCGAGATCACTTCGAGGTCGCGGTCGCCCGCTTCGAGCGCCTCGATGATCGGGCGCGGCACGTGGTAGAGGTTGTCGCGCGGGAACAGCGTCAGCGGCCACACCAGCCCGCCCAGGCGCAGAAGCAGCAGTGCGTTCTCGCGCTGGCGGATGCAGGCAGCGACGACCTCGAGCGGGTCAGCGGCTCGACGCCCCTTCTGCAGCCGCGACAACTCGGCGTGCAGCGTGGTCGGCAGCAGCGTCGTCCCATTCAGCCGCGCGAAGCCGCTGTGGCCTGTCTCGGCACGCTGGCGCTCGAAGGCGCTGATCCGCCAAAGGGTGGTGTCGTCGAAATCTCGCACCGTCTAAAGAACCTTCGTGAAGCCCGGTCCTGACCGTGCCGCCAGCGCGCTGCAGGCGCGGAGGCGGCCACGCAATTATCGCCCCCGGCGACGCGTGTGCACGCACGCGACGTGGTTCGGATTGTTAGGCGCGCCTCGTCGATCCGCCGGCGGCTGAGATCGGGCCCAGCACCGCCGCCGAAGGCGCGGACCAGCCGACGATCGCGCCCTGCGCGGTGATCATCGCCAGCGCGGCGCGCTTGAACTCGGGGAAATAGCTCTCGGTGGCATCCTCGACGATCAGACATTCGTAGCCGCGGTCGTTCGCCTCGCGCATGCTCGTCTGAACGCAGACCTCGGTCGTCACGCCGGTAAAGAGCAGTTGCGTGACGCCTGCCGCCTGCAGCCGCTGGTGCAGGCCGGTGGCCCAGAACATGCCCTTGCCGGGCTTGTCGACGACCCATTCGTCACCCCGCGGCGCCAGCGCCGGGATGATGTCGGCGCCAGGTTCGCCCGCAATCAGCAGCCGGCCCATCGGGCCGGGGTCGCCGATGCGCAGGCTCGGGCTGCCGCGGCCGCGCTTGGCCGGCGCGCAGTCGGACAGGTCGGGTCGGTGGCATTCGCGCGTGTGCAGCACGGGCCAGCCGCGCGCGCGCCAGGCCGCCAGCAAAGCCGAGATGGGGGCGATGGCGCCGTGCAGCCTTGTCACGTCGTTGCCGAGGCTGGCGCCGAAGCCACCGGTCTCGATGAAGTCGCGCTGCATGTCGATGACCACGAGCGCGGCACGGCCCGGGGCGAGCGCGAAGTCGAAGGGGTTGGCGGCGATGGCGATCATGCGGCCGCCTTCATCGGCACCGCAGCCGTGGCGTCGCGGCCGCGCGAGGCGCCGTGGCCCCCCATCTGGGCACCGAGCATGCGTCGGTCGGCTTGGCGCGCGTCGCACTCGAAGACGATGCGACCTTCGCTCATCACCACGATGCGGTCGGACAGGTGCAGCAGTTCGTCGAGGTCCTCGCTGACCAGCAGCACCGCGGTGCCGCGGTTGCGCGCCGCGACCAGCCGCGTGTGGATCTCGGCGACGGCGGCGAAGTCCAGGCCGAACACCGGGTTCGACACCAGCAACAGGTCGGCGTCTTCGGCCAGCTCGCGGGCCAGCACCGCGCGCTGCACGTTGCCGCCCGACAGCGATCGGATGGGCGCCCCTTCGCCCTGGGTCTTGATGCCGTACTCGGCGATCAGGCGGCGCGCCCGCTCGCCGATCACGCCCCAACGCATCCAGCCGCGGCGCGCTGCCGGCGCGGCGTCGAAGATGCGCAGGCCCATGTTGTGCCCGACCGCGAGCTCGCCGACACAGGCGTTGCGCAGCGGCTCCTCGGGCAGGCTGCGCACGCGCAGGCGCCGGTTCTGCGCCCGGGTTGCGTGGAAGCGCTGGCCCGAGACACGGACCTCGCCGTCATCGATCAGGCGCTGGCCGACCAGCGCTTCCATCAGCTCGCGCTGGCCATTGCCCGAGACGCCAGCCACGCCGACGATCTCGCCGCCCGCCACGCGCAGCGCCAGGCCATGCACGGCGCGCTCGCCGCGGTCGCCCGAGACCACCAGGTCCTTGACCTCCAGGCGCACGGCGCCGGGGTCTCGCGCGTCGCGGATCAGCGTCGCCTGCGCCGCACTGCGGCCCTCGCCGACCATCGCCGCGGCCAGCGCGTCGGCCGAGACCTCGGCCACCGCGTGGCTGGCCACCAGCGCGCCTCGGCGCAGCACGCTGACGTCGTCGGCATGCTCGGCGACCTCGCGGAACTTGTGCGTGATCATCACCACCGTGCAGTCGCCGGCGTGCGCGCGGTCCTTCAGCAGGCCCAGCACCTCGTCGGCCTCCTGCGGCGTCAGCACCGAGGTCGGCTCGTCGAGGATCAGCAGCCGCGGCTTCAGGTAGAGCTGCTTGAGGATCTCGAGCTTCTGCTTCTCGCCCGCCGAGAGGTCCTGCGGCGTGGCGTCGAGGTCGAGCCTGAACGGCGTGGTCTGCAGGAAGGCGCGCAGCTCGGCGCGCACCGCCTTCCAGTCGATCACCGCCGGCAGCTTGCCGCGCGCCAGCAGCAGGTTCTCGGCCACCGTCATCCCCGGCACGACGGTGAAGTGCTGGTAGACCATGCCGATGCCCAGGGCGCGGGCGACGGTGGGCGAGGCGATCGCCTGCTCGCGGCCGTCGATCAACACCGCGCCGGCGTCGGGCGCGTAGTAGCCGACAATGCACTTCACCAGCGTGCTCTTGCCGGCACCGTTTTCGCCCAGCAGCGCGTGCACGGTGCCCGGCCGCACCTTCAGGCTGACGGCATCGAGCGCGGTGAACGCGCCGAAGCTCTTGGTCAGGCCGAAGGTCTCCAGGCTCAGCGCGTGCATGGTGGCAGCTCCTGCAAGGTGGGCTTCAGGCGTTCATCTCGCGCCGGAAGACATCGAGCGTGTGCGCCTTCACGCGCACGAACTCGGGGGCGGCCACGGCCTCGGGCCGTCGCGGGCGCGGCAGGTCGAAGGGCACGATCTCGGCGATCCGGGTGGGCCGCCGCGTCAGCAGCAGGATGCGGTCGGCCAGGAACACCGCGTCCTCCAGGTCGTGCGAGACGATGACCATCGTCGTGCCGGTGGCCAGGTGCGCCTCCTGCAGCTTGGCGCGGATGAAGAGGGTCATCTCGAAGTCCAGCGCCGAGAAGGGCTCGTCGAGGAACAGCACCTCGGGGCGCGTCGCCAGTGAACGCATGATGCAGACGGTCTGCATCTGCCCACCCGACAGCTCGTAGGGATAGCGCTTCAGGTCGAAGCGGATCTCGAACAGCGCCACCAACTCGTCCACCCGCGCCTGCACCGCGGCCGCTTTCATGCCGCTGCGGCGCAGGGGGTAGGCGATGTTGTCCCAGGCGCTGATCCAGGGAAACAGCGCGTCGCGGTAGTTCTGGAACACGTAGCCGATGCGCGTGTCCCGCAGCGACTTGCCGTCGAACAGGATCTCGCCGGCATCGACCGGCGTCAGGCCCGCGATCATGTTCATCAGCGTCGACTTGCCGCAGCCGTTGGGGCCGAAGATCGAGACGATCTTGGCGCGTGGCAGGTCGAGGTTGAAGTCCGTGTACAGCGGCACGCCGCCGAAGGCCTTGCTCAGGCCGCGCACGGTGACATGCGTGTCCGGCGCCGGCGCCAGCGTCAGCACCGTCGTCGCCGGCGTGGTGCCGACCAGCGCCGGCGGCAGCTCGCGCTTCATGCCTTGCCGCTCCAGTGGATGAGCCGCTTCTCGGCGAGCAGGAACGCGAGGTTCAGCAGGTAGCCGAGCGCCCCGGTGACCAGGATCGACGTGTACATGTCCTTGACGTTGAACACCTGCTGCGCGTCGATGATGCGGTGGCCCAGGCCGGTCTCGGAGCCGATGAACATCTCGGCCACGATCACGATCACGAGCGCCATCGAGACCGCGCTGCGCAGGCCGACGAAGGTCTGCGGCAGGCTCTCCATCAGCAGCACGTCCTTGAACACGTGCCAGCGCGAGACGCCCATGATCTGCGCCGCCATGATGCGCGTCTTCTTCGCGTGCATCACGCCGTAGGCGCTGTTGAAGAGCACGATCAGCGCCGCGCCGAAGGCGCTGATCGCGATCTTGTTGAGGTCGGTGATGCCGAAGATCAGCATGAACAGCGGGATCAGCGCCGAAGAGGGCGTCGAGCGGAAGAAGTCGATCACGAACTCGACGCTGCGGTAGGCGCCTTCGCTGGCTCCCAGGGCCACGCCCAGCGGCACGCCGACGGCCACCGCGATGCCGAACGCCGCGAGCGTGCGGGCGACGGTGGCGGTCAGGTCGGGCCAGATCGAGCCGCTGCGGAAGGCATCGGCCAGGTAGGCCAGGGTCTCCAGCGGCGGCGGCAGCAGCACCGGCCGCACCCAGTGCGCCGACAGCGTCAGCTGCCAAAGCGCGAGCAGCACCAGCGGCCCGAGCAGGGGCAGCCAGCGGCGGTCGAGGATCGCGTTCATCGCACGGCGCCCGCGCTCAGGCGGTGTAGAGCAGCGGCTTGACCGGCACCGAGCGGCTGAAGATCTTGCGCTCGGTGAAGACGTCGAAGAACTTCTGGAAGTAGCCGACGTCGCTGGCGCTGAACTCGTTGTAGAGGGTGAAGCCCGACAGCGGCACATCCTTCACCAGCGCCTTGTCGATCGAGGTGTAGCCGTCGAGGTGGGTGCGGGATTCGTCCGGGTTCTTGCGCACCCACTCGACCGCCTTGGCGTAGGCGGCGATGTAGCGCTTGGCCAGCTCGGGCGTGTCCCTCAGCAGCGAGGTCGTGACGCTGGCCGAGCCGCCGAACCAGGGCGCGTCGGCGTTGCCGAGCACGTAGGTCGAGATGACGCCGGTCTCGAGCACCTGGGTCAGCCCCTTCAGGCGACCGGCGGTGCCGGTGGGCTCGAGCGTGTAGGCGGCGTCGATCTGGCCGGCCGCCAGCGCGGGCACGTGCTGGCCGATCGGCAGCTCGGTGACCTGCGGGTTCGCGATGCCGTTCTTCTCCAGGATGATCTTGGCCAGCGTCACATTCTGGATCCCGGGGCCGCTGGCCACGCGCTTGCCCGCGAGCTCGGAGATCTTCCTGATCGGCGAGCCCTTGGCCACCACCACCTCGTCGAGCACCAGCTTGTGGTTGCTCGGGTTGCTGCAGATGATCTTGAAAAGGCCGGGGCTCGTGATGTCGGCCAGCGCCAGCACCGCCGACGCCGTGCCGTTGGCCGAACCGTGGATGCGGCCTGCGATCATCGCCTCGGCGACCTGCTGGGCGCTCGCGAACTTGGCGCTCTCGACCTGCAGCCCGGCCGCCCTGAAGATGCCGCGCTCCAGCCCGGCGTACAGCGGCAGCCCTGACGCAATGGGCCAGAAGCCGATCACGATCTTGTCGTCGGCGGCGATCGACTTGCGCGTCAGTCCCAGCAGGGCGGCCGACGCGGCGCCGGCCCGCAGGACGAGGCGGCGGGTTTGCGAGAGGGGCTCGGTCATCGCGGCGCTCCGGTGAGTGGGATGGGTCGTTCAGAGGCCGGCGAAGGCCTCGATCAGCGCCGCCGATTCCGAGACCGCGCCGAACACGCCGCCCTGCATGTGGACCATCTTCAGCGCGGCGGCGTGGTTGCCGGCGTCGGTGGCGCCGGTGGCATCGGCGACCAGCACACACTCGAAGCCGCGGTCATTGGCCTCGCGCATCGTGGTGTGCACGCAGACGTCGGTCGTGATGCCGGTGAGCACCAGGTTGCGGATGCCGCGGATGCGCAGGATCAGCTCGAGGTCGGTGGCGCAGAAGCTGCCTTTGCCGGGCTTGTCGATCACGATCTCGCCAGGCAGCGGCGCGAGCTCGGGGATGATTTCCCAGCCCGGCTCGCCGCGCACCAGGATGCGGCCGCAGGGGCCGGCGTCGCCGATCCCGGCGCCGATGCGCTGCGAGCGCCAGCGCTTGTTCGCCGGAAGGTCCGAAAGGTCGGGGCGGTGGCCCTCGCGGGTGTGGATGATTGTGTAGCCGCGCGGCCGCATCGCCGCGAGCAGCGCGCCGATCGGGCCGATCGGCGCCCGCGTCAGCGCCAGGTCGTAGCCCATCTTGTCGACGTAGCCGCCGACGCCGCAGAAGTCGGTCTGCATGTCGATCACGACCAGCGCCGTGTTGGCCGGGCGCAGGTCGCCGTCGAAGGGCCAGGCGTAGGGCGCGGCTGATACGGTGGGCATCGCGTCAGCCCTCGAACGGGTTGGGCTCGGCTCCGCGGTAGGCCCGGGTCGGCGGCGCGAAGCCGCAGGGCGTGCCGTCGCGGACCTCCACGGTGGCGTCCCAGGGCAGCCTGAAGCGGCCGGCCACCATGTCGTGCATGAATGTGTAGGGGCAGTCCCGCGCGCCGCCCTGCACGGCCACGTAGCCGCGGTGCCATAGCTGGTAGGGGTTGTTCTCGACTCCCCAGCCGGCGCGCGCCTCGCGCACGAGGTCGGGCCGCAGCTCGGCGCTGACGATCTCGTCGGGGCGAGCGCCGCCGCGGGCGATCACGGTGCCGTCGAAGTTGCAGAACATCGCCTCGCCCATGCTGTCGAAGCTGCCGTCGCTGCCGCACAGGCAGACGCTGGCTGTGAGGGTCAGGTTCTGGAACGCGTTGGCCTGGTTCGTGACCTGCCAGGCGTGGCGGATCGGCGCCGTGTAGCCGGCGGTACGCAGGATGATCTCGGCGCCCTTGTAGGCCGCTTCGCGCGCCATCTCGGGGAACATGCCGTCGTGGCAGATGATCAGCGCCAACTTGCTGCCGTTGGGGCCGTCGCACACCGGGATACCCATGTTGCCAGGCTCCCATGGCTCGACCGGCACCCAGGGGTGGAGCTTGCGGTAGTACAGGCGGATCGCGCCCTGATCGTCGATGATCAGGCCGGTGTTGTAGGGGTTGCCGCCGGGGTTGGCCTCCATGATCGAGAAGCAGCCCCAGATCCGGTGCGCTACGCAGGCGGCCTTGAACGACGCGACCTCGAGGCCGTCGAGCGTGACCATCAGCTCGGGCGCGGTGCTCATCGACAGCCCGTGCAGCGCGTATTCGGGGAACACCACCAGGTCCATCGTTGCCAGGTTGCGCCGCGCTTTGCCGACCGTCCAGCAGATGCGCTCGGCCTGCGCCGCGAGCTGCGCCGGAGTCTCGACGAGCGGCAGCTGCAGTTGCACGAGGCCGACGACGACGCCCGCCGCCGACTTGTTGAGACCGCCCAGACCGCTAATGTGCTGCTCCCGTGGCGTCAACGCGAGACGCCGAGTTCCTGCGGCGCGCCTTTGATCGCATGCCGCGGCGAGCAGGTCCAGACCAGGATCGCCAGCGTCAGTGCGTAGGGCACGGCGTTGAAGAGGTAGTAGTAGCCGGTGACGCCGACCGACTGCAGCGAAGGCCCCAGAGCCCCGGCGCCGCCGAAGATCAGCGCCGCCAGCAGGCAGCGCAGCGGGCTCCAGCGGGCGAAGATCACCAGCGCCACTGCGATCAGGCCCTGGCCGCTGGACAGGCCCTCGTTCCAGCTGCCGGGGTAGTACAGGCTGAGGCTGGCACCGCCCAGGCCGGCGATGAAGCCGCCCGCGGTCGTGGCCGCGATGCGCACGCCGTTGACCGAAGTGCCGAGCGCGCGCGCCGCGTCGGAGGAGTCGCCGACCATGCGCACCACCAACCCCCAGCGCGTGTTCATGAAGGCCCAGCCCATCGCCAAAGCGAGAAGGGCACCGAGCGGGAACAGGGCATTGATTCTGAGCGCCTCGCGCACCGAGGGCGAGCCGCTCCAGTTGCCGAGGTCGATCGACGGTATCTGCGGCGCCTGCGGCTGGATCAGCGGCTTGCCGAGGTAGAACGCCAGGCCGGTGCCGAGCAGCATCAGCGCAATGCCCATCGCGATGTCGTTGACGCGCGGCAGCGAGCACACCAGGCCGTGCAGCGACGCGAGCAACGCGCCGCTGGCGCCCGCCGCCAGCACGCCGACCCAGGCCGAACCGCTGAGATAGGCACCTGCGAACCCGGCCATCGCCGAGAACACGAGCACGCCTTCCAGGCCGAGGTTGATGCGCCCCGATTTCTCGGTCAGGCACTCGCCCAGGCTCACGAACAGGAACGGCGTGCCCACGCGCACGGCGCCGCCGAGCACGGCAATGACGACGTCGACCGATGCGCTCATGCGGCTGTGCTCATGCGGTCTTTGCGGTCGGCAGCGGTGTGCGCTGCGGCATGACGGTGATCGGCAGGAGGCGCCCGCGCAGCGCCTCGCTGGCCAGGATCAGCACGAACGCGAAGCCCAGCAGCACCTGGACCGACGCGTCGGGCAGGCCCATGCGCCGCTGCAGCAGGCTGCCGGCGGCGCCGAAGCCGCCGAACAGGATCGCCACCGGGATGATCGCCAGTGGCTGGTGGCGGGCGACGAAGCTGACCAGGATCCCGGCGTAGCCCAGCCCGGCGATCAGCGACGCGTTGGCGCTGGTCTGCACCGCCGCCACCTCGATCCCGCCGGCCAGGCCTGCGCAACCGCCGCCGAGGGCGCAGGCGGTGATGATCAGCCGGTTCGTCGCCAGACCGACCAGTCGCGCCGCGCGCGCGTTGCCACCGACGACACGGGTCGCGAAGCCGTGCGTCGTGTAGGCCAGCCACAGCGCCGCCAACAGACAAAGCGCCGCACCCCAGGCCAGCCCCCAGTGCACGTCGTAGCCGAACATGCCGCCGATCTGCATCGATTCGGCGATCGGCCGCGTCGAAGGCTTGTTCAGGCTCGCCGGATCGCGCATTGGGCCCTCGACCAGGTGCTTGAACAGCGCGATCGCGATGTAGCCCAGCAGCAGGCTGCTGATGGTCTCGTTGACGCCGCGGTACTGGCGCAGTGCGCCGGCGATGGCGATCCACGCTGCGCCCACCGCAGCGGCGGCCAGCAGCAGCAGCGCCGTACCGGGCAGGCCGGCGGGCAGCGGGACGAGATAGGACAGGCCTGCGCAGGCCAGGCCGCCGAGCACCAGGGCCCCTTCGCCTCCGATGATCACCAGCCCGGCGCGCGCCGGCAGCGCCACGCACAGCGCGGTGAGCATCAGGGGCGCCGCGCGCTGCAGCGTGTTCTGCCACGAGAACGCATCGCCGAAGGCACCGACGAAAAGCAGCGCCCAGGCCTGCAGTGGATCCTCGCCATGCAGCCAGACGAAAATGCCGAACATCAGGAGCGCACCGGCCAGCGCCAGCAGCGGCAGTGCCAGCGCCTCGGCAGTGTCGTGCCAGGGCTTGCGCGCCATCTCAGCCCCTGGGCCGACGGGGGCGCCGGCCGCTCCAACGAGGGGATGCGGCCCGGCTTCGGTTCGGCCGGGCGCCCGGCTCGCCGCGCCGGCGCCGACGAGGCTGTTTCATGGCCATGGCTCTAGGCCTTGCCGACAACGCCTTCCACGAGGTAGTTCATGCCCTCGAGCTCGACGTCGGTCTGCTTGAAGACCTTGCCCTTGGGGACGACGACTTTGCCGGTGTTGTCCTTGATCTCGCCGGCGAAGATGTCGAAGCCGCCGGCGAGCATCTTCGCCTTGATCGCGTCGGCGTTCTTGCGCGCGCCCTCGGGCACCATCGCGCCGTAGGGCGAGGTCTTGATGAACGCCTCCTTCAGCCCGCCGCGGACGAAGTTCGGGTGCGGCTTGCCGGCCAGTGCGGCGTCGATGATGATCTTGTATGGCGTGATCCAGTTCCACTCGGCGCCGGTGAGGTAGGCGGCCGGGGCCAGCTTGGCCTGGCTGGCGTGGTAGCCGCAGACCAACTTGCCGCGTTTGGCGGCGGTCTCCACGACCACCTTTGGCCCGTCGACGTGCATCGTGAAGACGTCGGCGCCCTGGTCGGCCAGGCTGTTGGTGGCCTCGGCCTCCTTGACCGGCATCGACCAGTCGCCGGTGAAGATCACCGAGGTCGTGATCATCGGATCCACCGATCGCGCGCCCATCGTGAACGCATTGATGTTGCGCAGTACCTGCGGGATCGGCTTGGCGGCGACGAAGCCGAGCTTCTTGCTCTTGCTCATGTGGCCGGCGATGACGCCGTTGAGGTACTGGCCCTCGTCGATGTAGCCGAAGAAGCTGCCGGTGTTCAGCGGGTGCTTGCCGGCGGTCCACATTCCGCCGCAATGGGCGAAGCGCACGCCCGGATTCTTGGCCGCGACAGCCAGCATGTGGGGGTCGAAGTAGCCGAACGAGGTGGCGAAGATCAGCCCCGCGGCGTCCTGCGCGATCATCCCCTGCATGGTCTTCTGCACGGCCTGGGTCTCGGGCACGTTCTCTTCCTCGACGACCTGCACCCCGGGCATCTTCTTCACCAGGGCCACGGCCTCGGCGTGCGACTGGTTGTAGCCGAAGTCGTCCTTGGCGCCGACATAGATGGCGCCGATGGTCAGCGGTTTGGCGGCCCGCGCCCACGGCACCATGCCGGCCAGCGAAACGGCCGAGAGTTGGGCGAGGGCGCGGCGGCGGGCGAGGGAAAGGTCGGCGGGTTGGGTCACGGTCGGCTCCGTTTCTGTCTGGATGGGCGGGGTGGTTCGCTTTGGTGCACGCTTTGGTATACCAGTTGGTGTTCGCAAGAGCCGTGCCGGCAGCGAGGTCGGCGCGCCGCCTGCGACTCAGGCCCGCACGCGTGCCTCGTGCAGCGTCGCCAGGGTGATCTTGCGCACCTCGGCCTTGCTCTGTTCGATGTGACTTCGCAGCAGCATCTGCGCGGCGTCGGGCTTGCGCTGGATCACGCTGCGCAGGATCTTGGCGTGTTCGACGTAGGTGGCCTCGATGCGGTCGGCGCGCGTGAAGTCGAGCCGGCGGATGATGCGGATGCGCTCGGTGACGTCCCAGTGCACGCGGGCAATTTCCTCGTTGCCCGCGGCGCGCACCAGCGTGGCGTGGAATTGCTCGTCGAGCGCACCGACCTCGCGCCCGCTGGTGAGGCGCTCGGACGCCGGCACCAGCCAGGCCGCCTTCAGTGCGTCCAACTCCGGCGCGGGCTCGATGCGCGCGCACAGCCGCGCCACGCTGGCGGTCTCGAGCACGATGCGCAGGTCGTAGAGCTGCTCGAGCTTGTCGAAGTCGATCGGGCGCACGAACCAGCCGCTCTTGCTCTCGACGTCCAGCAGCCCCTCGTTGCGCAACCTGAACAGCGCCTCGCGAACCGGCGTGCGGCTCACGCCCAGGCGGGTGCCGAGCTCGGCTTCCGAGAAGCGGTCGCCGGGGACGAGCGCGAAGTCGTGCATCTGCGCCTTGAGCTGGGCATAGACCTGTTCGGCGAGGTTGCCGCGCGCCGGCGCCTCGCCCGGGCGCGGCGCCGTCAGCGCCCTCATGCCCAGCCCCCCGCGGGCGCCCGGGCCGGCTTGGCGGCGTGGGCGGGGCGGTCGAAGACCGAGGCCCACGGGGCCGTCTGGGAGCTGTTGCCGAGGATCAGTGCGGGCATGCGGTCGCTCGCGTCGTTCAGCCGGCGATCAGGCTGATGTGCGCGGCCACCACGCGCCAGCCTTCGCGGCCATCGATGCGCATGCGCACCCAGGTCTGGCTCTGGCGGCCGGCACGGGCCTGGCCGTCGCGCCTGAACTCGGTCATCGCGGTGGCGAAGTCGCGGCCGTAGGTCGTGATCACGGTGTGCTCGAGCGTGCGCGCGAGACCCATGGCCGGCCGTGTGGCGCGGAAGGCCCGGATGGCGTCGATGCCGCGCAGGTTCTCGGCCACGCCGTAGCGCACGGTGAACTCGCTGGGCCAGAACAGCGCGTCGAGCGCCTCGACCTCGTTGTTCACCAGTGCGTGCTCGTAGCGCGCGAAGACGGCGCTCACCTCGGCATGGACGTCGGGCAGGTTGATCTCCATCGCGCGTGCCTCGCTCACAGGCCTGCGGCCACTGGCGCGCTGCAGACGTTCTGCTGTTCCAGCGCCGCCGCCACGCGCAGGCACAGGTCCTCGCGCCACGGCGCGGCGACCAGCTGCACGCCGATCGGCAGGTGTGGCGCCGTGGGGTTCAGGCCCCACAGCGGCACCGTGACCACCGGCAGACCGATGCACGACAGCGGTTGCGTCAACAGACCCAGGCTGGCCCGCGCCGGCAGGCGCCGGCCGGCGAGTTCGATCCACTCGGTGCCGATGCCGGGGGCGGTGCAGGGCGTGGCCGGTGCGATCAACACGTCGACGGTCTCGAACGCCCGCGCCACGCGGCGCGCGAACCAGTGGCGCACACGCTGGGCCCGCATGACCCAGGCCGCCGGCACCAGCGCATTGGCGAGGAAGCGGTCGCGTGTCATGGGGTCGAAGTCGTGGGCGCGCCGGCGCAGATCGTCCAGGTGCAGCGCACCACCTTCGCCGCAGGTGATGATGAACGCCGCGGCGCGGGCTCGCTCGACCTCGGGCAGTTCGACCAGGCGCGTGGTGCCCAGCGCGTGCGCCACGCTGTCCACCGCCGCGAGGGCCTCGGGCATCGCCTGCTCGCGGAACCAGCCGCCAAGCACGGCCACGCGCAGCCCGCCGGCGCCGCGCCCCAGCAGCGGCAGCGTGGGCTCGATGTCGCGCTGCGCGCAGGCCGGGTCCTGCAAGTCGGGGCCCTGCATCACATCGTAGGCCAGCGCCAGGTCGGCCGCACTGCGCGCGAAGGGCCCGAGGTGGTCGAGGCTGGCGACGAAGGGGTACGAGCCGCTGCGCGGCAGGCGACCGAAGGTGGGTTTCAGGCCGAAGACGCCGCAAAGAGACGAGGGCACGCGGATCGAGCCGTTGGTGTCCGAGCCCAGCGTCAGCGGCACCTGTCCCGCCGCCACCGCGGCTGCCGACCCGCCCGAAGAACCGCCGGCGATGCGCTGCAGGTCGTGCGGGTTGCGCGTCGGGCCGTAGTGGGTGTTCTCGGTCGTGAACCCGTAGGCGTACTCGTCCATGTTGAGCGCGCCGACCAGCACCGCGCCCTCGGCCTCGAGCCGGCGCACCAGCACCGCGTCGCGCGCCGCCGGCGGCGCATTGCGCTCGATCTTCGAGCCGGCCAGCGTCGGCAGCCCAGCCACGTCGAACAGGTTCTTGACCGCGAAGGGCACGCCGGCCAGCTTCATGCGCGCGCGCCGCGGGCTGGCATCGACGGCGTCGGCACGCTTGAGCGCCCTTTCGGCGAGCACGGAGGTGGAGGCGTTGACGCGCGGCTCGGTGGCCGCGATGCGGTCCAGGCTCGCCTGCACGGCGGCACGCGCGGAGGTGGTGCCGCCGCGCACCGCTGCGGCGATCGCCATCGCGCTCACGTGTCGGCCTCGGGCGCCACCGGCGCGAAGACGCAGCCCGACTCGTCGCCGGCGGTCAGCGGCAGGCCCTGCAGCAGCTCGGCCATCGTGGCGGCGAGGTCGAAGTACATCGCCACGCCGGGCCGGTATTCGGCCGCGATCTTCAGGCCGAGGGTTGTGGCGGCGGCATCGATGTAGGCGCTGTGATCCATGGTGGTGCCTTTCGCGGGGTCAGACGGCGGGCGAGCCCAGGTAGGCGCGCCAGCCACCCGAGGTGGTGATGTCGAGCGCGCCGGCCAGGGCATGCGATTCGCACAGGAAGCCATGCACGCGGCGACCGCCGGCCAGCTCGATCGTTCCCAGGCTCAGCGGCGGCGGAATCAACGCGAGGAACGAGCCGACCTGCGACTGCGGCATCGACCAGACCTCGACCGCGATCCCGGCGCCGCCCTCGGTGCGGCGCACCAGACCCGGCTTGGGCGGCGTCGTGCCCGGCAGGGCATACAGGCGATAGCAGGGTGCGGTGGTGGCGGCTTCGACGAGCGTGGCGCCGCGCTCGGTCAACTGGCCGTTGAGTGGCAGGCCTGACAGGTGGGCGCCGACGACGGCCAATGCCAGCTCGGGCTCGGCGGCCGGGCGGCGCAGCGTCGCCACGCGGCTGGCCTTCGGTCCGGCCGCCGCCCCGGCGGGCTCCCATCCGAGCCCCGCGTGCGCCAGTGCGGCGTCGTGGCCGCCCGGCGCGATCAGCGTCACGCCAAAAGGCAGGCCCGTGGTGGTCGTTCCGGCCGGCAAGGCCAGAGCGCACCATCCGAGCAGATTGACGAAATTGGTGTACAGGCCGAGCCGGGCATTGGCGCCGATGGGGTCGGCATCGACCTCGGCAAAGGTCGGGTGCCTGGGTGCGGTGGGGACCATCAGCACGTCGATGTCGTGCCACCAGCGTCGCACCTCGGTCGCCAGCGCGCGCAGCCGGTAACGGGCTTCGAAGGCGTCGGTGGCGCTGAAGGCCGACGCCTGGGCGATGACCTGCCGCACCGCGGGGTCCATCACCTCGGGCCGGCTCTCGAACAGTGTGCGGCAAGCGGCATGGCGCTCGGCAACCCAGGGGCCGTCGTAGAGCAGCTCGGCGACCGCAAACAGCGGCGCGAAGTCGAGTTCGGCGAGGCTGTGGCCGCGCGCTGCCGCGTCTTCGGTGGCGCGCTGCCAGGCCCGGTCGTAGCCGATCGCGGCATCCAGCGTCGGTTGTCTGGGCACGCCGATGCGCAGCTTCGCGGGCCACGCCGCAGGGCCGGGCGCGAAATCGCTGTAGGGGTCGGCGGGATCGGTGCCCTCGATCACGGCCAGCACCTGCGCTGCGTCATCGACGCCGTGGGCAAAGATCGAGACGCAGTCCAGCGTGCGGCAGGCGGGCACGACGCCGGCCGTGCTCACGCGTCCCGGCGTCGGCTTGAGACCCACCAGCCCGTTGAAACCGGCGGGCACGCGGCCCGAACCGGCGGTGTCGGTGCCGAGCGCGAAGGGCACGATGCCGCGCGCGACCGCCACCGCCGAGCCCGAGCTCGATCCGCCGCTGATGCGCGTGGCGTCGGCCACGCTTGCCGGCCGACCGTAGGGGGAACGGGTGCCGACCAGGCCGGTGGCGAACTGGTCGAGGTTGGTCTTGCCCAGCCACAGCGCGCCAGCATCGAGCAGACGCTGCACCACGCCGGCGCTGCGCGGCGCGAGATGGCTGAACGCGGGGCATGCCGCGGTCGTCGGCTCGCCCGCGATGTCGATGTTGTCCTTGACCGCAAAGGGCACGCCGAGCAGCGGATAGCGCTGCAGCAGTGCGCTCCGATCCGGTGCTTCGCCCAGGCGCCCTTGCAACAGGTCGAGTTGCTCGCCCCAGCGGTCCTGCGGGCAGAGGTGGATCCACAACCCGAGTTCGAGCGCGGCCAGCGCCTCCTCGCGCGCGGCCTGAAGCCGGGGCCGCAGGTCCGCACGGTCTAGCACGGCGGCGGACCAGTCTGCCAGGGACGGGAAAGGGCTCGGCATTGGTGCACGAAACGGTATACCAGGGTGCCAAAGCAGAACGCGTGCCATCGCCGTGGTGCCGGCGGCGCGACGGTTCCCACCGCGCATGCCGAGCATGGGGCGGGCCAGCGGGTCTGACCGCGGACCGGCGCGACGATTCGCTAAGTCCGTGCCGTGGCCCTCGGCGTCCGCGTGGGCTCGCGCAGCAGCACGAACTCCTCGGCGGCCGTCGGGTGCATCGCGATCGTGCGGTCGAAGTCGGCCTTGGTCGCGCCGGCGCTCAGCGCCACGGCCAGGCTTTGCACGATCTCCGGTGCGTCGGCGCCGATCATGTGCACGGCCAGGACGCGGTCGCCGGCGGCATTGACGAGCAGCTTCATCCGCGTGCGCTCGGCGCCGCCGACGAAGGCCTGCTTCATCGGGAGGAAGTCGGTCTCGAACACCTTCAGATCGTGGCCTGCCGCCAGTGCCTGGTCTTCGCTCGGCCCCACGGTGGCGATCGGCGGCAGCATGAACACGGCGCTGGCCACGAGCGAGAGATCGACCTCGCGCGGCCGGCCGCCGAACAGCGAGTCGGCCAGCGCGCGGCCCTCGGCGATCGCCACCGGCGTGAGGTTCCTGCGGTGCGTGACATCACCAATCGCGAAAACGCCGCTGGCGCGGGTGCGCAGTGCGGCGTCGATCGGAACCGCGCCCGTGGTGTCGGTGGCAATGCCCACGGTGTCCAGCCCGAGCCCGGTCGTGTTGGGCCGCCGCCCGGTCGCATTGAGCACCCACGGGAACTCGCGCACGCGGTCTTCGCCGAGCTCGAGCAGGAAACCACCGCCGGTGCGCTGAATGCGGCACGGCACGACGCCCGGATGCAGCTCGATGCCGGCCGCCTGCAACTCGGCCGCTGCGGCGGTGCGCAGCATCTCGTCGAAGCCGCGCAGCGGCAGCCGGTCGCGATAGAACAGCGTCACGCGGGCGTCCAGTCGCGCCAGCATGCTCGCGAACTCGACCGCGATGTAGCCGCCGCCGATCACGGCCACCGCGGGCGGGATGTGGTCGAGTTCGAGCAGCTCGTCGCTGGTGGCGACGGCCTCGATGCCGGGGATGCTGTCGCGCACCGGCGCGCTGCCGGTGGCGATCAGCACGTGCGGCGCCTGCAGCACGCGCTCGCCGACCCGTACGCGGCCCGGGCCGTCGAGCCGGCCCCAGCCTTCGACCAGGATCACGCCACTGCCGTCGAGCATCTTGCGATAGACGCTTTCCAGGCGCGCCGTCTCGGCCGCCTTGGCCGCGGCCCAGCGCGCCATCTCGAAGCGCGGCGCCGGCGCGTGCCAGCCGTAGCCGCGCGCCTCGGCGAAGGCGTCGCCGAACTGTGCCGCGTACATCAGCAGTTTCTTCGGTACGCAGCCACGCAGCACGCAGGTGCCACCGACCCGGCCGCCTTCGACGAGGGCCACCCGCGCACCGTGCAGCGCCGCGCGCCTCGACGCGGCGACGCCGCCGGAGCCGGCGCCCAGGGTGATGAGATCGAACTGTTCGGACATGCCAGGCCTTTCGCGGGTGCCACACAATGTCGCACATGGTCGCCGAAGATTACGCGAGCCGCGCCGCCACGCTGCGCGCCCAGCTCCATCACCACGCCCACCGGTACTACGTTCTCGACGACCCGGAGGTGCCCGACGCCGAGTACGACCGCATGTTCGCCGAGCTGCAGGCGCTGGAGGCCGAGCATCCGGAGCTGGTGACACCCGACTCGCCGACCCGGCGCGTGCTCGGTCGGGTGCTCGAGGGCTTCGCGCCGGTTCGCCACGCCGTGCCGATGCTCAGCATCCGCACCGAGACCGACACCACGGCCGCCGGCGCCCGGGCCTTCGACGAGCGCGTCCGTCGAGAGCTCGAACTGGCGGCGGAGGCGCCGCCGGTGGAGTACGCCGCCGAGCTCAAGCTCGACGGCCTGGCGATCAACCTGCGCTACGAGGCCGGCGTGCTGGTGCAGGCTGCGACGCGCGGCGACGGCGAGACCGGGGAGGATGTGACGCAGAACATCCGCACCATCGGCGCCATCCCTCTGCGCTTGCTGGAAGCCGACGGCGCGGCGCCGCCGCTGCTCGAAGTGCGGGGCGAAGTCTTCATGCGCCGCGACCGCTTCGAGCGCCTCAACGCGCGCCAGCGCGAGAAGGGCGAGAAGACGTTCGTCAATCCGCGCAACGCCGCTGCCGGCGCGGTGCGCCAGCTCGACCCCAGGATCGCCGCGCAGCGGCCCCTGAGCTTCTTCGCCTACGGCCTGGGTGACATCGAGGGCTGGCGCCAGCCGGTCACGCACAGCGCCACGCTCGACGCGCTCCAAGGCCTTGGCATTCCGGTCAGCGCCGACCGGCGGGTGGTCCACGGCGCCGCGGGCCTGGTCGCGTTCCACGACGCGATCGCGGGCCGTCGCGACGCGCTGCCTTTCGACATCGACGGCGTCGTCTACAAGGTCAACCGTATCGAGCTGCAGCGCCGGCTGGGCTTCGTCACCCGAGAGCCGCGCTGGGCGGTGGCGCACAAGTTCCCGGCCCAGGAGCAGATCACGCGGCTCAACAGCATCGAGGTCCAGGTCGGCCGCACCGGCAAGCTCACGCCGGTGGCCAGGCTCGAGCCGGTCTTCGTTGGCGGCACCACGGTCAGCAACGCGACGCTGCACAACCTGTTCGAGTTGCGGCGCAAGGGCGTTCGCGTCGGCGACCAGGTGATCGTGCGTCGCGCCGGCGATGTCATCCCCGAGGTCGTCGGCCGCATCAACGCCGCAGGTGGCAAACGGAAGGCCTACGTGCCCAACTTCCACATGCCCGCGACTTGCCCGGTGTGCGGCAGCAAGGTGTTGCGCGAGAAGGGCGGGATCGACCACCGCTGCACCGGTGGCCTGTTCTGCGCCGCGCAGCGTAAGCAGGCGATGCTTCACTTTGCCGGCCGGCTCGCAATGGACATCGAGGGTCTGGGCGAGCGGCTGGTCGATCAGCTCGTCGATGGCGGCATCGTGCGCAGCCTGCCCGAGCTCTACGCGCTGGCCAGCGACAAGGGCATCGCCCGTCTCGCGGCGCTGGACCGCATGGCCGACCGGAGCGCCGCCAACCTGGCTGCCGCGCTGGACAGGAGCAAGCACACGACGCTGGCCCGCTTTCTTTACGCCCTGGGCATCCGCCACGTCGGCGAGGCCACGGCGAAGGACCTCGCGCGCCACTTCGGCAGCCTGGAGCGGATCATGGCTGCCAGCGTCGAGGAGTTGCTGGAGGTCCCCGATGTGGGGCCGGTCGTCGCGCAGAGCATCCGCACGTTCTTCGAGCAACAGCACAACGTCGAGGTCGTCGAGCAGTTGCGCGCGGCGGGCATCCGGTGGGAAGAAGGCCAAGGCACGGGCAGCGACGCGACGCCGCGGCCGCTGGCCGGCCGCACGCTGGTGCTGACCGGCACGCTGCCGACGTTGTCACGCGACGCGGCCAAGGCCTTGATCGAGGCCGCCGGTGGCAAGGTCGCGGGCTCGGTGTCGAAGAAGACCGACTGGGTGGTGGCGGGCAGCGAGGCCGGCAGCAAGCTCGACAAGGCGCGCGAACTCGGGGTCACCGTGCTGGACGAGGCCGGAATGCGGGCGCTGCTCGGCGCCGGCGATTGACACGGGGCGGTTGTGGCCGCGGATGTAGCGCGCCGCCTGCGCGCGTCCGGCGCTCGGCCGCGATCGGCCATCCGCATCGGCACGGCGATGCGAGCCCGGATGCGAGCCCGGATAATTGGCCGCCGGGCTTGTTTTCGAGCCCTGTGGCCGCCATTTCCCGGCGCCGACCTTCTCAGAACGAGAAGACCATGCGTTGCCAAACCTTACCGAGGCCTGCCCGATGACCGTGCGCGAGATCCTCAAGATGGGCGACCCGCGGCTTCTGCGCGTCGCAGCGCCGGTGCGCGAATTCGATACGCCCGCGCTTCACGAGCTCGTTCGCGACATGTTCGAGACGATGGCCGCCAACGACGGCGCCGGGCTGGCGGCGCCGCAAATCGGCGTCGATCTGCGGCTGGTGATCTTCGGCTTCGCCCACAACGACCGCTACCCCGAGGCGCCGCCGGTGCCGCAGACGGTGCTCGTCAACCCGGTGATCACGCCGATGGGCGACGAGCGCATCGATGGCTGGGAGGGCTGCCTGTCGGTGCCCGGCCTGCGCGGCGTCGTGCCGCGGTGGGCGCGCATCCGCTACACCGGCTTCGACCTCCAGGGCCGGCCGATCGACCGAGAGGCCGACGGCTTCCACGCCCGCGTCGTGCAGCACGAGTGCGACCACCTGATCGGCCGCCTGTACCCGACGCGGATGACCGACCTGACGAAGTTCGGCTACACCAGCGTGTTGTTTCCCGAGCTCGACCCCAATAGTGACGACTGAAGCGCGGACGCCACGGCCCCGGGGCGACTCCGTTGCAGGATGTGAGAGCGGTCGGCGGTGGGCGCGGCTCGCGCGTTGAGGATTTATGGACATCGAACGAAGTCTCCTGCGGAGGTTGATCCTCTGCCTGGCCGTTGTGGCGCCGCTGCTGGCGCGTGCCCAGGGCGACCCGCCGGGCCGGGTCGGGCGCCTGGCCGAGACGCAGGGCCACGTCTGGCTCTATGACCCCGACGAGGGTGAATGGCTGCCGGCCGACCGCAACCGGCCGTTGACCACCGGCGACCGCCTGGCCACCGATGCCGATGCGCGTGCCGAATTGCGCATTGGATCGACCACCCTGCGCGTGGGCGCGGGCAGCGAACTCGAGGTGCTGCGCCTGGACGACGAGCGGCTGAGCTTCCAGCTACACGACGGCACGCTGGCACTGCGGTTGCGCTCGCGCGAGGTCGCCGCGCAGACCGATGTCATCACCGAAGAGGCCAGGCTGCAGCCGCTGTCCGGCGGTCACTTCCGCATCGACCGCATCGACGACAGCACGTTCGCCGGCAGCTGGCGCGGCGAACTGCGGACGGGCGAGGGCGCCGAAGCGTTCGCCATCAGGTCAGGCCAGCGCTTCGAGGTCTGGCGCGAGGGCGTCAGGGGCGCGCTGCAGAGCCAGGTCGACGCGATGCCGCACGATGAATTTGCAGCCTGGGTGGCCGGGGCCGATGCCAGCGACGAACGCAGCGCAGCGATGGGCTACGTCTCGCCCGAGATGACCGGTGCCGAAGACCTGGACGCCAACGGCCGCTGGGAGCAGGCGCCCGACATCGGCCCGGTGTGGGTGCCCTACGGCGTGGCGGTGGACTGGGCACCGTACCGCTACGGCCACTGGGCCTGGATCGCTCCCTGGGGCTGGAACTGGATCGACGAGGCGCCCTGGGGCTTTGCACCGTTTCACTATGGCCGCTGGGTCTACTGGCGCGGGCATTGGTGCTGGTCGCCCGGTGCCTACCAGCCGCGGCCGGTCTACGCGCCGGCCCTGGTGGCCTGGATCGGCGGCGCCAACTTCAGCGTCTCGGTTGGCATCGGTGGCGCGTCGCTGCCCGCGGTGGGCTGGGTGCCGCTGGCACCGCGAGAGCCGTTTGTGCCCTACTACCGCGCCAGCCGCGGCTACGAGGAACGCATCAACTACGGCCCGCGCAGCGGCCGGGCGCCGAACCGCCCGTGGAGCTACGTTAACCAGGAGGTGCCGGGCGCGCTGACGGTGGTCCCGCGCGAAGCGATCGAGCACCGGCGGCCGGTGGCGCCGGCACGGGTCGAAGGCGTCGTGCCGCCGCCGCAGGGCCGGCCGACACCCGGCGTGGCGCCGTTGCCACCGCCGGCCCGGCCGCCAACCGGCCCGCGGCCGGCTTCGCCGCCGTCG
>JBBINW010000007.1:0-101743 GCA_037443665.1 Betaproteobacteria bacterium
TTGCGAGTGCCGGCAGCGCGGCGGGCCGCGCAGCCCCGCCGGCCGCTGGCGCATCCGCCGACGCCGGCACGCCGGCGCCGGCCTACGCCGTCTCCACCCGTGCCTTGCGCACGCATGCCGAGGCCGAGCAGGTGATGGCCGCGATGGCGGCATTGCTCGGCGGCCCCGGCGTACGCACCGAGATCCTGCCGCAGGGCGACGACTGGCGCGTCGCGAGCTGGCCGTTTGCCCGCAGCGAAGAGGCCGAGAAGGCGCGCGCCCTGCTCGCCTCGCGCGGCATGCGGGTGCAGGTGGTGGCGTTCTGATGCCGCGGGCCTGCGGGCGCTGACCCGCCCGGACCCTGCCGGCACGGCCGTCCCCTGGCGCCGGCGCGGAAGCACTCGACTCGCGGCGCGGCGCAGGGGCTACGATGCATGCCAGACGGCAATCGCACCAGGAGGTGGCATGGCATCCGGAAAGATACTCGTCGCCCAGGGGGGTGGGCCCACGGCGGTGATCAATCAGAGCCTGGTCGGCGTCGTGCTCGAGGCGCGTCGCCACATCGGCATCCGCCGCGTCTATGGCGCGCGGCACGGCGTGCGCGGGGTCGTCAACGAGGACTTCGTCGATCTCACGCAGGAGACCAGCCACAACCTGGAACTCGTCGCCGGCACGCCCGCGGCGGCGCTGGGCTCCACGCGCGACAAGCCCGACCTGGCCTACTGCCGCGAGATGTTCAAGGTGCTGGCCGCGCACGAGATCGAGCACTTCTTCAACATCGGCGGCAACGACTCCAGCGACACCGTGCGTATCGTCGCCGAGGAGGCGGAGAAGGCCGGCTACCCGCTGCGCTGCATCCACATCCCGAAGACGATCGACAACGACCTCGTGCTCAACGACCACACGCCGGGATTCCCCTCGGCGGCGCGCTTCGTGGCCCAGGCCTTCGCCGGCGCCAACCTCGACAACGCGGCGCTGCCCGGCGTCTATGTCGGCGTCGTGATGGGGCGCCACGCGGGCTTCCTGACCGCCGCGTCGGCGCTGGGCAAGAAGTTCCCCGACGACGGCCCGCACCTGATCTACCTGCCCGAGCGTGCCTTCGTCATCGACCGCTTCCTGGCCGACGTGAAGGCCATGTACGAGCGCCATGGCCGCTGCGTGATCGCCGTCAGCGAAGGCATCCACGACGAGCGCGGGCAGCCGATCCTGGCGATGCTGGCCAAGGACCTGGAGCGTGACGCGCACGGCAACGTGCAGCTCTCGGGCAGCGGTGCGCTGGCCGACCTGCTGTGCGAGGAGATCAAGGCCAAGCTCGCGATCAAGCGCGTGCGCGGCGACACCTTCGGCTACCTGCAGCGCAGCTTCGTCGGCTGCGTCAGCGACGTCGATCAGCGCGAGGCGCGCGAGGTCGGCGAGAAGGCCGTGCAGTACGCGATGTGGGGTGGCGTCAACGGCTCGGTGGCGATCAAGCGCACCGGCTTCTACTCGGTCGACTACGAACTGCTGCCGCTGGCTGCGGTGGCCGGCAAGACGCGGACGATGGAGGACGAGTTCATCACGCCCAGCGGCACCGACGTGACCGACGCCTTCCGCATGTACCTGCGCCCGCTCCTGGGCTCGGGGCTGCCGGACGCGTTCAGGCTGCGGCCGAACGCGGTGCCCAAGGTGCTGCGGCCGGTCGCAGGCGCCTGACGCACCGCCGTCAGGCTGCCGGGCCTCGAAGGTCGGCCACGGTGGCGGTGTCGAAGCGAGCCCTGCGCGGGACTTCGCGCAGCGCCGCGGCGACCTCGGCCATCAATCCCGCCCAGTCGCCCGACCGGCGCTGGCGGAACAGCCGCATCACGCCGGGGTACCAGGGCGAGTCGCTGCGCTCCTGCAGCCAGCGCCAGTCGGTGAGGTGCTCGGGCAGCATCACCCACACCGGCTTGGCCAGCGCGCCGGCCAGATGCACGGTCGAGGTGTCGACGCCGATCACGAGGTCGAGGTTCGCGACCAGGGCCGCGGTGTCGGCGAAATCCTGCAGCGGCTCGGGCGGGGCCTGCACCGGCAGCGGCGAGCTCGCCCGCAGCGGCTCGTCTTCGCCGGCGCCGCGCTGCAGGCTGATCCATTGCACGCCGGCGACGGCGGCCAGCGGGGCGAGCGTGGCCAGCCCCGGCAGCGAGCGCTGGCCGTCGTTCTCGTGCCGCGGGTCGCCGCGCCAGACGAGGCCGACGCGCAGCGCCGGCGCCGGCCCGAAGGCCTGCAGCCAGCGCTGCCAGTGCGCCACGCGAGCGGGATCGGGGTGCAGGTACGGCAGGTGGTCGGGCAGGGCCTCGACCCGCGTGCCGCACAGGAAAGGCAGGCTCAGCGTCGGCGCCCAGAGGTCCCAGCCCGAGCTCGGCAGCGGCGCGGCGAAGTCCAGGACCTCGTCGAAGCCGGCGTCGTTCGCGAGCAGTCGCGTGAGCCCGCGCTGGCCCCACAGCAGCAGCCGTCCGGCGCCGCGCTCGCGCAGCGCGGCGGCATAGCGGGCCATCTGGATCAGGTCGCCGTGGCCGGCATCGCTGACCAGCAGCAGCGAACGAGCCGCGAGGTCCTCGCCGGCCCAGCACGGCGCATTCAGCTGCGCCTGCAGCGTAGCCAGGCTGGGCCGCGCCTCCAGGCACAGCAGCCCTTCGGCCCAGCGCCCCTGGCGCAGCAGCGGGTAGGCGAGGTTGAAGCGCGCCTTGTGGAATCGCGGGTCGAGTTGCAGCGCGTGCGCGCAGCAGGCCAGCGCGTCGGTGTCGCGGTGCAGGGCGGCGAGCATTGCGCCCAGGTTCGACCAGGCGGCGGGCGATGCGGGCTGCAGCGCGATCGCCTCGCGGTAGCGTTGCTCGGCCGCGTCGAAGCGCTGCATCCGCGCGAGCACGCCGGCCAGGTTCATCGTCACCGCGAAAGACCGCGGCTCGAGCGCGAGCGCCGCCTCGTAGCATCCGGCGGCTTCGGCCCAGGCGCCGGCGTTCTCGTGCGCCAGGCCGCGCCGGGCCGAGTCGAAGGCGGTGGTGGCCAGGGTCTTATTCACCGGGGCAGGGCGGGTCTTCGGCAGGGTGGGCAGCATCGCCCGCGAGCGTAGGTGCTGGCCGCGGGCGGCAGGGCCGGAAAAGCGCCGGCGAAGCGGAGCAGATCGGGATCCGGCGTTGCCGGGGATCCTCGGGCGTGCTGCCGGCGGCGATTGCCCCGGTTTCAGCGCCCGGCCAGCCGCTCGCGGAACATCAGCACCAGGTCGGTCTTGGTGACATGGCCGGCCAGACGGCCCTCGCCGTCGAGCACCGGCAGCCGCTCGCCGCTGTGCTTGGCAAAGGTCTCCAGCACCTGCCAAGCCGGGGTGTCGGTCTGCACGCGCGGGAAGTCGGTGCGCATCAGGGTCTGCGGCCAGGCGGCCTCGGCCTGCCCGGGCGCGCGCAGCAGGCTGGCGATGTCGTACAACGGGATCGCACCCTTGAAGTGGCCTTGCTCGTCGACCACGTAGACATGCTGCCAGCGGTAACGCAGGAAGGTCGCCTCGAGCGCGGCCAGCGGCGAGCCGGGTTGCACGGTGGCGCAGTCGGGGCGCAGGAAGTCGGCGGCCACGGTCAGCGTCGGTGTCGGCACCGAACTGCCGGCAGCCTCGGAGTAGATCGACGCCTCGCGCAGCGTGCGCGAGATCGAGTACGCGAGCACGCAGGCCAGCATCGAGGGCACGACGACGCCGTAGTTCTCTGTCATCTCGAAGATCATCAGCACCGACATCAGGGGTGCGTGCGTGCACGCGGCCAGGAACGCTCCCATGCCGACGGCGACGACGGCCGACGCCCCGGGCGCCCCAGGCCAGACGGCGTGCAGCATCGCCGCGCACAGCGCGCCGGCGGCGGCGCCGACGAACAGCGTCGGCGTGAAGATGCCCCCGACCGCGCCCGAGCCGGTGGTCGCGGCCACCGCGAGCACCTTCAGCAGCAGCACCAGCAGCAGTGCCTGCCAGACCCAGCCGCCGTGCAGGATCGAGCTGACCACGCTGTACCCATTGCCCCAGACGCCGGGGCTGGCCAGCGACAGCGCGCCGACGATCAGCCCGCCGGTGCCCAGGCGCAGCCAGGGCGGCGCCGGCCAGCGCCTGAACAGCGCGTGGCCGCGGTCCAGCACCCACAGGTACAGCGGCGCGGCGAAGCCGGCCACGAGCCCGATCGACGACAGCAACAGGGTCGCGCTGCCGCTGCCGAGAGCGAATTCCGGCACCCGGTACAAGGGCTCGGTGGGGATCAGCGCCATCGCCACCACGTGCGCCGCGACGGAAGCCACGAGCAGGGCGCCGATGGTCTCCAGCGCCAGCGAGTGCAGCACGATCTCGGCCACGAAGAGCGCGCCGGCGATCGGTGCGTTGTACGCCGTGGCCACGCCGGCGGCGGCGCCACAGGCCACCAGCAGCCGCCGCCGCGGCACCGGCGCGCGGCGCCAGCGCCCGACCAGCGAGCCCGTCAGCGCCGCAAGCTGCACCATCGAGCCCTCGCGGCCGATCGCGCCGCCAGTGCTCACGCTGGCCGCCGACGACAGCGCCCGCAGCAGCGACACGCGCACCGGCAGGTCGCCGTCGCCGAGCGCGATCGCCTCCATGTAGTCGTTACCGCTGCTGCGGCGGGCCAGGCGCCGGGCCTGGCTGAGCAGCAGCCCGGCGACGATGCCGCCCAGCGCCGGCGAGATCAGCCGTTGCCACCAGGGCAGCCCGGAGGCGATCAGCACCAGGCCGTCGGAGCGGCCGAACATCGCCCGCTCCGCGGTCCACAGCAATTCGCGAAAGCCGATCGTCGCCAGCGCCCCGAGCACGCCAATGACGGCCGCCGCCATGAGCACGCGCTGCCATTCCGACGGGCGCAGACGGGCCAGCAGCAGGACACCGAACTCTCTTGGGGGACGCATCAAAAACCGGGGGCAGCGAGGCATGCGATGGTAGCCGGCCGCGCGGGCGTTGCCGGCGTCGCCGGCGCGCTGCGATGCCGATGCAGGCCCGGCTGCACCGCATACTCGCGACCAAGGGAGGACCCCATGCACGAGAACCGCCATCAGGGTGAGGCCGAATGATCGCCTTGCGCGGGCTGTCGATGCTGCTGCTGCTGCAGGCCGCCGGCGAGGCGCTGACCCATGCGCTGGGGCTGCCGTTTCCGGGGCCGGTGGTCGGCATGGTGCTGCTGCTGCCGGCGCTGCATTGGGCGCCGGTGCGCGAACCGGTGGCCGCCGCCGCCGGGCTGTTGCTGCAGCACCTGTCGCTGCTGTTCGTGCCGGTGGGCGTCGGCGTGATCACGCATCTCGACCTCGTCGCGCGCTACGGCGTTCGCCTGCTGGTCGTGATCGTGCTGTCGACCTGGGTCGGCATGGCGGTGACGGCGCTGGTCCTGCGCGGGCTGCTGCGGCGCGACGCGCCTGCGACGGTTGCGGCGCCCGCCTCGACGGGTGAAGAGTCCCAGGGGCGCGACGATGGCTGACTTCGTGCAGCTGTGGGTCTATCTGGCGTCCACGCCGCTGTTCGGGCTGACCGCGACGCTGGCGACCTATGTTGCCGCGCAGGCGCTCTACGACCTTGTGCGGCGTGCGCCCTGGGCCAACCCGGTGCTTTGGTCGGTGGTCGGGATCGGCGCCGTGCTGCTGCTCACGCGAACCCCCTACCCGGCCTACTTCGCCGGCGCGCAGTTCGTGCACGTGCTGCTGGGGCCCGCCGTCGTCGCGCTGGCCTGGCCGCTGTGGCTGCGCCGCGCCGAGGTGCGCCGGCGCGGCGTCGCGCTCGTGGCGGCAGCACTCATCGGCGGCCTTGCGGCCGCAGGCAGCGCGGTGGCGCTGGGCTGGGCCTTCGGCCTGCCGGGCGACGTGCTGCGCTCGCTCGCGCCCAAGTCGGTGACGGCGCCGGTGGCGATGGGCATCGCCGAGCGCATCGGTGGCGTGCCGGCGCTGGCTGCGGTGTTCGCGGTGCTCACCGGCATGGTCGGCGCGCTGTCGGCGCGCACGCTGTTCGGGCTGCTGCGCATCGACGACTGGCCGATCCGCGGCTTTGCCATCGGTACCGCGTCGCACGGTATCGGCGCCGCACGGGCGTTGCAGGTGCATGCCGATGCCGGGGCCTATGCCGGCATCGCGCTCGGGCTGCAGGTGCTGCTGGCGTCGCTGCTGATGCCGTTCGTGTTCCGCTGGCTCTGACGGCGCGGACGCGTCGAAGGGGCCGGCGGCCCCTCGATCGTCGTCACCCGCCGGGCGCGAGCCTGGCCTGCCGCGCGAACGCGTCGCGTCGGTGTCAGAAACCGTCGTAGTCGTTGCCGCGCTGCGGCGCGCCCTTGTCGATCACGACGCTGGTGGCGCTGGGCGGCGCGGTCACGGTGATCGTGCCACCGGCGTAGCTGCCGCGCACGAGCAGCAGGTCGCCGGCCGAGATGCCCCGCGACCACGACAGCCGCGCCAGCAGCGGGAACGCGCCGCCGATCACCGCGCCGGTGTCGGCACTCACGGCCAGGCCGTGCACCGAGAAGGCGGTCGTGCCGCCTGCGCCGCCGTTGACCGGTGCCGGCGTCGCATCGACGATGCCGCCGATGCCGGCGATGCCCGCGACGCTCGGCTCCGGCACGATGGTCAGCGACATCGCGCTCAGCTTGCCGCTGTCGTCGGCCTGCGCGGTCACCAGCAGGTGCTGCGAGGCGCTGGCGGCGAGGTAGGTCTGGAAGGTCGTGATGTTGAACGGGTTCGTCGTCGGGCCGCTCGGGTTGCCGTGCTGCGAGCGGTCGGCGAGCCGGGTGTTCGCGCCGACGGCGATGCTCTGGCCGAGCAGCGTCAGCACCCAGGTGTTCGCGCTGCTGCCGGCGACGACGCCGCCAGCATCGCCTTCGAAGCCGTAGGTCGCGCTGAGGGTGGCGTGGATCACGGTCACCGAACTGGCGGCGATCGAAGTGCCGCCGGCGGCCACGACGCCGGCCACGCGGACGATGTCGCCCGCCGCCGGCAGGCTGCCGCTGGAGAGCGCCGTGGCATCGACCATGATGCCGCGGATGGCGAAGGAGGCCGGCGACGCGCTGACGCTCGACACCCTGCCCTCGATCTCGACCGGCGCGCCATCGGTCTGCACCGGCAGCTTGCTGCGCAGCCGCACGTAGGCGGGCTGGAAGCTGCTGGCGGGCAGGGCTGGCGCGGTGGCGCCCACCGCCGAGACCACCTGACCGATGGCGTAGGCACCGGCGCAGGCCGTGGCGGCGCCTTTGGCGTAGCAGGTGGCCACGGAGAGGTCGAGCGCGAGGCCGCCGATCGACGCCGTTGTGCCGCTGGCCGCAGTGATCAAGCCCTCGGCCTTGTAGGCGAGCGGGCCGGGGCTGGTGGGCGGGTCGTTGACGACGATCAGCGTCGCGACGATGCTCGAGGTGCCGCCCGCGGTGCCCGTGCTGTGGAGGTAGCCGTAGACGGTGACGTAGTTGCCGGCGACGCTGCCGGTGGTGGCCGTGAGGTCGGACTGGCCTGCGACCGCGGTGCAGGGGGACGTCGTCGCGGTGAGGCAGGCGCGGTGGTCGCTGAAGTTGGTGCCCGCGGTGAGCTGCACCGTCTGCGCCATCACCGTCAGCGTGCTGGCGTTGGTGTCCAAGGCATCGACGACGCCACGCGCCAGCGGGTGGAGGTGGATTTCGGCGGCCGCGGGGCTGGTGCTGGTGCTGTCGGCGGCGGCGACGACATCGACCGACATCCCGACCTCCAGCGCCGAGGCGTCGAGCATGCTGGCCGGCGCGTCGTCGTCGAGGATCTTGGCCGCACCGATGGCGAATTCGTGGCCGTTGACGAACACGCTGCCGAAGGCGTCGATCGTGCCCGACGAGGAGAGCGCCGTGGGCGCCGCGGTGCCCGTCGCGGTGGTGGTGCCGCCGCTGCCGCCGCCACACGCGGCCAGCGCCAACGCAGCCGCCAGCGGCAACGCGATCCAGAGTCCAAGCTTGTTCTTCATCGGAGTGTCCCTCGAGTTGAAACCGGAACCGGTCCAGCGCCGGTGGGCGTGGGGCTGGCTGCAGGCTCGATTCTGCTCAGGCCACTGTGTCGGTGTATTGCCGTGAGGCTAAATGCGGTGAGCGGACCGCCGCAGGCGTAACCGTTTGCGAAATCGCCAACGGCTCGGGAGGTCGGCGGTGCAGGCACACTCGCGACCCGGGCCTTCGCGTCGGAGACGGTGATGCGCGTTCTGCTGGTGGAAGACGACGAGATGATCGGCGACAGCCTGCGCGCCGCGCTGCGGCGCCAGGGCTTCGCCGCCGACTGGGTGCGCGACGGCCATGCTGCCGATGCGACGCTGGCCAGCGAACGCTTCGATGCCGTGCTGCTCGACCTCGGGCTGCCCGGGCGCGGCGGCGTCGAGGTGCTGCGCGCGCTGCGCGGGCGCGGCGACGTCACCCCGGTGGTCGTGCTCACCGCGCGCGACGCGGTGGCCGACAAGGTGGCGGCGCTGGACGCCGGCGCCGACGACTACCTCGTCAAGCCCTTCGAGCTCGACGAGTTGCTGGCCCGGCTGCGCGCGGTGGGCCGCCGCGCGGCCGGCCGCGCGAGCACCGCGCTGCAGGTGGCAGACCTGCGGCTCGACCCCGCCACGCGCGAGGTCTCGCGCGGCGGCCGGCAGCTGCTGCTGTCGGCGCGCGAGTTCGCGCTGCTGCAGGCGCTGATGGAGCGACCGGGAGCGATCCTCTCGCGCGCCCAGCTCGAGGACAGGCTCTACGGCTGGGGCGAGGAGCTGGAGAGCAACGCGATCAGCGTCTATGTGCACCAGCTGCGCAGGAAGCTCGGCGACGACCTGATCCACAACCAGCGTGGCGTGGGCTACTACGTCGGACCGCCCAAGGGCCAGGGCTGAATGCGTGCGGTGACGGCGCGATGAAGTCGCTGCGCGGGCGCCTGTTCGGCTTTCTGCTGGCGCTGGCCGGCGTGGCGGCGCTGCTGGTCGGTGGCGGCACCTACTTCAGCGTCAATGCGGAGACCAACGAGCTGTTCGACTACCACCTGCGGCAGATGGCGCTGTCGCTGCGCGACCAGGGCCACATCCCCGACGACGAGCGCGCGGCGCTGGCCAACGCCGACTTCGACTACGTGGTGCAGATCTGGTCGATCGACGGTGTCGCGCTGTACAGCACGCTGCCGGCGCCGCAGCTGCCGGCGCGCGCGGTGCTCGGTTTCAGCACCGTGAAGGCCGGGGGCGCGAGCTGGCGCATGTTCTGCGCTGCCACGCCGTTGCGCATCGTGCAGGTGGCGCAGCCGCTGTCGGTGCGGCGAAGGCTGGCGGCCGCGGCGGCGGCGCGCAGCGTGCTGCCGATCGCGCTGGCCGCGCCGCTGGTGGCGCTGGCGATGTGGTGGCTGGTGGGTGCGTCGCTGGCACCGCTGGCGCGGGTGGCGCGCGAGGCACGCTCGCGCGATGCGGGTGCGCTCGAGCCGCTGCCGCTGGACGGCCTGCCATCAGAAGTCACGCCACTGGTGGCGTCGTTCAACACCCTGCTCGGTCGCCTGGCGCAGGCCTTCGATGCGCAGCGCGAATTCGTCGCCGACGCTGCGCACGAACTGCGCTCGCCGCTGACCGCGCTCAAGCTGCAGCTCGGGCTGCTCGGCAACGCCGCCGACGCCGCCGAACGCGACGACGCGGTGGCGCGGCTGAACGCCGGCGTCGAGCGCGCGCGGCACCTGGTGGAGCAGCTGCTGGCGCTGGCGCGCGCCGACCCGTCGGTGGCTGTGGTGATGCGCGACATCGACCTCGCCGAGGTCGTGCGCGCCGCGGTCGCCGACAGCCAGCCACTGGCCGACGCGTGCCAGGGCGAGATCGCGTTCGTCGCCGCTGCCGCCATGCCGCTGCGCGGCGATCCTGACGCACTGCGCAGCGCGGTGCGCAACCTGGTGGACAACGCGCTCAAGTACGCCGGACCGGCGCCGCGGGTGCGGGTGGAAGTGATGGCCGACGCAGCCCGCTCGACGGTGCGCGTCGACGACGGCGGCCCCGGCATCCCAGCGCCGGAGCGCGAGCGCGTGTTCGACCGCTTCCACCGCCGCGAACCCGGGCGCGGTGGCGGCAGCGGGCTGGGGCTCGCGATCGCACGGGCGATCGCACGGCAGCATGGCGGCGAGGTGACATTGACCGACTCGCCGCGGGGCGGTCTGCGCGCCGAGCTGTCGCTGCCGATCGTGCCCGCGCGGCCCGGTGCCGCGGCCAGCGCCGAGAGCGGCGGCCGGCCGCAATAGCGGCGGTCGGGCCGACCGCGGGCGAGGCTGGCCCGTACCGCCGGTGTGCGGCGCCTCACGCGACGGCCGGGCCCGGGTGGCGCAGCAGCCAGACGGTGGCCCTCAAGCCGGTACCGTCGGCCGCCGTGCTGAGCTCCATCCGCCCGCCCAGGAGGGCGACATAGCGCACGGTGATGGCCAGTCCCAGCCCGGCCCCCTCACCCAGCTGCACCCCGGCGGACCCCTGTTCCCAGCGCGCCAGCACGCGTGCGCGCTGCGCGGCGTCCATGCCCGGGCCGTTGTCGGTGACACTCAGGCAGACCTCGGCGCCCTGCGGCTCGGCGGCGACCGTCACGCGCGGTGTCTCCCCGACAGTCGTCGGGCGGCCGTAACGGATCGCGTTGTCCAGCAGGTTCGACAGCAGGCCCTCGAGCAGGGCCGGCGTTCCGAGCGCGAACAAGGGTTGCTCGAGCCCGGCGGCACCGAGGTCCACACCCAGCGCATCGGCGCGCGGCATCATCCGCAGCAGCAGGTCGCGAACCAGGGCGTCGAGCGCCACCGGCTCGAGCTGCAGGCTGCCGCCGGCTTCGTCCGCCAGCGCGAGGGCGAGCAGCTGGTCGACGAGGTGGCTCGCCCGCGCCTCGCTGGCGACGATCCGGCGCAGCTGCTCCTGCCACACCGCGGCGTCGCGCTGGGCCAGCCCGTACGCGGCCAACGACCGGATGCCGGCCAATGGCGTGCGCAGCTCGTGCGCGACATTGCCCGCGAACTCGCGCTGGAGCCGGACCGCGGCGCCGATGCGCGCCATCAACGCGTTGACGGCATCGGCCAGATGCGCGATGTCGCGCGTGCGCGGCGTCAGATGCACCGGTGTCAGGTCGTTGGTGTCGCGCTGCTCCAGCGCCTGCTCCAGCCGGGACAGCGGCTCGAGCTCGCCTCGGATCGAGCGCTGCAGCCACAGGCCCAGCACGAGCAGCAGGGCCGCCTGCGGCATCAGCGACGCGGCCAGCAACTGCCCCGCCAGCTTCGATCGGCTGCGCGTGGTCTGTGCGACCACGACGACGAAGGGCCGGGGCGACTCGCGCACGAGGGACACCGCGCGCAGATCCAGGCCGTCGAGCCGATGGTCGCCGAAGGTCCAGGGTTCGGTGCGGTCCACCGGCCACGCGGCGAGCTCGTCCCGGCCCGCCAGGACCGACCCGTCGCCGCGGACGACGGCGAAGAAGACCTTCTCGTCGTGGTCGAACAGAACCTTCGACGTCTCGCGGTTGGACAGCTCGAAGGCCAGCCGGCCGGCACGCAGCTCGACGTTGGCGGCCACCGCGAACGCGTCGTCGAGCAGCGAGCGATCGAAGGCCTTGCGCGTGTACACCGCGGCCACCGTGAGCGCCAGCGCGCTGCCAAGCAGCCAGGTCAGCGCCAGCGGCGCCATCACGCGCCACATCACCCGCCTTCGCAGCGAGGGCAGCGTCGAAGCGCGCTGCGGCGCCGCCGGGCCATCGAGCGGGACTTCAGTCACCGGGATCCGCCTGCGGCTCGACGAGGTAGCCCAGCCCGCGCAGGGTCCGGATGGTCGCCCCCGTGCCTTGCAGCTTGCGCCGCAGGCGCGAGATGAAGGCTTCCAGCGCGTTGTCGGCGAGGGTGTCGTCGAAGCCGGAAAGGCGATCGGACAGCGCTCGCTTGCTGAGGACCCGGCCCGGGGGCGTCATCAGCGCGAGCAGGACCTCGAACTCGCGCGCCGGCAGTTCGAGCGCGACCCGCATCGCGCCGCAGCCGACGTGGAAGCGACCGGCACGCCGGTCGAGCGTGAGGCGCCCCACCTCGACGCGATCTTCCGCGCCCAGCGCCCGCCGCACCAAGGCGCGCAGCCGGGCGTCGACTTCGGCCAGATCGAAGGGCTTGCCCAGGTAGTCGTCGGCGCCGGCGTCGAGGCCTGCGATGCGCTCGTCGGTCCGGTTGCGCGCCGTCAGGACCAGCACCGGCGTGCGGTCGCCGCGGCCGCGCGCGTCGCGCAGCACGGACAGGCCACTGCCATCGGGGAGGTTGAGGTCCAGCAGCACGGCGTCGAAAGGCTGCACCCGCCACAGGTGGCGGGCATCCGCCGCCGTCGCTGCGACATCGACGCGATGACCGGCATCGGCCAGGCTGCGCTGCACGACCTCACGCAACACCAAGTCGTCTTCGACCAGCAGCAAGCGCATCGTTGGTCAGCTTGCGGTCAGGCGACCGCGGCGATAAACGGGAGATGAGAATACGACATGACCGCGCCGCGGGTGCGCTGGGGCTGCGTTGAGCGCGGCGGCGCGCCGGCCCACGACGGCCATCCTGCTGCACGGGCTGTGCAGCACCGCGGACGAGATGCTGTCGGTGGTCAGCGGCCTGCGCCTGGCCGGTCACGCGGTGCTGCCGCTGGCGATCGAGGGTTATTCCTTCGACGCTTCGCGCGTCGAGCAGCGCGCATCGTCGCACCGTGAGTGGTTGCGCGCGGTCGGCGAGGCCGTCCGCCGCGAGGCCGCGCGCGGGCGCAGCGTCGTGCTCGTCGGGCTGTCGGCGGGTGCCAACCTGGCCCTCGGCGCCCTGATCGACGCCGAAGTGGCGGCCGCGATCGACGGCCTGGTGCTGATGTCGACCTCCTTGCGGCTCGATGGCTGGGCGGTGCCGCCCTACCAGTTCCTGCTGCCGCTGGCGCTGTACACCCCGCTCGGGCGCTTCTGGCGCTACCGCGAGCGGCCGCCCTACGGCGTGAAGAACCCGCGCGTTCGCGGCTGGGTGGTGCGCGAGCTGGCGCAGCGGAGCGTCTCGCGGGCCGGCGCGGCGACCATCGGCGTGTCGCATCTGCGCGAGAACGATCGCCTGCGACGCCTGGTCAGTCGCCGGCTGTCCCGCTTGCGGTGCAAGGCGGTGCTCGCGCTCCACGCCGTGGAGGACGAGATGGCCAGCCCCGTCAACGTCGAGCTGCTCGAGCGCGAGCTACGCGCAGACTCGTTCCGCAGCGTGCTGCTGCGCGAGAGCTACCACATGATCACGATCGACAACGACCGCCGCGACGTCGTCCGCGAGACCGTCCGCTTCGTCGACGCCGTCGCTGCCGCCCCGGCGGTGCGCGTCACCCCGCAGCTCCAACCCGACCTCCACCATGTCCCCCTCCACCTTTGAATCGGTTGTCGGCGTCCTGCACGCGCAGTTTGACATCGCCCGCGAAGATGTCTCGCCGCAGACCACGCTGCAGGCGCTCGGACTCGACTCGCTGGCGCTGATGGAGTTCGTGTTTGCGGTCGAGGACCACTTCTCGCTGCGCATCCCCGAGGAGCAGCTCGACCCGCGTCAGGCCGGGCTGACGCTGGCCGACCTCTGTGCCGCGCTCGACACGGCGCTGGACGGCAGCCCGGCGATCACTTCGGCGGCGTGAGCACGGTGCGCCGGGTCTGCGTCACCGGCAGCGGCTTCGTCTCGCCGTTGGGCCACACGCTGACGGACTTCGACGCCGCGCTGTTCGAAGGCCGCTCGGCGATTCGCGCCGAGGACTTCGCGTTGCCGGGCGTCGACACCGGTGTCGTGGCGCTGGGCCGCGCCGGCTTCGATGCCGCGAGCGTGCACGCGCCCTCGCGGCTGCCGCTGGACCGGGGCAGCGCGATGGCGCTGGCCGCCGCCGACGCTGCGGTCGCTCGCGCCGGCCTCGCGCCGGGCAGCTTCGACCCCTGCCGCCTGGGCATCTACTGGGGCAGCGGCATGGGCGGTGCGGCGACCTTCGATGCCACCTGCCACGCGATCTACGGCGAGCGGCGCCGGATGCGACCGACCAGCGTGGTCACCGCGATGCCCAGCGCGCCGCTGGCCGAACTGGCGCTGCGCTTCAGCGCGCGCGGAGCGGCGATGGGCTTCACGTGCGCGTGCGCGTCGGCCGCGGTGGCCATCGGCGAGGCGATGCTCGCGTTGCGCCACGGCCGGCTCGACGTCGCGATCGTCGGCGGCAGCGAAGCCCTGCTGTCGCCAGGCCTCATCGGCGCCTGGCGTGCGATGCGCGTCCTCGCGCCGGGCGCCGACGGCGCGCAGGCCTGCCGGCCGTTCGCTGCCGATCGCGCCGGGTTCGCGCTGGGCGAGGGTGCCGCCGCGCTGGTGCTCGAGGCCGAAGACCATGCCGGCGCTCGCCGTGCCACCCGCTCGGCCTGGCTGAGCGGCTACGCCAGCACTTGCGACGCCAGCCACATCACGCAACCCGATCCGGCGGGTCAGACCCGCGCGATGACGGCGGCGCTGCGAGACGCCGGGCTGACCGCAGCGGAAGTCGGCCACGTCAATGCTCACGGCACCGCCACCGTGGCTGGCGATGCGGTCGAGGCCGATGCGCTGCAGCGAGTCTTCGGCGGCACGCCGCCCGCAGTGACCGCGACCAAGGCCCTCGTCGGGCATCTGCTGGGGGCCGGCGGCGCCATCGAACTGGTGGCGACACTGCGTGCGCTCGAGCGGCAGACGGTGCCGCCCGTGCCCGACGTCGGCGCGCTCGATCCGGCGCTGGCCATCGACCTCGTCCGGGGCTCGGCGCGTCCCATGCCCGGGCTGCGTCATGCGATGAGCAATTCGTTCGCGTTCGGCGGCACGAATGCCGTGCTGCTGGTCTCGCGCATCGATTGACGCCGACCACGCCATCCGGTTCGCGCCATCGTCACGCTGCGGACCGAGAATCGACACCCCGCCTCGACTTTCGCAAAGCCCCATGAGTCTGCTTCAGATTCTCGTCCTCGCTGCCGTGCAAGGCGCCGCCGAGCTGCTGCCCGTTTCGAGTTCGGCCCACGTGATCGTGGCCGAGAAGTTGATGGGTCTGGAGCCGACGGCGCCCGGCATGACGCTGCTGCTGGTGATGCTGCACACGGGAACGATGTTCGCCGTGATCGTGTACTTCTGGCGGTCGTGGCGTGAGACCTACTTCTCCTCGAGCCGGTCCCTGCGGATCCGGGCCGTGCCCTTGCTCGTGGGCACCGCGATGACCGGCGCCGTGGGGTTGGCCCTGCTGCAGCTGATCAAGGCCGTCTTCGCTCGCGATGCGCCGGCTTTCGAGATCGAGCAACTGTTCGGCAATGCGCGTCTGATGGCGGCATCCCTGGCCGCCGCCGGGGTCCTGATCCTCGCCACGTCGCGTCTCGATCTCGGCTCGGGCGGCGAGGTCTCGATCAGCGACGGGGCGTGGATCGGTGCCGTGCAAGGACTGTGTCTGCCGTTCCGGGGATTCTCGCGCTCGGGTGCGACCATCTCCGCCGGCCTGGCGCTCGGAATCGTCCGGCGCCGGGCGGAAGAATTCAGCTTCGCGCTGGCCGTGATCCTCACCCCGGCCGTGATCGCCAGGGAGGCCTGGCGCGCGTGGAAGGCTTCCGGCGGTGCGTCGCTCGCGGGCCCGCATGCGTTGACTGGCGCGCTCGGATCGAGCCTGCTGGGGATGCTGTTCAGCTTCGGCGCCGGTCTTCTGGCGCTGCGCTGGCTGTCCCGCTGGCTCGAGCAGGGTCGCTGGCACTGGTTCGGGATCTATTGCCTGCTCGCCTCGGGCGTGGTGCTCGTCGTCGGCTGAAGTCGCCGGCCGATCCTCATCTTCGCCTCATCTTCGCCTCACGCTGCACTCATCGGCGGTGTCTAGAGTTGTGGGCAAGGTCGGCCTTTCGGCCACCCCTGCCAACAGGAGATCCGCCATGAAACGCACCCTCACCGCCACCGCTTCGGCCCTCGCCCTGATGGGCCTGGGCGCCGGCGCCGCGCAGGCCTGGTCGCTGCCTTCCTGGCTCCACCACGACGAGCAGACCACGGTCGCCCAGGCGGGTCCGCCGGCGACCGTCGCGCCGGCACCGGCGCCGATCGCGCCACTGCCCACGGGGACCATGCCCAACTACCGTGCCATCGTGCAGACCTACGGCCCCGCGGTGGTCGGCGTCACCGTCTCGGGCATGCACAACGTCGGCGGCGACGACGACGGCCCGTCGCTGCAGGACGACCCGTTCTTCCGTTTCTTTCGCGGCGTGCCGGGCTTCCACATGCCGCAGCAGGGCCAGGTGCCGTTCCACGGCCAGGGATCGGGCTTCATCGTCAGGTCCGACGGCCTGATCCTGACCAACGCGCACGTCGTTCGCGACGCCAAGGAGGTGCTGGTCAAGCTCAAGGACCGGCGCGAATTCAAGGCCAAGGTGCTGGGCAGCGACCCGGCCACCGACGTCGCGGTGATCAAGATCGACGCCAGGAACCTGCCCACCGTGATCCTGGGCGACCCGAAGGCGGTGCAGGTGGGCGACTACGTGCTGGCGATCGGCGCCCCCTACGGCTTCGAGCAGAGCGCCACCCAGGGCATCGTCAGCGCCAAGGGCCGCTCGCTGCCGGGCGACAACTACGTGCCGTTCATCCAGACCGACGCCGCCGTCAACCCGGGCAACTCGGGCGGCCCGCTGTTCGACGCCAGCGGTCGCGTGATCGGCATCAACGCCCAGATCTACTCGCAAAGCGGCGGCTTCCAGGGGCTGGCGTTCGCGATTCCGGTCGACGTCGCGCTGCACGTCAAGGACGAGATCGTGGCCCAGGGGCATGTCGACCACGCGCGCTTGGGCGTCGTGCTGCAGGACCTCTCGGCGCCGCTGGCCGAGTCTTTCGGGATGAAGTCACCCGACGGTGCGCTGATCTCCAGCGTCGCCCCCAAGACGGCGGCGGCGCGCGCCGAACTCAAGCCCGGTGACGTCATCACCGCCATCGACGGGCAACCGGTGCACACCGCGGGCGACGTCTCCAACCGCGTCGGCCTGGCCGACCCCGGCGAGAAGATCACGTTGACCGTCTGGCGTGACAAGTCGCCGCGCGAACTGAACGTGGCGCTGGGCAAGGCGGCCGCCGAAGACGCCACGGTGGTCGCTGCGGCCGAGGGCGGCGGATTGGGCCTGACCGTGCGGCCGCTGAACCGCGACGAGCGCAGGCACGCCGGCGTCGATCACGGTCTGCTCGTCGAGGACGCCTCCGGCCCCGCGGCGCGGGCCGGCATCGAGGCTGGCGACGTGCTGCTGGCGCTCAACGGCAAGCCGGTTCAGAGCGTCGATCAGGTGCACCAGGTGCTGCAGCAGCACCCGCACCATGTGGCGTTGCTGATCGCGCGCAACGGCGAGCAGATCTTCGTGCCGGTCGAACTCGGCTGAACGAGCCGGGCGTGGCGAGCCGCCCGGCGTTTGCGCGCCCGATCGGATCTCGGCCGTGCCAGCCGCCGCGGCCGCGACGTGCCGCCAGCCCGCAGGCGGCACGGCTACCGAATTGCGCCGTAGTGCTCCATCCATAGCGGGCTCGCAGCGACAGCGGCCCAAAGGCGAAGCCGCCCCGCTTGGATGGTGGTGAAGCGGCGCACGCTGCTCGCGCCGGCGAGCAGCGTCATATCGGTCTGGCTTGCTGCTCGATGTACTGCTTGATGACGGACAGCGGCGCGCCGACCACGCTGCCGACGAAGTCGCTTGGATGCTACAGCACCGGCTCCTTGAACTTCGCGCGTAACGCGGGGAACTCCTTGCGCAGGAGCCGGCTCGCGACGGTCTTGACGTTGTTCGCCACGACGCTGGGCGCGCACCTGTTGACGCGCAGGGTGCTGGTCGATGCGCTGGATGCGCATACAGCCTACAACCAAGCGCCAATCCCGTCCATGCCCATCCGCCAAGGCTTCCAATACGCACTGCGCCTGAAGGCTCAGCGCGAAGCCTTGCTCAGGCGCTGAGTAGGCTGTCGGCGCTTCGTCTTCAATGAGGCGCTGGCGCACCGGAAGGCCGAGGTCGCCGCAGGCCGCAAGCGGCCCGGGTACGCGGTGCTGTGCGCCCGGCTGCCGGCGCTGAAGGCGCAGCACCCCTGGCTCTGTGAGCCCCCGCCCGGGCGCTGCAGCAGGCGCTGAAGGATCTGTGCAAGGCCTGGGATGCGAAGTACACGTCCAAGACGTCCAAGTTCGGCGCGCCGCGGTTCAAGAAGAAGGGTGACGGCGACACGTTGCGCCCGCCGCAGGACTGCGGGTACGACGCCAACACCGCCGTGCTGAGCTTGCCCAAGCTCGGGGCGGTGCGCCTTCGCCACAGCCCTGCGGCGCTCGGAGTGCTGAAGAGCTGTACGTTGCGCCAGGAGTGCGGCCGCCGAGTCGCCTCGTTGCAAACGGAGCGCGAGGTCGAGGTCGGTGCTCCAGCGGCGATGGCCGCCGCGGGCCTGGACTTCGGCGCCGTCACGACCATCATGCCGAGCGACGACTCGCTCGATCCTGTTGAGCGGCCCGCGCGCATCGGGCGGTACGACTGCCGCATGAGGCGGCTGCAGCAGGCCATGTCGCGCAAGAAGAAGGGCTCTAAGAACCGGGCCAGGGCGCGCGGCCGGCTCAACGCCTGCCACGGCCGCGTCGCGGCGATGCGCCGGGACTTCCTGCACCAGCAGACCACGCAACTGGTGCGCGAGCACGCCTTCATCGCCATCGAGGACCTGTCCGTCAAGAACATGACCGCCTCGGCAGCGGGCACGCTCGACGAGCCGGGCAAGAAGGTGGCGCAGAAGTCCGCTCTGAACCGGACCATCCTGCGCAACGCCTGGGCCACGGCCCGGCAGATGCTCGAGGACAAGGCAGGCTGGTCGGGCGTGACGCTGGTGGCCGTGCCGCCAGCCTACACGAGCCAGGAGTGCAACGAGTGCGACCACACGACCGCCGCGAATCGCAAGACTCAGGCGTTGTTCGCCTGCGTGGCCTGTGGCCACACCGAGAACGCGGACCGCAACGCGGCGAAGAACATCCTTCGCCGTGGCCTGGCGACGCTGGCGGCGCGCTCAGCGAGCGCCGCCAACGAAGAAGCAATCCAGCCGGGCGGACGCCCGGCGCGTACCGCGGGATCCGCGGGAACGAATGCCTGCGAGGGCGCGGCCCCGCCGCGCCGCAGGCCGCGCTCAGCGGCTCGAGGAAGCTCGGTCGATGCAAGTCGTCCGGCAGAACTTCCGTTGGCGGGAACCGTCTCGGGACTGAGCCTGCCCAGGAATCTCCATCCATGGCGCGCAGCGCTTGGGTGCAGAGGATGTCAAAGTCGACGTCTGGGCCCGCGGGCCGTTGCAGGAACGCCAGATGCGACACCTCGGATGGGTGGGAGCCGTGGCGGGGCTGCTCCTGGGTGCCGTGGCCTGCGGTACCCACGCCGCGGGTACGCCCTGCCGGCGAGCCACCTGCTGGGGGGCGAAGGTGGCTGGGACTACCTCAGCTACGACGCGCCCAGCCACCGCCCGTTCATCGCCCGCGCCACCCGCGTTCAGTTCGTCGATCCCGACACCGGCTCGCTGGTCGGCGAGATCGCCGACACACCCGGCGTGCACGGCGTGCACGGCGTGGCGCTGGCCGACGATCTCGGCAAGGGCTACACCAGCAACGGAGGCGACAACTCGATCACCGTCTTCGACCTGGCCACGCTGGCCGTGCGTTCGCGGATCGCGACGCCGGCGGGCGATGGCCCGGACTTCATCGCCTGCGACCCGGTGACGCAGCAGGTCGTGGCCTTCAACGGCCGCAGCCGCAACGCCTGCGTGATCGACGCCAGGGCCGACCGCGTGGTGGCGACGATCGACCTCGGTGGCAAGCCCGAGGCCGCGGTGGCCCACGGGCAGGGAGCGATGCTCGTCAACATCGAGGACCGCAACGAGATCGCCGCGATCGACCTGCGGCGTGCCGGCGTCACGCGGCGCTTCAGGCTCGACGGCTGCGACGAGCCCGCCGGCCTGGCTGTCGACCGCTCGACGCAGCGCCTGTTCGCCGGCTGCCACAACAGGAGGCTGGTGGTCGTCGATGCCGCCAGCGGTCACGTGCTGGCGGCGCTGCCGATCGGCGCCGGCGTCGATGCCAATGCCAATGCCTTCGATCCGTGCAGCGGCCGCATCTTCAGCTCGCAGGGCGACGGCACGCTGACCGTGTTGCACGAGGACGATGCGCAGCACTTCGCGGTCGAGCAGACGGTGCCGACCCAGGCCGGCGCACGCACGATGGCGCTCAACCCGGTGACCGGCGAGGTCTATCGGGTGAGCGCGCCGTTCGACCCGCCGCCTGCGGCGGCGGGCCAGGTGCGGATGCGCCGCCAGGTCGGGCCGGGCACATTCAGGCTGCTCGTGTTTGCCCGCTCGAAGTAGGCGCGAGGCCCGGGCGAGGCCTCACGCTGGCGAGCGTGGCGTCGCTGCGGCCGGACCGGCGTCGCCGCGCCGTTGGAGCTGCCGCAGCGGCGGTCAGTGCGCGCCGCCGGCGCCGATGCCCGCGCCGGGCTTCGGCCGGGCCAGCCAGACCACGCCGACGAGCAGCAAGAACAGCACCGACGACAGCCAGAACACGTCGGTGACGGCCATCGTGTAGGCCTGCTGGTCGATCATGCGGTTGATGTTGGCCATCGCCTGCTCGTGGCCCATCCCGCCGGCCATCATCGTCTGCAGTGCCTGCGTGGCCTGCGGGTTGTTGGCGTTGATCGCCTCGGCCAGCTGGGCATGGTGCAGGCTGGCGCGGTTGTCCCAGACCGTGGTGAACAGCGAGGTGCCGATCGCACCGGCCGTGATGCGCGCGAAGTTCGACAGGCCGGCGGCCGAAGGCAGCTTGTCGGGCGTGAGGCCCGAGAAGACGATGGCCTGCAGCGGGATGAAGAAGAACGCCATCGCCGCGCCCTGCAGGATGACGGGGACGAGGATCGTCGCGACGTCGGCCTGGGTGTCGAAGCGCGAGCGCATCCACATCACCAGCGCGAAACCGAGGAAGGCCACCGTCGCCAGCTTGCGCGGGTCGATGCGGCCGACGTTGCGGCCGACCCAGGGTGACAGCAGGATCGCCAGCAGTCCCACCGGCGCCGTCACCAGACCGGCCCAGGTGGCGGTGTAGCCCATGTACTGCTGCAGCCAGAGCGGCAGCAGCACCACGTTGCCGAAGAACAGCCCGTAGGCCACCGACAGCGACAGCGTGCCCACCGTGAAGTTGCGCCCCGCGAACAGCCGCAGATCGACGATCGGGTGCTTGTCGGTGAGCTCCCAGGCGAGGAAGAACAGGAAGCCGACGCCGGCGACCAAGGCGAGGATCACGATCTGCCTGGACGAGAACCAGTCGAGCTCCTTGCCCTTGTCCACCATGATCTGCATCGCGCCGACGAACACGATCAGCAGCAGCAGGCCGACGCGGTCCAGCGGCACGCGTCGCGGCCCGGGGTCGCGCTTGCGGTAGATCGACCAGGTCAGCGTGGCGGCGAACAGGCCCACCGGGATGTTGATGTAGAAGATCCAGGGCCAGGAGATGTTGTCGGTGATCCAGCCGCCGAGCAGCGGTCCGGCGACCGGCGCGACGAGCACGGTGATTGCCCACATCGCCATCGCGGTGCCTGACTTCTTCGACGGGTAGCTGGCCAGCAGCAGGGTCTGCGACAGCGGGATCATCGGCCCGGCGACGGCGCCTTGCAGCACGCGGAACGCGATCAGCATGCCGATGTTGGGTGCCAGTCCGCACAGCCACGACGCGATCACGAACAGCAGCACGCTGGTCGTGAACAGCCGCACCTGGCCGAAGCGCTGCGTGAGCCAGCCGGTCAGCGGCACCGAGATCGCGTTGGCGACCGCGAACGAGGTGATGACCCAGGTGCCTTGCGATGGGCTGACGCCCATGTCGCCGGCGATCGCCGGGATCGAGACGTTGGCGATCGAGGTGTCGAGCACGTTCATGAACGTCGCCAGCGACAGCGCGATCGTGCCCAGCACCAGCGGCGCGCCATGCAGCGGCGCAAACTCGATGGGGTGCCGCCTGCCGGCGGGCGGCGCGGATTGCGGCCCCGATGCGTCGGCGGCCGCGCTCGGCGGGCCGCTGACCGCGGCGGAAGCGGATGTCATGGCCTGCGGCCTTCCAGGCTCGACGATTCAGTGCTCAGTTTGCGCGACCGTGGTGCGCCAGCGCGCCGGCAGCCGCTGCCGCCGCCAAAGCGGCGTCGCTGGCCGGCACCGGCCCCGGCTTGCGGCTGGCCATGCGCACCCGGTTGGCGCGGCCGCCATTGGCGACGATGATGCGCCGCACCTCGATGTCCGCGGCCTGGTCATTCTGGTCGAAGACCTGGGTCTGCGCCACCGCCGAGCGCTGCCCGTCTTCTGCCAGCATGCGGCCGTCGGTGTGGCTGACGTCGACCTTGGCGTCCATCGACAGGCCCACGCGCAGCGGATGCGACTGCAGCTCCTTCGGGTCCAGCGCGACGCGCACCGGCACCCGCTGCACGACCTTGATCCAGTTGCCGGTCGCGTTCTGCGCCGGCAGCAGCGCGAAGGCCGAGCCGGTGCCCGCCCCCAGGCCCTCGACCACGCCGTGGTACGGCACCTTGTTGCCGTAGACGTCGGCGACGAGTTCCACCGGCTGGCCGATGCGCAGGTTCTGCAGCTGGCTCTCCTTGAAATTGGCCTCGACCCAGACCTGATCGAGCGCGATCACCGACATCAGCGGCGTGCCCGCGGCCACGCGCTGGCCGAGCTGCACGCTGCGCTTGGCGATGAACCCATCGACCGGCGCCAGCAACTCGCAGCGCTTGAGTGCGAGGTAGGCCTCGCGCACGCGGGCGGCGGCGCGCAGCACGTTGGGGTGCTGCTCGACCGCGATGCCCTCGGTCAATGTCTGGTTGGAGGCGAGCTGCTCGCGCGCGGCGACCACCGCCGACTGCGCGGCGGCGACATTGCTCCTGGCTGCCGCGAGCTGGGTCGTGACATGCTCGAACTCTTCCTTGCCGACAGCGCCGCTGGCCACCAGCGGCGCGCGCCGGGCCACGTCTTCCTGCGCCTTCGCGAGTTCGGTCCTGGCGCGCGCCAGGTCGGCGTCGCGCAGAGCGATCTGCGCCTTCAGCGTGCTGTTGTTGGCGTACAGCGTGCGCACCTCGCGCACGGTCTGCGCGAGTTGCGCCTCGGCCTGGTCGAGGGCCACCTGGGCATCGGCCGGATCGAGCTTGACCAGCAGCTGACCGGCCTTGACATGGTCGGTATCGTCGGCGCTGATGGCGACCACCGTGCCGCCGATCTGCGGCGTGAGCTGGACCACGTTGCCCTGGACGTACGCGTTGTCGGTGGACTCGTAGTGGTTGAGCACCAGGGCCCAGTAGGCGCCGTAGGCGACGCCGGCGAGCACGACCACCGTGGCCAGCGCGCTCAGCGCCTTCCTGCGCCTCGGGTTGCCCGCTGGTGCGGGGTTGGTTTCGGGGGTGTTCATGGCGAGGCTCCGAACGTTCGATTCGATGACGGGGTGTCGCTGCGGGACTCAGCCGCCGGCGGTGGCGCTGCGCCGTGCCAGCGCGGGGTCGGGGGTGTAGCCGCCGCCCAGCGCGCGCGCCAGCGCGATCTGGCGGTCGAGCGCGCGGGCCTTCAGATCGGCGGCCAGGCGGCGCTGGGTGAGCACGGTGGCCTCGGCGTTGAGCACCGTCAGGTAGGTGCCCAGGCCGGCCTGGTAGCGCTGCGTGGCGAGGTCGTAGGCCGACTCCGCGGCGGCCTGCGCCTGGCCCTGTTCGGCCCGCTGGCGCGCGATCGAGCGCAGCGAGGCAATCTGGTCGGCGACTTCGCGCACGGCGTCGATGACGGCGGAGTTGTAGCTGTCCACCGCGGCGTCGAAGTCGGCGCTCTTGATGCGCAGGTTGGCGCGCAGGCGGCCGGCGTCGAAGATCGGCAGCCGCAGCGCCGGGCCGACACCGTACTGCTCGCTGCCCGACTGGATCAGCTTGTCCAGTCCGATACTCGACAGGCCGACGAAGGCAGTCAGATTGACATTGGGATAGAACTGCGCCTTCGCGCCGCGGATGTCGCTGCTCGCCGCCTCGATGCGCCAGCGCGCGGCGGTGATGTCGGCGCGGCGCCCGATCAGGTCGGCCGGCACGCGCGCCGGCAGGGCCACCGCCTGCACGCCGGACAGCGGCACGCGTAGGTCGTCGAGCGCGTCGGGGGCCTGCGCGGTGAGCGCGGCCAGCGCGTGGCGCGTGAGCGCGATCTGCTCGTCGAATTGCTCGATCTGCTGGCGTGTCTCGGGCAGCGCTCCTTCGCCCTGGCGCAGCTCGACCGTGGTGTCCAGTCCGCCCCGCACGCGCTGCCGGATGAGGTCCAGGATCTGCGTCCGCTGGGCCAGCGCGCGCGCGGCGACTTCGCGCTGCGCGAACAGGCGGCCGAGTTGCACGTAGGTGGCCGCGACCGTGCTGGCCAGCAGCGTCCGCGCCGCCTGCACCTCGGCTTGCGCGGCGCGCTGCGCACCCACTGCGGCCTCGATCGCGGCGCGGTTGCGGCCGAAGAAGTCGGCTTCCCAGGACGCGCCGACCTGCAGGTCGGCCATGGTCAGGGTCGCGCCGCCCAGCGGGGGCGGGTAGATGCTGGTGGCGGTCAGGCGCTCGCGCGTGGCGTCGGCTTCGCCGTCGACCTGCACGCCGGCGCTCGAGCGGGCGCCCGACGCCACGGCCTCGGCGCGCGCCAGCCGGGTCTGCGCGGCCTGAAGTCCGGGGTTGCCAGCAAGCGCTCGGTCGACCAGCGTATCGAGCGCGGGGTCGTCGAAGGCGCGCCACCAGTCGGCGGCCACGACATCGGCGGGCGCGGCGGCGACCTGTTCGGCGGCCAGGCCCAGGCGGGCCGGATCGATCTCCTGGGCGCGGGTCTCGATCCCGGTGCTGCTCGCGCAGCCGCCCAGCGTGAGCATCACCGCCGAGGCCACGGCCACGGCGGCAGCGGTCACCAGCGGCAGCGCGTTGGCCGTCGGCCGTTCGCGCCGTGCCGGCCGCCGCTGGGCCGGCACGGCGGGCCGCGCGGGACGATGGCTTGCGGGTTGCGTCTTCATGCGGGTCTCGGGAGGATTTGGGGTGGCTGCAGGCATGGCGCGGTTCGGTCGGCGGGCGCGGTACGGACGGGACCGAGGCTTCAATGCGCGTCGCGCAGGGCCTCGCCGTTGGCGACCATGCGCTTGAGGTAGGTCTTGAGCGCCAACCACTCGTCGCGCGAGAAGCCGGCCAGCAACTCGTTCATCACGTCGGACAGGACCGCGGGCACCTCGGCGATCGCTGCGCGGCCCTCGGGCGTGAGTTCGACCTGCACCACGCGGCGGTCTTCGGTCGAGCGCGCGCGGCGGCACAGGCCCTTCTTCTCGAGCCGGTCGAGCATGCGTGTCATGGCGCCGGCGTCGATCAGGTTCCAGCGCGCCAGTTCGGCCACGGTGGCGCTGCCCACGCTCTGGATTCGCAGCAGCGGCCCCCATTGCGCACTCGTCAGGCCGTGCACGTCCAGCCGCCTGTCGGCTTGGTGGACGACGGACACCATGATGCGTTTCATCAGGTAGCCCACGCTTTCCTCGGCGCAATAGCCGGGGGCGGAATAGAAGTCCGCCGGGGCGGGCTGGCCGGCAACGGTTTCGGGGCTGTCGTCCATGGTGCGTCGGTCGAAATGTGGTCGCGACTGTATTTGCCTAGGCAGTGATTGTCAAGTCAGTGTCTGCTTAAGCATTTTGATCGAAGGGGGATCAGCTGTTGGACGCAGGGTCGTGTGCTCCAGGTCGATCGAGCACGGAACGACCCCGGCACGGTCCGAAGTCAGAGAGCGGGCACTTGCATGTCAATGCAGGCCGAAACCAGGGCCTGGCCGGTGGCATGGACGCGCAGCCCTTGCGCCGCAGAGGCGCCGTGCCCGACGATCCAGGCGGGCGGGCTCAGCGGACGGGGTCGCCGATCTCCAGGCGCAGACCGCGCGTGCCCACCGCGACCGGGGCACTGGTGGCTTCCCAGTCGCCCGGGGCCGGCATGGCGTTGCCGGTCTTGCTGATGCGTGCGCCGACGACCACCTGCGTGGTCGAGGACAGGTTTGCCGCCGGGCTCAGCGACATGCTGTCGTCGAGGCGGAAGTCCAGCGGCAGGTCGCTGACCTTCTTGCGCAGGATCGCCAGCGGCATGCGCGGCCCGTTCGGCGCGCGGGCATAGATGAACACCGTGTCGTCGGGCGAGACCTTGGCCTGGACATCGGGCTTGAGGCTGACGCGCCCGGCGACCGCCGCACTCGACGCCGCTGGATCGGCCGCCTTGGCCTCCTCGCCCGTGGCCGCGGGCGGCGCCGTCTCGGCAAGTGCCACCGGGGGCAGGCCGGCACGCTGGCGCGCCTCGTTCAGCGCCCCCTGCAGCTGACGGCCGAGGTCGCTGTCCGGACCGCTGACCTTGACGGCGCGATCCCAGTAGTCGATCGACGCCTTGTAGTCGGCGTGGTTGAAGGCAACCGTGCCGGCCAGGGCCAGGGCCTTGACGTTGGTCGGGTCCAGCTTGACCGCCTGCATGATCAGCTTCTCGGGTTCGCCGTCGAGCGAACGGTTGTTGACCATCGCCAGGCCGTCGGCGTAGTCGGCCATCGCCTGCGCGTCCTGCGGGCGCAGCGCGTAGGCCTTCTTGTAGGCCGGCAGGGCCTCGGTGTAGCGGCCCAGCGCCGTGTACGAGCGGGCCAGCGTGGACCAGCCGTCGGCGTCGTCGGGCTTCTGCTTCAGGCGGTCGACCAGGCGTCCGATCATGGCGTCGATCTGCGCGGCGTCGGTTGCGTGCGGGGCGCCCGCCTGCGACGAACCGCCTTCGCCCGAAGCGCTCTCGCCCGCGTCGCCCGGGCCGACGCGCCAGCCGGCGTGGTCGCCCAGCAGCGCGTAGCCACCGACGCCGAAGGCCAGCACGAACAACACCACGCCGGCGAGCATCCGGGGCGAAGGCCGCGCACCGGCAACGGACGAAGCCGGCGGCGGCGAGGTGCCGCCGACCAGCGCCAGCACCTGGCGCTCGAGGTCGTCGCGCGCCTGCCGGGCGGCCGCGCCGGTGAGCACGCCTTCCTTGATCAGCGCATCCACCTGCGCCAGCTGACCCTTGAGCTTAGCCAGCGGGGCCGAGATCGATTCCATCGTCGGGGGTGTCGGGGTCGAAGGCATCGGGGCTGGCGCGCTGGCGGCGCCGGAGGGTGACGAAGAGAGCGGCCAGCGCGGCCACCAGCAACAGCGGCGGGCCCAGCCAGAGCAGTGCGGTGGTGGGCTTGAACGGCGGCTTGTAGAGGACGAAGTCGCCGTAGCGGTCGGTCATGTACTTGCGGATCTGAACGTCGGTCTGGCCGCTGGCGATCATCTCGCGGATCTCCTGGCGCAGGTCGGAAGCGAGGTCGGCATGCGAGTCCGCGATGGTCTGGTTCTGGCACACCAGGCAGCGCAGTTCGCCGGCCAGGTTCATCATTCGCGCCTCCAGCGCCGGGTCGGCCGATGCCGAGGCCGCTTCCTTGGCACCCGTGGCCTCCTTGCCGCCGGACTGCGGTGCCGCGACGGCCGCCGCAACCCCCAGGACCAAGCAGGCGGCGACGCCGAGCGCGCGCAACGCGGCCGCCTTCAACGCGCCTGCCAGCGCCGACAACGAGGATCCTCGGGACTCAGCCATTCAAACGCCTCACCAGCGGCTCGATCTCGTCGTGCAGGATCTCGGGCGTGACCGGCCCGATGTGCTTGTAGCGGATGACGCCGGCGCGGTCGATGACGTAGGTCTCGGGCACGCCGTAGACGCCATAGTCGATGCCGATGCGGCCGTCGGGGTCGAACAGCGAATCGGTGTAAGGGTTGCCCCGCGCCTGCAGCCAGGCCATGCCGGCCGCCCGCGTGTCCTTGTAGTTCAGGCCGTAGATCGGCACCACGCCGCGGCGCGCGAACTCGACCAGGAACGGGTGCTCTTCGCGGCAGCTGACGCACCACGAGGCCCAGACGTTGAGCATCCAGACCTTGCCGGCCAGGTCCTGCTTGCTCATCGAGCGGTCGGGGCGGTCGAGCAAGGTGGTGCTGAAGGCCGGCGCGGGCTTGTCGATCAGCGGCGACGGCACCTCGCGCGGATCCAGCCTGAGCCCGAAAGCGAGGAAGCCCGCCAGCACCAGGAACAGCAGCAGCGGCCAGAGGAAGCGGTTCACGCGCGGCCCTCGCCGGCGGCCAGCGTGACCGGCATCGCGGCCGGCTGTCGCACACGGTAGCGCCGGTCGGCCAGCGCGATCGCGCCGCCGGCCATCATGATGAAGCAGCCGCCCCAGATCCAGATGATGAAGGGCTTGTACTGCACGCGCACGATCCAATCGCCGCTGTCCAGGCGCTCACCCATCGAGATGTAGAGGTCGCGCAGCAGGTTGCTGCTGACGGCGGCCTCGGTCATCGGGTTCGTCTGCACGCGGTAGACGCGCTTGGCCGGGTAGAGCGTCGCCACCAGCCGGTCGCCGCGCGAGACTTCGACCCGCGCCTGGGCGGCGACATAGTTGGGGCCCTGAACGTCGCGCACGTCGATCATCCGGAAGCGGTACCCGGCGAGCTCGGTGACCTCGCCCGGACCCATCTTGACGTCGCTCTGGATCTCGTAGGTCTTGACCATCGTGACGCCGAACGCGAAAGCCGCCACGCCCAGATGCGCCACCATCATGCCGACCATCGCGCGCGGCAGCTGTCGCGCGCGATGCCCGATCTGCGACACGCTGCCGCCCGGAGGCAGCAGCCGCTCCTTGAGATCGACGACGACCGTGGTGACGATCCAGAACGCCATCAGCAGCCCGCAGGTGGCGAGCAGCGAGATGTGCCCTTCGGCCAGCCCCACCGCCACCGCGGCGACGACGGTGATCACCGCCGCCCAGCGCAGCCGGCGCAGCAGCGGGCGGGGCTCGTCGTTCTTCCAGCGTGTCATGGGACCGATCCCCATGACCACCACCAGAGGCGCCATCAGCAGGACGAAGACGGTGTCGAAGTAGGGCGGCCCGACCGAGATCTTGCCCAGCCCCAGCGCGTCGAGGAACAGCGGGTACAGCGTGCCGAGCACGACGGCGGCGCAGGCCGCGGCGAGCATCATGTTGTTGGCAAGCAGCAGCGACTCGCGCGAGAACATGCCGAAGCGCTGACCGAGCCCGACCTTGGGGGCACGCCAGGCGAACAGGGCCAGCGAGCCGCCAATGACGATGACCAGGAAGGCCAGGATGAACAGGCCGCGCCGCGGGTCGGTGGCGAAGGCGTGCACCGACGACAGCACACCCGAGCGGACGAGGAAGGTCCCCAGCAGCGACAGCGAGAAGGCCACGATCGCCAGCCACACGGTCCAGACCTTGAAGCCGCCGCGCTTCTCGCTCACGGCCAGCGAATGGATCAGCGCCGTGCCGGCCAGCCAGGGCATGAACGAGGCGTTCTCCACCGGATCCCAGAACCACCAGCCGCCCCATCCGAGTTCGTTGTAGGCCCACCAGCTGCCCAGCGCGATGCCGAAGGTCAGGAAGATCCAGGCCGCCGTGGTCCACGGCCGCGTCCAGCGCGCCCAGGCGGCGTCGAGGTTGCCGCCGATCAGCGCCGCGATGGCGAAGGCGAAGGCGACCGAGAAGCCGACATAGCCCATGTACAGCATCGGCGGATGGGTGACCATCCCCGGGTCCTGCAGCAGCGGGTTGAGGTCGCGGCCGTCGGCGGCGGCCGGCAGCAGCCGGTCGAACGGATTCGACGTGAGCAGCATGAACAGCAGGAAGCCGATCGCCACCAGCCCCATCACGGCCAGGATGCGGGCGACGAAGGGCAGCGGCAGCGTCTTGCTGAAGCGCGCCACCGCCACCGTCCAGACGTTGAGCATCAGCACCCACAGCAGCAGCGAGCCCTCGTGGCCGCCCCAGACGGCGGCGAAGCGGTAGTAGCTCGGCAGCGCCGAATTGGAGTTCGACGCCACGTAGAGCACCGAGAAGTCATTGCGCAGGAACGAGGCCGCCAGGCAGGCGAACGCCGCGACGACGAACACCGCCTGGGCCTGCGCCGCCGGCCGCGCCACGGCCATCCAGTCGGCCCGCCCGCGTTGGGCGCCGACCAGCGGCACCACCGACTGCACCAGCGCGATGGCCAGCGCCAGGAACAGGCACAGATGCCCGATCTCGGGGATCATTTGCTGTCTCCGGCGGCCAGCGTGCGCTCCATGCGCGCCTTCATCTTGTCGGCGCGCTGCACGGCGTCGGCGGCCTCGGGCGGCATGTAGTTCTCGTCGTGCTTGGCCAGCACCTCGCGCGCGACGAACACGCCGTCGGGCCCGAGCTGGCCCTGCGCGACCACGCCCTTGCCTTCCTTGAACAGGTCGGGCAGCACGCCGTCGTAGCGCACCGGAACCGTCTTGGCCGTGTCGGTGACCAGGAAGCGCACGGTCACGCCGTCGCGCACCAGGCTGCCCGCCTGCACCAGCCCGCCGATGCGGAAGGTGCGGCCCTGCGGCGCCTCCTTCGACGCGATTTGCGACGGCGTGTAGAAGAACACGAGGTTACTGTTGAAGGCATTGAGGACCAGGGCCACGGCAACGCCAACGGCAGCGAGCACGCCGAGCACGATCGCACCGCGCTTGTGACGGGGCTTCATGACAGTTCTCCTTCTCTTGCCTGCAGGAACGCGCTGCGCCGCCGGTGCCGGGCGAGCGCGGCCTCGGCGGCCATCACCGCGAACGTCACGCCATACGAGCCCCACACGTACAGCGCGTAGCCGCCCATGTGCAGGAAGTCGCCGAACGAATGCCAGGCCATCAGTGTTCCTTCGCGTCAGCAGTCAGCGAGCGCACCCACTCGGTGTCGGCCTCCTGCTCGAGCACGATGGCCCGGGCGCGGGTGAAGACGACGGCGAAACTGTAGGCCCAGAAGCTGAGCGTCAGCAGCAGCATGGACATCAACATGGTCGCGGCCATCTTCGGCGCCGTGGTCATGCTGATCGTCGCGCCCTGGTGAAGCGTGTTCCACCAGCGCACCGAAAAATAGATGATGGGGATGTTGACCGCGCCCACAAGAGCCAGCAGCGCACCGGCATTGGCCGCCCGTCGCACGTCGTCGATTGCTTCGGTCAGCGCGATGTAGCCGAGGTACAGCAGCAGCAGGATGAATTCCGAGGTCAGGCGGGCATCCCACACCCACCACGTGCCCCAGGTCGGCTTGCCCCACAGCGCGCCCGTCCACAGCGCGATGAAGGTGAACAGCGCGCCGGTCGGCGCCAGCGCGCGGGCGTACATCGAGGCCAGGCGGGCGTTGAGCATCCAGCCCCAGGCGGCCCAGAAGGCCATCACCACGTAGATCAGCATCGACATCCAGGCCGCCGGCACATGGATGAAGATGATCCGGTAGGCGTCGCCCTGCTGGAAATCGGTCGGCGCGATGCCGAAGCCGACCCACAGCCCGGCCAGGCCGAACAGCACCGCCGCGCCCCAGAACCATGGCACGAGACGGCCGGCCAGTCGGTAGAAACGCGACGGCGCGGCAAAAGTGGACCAGCGCAGGCTGCTCATCGCGAGACCTTCAGTTCAGTCCAGCGAAATGCGCAGTGCCGCCGCCGTGGCCAACGGGGCGCCGAGCGCAGTCATGATGAACAGGGCGCCGAGCAGCGAGAAATGCGCCTTCGGAGACATCCCGCCGTCGACGGCGCCGACCGCGCCGGTGCCGAAGATCAGCGTCGGGATCGTCAGCGGCAGCACCAGCAGGAAGACCAGCGCCGCGCCGCTGCGCAGGCCCAGCGTCAGTGCCGCGCCCACCGCGCCCAGCAGGCTGAGCACCGGTGTGCCCACGAGCAGGCTGGCGGTGAGGGTCGCGATGGCCGGCGCGTGCATGTCGAACAGCACGCCGAACAGCGGCGCGGCCAGCACCAGCGGCAGCCCGGTGGTCAGCCAGTGCGCGAACACCTTGCCTACCACCAGCAGCGTCAGCGGCTGAGGTGCCAGCAACATCTGCTCGAGCGAGCCGTCGGCGAAGTCGCTGGCGAACATTTGTGTCACTGACAGCATGGCTGCCAGCAAGGCGCAGACCCACACCACACCCGGTGCGATCTGGCGCAGCATCTGCGGCTCGGGGCCGACACCCAGCGGGAACAGGCCTGCGGCAACGACGAAGAAGCCCAGCGGCAGCAATACCTCGACGCGCCGGCGCCGTGCCAGCAGCAAATCGCGTTGGGTGGTGGCCAGCAGCACCGAACTCATCGGCAGCGCTGCCCGGCATGGTGGGAAACCTCAGTCATGTGCGCGGCGGATTGTAGGAGTCCGCCCCGGCGGGGGATTAAGCCATGTCAAAGGCCTTCGCCGCGCCGTGGGCCGATCGTGGCGCGCGGCGCGGCAAGGGCCGGCGCTGTCAGGACGGGACCCGGCTTTCCAGCTGGTATTCGCGCAGGCCCGGCAGGGCGACGGTCTGGTGGCTGGTCAGCAGCACCGCGCCGCCGCGCGCGGCCTGCTCGCTGATCAGCGCCGAGAGGATCCCGGTGCTGGCGCTGTCCAGCGAATCGTAGGGTTCGTCAAGGATCCACGTGCACGGCGACTCGTCCAGCGCCAGACGTGCCAGCGCGCCGCGGCGGCGCTGGCCCTGCGACAGCATGCGAACGGCCAGGTTGCGCTGCGGCGCCAGGCCCAGCCGCCCGAGTGCGCGCTGCGCGCGTGCCGCGGCCTCAGGCAGTTCGGCCAGCCGCGCCAGATAGGCCAGTGACTCGAGCAGCGTCAAGTCGTCTTTGAGCGCGTTGGCGTGGCCGATGTAGAGCGTGCCCTGACGCGCGGGGCGGCCGGCAGCGCGCAGTGGCACGCCATTCCACTGCACTTCGCCTGCGGCCGGTGTCGACAGGCCCGCCAGGATGCGCATCAGGCTGGTCTTGCCGCTGCCGTTGGTGCCGCGCAGCCAGGTGATCGATCCGGGTTCGAGCCGGATGTCCAGGCCGCGGAACAGCAAACGCCGGCCGCGCCGGCAGTCCAGCGCGCAGCCTTCGAGCAGGCCGCCGCGCGGTGCGGGTTCGGCGGCTGCTGCGGTAGCGGGCAGGGGGATGTCGTCGGGCAAGGGCGGGCAGGCGGGATGGTGACGTGCGGGCCGAGGGCCGCACGGCGGAGACCCGAACTCTAGCCCACCCCCGCCCGCAGGCTGTCTGGCAGCGCCCGCGCTGTCACGCGGCGGCCGCCTTCGCGGCCGACAGGCGTATCGCCGGCTGCCGCGCCCGCAGGTGCACCCTCGTATCGGCGATGAAGCGGTCGGCCAGCGCCTCGGCCTCGGCCCGCGACGGCCCGCGAACCATCACGTAGCCCAACCGGTCGGCGTTCTCGACCGCCGGCCGCACCGCGGCGCCCGGTTGTTTGAGGACTTCGGCGCAATGCACCGCTGGATGGTCCCAGGGCGGCAGTTCGACGCGCTCGAGCACGCCGGCAGCCGTTGCCACGATCCAGCGCAGCACGGCCACCGCTGGCGCGGCGCGGGGTTCCGGCGCCGGTTCGCCGGCATGCAGCGCGATCAGGTCGGCGAGTGGCGACCTGCCGAGCGCGCAGGCCAGCAAGCGCGGGATCCTGGCACCGACCAGGCGCGGGTTGATCTCGACCAGCCGCGGACCCGCGGCGGTCAGCATCAACTCGACATGGGCCGCGCCCCAATCGAAGCCGACGGCGTCGAGGAGCGCGAAGACATGGCGCTCGATCGCCGCATGCTGCGCTGCGCGTGGCGTGAACGTGCAACCGCGCAGCGCGAACGACGGCGGCTCGCTCACCAGCTTCTCGTGGACACCCAGCAAACGGTGGTCGCCGTCGGCGCTGAAGGTGTCGCAGCCGATCAGCGTCCCGCGCATGTAACGCTCGACCAGCAGGCGGTCGTTGGAACGCACGCCCAGGCCGTAGTCGGCGTTGCAGGGGAACAGGTGGCCGAGCGGACTCAGCAGCGGGTCCAGGTCTTCGCCGTGGCGCAGCACGACGATGTTCTGCGAGCCGTAGCCGTCCGCCGGCTTGATCAGCACCGGCAGGCCAAGTCGTGATACCGCAGTGTCGATCTCCGCGTCGGACTCGGCGAGTGCGAACTCGGGCTGCGGCAGCCCGCGCGCCAGCAGGCGCTGACGCACGCTGAACTTGTCGCGCAAAAGCGCGGCGCTGTCCGGGTTCAGGAAAGGCAGGCCCAGGCGTTTCGCCAGCCGCGCCGCCTCGATCAGGCGGATCTCGACCAGGCACAGCACGGCATCGAAGGGCCGCACGGCATGGGCGTCGAGCACGGCGCGCTCCAGGGTGGCGTCGTCGAATGGCGCGACCTCGATCAGCCCGTGTGCCGCCGCCAGCAGCGCCGCCGCGCGTGGTTGACGGCGGTAGTGGCCGAGGTCGACGCTGAGGAAGGCGAAGCTGTCGCCGCGCGCGTGCGCCGCCTGCAGGATGTCGGCGTCGTCGCCGCCGGGAAGTTCGATGATCAGCAGGTGCGCCATCGGGCGTGACTCTGGCCGTCGTTCAGGCGCTGAGGTTGACGATGGACCCCGGGCTGGTGGGATCCGTCGCAGAGTTGGACGCGATGGGCGTCGTCGTCGCCGATCCCTGTGCTTGGTGATGGTGGTGATGCCCGCCGCTGCGCGCCGCCATCATCGCCTGCGCCGCCTTCTGCGCGCCGGCGAGGTCGTCGCTGGCCAGCGCCTGGCCGATCTGGGCCAGCGGACTGCTCGCCGTGCTGCTGCCGCTTCGGGTGGTGGACGCGGTCGCGGTCGTGCCGGCAGCAGTGGCGGTCGTACCGGCGGTGGTGGCGCTGCCCCCGGTGAGGGTGGCGTAGGCGCTCTGCGCAGCGCTCAGGTTGCCCGACTGCAGCGCCGACATCAGGTCCTTGAAGCCCTGCTGCCGCTGCTGCCACTGGCCGATGGCCGTGCTTTGCGTGCTCGAGGCCGCCGCCGTGTTGCCGATTCTCATGCCCATGATGTGCTCCGATGGTGGGACGGGAGGTCCGGGATGGTCCTGCCGCGGTGCGAAGCATCTTGGGGCAGGCCTCGACGCCCGATCGGCAGAGAAGCGCGGCCTTGGCTGTGCCTTTGACGGGCGCGACACGGCAGCGTAGGAATCTGTCATCGGGCTTCGCCGGGCAGGGCCGCAGGCCGGCCCCGCCGCGCCGGGTCGCGGTGCCCAACCCTGGGCGCGTGGCGACTGGCGGCCGGCCGCCATGGACGCGCAGCAGCCGCGCGCGAAGCGCGGCGTCATCGGTCGACCGGACCCGCTTCACCGCGCAGTGCGATGATCCGCCGGGGCGTGCCGATGCCGCGCCCGTCCAGGAGGATCCGGGTCCATGAACGACCGAGCATGCCGCGGGCAGGGCCGCGCCGCGGCAACGGGGCGCGGCGTCGCCGTCATGCTGACGTTGCTGCTTGCCGCATGCAGTGTCGTGCGGCCCGCGCGCGTCGATGAAGCCGCGGTGCATGCGTTCGCGGTTCGCGGCTACGCCGCCGCCGCGCATGCGCCGGTCAGCGTCTCGCGCCACGAATGGGTCGTGGCCGGCGAGCCCGTGACGGTCGTGCTGGCGCGGCCGGTCGGCCTGGACGCCGCGCCGCTGGTCGTCTACCTGCCGGGGCTGGGCGAGGGCAGCGACGCCGGTGCGCAATGGCGCATGGCGTGGGCCGCGGCGGGCTATGCGGTGCTGTCGGTGCAACCGCTGGCCGACGACGCGCTGGCCTGGCGCTCGCCGCTGGCGCGCGAGGGCGAGTTCAAGGAATTGGGCCGCCAGCGCTACGCCGCCGCCATGATGCGCCGCCGGGTGCAGGTGCTGGCGGCGACCCTGGATGAGGCACGCCGGCGCGCGATCGGCGGCGACGCCGCGTTTCAGGGTATCGACTGGGACCGCCGCGCCGTGGCCGGCTTCGACCTCGGCGCCTACACGGCGATGGCTCTGGCCGGCGAGCAGATCGGCGGCGCCGACAACCTCGCCGTACGGGTGCCGGTGCGCGCCGCGATCGCCTTCAGCCCCTACATGGACCTGACCGACGGCGGGCTCGCCACCCGCTACGCGGCCATCTTCGGCCCGGTGCTCTCGGTCACCAGCGACATCGACGGCGACCCGCTCGGCCTGGTCGCCGGGCCGACGCAGCGCCTGGCGCCGTTCGCCGGCATGCCGGGTCCGGCGAAGTTCCTGCTGTCGCTGCACGGGTTGACGCACGACCGGCTCGGTGGCGGCGGCGCCGCCGCCGAGACCGAGGAGGCGGCGGACGAGGCGCCATCGGGCGGTCATGCGCGGACCGGTGGCGATGGCCGCCGTGGCGCGCGGCAACGCGGGCCCCGTGACGAGCCTGCCGACGACGCGGATGCCGACGCGCCGGGCCGGGGGCCGCGCGCCGGTGGCCGCGGCGACGGGGGCACGCTGTCGCCGACCGCGCTGCGGATGCGGCTGACCGCGGCCGAGCAGATCAGCAGCGCGTTCCTCGACGCCTATGTCAAGGACGATCCGCTGGCGCGCCAATGGCTGGCCGACCCGGCCGCGCGCTGGCTCGCGGCGACCGGTGAACTGCGCCGCAAGTAGGCGGCAAGGAGCGCATCGCGTGAACACGCCCCACTCATGCCAGCTCCGTCGGCGCCGGTGCCTGCTCGCGCCGCTGGCGCTGCTCGCCGCGTCGTCGGCGCGGTCGCGGGCCCCGGCGTGGCCCGAGCAGAACATGACCGTCCGGGTGCGAGTCGTCGCCGCGGCCGAGGCGAGCGCCGGCACGACGCCGCCGGCCGCGCAGCGCCCCCCCGACTACACGGTCAGCACGCGCCGCGCTGCCGACGACCCATCGGCGCCGCTGTCGCTGTCGGTGGTGAACGGCCGCTGGGCGATGCTGCGCCTGGCCCGTTCGGTGCCGGTGCGATGGCTGCAGGCGGCCGCCTCTGCGGGTGCCGCGGGCCCGGCCAGCGGCGCGGGCCGTGGCGCGGGGCCGGGTGGTGCCGTCGTCAATGCGGTCACCTGGATGGAAGCGGGCCAGGGTCTGGCGGTGCGGGTGCGCTGGCCGGGGGGCCCGCGACCGGCGATCGTGGAACTGCGGTTCGACCGCGCTGCCATCGAACCGTCCGAAGGCGATGCGCTGCCGGCAGCGAATCGGGCGCGGGCCGGCACCACGCTGAGCGTGCCGCTGGGCCGCTGGGTGAGCTTCGCGGTCGTCGGTGCGGATGCGGCGCCGGCCGAGGCGACCGATGGCGGGCACGACGTCCGCTGGGCCACGGCAGACAGCGGCAGCGGCCGCCAGGTCATGCAGGTGCAGGTGTCGATGCCTTGAGGCCGCACGCGCGAGCCCGGATGGGCTTGCGGGCATCGCGAAGCCGCCAGTGCCCGGCGTAAGCTTCGGGCGCCCCGGGGTCGGCCAACCGGCCCCGCCGAAACATCCGCAGGAGACCGTTGATGAAACCATCACCCGCCGCCGTCGACACCCGCGCCCCGCGCAACGGCCTCTCACACGTGGTCGGGGCGAGCGAGCCGCCGCTGTCGGAACTGACGATCCCGGCCTGGCTCGACGCCACCGCCGAGCGGTTTCCCGAGCGCACGGCCTGCGTCTTCCGCGAGCAGGGCCTGCGCTGGACCTGGCGCGAGCTGCGCGACCGGGCCGACCGGCTGGCCGCGGCGCTGCTGGCCCTGGGCTTCGCCAAGGGCGACCGCATCGGCATCTGGTCGCCCAACCGCAGCGAATGGGTGCTGGCGCAGTACGCCACCGCGCGCATCGGCATCGTGCTTGTCAACATCAATCCCGCCTACCGCCTGGCCGAGCTCGAGTACGCGCTCAACAAGGTGGCCTGCAAGGGCATCGTCTGCGCGCCGGCGTTCAAGACCAGCCAGTACCTGCAGATGCTGCAGACCCTCGCGCCCGAGCTCGCGCATTGCGAGCCGGGTCGGCTGCAGGCCGCGCGGCTGCCGCACCTGCGCACCGTGATCCGCATGGGCAGCGAGGCCACGCCCGGCATGTTCAACCTGCCTGCCGTCATGGAGCTGGCCGACGCCGCCGGCGTGGCCGTGGCGCGCCGCATCGGTGCCGGCCTGTCGTGCTTCGATGCCATCAACGTGCAGTTCACCAGCGGCACCACCGGCCACCCCAAGGGGGCGACGCTGACCCACCACAACATCGTCAACAACGCCCGCGACGTGGCGCGGACGATGAACTTCCGCGCCGACGACAGCCTTTGCATCCCGGTGCCGCTGTACCACTGTTTCGGCATGGTGATGAGTTCGCTGGCCTGCACCGTCACCGGCGGCGCGATGGTCTTTCCGGGCGAGGGCTTCGACCCGCTGGCCACGCTGCGTGCGGTGCACGACGAGCGCTGCACCCATCTGCACGGCGTGCCGACGATGTTCATCGCCGAGCTCGACGCGCCCGGTTTCGGCGACTTCGACCTGCGCTCGCTGCGCGGCGGCATCATGGCCGGCGCGCCGTGCCCGATCGAGGTCATGAAGCGCGTCAACACGCTGATGCACATGACCGAGGTGACGATCGCCTACGGCATGACCGAGACTTCGCCGGTCTCGTTCCAGAGCAGCGTCGACGACCCGGTGGACAAGCGCGTGTCCACCGTCGGCCGCGTGATGCCGCACCTGGAGGTCAAGATCGTCGATGCCCAGGGAGCCATCGTGCCGGTGGGCCAGCCGGGCGAGCTCTGCACCAAGGGCTACAGCGTCATGCTCGGCTACTGGGGCGACGCCGAGCGCACCGCAGCGGCGGTCGTCGATGGCTGGATGCACACCGGTGACCTGGCAACCCTCGACGAGCAGGGCTACGGCAACATCGTCGGTCGCGTGAAGGACATGCTGATCCGCGGTGGCGAGAACGTCTACCCGCGCGAGGTCGAGGAGTTCCTGTTCCGCCACCCCAAGGTCGCGCAGGTTCAGGTCTTCGGCGTGCCTGACCCGAAGTACGGCGAGGAAGTCTGCGCCTGGATCGTGCTCAAGCCCGGCATCGAGGCCACCGAGCACGAGATCCGCGACTTCTGCCGCGACCAGATCGCGCACTACAAGGTGCCGCGCTACGTGCGCTTCGTGACCGAGCTGCCGATGACCGTCACCGGCAAGGCGCAGAAGTTCATGATGCGCCGGCAGATGGTCGAGGCCCTCGGACTGACCGAACCCGGCGCCCGCTGAGTGCCGGCGGCGTCGCGGCGCCGCGCGGAGCGGCCCGGCGGCCTCGCCATGTGATAGCGTCATTCCCGGGCCGGCCGCCCGCGCGCCCGCGCGCGGAGTGCCCGTCCCGTCCCACCGAGGAGCCCGCCGCATGACCGCCCGTCCCGCCATCGACCTCGCCCTGGTCGAACTCGTCGACGCAGCCGCGCAGGCTGTCGAAGCCCAGGTCATCGCCTGGCGCCGCGACCTGCACCAGCACCCCGAACTCGGCAACCGCGAGTTCCGCACCGCCGGCATCGTCGCCCGGCACCTGCGAAGCCTCGGCTTCGACGAAGTGCGCACCGAGGTCGCGCACACCGGCGTCGTCGGCCTGCTGCGCGGCGGCCTGCCGGGCCCGGTCGTCGCCCTGCGCGCCGACATGGATGCGCTGCCGGTGACCGAGGCGGTGGACCTGCCTTTCGCGTCGAAGGCCACCGCGCCCTGGAACGGTGAGACCGTGGGCGTGATGCACGCCTGCGGCCACGACTGCCATACCGCGATCCTGATGGGCGTGGCCAGCGTGCTGGCCGGCCTGCGCGCGCAGTTGCGGGGCAGCGTCAAGTTCATCTTCCAGCCCGCCGAGGAAATGCCGCCCGAGGGCGAGGACGGCGGTGCCAAGATGATGATCGCCGAGGGCGCGCTGGAGAACCCCACGCCGCAGGCGATCTTCGGCCTGCATGTCACCTCGTTCCTGCCGCTGGGCACGGTGGGCTACCGGCCGGGGCCGACGATGGCCAGCTCCGACCGCCTGAAGATCACCGTCCACGGCCGCCAGAGCCACGGTGCGGCACCGTGGATGGGCGTGGACCCGATCGTCACCGCGGCGCAGGTGGTCCTCGGCCTGCAGACCGTGGTCAGCCGCGGCATGAACATCACCCGCGAGCCGGCGGTGGTGACCATCGGCAGGATCAAGGGGGGTGTGCGCGCGAACATCATCCCCGACGAGGTCGAGATGGAAGGCACGATCCGCGCCTTCGACGAAGGCATGCGCGACGAGATCCACGAGCGCGTCACGACCCTGGCCGAGGCCGTCAGCCGCGGCTCGCGCGCCGGCTGCACGGTGTGCATCGAGAAGAACTACCCGGTCACCGTCAACGACCCGGCGCTCACCGAAGCCATGCTGCCCACGCTGGCGCGCGTGGCCGGCGACGGGCTCCACCTGGTGCCCAAGGTGACGGGCTCGGAGGACTTCTCGTTCTTCCAGCGCCTGGTGCCGGGGCTGTTCTACTTTGTCGGCGTGACGCCGCCCGGAACCGATCCCGCCACCGCGCCGTCGAACCATTCGCCCCGGTTCTTCGCCGACGAGCGGGGCCTGTTGATCGGCGTGCGCTCGCTGGCCCACTTGGCGATGGACTTTCTCGCGGGCGGCGGGGGGGCACCCGCCTCGGACTCGCAAAGGACATCTGCATGAAGCTCAAGGACAAGGTCTGCATCGTCACCGGCGCGGCCAGCGGCATCGGCCGCGAGATCGCCCTCACCTACGCCCGTGAAGGCGGCAAGGTCGTGATCGCCGACCTCAACCTCGCTGCCTCGCAGGCGGTCGCCGACGGCATCAACGCGGGCGGCGGCACGGCAATGGCCGTCGTGATGGACGTCACCAGCGAGGAACAGGTCAACGCCGCCATCGCCGCCGTGGTGGCCGCCCATGGTGGTGTCGACGTGCTGGTCAGCAATGCCGGCATCCAGATCGTCCATCCGGTCGAGGAGTTCCCATTCGCCGACTGGAAGAAGATGCTGGCGATCCACCTCGACGGCGCCTTCCTGACCACCAAGGCCTGCGTCCCGCACATGAAGGCGTCGGGCCGCGGCGGCAGCATCATCTACATGGGCTCGGTGCACTCGAAGGAGGCCTCGGTGCTCAAGTCGGCCTACGTGACCGCCAAGCACGGTCTGATCGGCCTGTGCAAGACGGTGGCCAAGGAAGGTGGCAAGTACGGCGTGCGCGCCAACGTGATCTGCCCCGGCTTCGTGCGCACGCCGCTGGTGGACAAGCAGATCCCCGAACAGTCGAAGGCGCTGGGCATCAGCGAGGACGATGTGATCAGGAAGGTGATGCTCAAGGAAACCGTGGATGGCGAGTTCACCACCGTCCAGGACGTGGCCGAGGTGGCGCTGCTGTTCGCTGGCTTCAACTCCAACGCGCTCACCGGGCAGTCGGTGGTCGTCAGCCACGGCTGGTTCATGCAATGACACGCCGGCCGTCGTGTCATGTTGCGTCACACGATGCAACTCGCGATCCCGCCAAGGCGTATTTGTAGCAATATAAAATCTGCAGGATTCAGAATGTCCACCGTGGCCGATTCAGGCCGCATTCAAATGACCGCGGGTCGCAAGCCCGCCCCGATGGAGATCCCACAGTGACCACTTCGAAGAACTATGCGCTCCTGACCCTGTTCGCTGCCACGCTGGCGGCCTGCAGTTCGACCCCGACCGCCCCGCCGCCGGCCGCGCCGGCCCCCGTGGCGGCCCCGGCGCCGGCCGCGGCGCCCGCGCCTGCCGCCGCGCCCAAGGCGATGGACCAGGGGATGATGGAAAGCAAGCCGCTGCCGGCCTACCTCGATCCCAACAACCCGATCTCCACCCAGCGCAGCGTCTATTTCGACTTCGATGACTACAAGATCAAGAAGGAATACGACAGCGTCATCGAGCTTCAGGGCAAGTACCTCGCCACCAACGCCGCGCTGGGCGTGAAGATCGAGGGCAACTGCGACGAGCGCGGCAGCGCCGAGTACAACCTGGCGCTGGGCCAGAAGCGCGCCGAGGCGGTGCTCAAGGCGCTGGAAATCTACGGCGCCCGCGGTTCGCAGATGGAAGCGATCAGCTGGGGCAAGGAGAAGCCCAAGGCGCTGGGGCATGACGAGGCAGCCTGGGCCCAGAACCGGCGCGCCGACGTCGTCTATCCCGGCAAGTGAACTGCAGCACGGTGCGCGCGCATGCGCGCCGCGCAAGTGCATTGAATCAAATGTATATTCCGATCACCGCTTGGCGCCCGACCGCGCCGGGCGGCCAGGAGTAGCAAGTTTTCGGGGCCCTTCGTGGGCCCCGTTTTTTGTCGCCGTCTGCGTCGCGGCCCCCTCCCCCCGGCGGCGATCGCGACCCGGGAATGCACCATGCCCGACAGGATTCACGCGCGCAAAACCCGCATGGCGGTTCAGGCGCAGTCGCCGCCCCAGCCGAACGGCGAGGCAGCGGCGCGCGTGCTGCGCCGCTTCAGGCTCGTCTTCAACGCCGTCAAGACCCATTTCCAGCAGGTCGAGAGACGTGCCGGCGTGGGGGGTGCCCAGCTCTGGGCGCTGAGCATCATCCAGGCCCAGCCCGGCCTGGGCGTGAACCGGCTCGCGCAGGCAATGGACGTCCACCAGACCACCGCCAGCAACCTCGTCAGGGCGCTCGTCGCCGCCGAGCTGGTGGCAACCGAGCGCAACGGACCCGATCGACGGACCGTGCAACTGCGCGTGCTGCCCGCCGGCCAGCGCGTGCTGCGCAAGGCGCCGGGTCCTTTCGCCGGTGTGCTGCCCGAGGCGCTGGCCCGCCTCGACCCGCAGACGCTGGACCGGCTGGACCGCGACCTCGCGGTGCTGATCACCGCGCTCGGTGCCGACGAGCGCGCCGCGGGCATCCCGCTGGCGCAGATGTAGTCGATCCCGCGTCGCCACCGGGTCCTCGAGACCCGTGCGGGCAGCCGAAGACCAGTTTTTTTGCGCATAGGCAACGGTGCCGATACCGGCCGCTGCTCCAATGCCCGGTATGGATGGCGCTGCGCGTGGCCTCGCCGCGAGGCGCTCGACGGGCGTGGCCGCAGCCAGGCGCCGGCCGCGCCAACGCGAAGGAATGAACATGAAGCGAAATCGTCTGACAGTCCTGGCCGCAGCGCTGGCGCTTGCCGCCGGCTCGGTCGCGGCGCAGGAGCGCCACGACCATGGCGGGCATGACGGCGCGGCCCGCTTCCGCGGCGGCATGGTGCTGGACCAGCGCTACCACCACGACCATTACTACCCGGCCCAGGGAGCCAGCGTCGGGGTATTGCCGCGGGGTGCCGTCAGCATCGACTTCGGCGGCAGCAACTACTTCTTCCACGGTGGGGTCTGGTTCCGCCCGTTGGGCGGTCGATTCGTCGTCGTCGTGCCGCCGATCGGCATCTTCGTGCCGCTGCTGCCGCCGGCCTATGCCACGCTGTGGCTCGGCGGCATACCCTACTACTACGCGGACGACGTCTACTACACCGCGGTGCCCGGGCAGGGTTACCAGGTCGTGGCCCCGCCGGCTGGCGCGGACACCGTGCAACCCGCGCCGCCCACGAAGCCCCAGCCGGTGATCTACCCGCGCAACGGCCAGAGCGCCCAGCAGACCGAGACCGACCGCCAGGAGTGCAACCGTTGGGCCACCACGCAGCCCGCGGCGATGGCCGACGCCGACGTCTTCCAGCGCGCGGTCGCAGCGTGCATGGACGCCCGGGGCTACACCGTGCGCTGAAGCGCGCGCGTTTTCAGGCCCGCTCCAGCACCAGCAACAGGTTGTTGGCCGGCATCGCGACCCGCTCGCGCAAGACCACGCCGGCGGCCTCGGCGCTGGCGACGACATCGGCCAGCCGCCGCAGACCCCAGGCCGGGTCGCGCGCGCGCAGGTCGGCGTCGAAGGCGACGTTGCCCGCGGCCATCGCCTCGCCATCGACGCGGTAGGGCCCGTACAGCAGCAGCAGGCCCGCGGGCGCCAGATGCCGCGCGGCGCCCTGCATCAGCGCGGCGCAGGTGGCCCAGGGCGAGATGTGCAGCAGGTTGGCGCAGAACAGCAGATCCACCGGCGCCGGCACGTCGGGCCAGGTCGGCGCCATCACGTCGAGCCGCAGTGGCCGACGCACGTTCGCGAGATCCGCACACCAGGCCGAGATCGACGCCAGCGATCGCGCGTCGCCGTCGGTGGGCTGCCATTGCCAGCCCGGCAGGGCGGCGGCGAAGTGCGCCGCATGCTGGCCCGTGCCGCTGGCGATCTCCAGCGCCACGCCGCGCGCCGGCAGCAGGCGCTGCAGTTCGGCCAGGATCGGAGCGCGGTTGCGCTCGGCGGCGGGGCTGTGGCGGCGGGGATCGGGTGGCATCGGGAGCTGGGGCAGGCCCTGTGCAAAGCGTCGATTCTCGACGAGGGCGCCGGCCGGCGCGCACGGTGTTCGCACGAACACCGATCAGGCTGAAAGGGCCGAGCCGTCGGCATTCAGGCCGTCCGCAACAGCCGCGCCGCCTCGTCGGCGCGCGCGTCCTCGATCTCGCGCATCACGCTGCTGAGGTCCACCGCGCCGGCCTTGCGCTCGTAGCGGCCGGTCAGCGCCGCGTCAGGGTGCAGCATGCCGCGGGCGTAGAAGTCCCAGATCTCGGGTCCGTACTGCGTGGCCAGCAGTTCGGGTGCGGCGCGGCCGAAGAAGCGGCGCAGGTTGTCCACGTCGCGCAGCAGCATGCGCGGGGCGTGGTTGTTGCCCGCCGCATCCACCGCCTGCGGCAGGTCGATGATCACCGGGCCGTCGGCGGCCAGCAGGATGTTGAACTCCGACAGATCGCCGTGCACGATGCCGGCGCAAAGCATGCGCACGACCTCGCCCAGCAGCGTGGCGTGGTGGATGCGCGCGTCGTGCGGCGTGAACGGCACGTCGTTCAGGCGCGGCGCGGCGTCGCCGTCGGCGTTGGCGACCAGCTCCATCAGCAGCACGCCGTCGTGGAAGTTGTAGGGCGTGGGCACGCGCACGCCGGCCGCTGCCAGCCGGTACAGCGCATCGACCTCCGCGCTCTGCCAGGCGGCCTCCTGCTGGGCGCGGCCGAAGCGCGTGCCCTTGGCCACCGCGCGCTTGTCGCGGCTGTTCTTGACCTTGCGGTTCTCGGTGTAGTCCACCGCCTGGCGGAAGCTGCGCTGGTTGGCTTCCTTGTAGACCTTGGCGCAGCGCATGTCGTCGCCGCAGCGCACGACGTAGACCTGCGCCTCCTTGCCGCTCATGAGCTGGCGCAGGACGTCGTCGATCAGGCCTTCGTCGATCAGCGATTGCAGGCGTTGGGGAGCTTTCATCGACGCATTTTGCGCTGCGGCCGCGATCGCCGGCCGCCGCCCCCGATGGAGGCCGGGGTGCGAAGCGGCTGCCCGCGCGCGATTCAGCCCGGCAGGACCGCCCGGTGCAGCGCCTGCACGAGGTCCGACTGCGTGATGATCCCCACCAGGCGCTGCCCGTCGTCGATGATCGGTATGTGGTGATGGCCGCCTTCCGAGAACATCTGCAGCAGTTCGATGACCGGCGATCCCGCCCTGGCCACGCGCACCTTCCGGGTCATGATCTGGCCCACGCGCTGCGGCGACGCGCCAGCGTCCCCGTGTCCGCCGCGGTCGGTCGCGCGCGCTCGCACGTCGCCGCCGTCCTGCGAGGCCGCCGGGAAGTCGCCCAAGAGATCCGCCCGCGTCACGATGCCGACGATGCGATCTGCCTGGTCGACGACCGGCAGCGCCTTGATCGCGCGTGAGCGCATCAACGCGCCGGCCTCGGCGGCCGGTGTCTCGCGGGTCACCGCCACCGGGTCTGGCGACATGATGTCGCCGCATCGAAGTGCACCCAGGCTGCGGCGAAAGGCGGCGGTCTCGGCGTGGTGGAGAAGTTCCTCCAGGTCGTCGCGGCTGACATCGAGCACTTGGTTGTAGTGCGCCAGCGCCGCGTCGAGGTCGGCGGCCGAGAAGCGTGAGCCCGCCGGCGGGGCCGGCGCGGCGGACGGCGCCTGGCGATGCGGATAGCGCCGCCCGGTGGCCGTGTTGTAGACGACGGCGACGAGCACCAGGAGGGCCGAGTTCAGCAGAATCGGCAGCAGGGCGAAGCGCGGGTCGGTGGCATGCATCAGCACGGCGAGCAGGGCCGTCGCACCGCCAGGCGGATGCAGGCACCTGAGCAGGAACATGACGGCGATGGCGCCGGCCACCGCGACCGCGGCCGCGCTGGCGGTGTCGCCGATCGCCCTGGCACAGGCCAGGCCGACGAACGCCGAGAGGGTGTTGCCGCCGATCACCGACCAGGGCTGGGCGAGCGGGCTGCCCGGGACGGCGAACACGAGCACCGCGCTGGCGCCCAGCGGGGCGGCCAGCCAGGGCACGATGCCGAGGTTGCCGCCGACCCAGCGACTGACCCCTCCCGCGACCAGGATGCCCAGTGCGGCGCCGAACGCGGCGCGCCAGCGTTCCTTGGCGTCGACCCGGAACGCCGCTGGAAGAAGGGCCGCCAGCCAGTGCACCGTTCTTGCGGTGGAGCGTCTCAATCGGGTCGGGCCGCATGCCTGCGGCGAGTTCGGGTTGCCATCGTGCCCGCGATCCAAACTGTCGTGCGGTTCGGTCCAGGCCTGGAGCTTGTCGGGCCGCAGGACGACGCTGCGCACTCTCATTGTGCCGCGTCAGCGCCGCGTGCGCTGTCTTCGCGCCTGCGCGAGCGGCCGCTTTCCCTTGAGCCGCCGCTCGATCCCGTCGTTGAGTGTGGCGCGCAGCGCATGCACCTCCTCGGTGTGGCCGAACACGCCCGGAAAGCGCAGGTCCAGCCACAGCCACAGCGTGCACTCGCGCAGCGCCTGCTCCATGCGCTCGAGCCGGCTGTGGCCATCGACCTCGTCGAGGAACGCCGGCCGGCCGGCCCTGCCGGTGCCGGCGTGGCTGCGGCTCCAGTCCAGGAAGGCCTGGACCTGCGAATCGGTGCGTGTGTCCACCGGCGCCTGGGCGTAGAGGAAACGCTCCTTCAGCGTCAGGCTGCCGGCGCTGTCGTCCAGCCGCTCGGCCAGTTCGAGCATCTGTTCGAGCGCGGCGACCGCGAAGTGCGCGTCGTCCAGACGCAACTGCTCCATGAACACGCCGAGCACGTCGCGCAGCCGCGTCTTGTGCAGCCGCGCGGCGATGGTGTCCACGTGCCAGCCGTTGGGCGCCACCGGGGCCTTGAAGTCGGCCGGCGCGCGCGGCGTCTTGGCCAGCAGCTCGCGCAGCACGCGCAGTGCCTGCGGCTCGGCTTCGGCGAGCACGCCGACGAAGCCTTCCTCATGGATGCCGAAGCGCCCGGCGCGGCCGGCGATCTGATGCACCTCGGATTCGTCGAGCGTGCGGTCGACGACGCCGTCGTACTTGGTCATCGTGCTGAAGAGCACGCGGCGGATCGGCAGGTTCAGCCCCATCCCGATGGCGTCGGTGGCGACCAGGATGTGCGACTCGCCCTTCGCGAAGCGCTCGGCCTCGCGCCGCCGCACCTCGGGGGGCAGTGCGCCGTAGATGACCGACACTGGGTGGCCGCTGCCGGCGATCTGGTCGCGCAGCATCAGCACGTCGCGGCGGCTGAACGCAACGACCGCGTCGCCGAGCGCCAGCGCCGAGATCGGCAGTGGCTGCGCCAGCAGCTCCACGTGCTGCATGCGGCCGAACTCGCGCACGCTGCAGTGCTCGCCGCACAGGCCGAGCAGGTTCTCGATCGCCGGCACGGCGTAGGCCGAGCAGATGACGATGACCTCGGCCGCCGGCACCCCGACGATGGCCTGCGTCCAGGCCCAGCCGCGCGCGGGGTCGAAGATCATCTGCGACTCGTCGATCACGGCCACGTCGATGGTCTTGTCGGTGGCGACCATCTCGATCGTGCTGCTGACCACGCGCGCGCCGTCGGCGGGCACGTTCTCCTCGCCGGTGAGCAGCGAGCAGGGCACGCCGCGCGCCACCAGCCGGTCACGCCCTTCCAGCGCCAGCAGGCGCAGCGGCGCGAGGTACACGCCGTCCAGCGCCTGCGCCAGGCGCTCGAACGCGGCGTGGGTCTTGCCGCTGTTGGGCGGGCCCACGAAGAGCGTGACGCGCCGCTGCAGCCGGCGCGCCTTCTCGAAGCTGTCCGGGTAGCCCTGGAAGGCGAGCTCGCTGTGCAGGCTCTCCAGCGTGTCGAGCTCGGCCACCGCATGTTCCCAGCGTTCCTGCGCCCGGCTGCACGCGGCCTTCAGCATGTCCGCCGGCTGCGGCTGGGCGCATTCGCTTTGCAGCCGCGGCAGCAGCGAGGCCAGGTGGTGCGGCTTGAAGGCGCGGCTGCGCTCGACCAGCGCCGCCAGGTGCGCCGTCAGTTCGGCCGCCTGCGGGTGCGGCGGCGGCGCGCCCAGCGCGGCGCGCAGCGCATCGACGTCGCCGTCGCGGTAGAAGGCCCAGACGGCCGCCGCATCGACCGGCACGCGGAACAGCACCGGTACCTTCCAGCCCGGCTCGGGCAGCGCCAGCGCGTGGCTGATCAGCCTCGTCCAGACACCGGCGCGGCGCTGCACGCCCAGGGCTTCGAGCGCCACCGTTCGCGCCTGCAGCAGCGGCCGCGCTTCGGGTCCGGCCCCGACGGCGTCGAGGTGCGCCAACGCGCTGTCGATCAGCTCGGGTGCGATCCAGCGGCTGGGGCGCGCGCCGGGCACGCTCTTCTGCAGCAGCACCAGGCCGAGCTTGTCCAGGTGCTGCTCGAAACCGGCACTGCCTTCGGCGATGTAGTCGGCCGGCTTGACCACCTGCGGCAGCAGGTAGGCCGCCTGCCGGATGCGGGTGATCTGTTCCTTGGCGATGTGCGGCGGCAGCCGCTCGGCGTGGCGCGGGTTGGGCAGGGTCAGGGGCATGGATGGGCGATTGTCGGGCTTGCGCCGGCGGCCGACCGGGCAGCACCGACAATCGCCCATGAACTCCCGCGCCGCGCCCGACACGTCCTTCGCCAGCCTGCCGCTGCCCGCGGCGATGCTGGACAACCTGCAGCGGCTCGGCTACACGGCGATGACGCCGATCCAGGCCGCGAGCCTGCCGCCGGCGCTGGCCGGGCACGATCTGATCGCGCAGGCCCGCACCGGCACTGGCAAGACGGCGGCGTTCGCGATCGCGCTGCTGATGCGGCTGCAACCGCGCCGGCCGGAGGTGCAGGCGCTGGTGCTGTGTCCGACGCGCGAACTCGCCGACCAGGTCACGCAGGAGCTGCGGCGGCTGGCGCGGTCCGAGGACCATCTGAAGGTGTTGACGTTGTGCGGCGGCGCCACGATGCGGCCGCAGCTGGCCAGCCTGGCGCACGGTGCGCATGTCGTGGTGGGTACGCCGGGGCGCATCCTCGACCATCTCGGGCGCGGCAGCCTGAGCCTGGCCGCGCTGAACACGCTGGTGCTCGACGAGGCCGACCGCATGCTCGACATGGGGTTCTTCGACGACATCGCCAGCGTGGCCGCGCAGTGTCCCGGACAGCGCCAGACCCTGCTGTTCTCGGCCACCTATCCCGATGGGATCGCGAAGCTGAGCGCGGCGCTGATGCGCGAGCCCAGGGAGATCAAGCTGCTCGCCGCGCCCGCCGCCACCCAGATCCGCCAGCGCTTCTACGAGGTGCGCGAAGACGAGCGATTGCACGCCGTCGGCCTGCTGCTGAACCACTACCGCCCGGTCAGCACGCTGGCCTTCTGCAACACCAAGCAGCAATGCCGCGACCTCGTGGCCGTGCTGCGAGCGCAGGGCTTCGTCGCAATCGAGCTCCACGGTGACCTCGAGCAGCGCGAACGCGACCAGGTGCTGGTGCGCTTCGCCAACCGCAGCGCCAGCGTGCTGGTGGCTACTGACATCGCGGCGCGCGGGCTGGACATCGCGCAGCTCGAGGCCGTGATCAACGTCGAGATCACGCCCGACCCCGCCACGCACACCCACCGCATCGGCCGCACGGGCCGCGTCGACGAGGCCGGCTGGGCCTTCAGCCTGGCGAGCCTGGACGAGATGGGTCGTGTCGGCGCGATCGAGCAGGCGCTCGGCTTCGCGTCCGAATGGCACCCATTGAGCGAGTTGAGGAGCACCAGCGACCAGCCCTTGCTGCCGCCGATGCAGACGCTGCAGATCCTGGGCGGGCGCAAGGAGAAGATGCGCCCCGGCGACGTGCTGGGCGCGCTGACCAAGGACCTGGGTTTCGCCGCGACGCAGATCGGGAAGATCAACGTCAACGAGTTCTCGACCTATGTCGCGGTTGAACGGGCCATCGCACCGCAGGTGCTGCGCCGGCTGGCGGCAGGCAAGGTGAAGGGACGCAGCGTCAAGGTCCGGCTGCTTGACGCCTGAGCCGGGCCGCAGCGCCCGGCACGCCGCCGTTCAGAGCAAAAGGAACGCGGCCGCGGCGACGGCGGTTGGTGCCAGCGCGCCGAGCAGCAGCCCGCCGGCGCCGATCGACTCGTCCTCGAAGCCCTTGCGCAGCAGCGCCACGCCGGCCGGGTTGGGCGCGTTGGCGAGCACCGTCAGCGCGCCGCCGGCGACGGCCCCGGCCTCCAGCATGTGCTTCGCCTCCTCGGCGATGCCGGCGATCAGAGAACCGAGGTAGGTCAGGGCGGCGTTGTCGGTGATCGCCGTCAGCGCCAGGCCACCGAAGCACAGCGCCATGGGCTGCAGGCCCGAGACGATCGGCTGCAGCCACCACTGCTGCTTCCCACCCGGGACCACGAGCCCGGCGAGGAAGAAGCCGACCAGCAGCGCCTCCTTGAGGATCAGCGGTGCCTGGTGCGTCTCGTAGGCCTTCGTGAAACCGAGGAACATCAGGAACAGGCCCATGAAGATCACGGGGCGGTGGGCGAAGGCCAACACGGCGGCGAGGAACGCGAAGTGGATCGCGATCACCGGCGCAGGCACTGGTGCGGCGCCTTCGGTCCGGGTCTGGGGGCCGCCCTGCTTAAGGTGCCTGCGCAGGAGCATCGCGAGGACGGTGGCGTTGACGAGCACGGCGAGGACGGCCTTCCAGCCGAGCTGGCTGGCCATGAAGGCGCTGTCCCGGCGCCAGGTCGCCGCCACCATCAGCACCGGCGGCGCCGCGAACGAGGTCAAGGTGCCGCCGATCGAGACGTTGACGAACAGCACGCCGAGCGCGCCGTACTTCAGCCGCTCCGGGATCCCGGCACGGAACACCAGCGGCGCCAGCATCGACGCGGCCAGCGTCATCGCTGCGGGCTCGGTGACCAGCGAGCCGACCAGAGGCAGGATGGCCCGGCACAGCCAGGCCCGGGCGACCGCCGGCGGCAGCGGGGCCCGGGCCGCCAGGCCGGCGACCACCGCCCTCATGGCCTCGAGTACCGGCCGCGATGCCGCCACGACCATGACGACGAACACGGACAGCGGCTTGGCGTACTGGCGCGACTCGGCCTAGGCGACGGCCTCGGCGCCTCCGTCCACCGCCGCCATCACGGCGACGAGCAGGGCAGCCCGGAAGCCGGACACCACCTCCACCTCGCCGAGCAGGTGCAACCGTCCCGCGTGGTGGGTGGTCTGGTGTGCGAGGTGCTCGAAGAACGTGGTCGAGAAGGTGTGGATCAGCGCCAGGGCGAAGAGCGCGGCGGCGATGATTTCCATGGACGGCTGTCGAGCTGAGGACCGGCCGACCTTGGCAGGGATCCGCGGGCCGCAGGACCCGCGCGCGGCAGCCTCTGCTCGTGCTGTCGGGACAGATGTCAAGCGGCGCGGCCGCTGGCTGCCTGTCCTCGACCGCCCGGCCGGCCATTCACTTCAGCGCGAACCCGACCCGCGTCGTGCGGCCCTTGTCGTCGATGCCCGCGGCGTCGAGCCTGGAGGCCGTCACCAGCAGGCGCTCGGAGGGGACCTTCAGCGCCAGGTAGGCCTTGACATCGTCGGCGCGTGCGTCGGCGACGGCCTTCAGGGCCTCGGCGTCGGCCGGCGCGCTCTGCAGCAACCGGGCCTCCATCTCGGCGGCCGGCAGGGTCTTCTGCAGGCCCAGCGCGTTGCGCGGCTTGTCCTTCAGATCCGCGGCCTTGTAGGCGGCCTCGAGCCAGCGCGCCCGCTCGTCGGGGGCGATGGTCACCGTGTCCGGCGGCGCGTGCGTCGCGCGGGCCTTGGCCAGGCGCAGCAGGCGTTCGACATACGCATGCTGAAGTGCCGGCACGTCCTCGGCAGGATCGGCGCGGCCGGTGATCTCGAGCTTGAGTGCCGGACGGTCCGCAAGCGCCTTGGCCAGCGTGTCGAGCGCCGGCTTCGTCGCCTCGGCAATGACGCTCGATCCCGGATCGAAGGCGACGTAGCTGAGTTCCTGATGGCCGCCGCCGAAGACGTGCGACAGCAGCGTGAACGGGGCCGTGACCGCCTTGACGATCAGGTTGACGATCACGCGCACGATGATCCCGCCGAGCGAGAACTGCGGGTCGTCGAGGCTGCCGCTGATCGGCAGGTCGATGTCGATCACGCCGTTGCGGTCCTTCAGCAGCGCCACCGCGAGCAGCACCGGCACCTTCAGCGCGTCGGGGCTGTCGACCTTGGCGCCGAAGCTGAGCTGGTCGAGGTAGAGGCTGTTGTCGGCCTCGAGCTTGCCGTCGTCGATGCGGTAGTGCACCTTGGCCGACAGCGTGCCCTTGTCGATGCCGTAGCCGGCGTAGCGCGCCGCGTAGGCCGACAGCCGCGTCATGTCGATGCCGCGCGCGGTGGCGGTGATGTCGGTGTGCAGCCTGGCACCCAGCGGGTGGATCGTGCCGGCGATCTCCAGCGGCGCGCTGTCGTCCACCTTGCCAGCGACGTGCACCTCGGCCGGCTTGGGGTCGTTCCAGGCCAGGGCCGAGATGTCGCCCGTGACGCCGGTCAGCCGCGCCGAGTAGTTCGGACGGATGAAGTTGTCGGTGAAATCGACCTCGCCGCCCGACAGGTGGATGCCGCGCCAGCGCAGCGGTGTCGGCGCTGCGGCGGCCGCGCTGGCGGGCGCCGCGGGTGACGCGGCGGCAGCCGCAGGCGCGCCTGCCGCCGCCGGCGTGGTCAGCGATTGCGCCTCCTCGGTGCCGCCGCGCTTGACGATATCGCGCAGGTTGAGGCGGCCGTCGCGGTTGAGAATCACGCGGCCGTAGAAGTCGTCGAGCGCGACGCTGCCAAGGTCGGCCTGGTAGGACCCGCCCTGCCACGCGATGTCGGCACCGTCGAGTCCGAGGTTCCTGAAGCGCAGGAACTCGGCGGCGTTGAGGCGGTCGAGCGCGTGCAGGTCACCCAGCGCCAGCCGCCCCTGCCAGCGCGCCGACGTGACCGTCTCGCGCGCCGTGCCCGCGAGGCGCAGCTCGCCGGCGGCACTGGCCTTGGCGGCCACGAGTGTGAGGTTCACGTAGGGGTCGATGTAGGGCTGGAGCAGGCTCAGGTCCACCGCCGCCAGGTCGACGCGGCTGCGCAGCGCCAGCGGCTGCGGGCGCACGCTGCCGCGCAGCCGAGCGCGGCCGCCACGGCCGACGGTGGCGGCCACGTCGAACGTCACCGGCTTCTTCAGGTCGCTGCCCAGGCCGTGCAGCGTCAGCTCGGTGCGCGTGACCGCGAGCGTGGTGACCGGTTCGGTGCTGCGGTCGCTGAGCGTGACGGCGCAGGCGCTGCAGCGCAACTCCCCGATCTGCCACGCCGGCGTCGGGGTTTGCACCGCAGCGTGGGCCACGGGCGCGGCGCCAGCGGGCGGTAGCGGCAGCCACGGCATGACGCCACCGGCCCCGCGCGAGGCCTTCAGGTCCAGGCCGTCCAGGCGCACCGCACCGACCGTGGTGACGATTGGCGCGCCTTCGGCGGCCTTCAGTTGCACGCCGCTGGCGCTGGCCTTGGCGAGCGCGAGCCGGTCCGGCGCGGCGCCGCGCGCAGTGGCGGCCTTTGCGGCGGGCGCGAGTTGCAGCCCGGCGACCTGGATCGCGCCGTCTTGCAGCAACCAGCCGGCCGGATCGGCTTCGGCGCGGGCCTGCAGCGCGAGGCTGCCGCCCAGCAGGCGCACCGGCAGCGCCGCCTGCCAGGGTGCGGTCCAGGGGGCAGCCTGCAGCCCGGTCACGTCGACGGCGGCGGCCAGGCGCCGCGTCGCGAAGGCGAAGCTGCCGTCGAGAGTCGCCCGTGCGCCCCGGGCATCGGCCAGCGCCAGCTTGAAGTGCGCGGGCTCGCTGGCGCTGGCGTCGACGGCGGTCAACGTGGCCTGGATCGGTGCGAGCACCTGCCCGTCGGGCCACGCCGGCTCGCGCAAGCGCAGGCGACCGTCGTTGACGGCCACGCGGGCGACGTGCCACTGCCAGGCGTTGGTTGCCTTGCCCGCCTTGCTGGCCTCGGTTGCCGGTGCCGACGCGGTGGGCGCCGAAGCCGACGCGCCCGTCCTGCGCGCTGGCAGCGCGCCAGCCTGGGTCGCAGGCGCGGCGAGCAGCCGCGTGAGATCGAGATCGAGCGCCGGCGCGTCGAGCGTGACCGTGCCGACGGTCGCACGTCGCTGCAACGGCAGCAGGTCGAGGCCGTCGAGCGCCAGCCGCGTCCAGGCGAGTTGCAGGCCCTGCGCCGGCACCGATGCCTGCAGTTGCGACAGTGTTGCGCCGCCGGAGATGCGCAGCGCCGGCGTGGCCGGCGCGGGGCGCCGCTCGAAGGCGATCTTCAGCGCGAGATCGAGCCGGCCTTGCTGCACCGCCAGCGGCAGGGCCTGGGGCAGCAGCGGCGCGAGCGCAGCGACGGCCGGCGCGACGTCGATCTGCTGCCATTGCAGATCGACCGCCGATCGCAGGCCTTCGCTGAACGGCAGCGTGCGGCCTTCGAGGTGGAACCGGCTGCCGTCGACCTGGGCGTCGAGCAGGGGTTCGACGTCGATGGTGGCCTGCGACGGCAGACTCGAGACGAACGGGATGCCGACGCGCAGTCCGGCGATGCGGTGCTCGCCGCCGGTGACACGGTCCGCGAAGTGCACGCCGCCGTCCTCGAGGAGGATGTTGTAGACGGCGAAGCGCGCCGGCTCGCTGTCCGGCGGCGCCGGCGGCCGTCGCGCCAGCGCCTCGAGCATCGGTGTGATGTTGAAGCGGCCCGGCGCCAGGCGCTCCAGCTCGACCTGCGGTGCGCGCACCGTGAGCCGGTGCAGCACCGGCGCCAGCCGCCACAGCGATTCGACGGACACGTCGGCATCCACCGCGGCCACGCGCAACCAGGGTTTGTCCGCCGGTCCGAGGCGCAGGCCGAGGGCGCGCGCCTGGAGCGTCCAGGGGGCGATCTCGATGCGCTCGAGCGTCAATGGTGCCCCCAGCGTCGAGGCCGCGGCGGCCTCGACGCGCGGCTGCAGGAAGCGCGGCAGCCACCAGCCGACCGCCAACGTCCACGCGATCGCGAGCAGCGCGAGGACGGCCGCGAGGCGCAGCGGCCAGCGCCAACGGCGTGTCACGGCAGCAGGCTCGGGCGCGGACGCCGTCATCGCGAAGTCCTCGACCGGACGCCGGCACAGCACCCGGTCGACGCTGCGTCCACTGCGGCGTGGGCAACATCTGCGATGCGGCAAAGTCCGATGACCATGTTCAGGCGCGACGATGCTTAATGTTTGGCCCTTCCCCCGCGGTGGGAAGCTGCCTCCTCCGCCCCGAACTGCCAACCTGCGCGCGAGACGAAGCTTGAATCAAGCTTGACGCAATAGGCAGCGCGGAGGTTGTCCGAGGTCAATGGACTGGCATCTGCAGGCCACCGCCGTCATCGCGGCGACGAGCATGGCGGCGATCGCCTCCATGAACAGCTGTCCAGGGCAGGACCGACGGACCTCAGCGCGGATTCGCGGGCAGCAGGACCGGCATGCGTTCGAGCAGCATTGCCATCTCGCGCAGCTCGTCGAGGAAGAACGAGGCCTTGGATGACGGATCGTCGCGGCCCACGCGCACCGTCAGCCAGCTCGCAGGCGCCCGGGCGAAAACCGGCTCGTCGTTGACGTCATCGCCGGCGAAGACCGCGCGGTCCGCGCCGCATCTGGCCAGCAGCGCCTGCACGGCGTCGAACTTGTCGGGCGCGTCCGGCGCAGAGAGGTTGACGACCAACTTGCCGGCGAAGACGCGCAAGGCCCCGGCCAGGGGTGTGAGCAATTCGATCAGCGCCAGCGCCCGCTCGCAACCTCTGGACAGCCGATAGTGCAGCGCGATCGAGAGTTGCTTGTCCTCGACCGCCACGCCCGCCGCGGCCAGCCCGTCGCGTCGGCGCACGAGCAATTCGCGCAGCCGGTCCAGTGCCGGCGTCGGCGGCATGGTGCCGTCGACGGCCCGCTCGTCCTCGGCGCCGTGGTTGCCGACCGCGAACGTGGGCTCGAAGTCGAGCCGGGTGCGGACATCGGCCACCGAGCGCGGGGTGAGGATGGCCGGCGGCAGCCGTGCGCCCAAGGCGCCCAGTCGCGTCGACACCGCGCGCGAGGTGCGGGCGTCTCCGGGCCGCGCCACGACGGGCGCCAGCGTGCCGTCGAAGTCGAATGCGAGCAGCGGCCTTTGCGCCAGCGTCGCCGCGAGCTTCGTCTCGCCCTCGGCGCTGAACAGGTACGGCATCGTCATCGCATGATCCTCCAGGCTGTGCCTCAGCCGGCTTGATGGCGCCGCACGCGGGCCTCGATGCGCGCACGCAGCCGCCAGCGGGCGGCGTCGGCCAGCATGCGACCGGCCCAGCGCAAGACGTTGAACTCGCGCACCGAGCCGCGCAGGCTGGCCATGCGCTCGCGCTGTACGGCCACCGGCATCGTGGCGGCGCGGTGGGGCGCGTCGGTTGTCTCCTCCACGTGGTAGGGCTTGACGATCAGCGCCTCCGAGAGATCGCGCCGCGCCGGCGAAGCGGAGAGCGCGCGCACCGCGCCCGCGAAGCGGCTCAGCACCGGCGCGCCCTGCAGGTCGTCGCGCGCGGCGACGAACTCCTTGCAGACCAGGCTCATGCCGTCGTGCCGGCTGGTCACGACGCAGATGTCGGCGGCGCGGAAGAGTTCGCTCGCCGCGGCGTGCTCGTGGTGCTGCGCCAGCAGGGGCACGGGCTGGCAGCCGGGGCGGCCGAAGCGTTTGTTGATGCGGCCGGTCTTGCGCTGGACGCGTTCCTGGAAGCTGCGGCATTCGTCCAGGGCCGCGCGCGTCGGCGCCGCGACCTGCACGAACACGAAGCGGCCGATCCACGAAGGCCACTTCTCGAGCAGGCGCTCGACGGCATTCAGCCGTTCGAGGATGCCCTTGGTGTCGTCGAAACGGTCCACCCCCACCGCCAGCCGGACGTCCGCCGGCAGGCCCAGGCGCTCGATGACGTTGCGCCGGCAGGTGGCCACGGAGGCCAGCCGGCGACCTCGGCATCGTCGGGCCATTCGATCGAGATCGGGTAGCTCTCGATCAGCGTCTCCTTCTCGCGGAGCCCGCGGCGATCCCGATCATGAAGGCGTAGTTGAAGGAGAAGGTCGCGTCGTCCCGGATGCTGGTCAGGATCTGTTCGTGATCGGCCGATCGCACGAGGGCGGTCCAGTGACGGTGCCGGGCCCGCGGACCCCTCGCGACGAACCGCCTGAACTCGGCGAGCGACGACCCGACCCGGCGCGCCGGGCCGACAGCGGCCGCGGCGTCCGCCAGCGGCGGCGATGGTGAAACGCCTTCGGGACTCATGGGGCGGATGGTTGCGCGCGGACGGCGCCGACAGCGGGTCAGGCCAGCGACCTGCGGACGACCGTGCCGATGGTCAGGCCCTGGCACAGGATCGAGAACACGACCACGGCATAGGTCAGCGCCAGCACCAGGTCACGCTGCGGTCCGGCAGGCAGCGACAGCGCCAGGGCGACGGAAATGCCGCCGCGCAGCCCTCCCCAGGTCAGCACCTTCCAGGACCCCGAAGGCAAATCGAAGCTGCGTCGGAACACAGCCATCGGTGCCGCCACCGAAAGCATTCGTGCGACCAGGGTGACGACGATGGCCAGCAGGGCCGCCCCTGCGACGCCCCACGACAGAGGGACCAGGATCACCTCGAGCCCCATCAGCACGAACAGCACGGCATTCAGGATCCCGTCCATCAGTTCCCAGAACATGTCCAGATGTTCGCGCGTCCGGTCCGACATGGCCAGCGCGCGGCCCTGATTGCCGATCACCAGTCCGGCCACCACCATCGCCAGCGGGCCCGAGACATGCAGCCGGCTGGCCAGCCCGTAGCCGCCCAGGACGGCCGCAAGCGTGAGCAGGACTTGCTCCTGGTAGCTGTCGATGCTGCGCAGCAGCACGAAGCTCAGCGCGCCCAGCGCCAGACCGAACAGGATGCCGCCGCCACCTTCGCGCAGGAGCTGCGTCACCCCTGCGGCGACGCTCGGCACGGTACCGCCAACAGCCAGGGTCAGCGCCAGTGAGAACAAGACGACGCCGACGCCGTCGTTGAACAGCGACTCACCGGCGATCACGAGTTCCAGCTGCCTGGGCGCACCGGCCGACTTCAGGATGCCCATCACCGCGATCGGGTCGGTCGGCGAGATCAGCGTCCCGAAGACCAGGCAATAGGCCGGCGGCAGCGGAGCACCGAGCAGCGGCAGGCCGGCCCACAGCCCGAAGCCGACCAGCGCCGACGACAGCACGGTGCCGAACACGGCGAGCGTGCCGACCTGCCAGCGCGCGACGCGCAGTGCGCCGAGGTCCACGTGCAGGGCGCCGGCGAACAGCAGCAGGGACAGCATGCCCTGCATCAGCACTTGCGAGAAGTCGATGGACGCGAGCAGGCTCTGCTCGTATTCGCGCAGCTGGCCCAGGCCGAGCTTGTTGAGCCCGACGAGCACGAACGACAGGACCAGCGAAATCGTCATCACGCCGATGGTCGTCGGCAGACCGACGAAGCGGCGGTTGAGATAGGCCAGCAGCGCCGTCAGGACCAGGCACGAGACGGAGATTTCGAACATCGGTGTCCATTGTGGGCCGCCAGCAGGCCGTCGACGTCGCCGCGGCCGTCGTGGCGAATCGCCGCCGCCGGGGGCTTTCTTCAGGGGTCGGATCGTGACTCCTGTGCGGCTTGGTCCATCTCGCGGGTCGGGCGCCAGCCATGCCCCTTGAGTCATCTCAACAAGGCTCGCTCCGAGGGTGGCCAGAATTGCGATGCGAGCCGGCAGCGGGCCGATGGTTCCAGCAATCCGGTGCCGGTTCGTGCCGCAGCGCAAACCGCCGCATTCCGCCCGAACCTCATCAGACCACAAGGTGAAGCCATGAACCGCTTCTGGCTCGTGAACTATCCGAAGGGCGTCCCTGCCGACGTCGACTGGACCCGGTATTCGTCCCTGGTGCAGTTGCTCGAGGAGGCCTTCGCCGCGTACCGCCAGCGCAACGCGTACGTCTGTCTCGGCAAGACCCTCACGTTCGGCCAGATCGACGAGATGTCCCGGGCCTTCGCGGCCTGGCTGCAGGCCAGGGGCCTGGCCAAGGGTGACCGCGTCGCGATCATGCTGCCCAACCTGCTGCAGTACCCGGTGGCCCTGGCCGGCGTGCTGCGCGCGGGACTGACCGTGGTCAACGTCAACCCGCTGTACACACCGCGCGAACTCGAACACCAACTCGCCGACTGCGGGGCCCGGGCGATCGTCATCCTCGAGAACTTCATCGCGCCGATGCAGCCGGTGATCGCCGGGTCGCCGGTGCAGCACGTCGTCGTGTGCGGGGTTCTCGACCTGCTGGCGCCGGGCAAGCCGACCGGGCCCGACGCCGCGCTGCCGGACACGATCCGGTTCAACGCGATGATCGAAGAGGGCGCGCGGCTGCCGTACCAACCGGTGCCACTGACCGGCGAGGACGTCGCCTTCCTGCAGTACACCGGCGGGACGACTGGCGTGTCCAAGGGGGCCACGCTGGTGCACCGGAACGTGATCGCCAACGTCCTGCAGTCCGAAGCCTGGATGCAGCCGGCGCTGACGAATCCGAAGAAGGGGCCGCCGCCGGAGCAGCTCAATTTTGTCTGCGCGCTGCCGCTGTATCACATCTTCGGCATGACCGTGTGCTGCCTGCTGGGCATGCGCGTGGGCGGTTTCAACATCCTGATCCCGAACCCGCGCGACCTGCCGGCGCTGGTCAAGGAGATCCGTCCGTACAAGGTGCACCTGTTCCCGGCCGTCAACACGCTGTACAACGCGCTGGCCCACAACGAGGAGTTCTGCACGCTCGACTGGTCGGGCCTGCGGGTGTCCAACGCCGGCGGCATGGCCGTGCAGCGGGCGGTGGCCGAGCGTTGGCTGAAGGTGACCGGCTGCCCGATCTGCGAGGGCTACGGCCTGTCGGAGACCTCGCCGTCGGCGACCTGCAACCCGACCGACACCGACGAATACAACGGCACGATCGGCCTGCCGATGCCTTCGACCGAGATCGAGATCCTCGACGACGGCGGCAAACCGGTGGCGCTGGGCGAGCGCGGGGAGATCGCGATCCGCGGCCCGCAGGTGATGGTCGGCTACTGGCAGCACCCGGAGGAGACCGCGAAGGTCATGACGTCCGACGGCTTCTTCAAGTCGGGCGACATCGGCATCATGGACGAGCGCGGGTACGTCAGGATCGTCGATCGCAAGAAGGACATGATCCTGGTGTCGGGATTCAACGTCTACCCGAACGAGGTCGAGGACGTGATCGCCGACTGCCCTGGCGTGCTCGAATGCGCCGCCGTCGGGGTGCCCGACAGGAACTCCGGCGAGGCGGTGAAGGTGTTCGTCGTCAGGCGCGACCAGGCGCTCACCGAGCACGACGTGATGGCCTACGCCAGGCAGCACCTGACCGGCTACAAGAGGCCGAAGGTGGTCGAGTTCCGCCAGGAACTCCCGAAGACCAACGTCGGCAAGATCCTGCGCCGCGAACTGCGCGACGAGGAGCTCAGGAAGATCTAGGCTCGGCCGGCCGCGCCTGTCAGCAACGCGCGCTCGATGCGCCGGCGCGCGACCGTCGTCTTCGGCACCGCGAACGCGAACCAGCTGCGCACGTCTTCGTCCAGCGCGAGGCCGTGCATGTAGTTGTAGAGTGCCTTCTTCAGCCCCGCGGCCAGTGCATCGTGGTCGCATCCGGTGGGGTCGACGAAGCCGACGTCGTTCTTCGCGAAGCGCCCCGGCGGCAGCGGCAGCAGCGTCACGCCGTAATCCTGCGGACGCTGGCCGACCGGCGAATGCACGGTGCAGGCGAAGCGGTGCCAGAACCCCGACTGGATGCAGCCGGCGGCGAAGAGCTGGCGCACGACCTCGAGCGCATCGACCGTGTCCTGCACGGTCTGGGTCGGGAACCCGTACATCAGGTAGGCGTGCACGAGGATGCCGGCCTCGGCGAAGGCGTGCGTGACGCGTGCCGCCTGATCGACCGTGACGCCCTTCTTCATCAACGCCAGCAGCCGGTCGCTGGCGACTTCCAGCCCGCCCGTGATCGCGATGCAGCCGCTGGCCGCGAGCAGCCTGCACAACGCGGGCGTGAAGGTCTTCTCGAAGCGGATGTTGCCCCACCAGCTGATCGCCGTGCCGCGCCGCTGCAGCTCGGCCGCCAAGGCCTTGAGCGCCTTCGGCGGCGCCGCCTCGTCGACGAAGTGGAACCCGGTCTGCCCGGTCTCGGCGACGATGGCTTCGATGCGGTCGGCCAGCGTGACGGCGCTGGCCGCGTCGTAACGGCCGATGTAGTCCAGGCTCACGTCGCAGAAGCTGCACTTCTTCCAGTAGCAGCCATGGGCCACGGTGAGCTTGTTCCAGCGCCCGTCGCTCCACAGCCGGTGCATCGGGTTGAGCATGTCCAGCAGCGACAGGTAGCGGTCCAGCGGCAGACCGTCCCAGGTCGGCGTGCCGACCTCGTCGAACGGGATGTCGGGCTCGACGAAGTTGGTGTAGACGACTCGCTGCGCGGCCGACGGCCGCGTGTAGGTGCGCACCAGCCGGCTGGACGAGCGGCGGCCCTGCAGATGCTCGATCAGCGCCAGCAGAGGCCGCTCGCCGGCGTCGAGCGTGACGAAGTCGAAGTAGTCGAACACCCGCGGCTCGCCGAGCTCGCGCAGCTCGGTGTTGACCCAGCCGCCGCCCAGCGCGGTGGCGACCTGCGGGTGCCAGGCCTTGATCGCCTGCGCGATGCGGAAGGCCGCATAGACCGCGCCCGGGAAAGGCACCGAGACCAGCGCCAGCGTTGGCTGGTGGCGATCGATCGCGGCCCGCGTCAGCGCCTGCAGCGCGCGATCGATCAGGTTCGTCGGCGCGGCCAGCGCCGTGGCCAGCGGGTCGAAGCTGGCCTGGCTCTGCGCCAGGCTCTCGGCGTAGCGCACGAAGCCGAAGCGCGGATCGACCGCGTCGCGCAGCACGTCGACAAGGTCGTCGAGGTACAGCGTGGCGAGGTGACGCGCACGGTCCTGCACGCCCAGCGCGCCGAAGGCCCAGGCCAGCGGGTCGCCGCTGCCGTCGCCTTCGGCATCGACATAGACGTCCAGCGAAGCGAAGCGTGGTCCCTCGGGCAGGAAGGCGCGGCCGCAGATGCGGTGCGCCAGCGTTGCGTCGCGGCCCTGCAGGAAGGCGACGGTCGGCGCGATCGTCGACAGATAGCGGTCGAACCGTTCGTCGAAGGCGGCGACCGCCGGCGTGCGCTTGGCCGGCGGCAGCGTCGCGACGACGTCGTGCACCGCGCGCAGTCCGGCCGGCGAGAGGAGTTCGAGGATCAGCGCCAGCGCGAGGTCCTCCTGCACCGCGGAAATGCCGCGCGAACGCAGCAAGCCCGTGAGATAGGCGGTCGACGGGTAGGGCGTGTTGAGCTGCGTCATCGGCGCGATGAGCGAGAGCACGCGCGGCGTGGCGGGGTGCGGGGCGATCGGCATGGCCGGCCGATTGTCCGCGCCACGGCGTCGGGCTCCGCTTGGCGCCGGCAGGCAACGGGATCAGGCGCCGGCGACCCGCCACCGCCATGCGCTGTCGGGACCCGGGGCGTCGCTCAGGCCGGCGCGATCTGCCGCGGGGCGTCGGCCTCGAGCCAGTCGCAGAGCCTTCGGCATACGGCTTCGCTGCTCAGCAGGCCCAGGTGGCTCGTGCCGTAGGCGATCCACTGGCGCTCCGGGATGAAGTCGAGCCGGCGCCTGGCTTCGCGGTGCTGCCCGAGCGCGCTGGCCAGCGGCACCAGGCCATCGCCGAGCAACCGGTCCTTGATGTCGCCGCCGCGCTGGCCGGTGCTGGCGCCGACGGCGAAGCAGCGCACGCCGGCCGGCAGCGGCAAGGGGTGACGGTGGTCGTGGCGGTCGGCAAAGCGGTCCTGCGCCACCCAGTCCTCGTCGCGCACGCTACCGTGGCGCAGGTCGGTGATCCCGGCGCTGCGGATGCGCGCGAGCCGCGCCAGCGGCGCGGCGTAGGGCACGGCGCCGAGCAGCATGCCGATGCCCTGGCCGGCGCGTTCCAGCGGCGCGCCCTGGTGCGGCGTGCCCAGGAACACCATGTCGGTGAGACGCGCCGGCCACGCCATCTCGGCCTGCGTGCCCAGGTGCTGCGCGCTGCGCCCCACGAGTCCGCCCATGCTGTGGCCGAGCAGCACCAGGCGCTCCACCGGCACCGGCCAGGCCGCGAGCAGCTGCTCGAGCAGCCTGGCCAGCGTGCGGCCGTTGGTCGAGACATGCAGGCCGCTGTCGTAGTGCAGGTACACCGGCGTGAAACCCAGTGCCTGCGCCAGTGCGGCCCCGTGGTCGTGGTCGTCGCGGCGCCATTGCAGGTCGTTCATGCACAGGCCGTGCAGCAACACCAGCACGCGCGGGCCGGCGCCGGGCAGGCGCTCTCGCAGCGCCTGGAGTTGCAACGGCAGCGGCCGGCCCTGTTGCCGGAAGCTCATCGCGATGGCCAGCGGGTTGCCGCTGGCGGCGAGGTGGTCGCCCATCACGCCGTTGAGCGCGGCGAGCAGCGCCTCACGGCTTTCGCTGGGCAGCGCGGCGGCGTCGACGTCGGCGGCGCCGAGCGCCGGTGCGAGCCAGCCCAGCAGCGTGTCGACGGTGCCACCCGCCGCGCGCGTGACGCCGCGCACGCCGCGATAGACGAGTCCCGTGATCCCGGCGGTGCGGCCGGCTGCATCGGCCGCCGATGGCGGCGTGCCCGGCAGGCGGGCGATGCGCGCGTGCAAGGCCTCGACGAGGTCGGTGACCCCGGCGGTGGCGTCGGCGGCCAGACGCGCGGCACCGCGCAGGTCGGCGGCGATTCGGGCGGCGGGCAGCGGGGAGCGTGGTGGGGTCACGTGCGGATCCGTTTCGCTCGGCGTGGGCGCCGGCGGGCATGGGGACGACGGCAAGTGTGCCAGTGCGGCGCCGCGCCGTCGTCGGTTACATTGGCGGCCGCCATGCGTCAGCCTTACCAGGACGAACTGCTCGAACGACATCTGCGCGCCTTTCTCGGCGACCTCGACGCGACGGTGATGGCGCAGCTGCGTGAGCAGATGGCCTGGGTCGAGTTCGCCGCCGGCGAGACCCTGATGATGCAGGGCGAGGCCGGCGACTGCATGTACCTGTCGATCAGCGGCCGCCTGCGCGCCTACGTCCGCGACGACGACGGCGTCGAGCGCATGGTGCGCGAGATGGCGCGCGGCCAGATCATCGGCGAGATGGCGCTGTTCGCCGATGCGCCGCGTTCGGCCACCGTGGTGGCGATCCGCGACTCGGTGCTGGTGCGGCTGGACAAGCCGGCGTTCGACCACCTGCTCGCCTGCAGCGTGCAGGCCTCGATCGCGCTCACGCGGCAGATCATCCAGCGCCTGCAGACCGCGCAGACGCGCTCCGACCTGGCGCTGCCGGTGACGATCGGCCTGCTGCCGATCAGCGCCGGCGTCGATGCCGCGGACCTCGCGCATTCGCTCGCCGAGCAGCTGCGCCGGCTTTCGCTGCCCGCGCAGTCGCCCGCCAGCCGCCGTGTCTGCGTCGTCGATGCGGCGCGGATCGACGCCGCGCTGCAGCAGCCCGGCATGGCGCAGAGCGAGCCCGGCGCGGCCGACCCCGAGCGGCGCATTGCGCTGTACCTGGACCGGCTCGAGGCCGCGTACGACTTCGTGCTGCTCGTGGCCGACGGCGAGCCGACGCCGTGGACGCAGCGCTGCAGCCGCCGCAGCGACGAGATGCTGCTGCTGGCCGACGCCGCGCAGCCGCCGGCGCTGCACCGCACCGAGACGCGGTTCCTGATGCAGCGCCAGCGGCGTGCCGAGGCGGCCGAGATCCTGGTGCTGCTGCACCCGGCGGATGCCCGCTGCCCGCGCGGCACGAAGGCCTGGCTGGCGCGCCGGCCGCTCACCGACCACATCCACATCCGCCCGGCGCTGGCGCGCGACATGGCACGCCTTGCACGGGTGCAGAGCCGTACCGCGGTCGGCCTGGTGCTGGCCGGCGGCGGCGCGCGCGGGCTCGCCCACCTGGGGCTGATGCAGGCGCTGCGCGAGCAGGAGGTGGAGATCGACTACGTCGGCGGCACCAGCATCGGCGCCGTGATGGCGGCACTGATCGCCGCCGACCGGCCGCTGGACGAGGTGCTGCCGGTGGCGCGCCGCGCCTTCGGCGTCAACCCGACCGGCGACTTCAACCCGGTGCCGATGCTCTCGCTGATCCGCGGCCGGCGCCTGAAACGCGTGATCGAGACCGCGACCCGCGAGCTGCTGGGCTTCGACGCCGACGTCGAGGACCTGTGGAAGAACTGCTACTGCGTGAGCAGCAACTACACCCAGACCCGCGAGCAGGTGCTCGCCAGCGGCGGCCTGACGCGGGCCCTGATGGCCAGCACCGCGATCCCGGGCGCCTTGCCCCCGGTGCTGCACGACGGCGATCTGCTGTGCGACGGGGGCAGCTTCAACAACTTCCCGGTCGACGTGATGCGCCAGCGACGTGGTGTCGGCCGCGTGATCGGCGCCGACCTGAGCTTCCGCCAGCCGCGCCGCATCGAGCTGGCCGAGGTGCCTTCGGCCTGGGCGCTGTTGCGCGACCGCCTGCGCATGCGGTCGCGCCGGCGCTACCGGCTGCCCTCGCTGGTGAGCTACCTGATGAACGTGACGGTGATGTACAGCGCGTCGCGCCAGCGCCAAGCGCGGGCGCTGACCGACCTTTACTTCAACCCGCCGCTGCCGCGGGTGGGCATGCTGCAGTGGCGACGCTTCGACGACATCGTGCTCCAGGGGCTGGTGCACGGACGCGAGGTGCTGGCCGCGCTGCCGGCCGAAGCGTTGCGGGCCTACCGCAGCTCATCGCAGGCGTCGGCAGGCGGCGCGGAGACGGACCGCCTGCCCCCCGAGGCGGCGCCATCTGCCCCGCCCCTGCCCCTTCTGCGACGGGCCTGACCCGCAGCACCCGCATGGCCGACGCGCGCACGCCGCTCGCCGCCCCGGCGGCCGCCCCGGCCGCCGCGACACCGGGGGCGGCGAGCGCGCCGCAGGCGCTGCATCCGCTGTTGCGGCCGCATGCCGACAAGATCGCGAGCGCCGACGAAGCGGTCCGCGCCGTGCGCGCTGGCGACCACGTCTTCGTCGGCACCGCCTGCGCCACGCCGCGCGCGCTGGTGGCCGCTCTTGAGGCCTGGGAGTTCGGGCCCGCGGACGTCGAGCTGCTGCACTTCATCACCGACCACGCGCTGCCGCACGACGCCGCCGGCCGCGCGACGACGCGGCTGCGTCACCGCAGCTTCTTCGTCGGCGCCGACATCCGCGCCGCGGTGGCTCAGGGCCAGGCCGAGTACGTGCCGCTTTCGATCGCCCGCGTGCCCGGTCTGATCGCGATCGGCCGCATCGCCGTCGATGTCGCCTTCATCCAGGTCTCGCTGCCCGACGCGTTCGGCTACGTCAGCCTCGGCGTCTCGGTCGACGTCATTCCGGCTGCGGTGGCGCGTGCGCGCGTGGTCATCGCCGAGGTCAACCCGGCCATGCCGCGCACGATGGGCGACAGCACGCTGCACGTCAGCGAGATCGACCGCCTGGTGCCGGTGGCCACGCCGGTCATCGAGTACGCCCACCCGCCGACCACCGAGGCGGCGATGGCGCAGATCGCGAGGTACATCGGCAGCATCATCGAGGACGGCTCGACGCTGCAGATCGGCCTCGGCCGGGTCGCCAACGAGGCGCTCAAGCACCTGTCGGACCGGCGCGACCTGGGCATCCATTCCGACGTCGTCACCGACGCCATCGTGCCGCTGCTGGAGCGCGGCATCCTCACCGGCCGGCGCAAGACGCAGCAGCAAGGCAAGATCGTCGCAAGCTTCGCGATGGGCAGCCGGCGCCTGTACGACCTGATCGACGGCAACCCGCTGTTCGCCTTCCAGCCGATCGAGCAGGTGTGCGACCCGGCCACGCTGGCGGCGCAGCACAGGCTGGTCTCGGTGACCCAGGCCTTCGCGGTGGACCTGAGCGGGCAGGTCTGCGTCGACCAGGAAGGCGGCGGCTTCTACGGCGGTCTGGCGGCGCAGGCCGAGTTCCACGCCGCGGCCTCGCGCTCGCGCGGCGGCAAGGCCATCATCTGCCTGGGCGCGACCGAGGACGCTGGGCAGCGCTCGCGCATCCGCGCCCAGCTGCAGCCCGGCGAGGGCGTGGGCGTGCCGCGCAACGACGTGCACTACGTGGTCACCGAGTACGGCATCGCCTACCTGTTCGGCAAGTCGGTGCGCGAGCGCGCGCTGGCGCTGATCGAGCTCGCCCACCCCGACTTGCGCGCCGGGCTGCTCGCCCAGGCCCAGGCGCTGGGCTATGTGCCGGCGGCGCAGGCGCTGAAGAACCTGCACGCCTACGCGGTGCAAGACGAGCAGCAGGTGGCGCTCAAAGACGGCCGCACGCTGCTGCTGCGGCCCGCGCTGAGCACTGACGGCGACGCCATCCGCGACCTCTTCCATGGGCTGTCGGAGCGCGACATCTACACCCGCTTCTTCCGCAGGGTGCGCGGCCTGTCCGACCGCGACGTGCAACGGCTGTGCAACCTGGACTTCGACAACGAGGTCGCCTTCGTCGCCGCCGCCGGCGAGCGCGAGGGCGCGCGCATCGTCGCCCACGCCTGCTACTTCGTCGATCCATCGACCAACCTGGCCGAGACCGCGTTCATGGTCCACCCGCTCTGGCAGGGTGCCGGGCTGGGCGGCATCCTGCAGCGGCGGCTGGCCGAGCATGCGCGGGCCCGCGGCGTGCGCGGCTTCATCGCCGAGATGCTGGCCAGCAACGAGAACATGCTGCGCCTGGCGCGCACCGGCGCGGCCAACGTGCAGATCGAGGACCGGGGCGGCACGCTGCGCGTGACCCAGCTCTTCTGAATCGACCGCCGCGCCGGCCCGTTCAGAACAGCCCGGCGGCGATGTTGATCGTCAGCGCGAGCACGACGGTGTTGAAGAAGAACGCCAGCATGCAGTGCAGCGCGCCCACCGGGCGCAGCTCGGCACCGGAGAACGCGACGTCGGAGGTCTGGCCCGAGGTGCCGATCGAGCAGGCGAAATAGAAGAAGTCGCCGTAGCCCGGGTCGTGCGTGCCGGGGAAGGCCAGCGGGTCGGGCCGCTGGCGGCTTCGCGCGAGGTAGAAGTCGTGCGCATAGTGCAGTGCGAACAGCGTCTGCGTGAACAGCCACGAGGTCATCACCGTCAGCGCGGCCAGCGCCAGGTGCCAGGTCTTGAGCGCGCCGTGCAGGTCCTTGACCGCGGCCAGTTGCGAGCCGATGGCCAGGATCACCGCCACCGCGGCCACCACCACCAGCGCCAGCACCAGCAGCCGGCCATCGTCCTGGCGCAGCGCGCGGCGCTGCATCTGCGCTTGGCTCGATCGCATCCCCATCTGCAAGGCCAGCGCCAGGTGGAGCACCGCGCCGGCGTTCCAGGCCAGCAGCGCGCGCGTCGCTGGACGGTGGGCGACCGCGGCCGGCAGGATCCAGAACACCGCCACCCCGAAGAGCACCGACGACCAAAGTCGAGGTCGGGCGGTGAAGACGAGCGTGGCGCGGCGCAGGCGGTGCATCGCGCAATTCTGGCGCCTGCCGGCCGGCCCGTGCCCCCACTTAAACTCGACAATTGAGAAACGAGGATTGCCGCCATGAAGAGCAAGGCCGCCGGACGAGCGACGAAGAAGATCGACGTGGCCGGCGCCGATACCCACGTGACGCTGGAGCAGGTGGCGCAGGTGGCCGGCGTCTCGCCGAGCACCGTCTCGCGCATCCTCAACGGCACCGCGGTGGTCAGCGACGACAAGCGGCAGGCGGTCGACGCGGCGATCGCACGGCTGGGCTTCGTGCCGAACCCGGTGGCGCGCGGGCTGGCGGGCGGACGCACGCTCAGCATCGGGGTCGTGACGCAGGCCATCGACAGCCCGTTCTACGGCGGCGCGTTGCGCGGCATCGAGGACAACCTCAGCCAGGCCGGCTACAGCCCGCTGTTCGTCAGCGGCCACTGGAACGCGGCGCACGAGGCGCACTGCATCGAGACGCTGCGCGCCCGCCGCGTCGACGGCATCGTCATCCTCACCGGCCGCCTGAGCGACACCGCGCTGTGTGCGCTGGCGCGCAGCCTGCCGGTGGTGGTGACCGGCCGCGACCTGCGCGCCCCCGGGCTGTATGCGCTCAACTTCGACAACTTCGAGGGCGCCCGCCTGGCCACGCACCACCTGCTGACGCAGGGCCACCGGCGGATCGCCTTCATCGCCGGCGACGAGCGCCACCCCGACGCCAAGGAGCGTCTGCGCGGCTACCGCGCGGCGCTCGACGCGGCGGGCGTCGCCTTCGCCCCCGCGCTCGTCGTTCCGGGGCAGTACACGGAGGAGAGCGGCCGCATGGCCGTCGAGCAGCTGCTGCACGCCCGCAAGCCGTTCACCGCGATCTTCGCCGCCAACGACCAGATGGCCTTCGGCGCCGCGCTGGCGCTGCACCAGCGCGGGCTGCACGTGCCTGACGACGTCTCGCTGGTCGGGTTCGACGACCTGTCGAGCGCGGTCTACGCGATCCCGCCGCTGAGCACCGTGCACCACCCGGTGTACGAACTCGGCCAGCTGGCGGCGACCGCGATGCTGCAGCTGCTGGGCGGCGAACAGCCGACGGCCGAGCTGCCGCCGCCGCGCTTCATCGCGCGCGAATCGAGTCGGGCGTTGCAGGGCTGACCCAAGGCGGCAGCGGTCGTCGTCTCGAGGCGCGGACGCGACGACACAGGCATTCCAGGCCCCGCATTCAGAGGTGGCGCCGCGAAACTGAACACGGCGGGAAGTGGACGAACTGCTCCGATGGGCGAGGATGGAGCCCGAGATGTCAGGAGCACAGAGGATGCGCTAACGACCCCGCCGGAACCACGCCCCGGCGCTCAAGGCCAAGGCGGCTGTCGAGGCCTTGCCCGATGGCGATGGCAAGACGATTGCCGAGATCGCACCGAAGCACGACGTGCACCCGAACCAGGTGACGCAGTGGTGGGGGCACCTGCTTGAGCGCGCTGCCGGCGTCATCGGCGCACCAGCGTTGCCTGCCGATCAAGCGGGGATCTCGGGGCATTGCACGCGAAGATCGGACAGCTGACGCTGGAGAACGATATTTCGAAGGCGAGCTCAGCAACGCGTCACCCCTCGGCTCTCGGCATGCCCTCATCAAGGCGGCCATCACGCCGTCGTCTGTGGCGAGTTCCGTTCTCGGTTGGTACCGGCGCACGCGGCTTGGGCTTGCAAGGCCGCCTCGAGACACCGGAGGGTCGAAGACTGACTCCGCGCCCGGCGACGACAGGCAGCTGCTGGAAAGTCAACGATTGTTCAAGACTCACGTTCGACCCGCTTGGCTGCGGCACCGTCCGGCACGACGGGGCTTTGACCACCTGTGCGTTGCTTGAGCGCACCGTCGTCAACCCCTTCCAGGCCCGTGCCAGCCTGCCGCAGCGCTCGTTTCAGGCGCTGATCGACGAGGGCCTGCTGGTGCTGCAGCCCTACCTCCGCGTGAGCCGGAAGAACAAGCTGTCGCACGAGCACTCGCTGACGATGATCCGCCTCGGGCAACGACACCCCCCGACCCAGGAGCTCCCGGCGCGGTACGAGCGGCTGGCGCGAATGGCTGCTCGCGGACACCCGGGGCTGGCGTCGGAACGGCTTACAGTCGGTCCGCTGCCACCCGTGGAACGCTGAGGCTCGGCCGCTGCCAGCCCTAGGAAAATCAGCAACTTGCGTGCACCAGTTGGTCCGAGGCGCGAAATTTGCTTCATGCGCTCTCATTTCCCGCAATTTGAGGCAGTGATGAAGCAAACGACCATGAACAGACTGATGTCCGTGCTGCTCGCAGGGTCGGCCTTGTTCGCCGCTGCCGGATCCGCGCAAGGTGCGCTGGTGACGGGCAAGCTCGACCCTCTCTTCGGGGGCAACTCGGCGCTGAGCGGGCTGTATGTCACCGGCACCGAAACCTTCACGGTCGCCGACGCCTGTCTCAGCCTGACCGGGTTTGTCTCGGCCACGGGCACCTGTGGCAACACGGCGCCGGCGATGAGCTTTACCGGCGCGACGCTCGATTTCTACGTCGGCTCGCCCAGCGGCGCGTTCGTGGGCCCCGCGACCTTTATCCCGGGCAACCCGATCAGCCCCATTGTCGGGATGTGGTTCGGTGGCGGCCAGGTGCTCGGTGTCCAGTCGCTCGTGACGGGTCAGGCCAGCCTCGTATACAACCAGCTCTCGTACTTGCTCGATATTCAGTTTGGGTACACGGATTTGGTGAACGGAGCGGGCGGCATCGGGCAGGTGAGCGGAACGCCCCCCCAAACCTCCTTCACCGGCATCGGGCAGTTGAACGCCAATTCGTCAACCACGCTATTCGTCGAGCCTGCCGCGACCGAAAGCAACCCGAACCCTTGCGGTATCGGGCAGTTGGCGGCAACCTGCACCAATTCTTCATCCGCTGCCCTGGTCACCACGCTGACCACGGTTCCCGAGCCTGGCTCGCTGGCCCTGGCATTCGGCGCGCTGGCCGCCGGCGCCTTCGTCCGGCTTCGTCGCAGCCGGCGCTGACTCTCGGCCTACCCGGCAGCCAGCATCGGTCCGGCCGACGGTCCGGCGCAGCGGAGGCCCCTCACCCTCAGGCCGGCACCAGCGGCGCCGACATCGCGAGCGCGCGCTGGGCGGCGTGGTCCAGATCCCACTCCGAGCCTATGGCCCAGACTTCGTCATAGAGCGGCGAGCCCATCGCCGCGCGCATCCGATCGAGTCTGGCGCGGCGCGCGGCCGCACGCCGCGCTGGCAGCAGCAGCCCCATCCGGTCCCGCGTGCGGTCCACCGCCGCTGCCAGCTGCACCGCCAGCTCCTGGTTGCCACGGCGCGCCGCCAGGGCCGAATGGTCGTCCAGGCAGGCGAGCAGGTCTTCGCGCATCTCGAGCTGACGGAAAGCCTGCAGCGCTTCGTTCAGGCGCCGCTCGGCTGCGTCCAGGTTGTCCTCGAACATCTCGACCTTGCCCAGCCAGCGCTTGTTGCGCGCTTCGACCCGCCTGTCGCCGCCTTCGCTGCAGACGATCAGCGAGCGCTGGAAGCGCTCGCGTGCGGCGGCAACGTCGCCAGCCTCGAAGGCCAGCTCGCCCAGACACAGCTCGCACTCGCCTTCGACCTCCTGGTGGTGGATCTTGCGGCTCAGCTGCAGGCCTTCCTCGAGCGAGGCGCGCGCGCGGTCGACCTCGCCCGCATAGGCGTCGATCTGGCCCAACTGCAGCAGGACGATGGCCTCACCCACGGTGGCGTCGAGCTCGCGAAACAGCTTCAGGGCCTCGAGGTCACATTCGCGCGCTGCCTCGGCGTCGCCGGACGGCAGGCGGGCCATCGCCAGGGTCGACAGCGTCGCCGCGATGTCGAAGGCTTCACCCAGACCGCGGCGCAGCCGCAGGCAGGGCTCCAGCATCTGGCGCGCCTGCGCGTAGTCGCTCTGGCTTTCCGCCAGCGCCGCGCCGACGTACAGCGCATGCGCGTGGATGCGGTCCGAGGCCTGGATCTCGGGCAGGGCCAGCGCAGCGCGCACGACGTTGCGCCCCTCGCCGGCATAGCCGCGCAAGATCCAGAACCCCTGCAGCGCGACTGCGAACTTGACAGCGATCACCCGATCGACGCCGCCTGTCAAGGCCAGCGCGGTCGCGGCGCGGACGTTGTCGATCTCGGCTTCGAGGCGCCAGATCCACTCTGCGTGGTCGGCCCCCTCCAGGCCCACGTTGGCCGCCTTGGCCATGGTCAGGAAATGCCCGCAATGGCGCGCGGCGGTGGCCGCGGCATCGCCGCCCTGCTCGAGCTTTTCGCGCGCGTACTCGCGGATCGTGTCGAGCATGCGGTAGCGCGCGTTGGCGTCGCTTTCGTCCAGCGTCAACAGCGACTTCTCGACCAGCGACTCGACGATGTCGAGCACGTCCTCGGGCTGCAGCGGGTCAGCTCCGCAAACCGCCTCGGCGGCGGCCAGGTCGAAGCCACCGACGAAAACGCCCAGGCGGCCGAACAGCGTGCGCTCCTTCGGCTGGAGCAGGTCGTACGACCAGTCGACCAGCGCGCGCAGCGTCTGCTGGCGTTCGAGCAGCACGCGGCCGCCCCCGGTGAGGATCTTGTAGCGGTCCTTGAGCCGGGCGTTGATGTCGGCCACGGTCAGCGTGCGCACCCGTGCGGCAGCCAGTTCGAGAGCCAAGGGAATGCCTTCCAGCCGCGCGACCAGCTCGGCCACCGCCGGCGCCTCGCGCGCGTCGAGCGCAAACGCCGGCTTGTGCAGTTGCGCGCGGTCGACGAACAGCCGCACCGCCGTCGATCGGATCAAGGTTTCCAGGCTGTCGTCGCGCCTGGGCACCGGCAGTGGCAGCACCGGGTAGCTCTGCTCGCCGGGTACGCGCAGCGCCTCGCGGCTGGAGGCGATGAAGCGCGCCTGGGGTGCGGCGCGCAGGATCGCGTTCGCGAGTTCGGCCGCGGCCTTGACCAGGTGCTCGCAGTTGTCCATCACGAACAGCACGCGGCGTGTCTTGAGGTAGCCGCACAGGGTCTGGATCAGCGGCCGGTCGGGCTCTTCGCGCAGGCCCAGCACCTGGGCTGTTGCGCTGACCACCAGCGCCGGCTCGCGCATCGGCGCCAGGTCGAGAAACCAGACACCGTCAGGGTACTGCGGCATGACCTCGGCGGCCACCTGCAGCGACAGCCGCGTCTTGCCCAGCCCGCCCATGCCCAGCAGCGTCAGCAGGCGGACCTGCGCCAGATGGGCCTTGAGCTCGCCCAGCTCGCGCTCGCGGCCGATGAATGTCGTCGTCTGCTGCGGCAGGTTGTTCGGGATCTCGCGCACCGGCAGCCAGCGCTCGCCACTGCGCACCACCCTGTAGGCCTTCTCGCCGTCCTCGGGTGGCGTGCCGGGCGCGCCGTCGTCGCGGACCTCGAAGAGTTCCACCGGCTCGGACACGCCCTTGAGGATCCAGTGACCATGCGAGTGCAGGTGCAGCTCGGTCGCGCCCAGGGCTTCGCGGGCCTCTGGCGTGAGCAGGAGCTGGCCGCCGCGGGCCAGCGACATCACCCTTGCTGCGGTCGGCTTGGCCAGGCCGTCCACCTCGAGCGGCTTGGCGCCGCGGGCGACATCCTCGGCGCTGTTCTCGCGCAGGATCACCGGCCCGAAGTGGATGCCCGCCCGCGCCGGCAGCGGCACCGGCAGCGCGGCCAGCGCGCGCTGGCAGGCCCGCGCGTAACCGATGGCGTCGGCGACGGCGTCGAACAGCAGCAGCATGCCGTCGGTCTTGTCGATCTCGCGCCCGCGCCAGACCGGCAGCAGGTCGCGCGCGGCGCGGTCGTGCGCGGCCCAGACGCCGACCATCGATTCGTCGCCCAGGCGCTCCGACAGCTGGGTGCTGCCGACGACATCGGTGAGCAGCAGGGCTTTGAGCTCGCTCATGGCTTCTTTTTGGAACATCGTCGCGACGGTCGGTCTGCGGCGCCTGCGCCGCGCCACGCGCGGATTGCGCGGCCGACCGATGCAACCGCGCATTGTCGCCGGCCTGCAGCCGGCGACAAGGGGGTGCGATCGCATCGACCGGGCACGCCGGCCGCTGGGCGCCAAGAGGATGATCGAGTTGAAGGCGTCGCCCGAAGTTTCGATGCCGATCACGCCAGCCCGCCTGGCGCGCGTGATGGTGCACGCTACGATAGCGATCTTCGATCGGATGAAAGCCCCCACCGCCACTCAGACGCGACTGTCCGTGCAGGACATGGAGGCCATCCTCGCGGTGACGCGGGCACTGGCGGCACCGTTCGAGCTGCATGCGATGCTGGCCGCGGTGGCGAAAGCGGCCAGCCACGTGCTGCACGCCGAGAGGGCCTCGGTCTGGTTGCTCGACGCCGTGGCCGACGAGCTCTACATCGAGGTCGCCAGCGACCTGCCGCAGGTTCGGGTCGCGGTCGGCAGCGGCTTGGTGGGGAGTTGCGCTCGGCTGCGGCAAGCGATCAACGTCCCCGACTGCTATGCCGACCCGCGCTTCAACGCCGAGGTCGACCGGCTCTCGGGCTTCCACACCCGCTGCAGCCTGACGCTGCCGCTGATCGACCACCGCGGCGGCTTGGTCGGCGTGCTGCAGGTGCTCAACAAGCGCCGCGGCGTCTTCGGCGCCGGCGACGAACTGCTCGCCGAGGCGCTGGCGGCGCAGTGCGCGGTGGCGCTGTCGCGGGTGCGCATGACCGAGGCCCTGGTGGCCGGCGAGTTGCTGCGGCACGAGTTGGAGCTGGCCAGCGCGGTGCAGCGAAGCACGCTGCCGGCGGTGATGCCGCGGGTGGAAGGCTACGACCTGCACGGCGTCTTCCAGCCCGCGTCGCAGACGGGCGGCGACACCTACGACCTGGCGCCGATCGCGCAGGGTCTGCTGATCGTGCTGGCCGACGCCACCGGCCACGGCATCGCGCCGGCGCTTTCGGTGACCCAGATGCATGCCATGCTGCGAATGGCGTTCCGCCTCGGGGCCGATCTGGAAACGGCCTTCCGGCAGGTCAACGACCAACTCGCGCAGACGCTGGCGGATGGCCGCTTCGTCACCGCCTTCATCGGCCTGCTCGACCCGGCCACGCACCGACTGCGGTTCTTGAGCGGTGGCCAGGGGCCGATCCTGCATTTCGTCGCCGCCGAAGGCCGCTGTCGGGTGCACCGCGCGACCAGCTTCCCGATGGGCGCGATGCCGATCGAGCGCCTGCGGCCGGCGACCGAACTGGCGCTCGCACCCGGCGACTGGCTGGTGCTGCTGTCGGACGGGATCTACGAGTACGCCGACCCCGATGGCGCGCAATTCGGCCGCGAGCGCGTCGAGCAGGTCCTGCGGGCCGGCCGACACGACTCGGCGGCCGCGCTGGCCGGGCGGCTGATGCATGAAGTCGAGGTGCACGTCCGCGGCGCGGTGCAGGACGACGACATCACGATAGTGCTCGTCAAGCGCGACGGCGATGACGGATCGCCGGCTGTCACAAATCTGTGATCTCCCCGTCATACGCTTGGGACGCAGCGTGTTCGTACGTCCGCTTGCCGGGCCGTGCCCGGCGCTGACCGATCTTTGGGAGACCGCCTTCGTGGAAATGTCCGTGACAGAACTCGCCGGCCCGGTGACCCGCATCCGCCTCGACGGCCGGCTTGATGCCCCGGGGGCCGACGTCATCGGTGTGCGCTTCACGGCCTTCGCCGTCACGCCGCGCCGCCATGCGCTGGTCGACCTGGGCGGCGTCAGCTTCATTGCCTCGATGGGCATCCGTCTGCTGATCTCCACCGCGCGGTCGCTGCAGCAGAAGGGGCACCGGATGGTGCTCTTCGGCGCTACCGAGCTCGTCCAGGGCGTGCTCGACGACACGGCGCTGGACCAGATCATCCCCATCGTCGCGACCGAGGACCAGGCGCTTGCCGAGCTCGCCGCCTGAGGCCAGCGTGCCGACCCTGGCGCTGAGCGTGGCCAACGACAAGGCCGCGCTGGAGCCGGCGCGGCAGGCGGTGCTCGACTTCGTCGCCGGCCACGGCCTGTCCGAACGGGCGCTGTACCGGCTCGAACTGGTCCTCGAGGAGACGCTGATGAACCACATCTCGCACGCGTTTCCCGCCGGAGGCCGGCATCCGATCGATCTGACCTTGCAGCTCGAGCCCGAGACCGTCGCGCTGCGCTTCGAGGACGATGGCATCGCGTTCGACCCGCTGCAGGTGCCGCTGCCGCGCTTGCCGGCGTCGCTCGACGAGGCCCGGCCCGGCGGCCTGGGCCTGACGCTCATGCGCAAGTCCGTTCGTGAATGCCGTTACGAGCGTGTCGGTGGGCGCAACCGCCTCACGCTGCACCTGGCACGCGCCTGAATCGACGTTGCCCCCGCCGGCCAGGCGGCGCGGCCCCGCCGCACCCCGTCGGGCGCGTGAGCCGCGTCAGGCCCCAGGGCCGGCCAGCACCGCCGCCAGCTCCTGCAGGCTCTGCAGGTTGTGCGCGGGCAGGAACAGATCGACCTGCGGCAGCATCGCGCGGATGCCGGCGGCGCGCGGCTGGAAGGCCTCGAACCGCAGCAGCGGATTCAGCCACACCAGCTTGCGGCAGCTCTTGTGCAGCCGCTCCATCTCGAAGCGCAGCTGCTCGCACTCGGGATCGTCCGGTGTGCCGTGCTCCAGCCCGTCGGAGATCAGCAGCACGGTCGCGCGACCGGTGAGCACGCGGCGCGCCCAGCGCTGGTTGAATTCGCGCAGGCAGGCCGTGATGCGCGTGCCGCCCGACCAGTCGGCGACGTCGCGCACGACACGCGCCACGGCGATGTCGGGGTCGCGCTGGCGCAACGCGCGCGTGGTGCGCGTGAGCCGGGTGCCGAAGACGAAGCTCTCCACGCGCGCGTCGGCGTGGCCGATGGCGTGCGTGAAGTGCAGCAGCATGCGCGAGTAGCGGCTCATCGAGCCCGAGATGTCGGCCAGCACCACCAGGGGCGCCGGCTTCGTGCGCGGGCGGCGCCAGCGCATCTGCCAGACCTCGCCGCCGTGGCGAGCCAGCGCCTGCAGCGTGGCGCGGCCATCGACCCGCGCCTGCCGCCCCGGGCCCGGCGCGCGTGCGCTGCGGCGGGTCTGGATCGGCTCGAACAGCGGCGCCATGCGGCGAAGCATCGCCTGCGCGGCGCGCCACTCGTCGGCGGTCATGGTCTCGAAGTCGGCCTTGCGCAGCAGTTCGCGGTCGTTCCAGGTCAGCGCGGCATCGACCTCGATCTTCTCCGGCGGCGGGGGCTGGTTCGGTGCCTGCGGCTGGTGCGGGAACAGCGCCTCGCCCAGGCGCCGGTTCTCGGGCAGCGGCGCCTGCTCGGTCTTGGCCTGCACGCGCGGCAACAACATCGCCATCATGCGGCCGGCCAGATCGGGGTCACGCCAGAACAGGTGGAAGGCCTGGTCGAACAGCTCGCGGTGCTCGATGCGGTCGATGAAGCAGGCCGCCAGCGTGTCGTGGAAGTCGCGCTTCGACTCGAGCCCTGCCACCTGCAGCGCGGCCAGCGCCAGCTCGATGCGGTCGGTGCCCAGCGGCATCCCCGCCTGCCGCAGCACGCGGCCGAAGTGCATGACGTTCTCGGCCAGATGGCCGGGCAGGGCGGAGGCGGATGGAGCGCGGAACATCGCGCGGGCATTGTCCCGCGAGTCGGCCGGCGCGGTGACGATCGTGAGGCCTTCGCGGTCCACTCATCATGGTCGCGATGCTCGTGCCGACCCGGCCGGCCACGAGATCCTCAGGCCGGAGTGGGTCGTTCAGCGGCGCCGCTCGGCGGTTCGCGATTGCCCCCACGGCGTGACGCCGCGAACAGGGGCGAGTACGCTGTCGCCCCGATCCGGTCGATCCTGTGGCCGACTTTCTCCAACGACCTTGACGAAGAGGACATTGCACATGGCAAGCACCATCACCTTTCAGCGCCCGGACGGCAAGAGCGTCCAGGGTTATCTCGCCGAACCGGCGCAGGCCACCGGCGCGCCGGGCGTCGTCGTGATCCAGGAGTGGTGGGGCCTCAACGACCAGATCCGTGGTGTCGCCGACCGCCTCGCGCAGGCCGGCTACGTCGCGCTCGTGCCCGACCTCTACCGCGGCAAGTCCACCGTCGAGGCCGAGGAGGCGCACCACCTGATGACGGGGCTGAACTTCGGCGACGCCGCGTCGCAGGACATCGCAGGCGCAGTGCGGTTTCTGAAGGCGCGCGGCGGCAAGGTCGGGGTCACGGGCTTCTGCATGGGCGGCGCTTTGACGCTGCTCGCGTCGTGCTTCGTGCCCGAGGTCGATGCCGCGGTGGTCTGGTACGGCTGCCCACCGCTGGAATACATCGACGCCGGCAAGATCAAGGCGCCGTTGCTGGGACACTGGGCGACCCAGGACCAGGCGTTTCCGATCGCCACCGTCGATGCGCTCGAGGGCAAGCTGCGCGAGGCCGGCGCGAGCTTCGAGTTCCACCGCTACCTGGCGCATCACGCCTTCGCCAACGAGACCGCCGTCGGACCGGGCCGCATCCCGATCACCCAGTACGACCCGGTCTGGGCGCAGCAGGCCTGGGACCGCAGCTTCAGCTTCTTCGGCCGCCGGCTGCGCTGACGACGGGACCTTGGCAATCGGCGTTTGCTCCAGCTTCGCCCGGCTCGTCCACTGGGTACGCTGGGCTGCTGCGATGCGCAACCGAGGAGGTGCAACGATGAACGGACATTCCTGGCGGCCGCAGCGCGCCGCGCTCGGACTCTCGTTGACGCTGACGCTGATGCTGGGCGCCGGCCTGGCCTCGGCCCAAGGGGTCAAGATCACGCCGCTGGGCAGCCACACCGGCGAGTTCTGCGCCCTCGACCGCGCGCTGGTGTTCGAGGATCCCGACGGCACGCGCATCCTCTACGACGCCGGCAAGACCGTGCGCGGCCCGACCGACCCCCGGCTGGGCCGGATAGACGCCGTGCTGCTGAGCCACGTGCACAACGATCACCTGGGCGACGCGATCCAGCCGGCCGAGAACGCCGGCACCTGCGCCAAGCCCGACTTCTCCGTCAGCTCGGTGCCCAATTCGAACACCGTCAACGTCGTCGTCGGCAAGAAGGCCAAGCTCATCGTTGGCGGCGAGATGGGCAAGTTCTTCGCCCTCAAGGTCAAGGAGGCCGGCGGCCAGCCGCAGCAGGTGCAGCTGCTGCGATTCGGCGCCACGACCAAGGTCGGGGGCGTCAGCATCACCGGCGTGCCGGCGGCGCATTCCAACGGCCTCGATCCCGCCTTCCTGCACAAGGAACAGGCCGAGGCGCTCGAGTCCAACGGCCTGACCGCCTACCTCGGCCCGCCTGGCGGCTTCGTGCTGCAGTTCAGCAACGGCCTGGTGGCCTACCTCTCGGGCGACACCGGCGTCATCGCCGACCAGGACCTCGTGATCCGGCGCCAGTACCACGCGTCGCTGGCGGTGCTCAACATCGGCGGCACCTACACCACCGGGCCGGTCGAGGCCGCCTACGTGATCAGCGACCTGGTGCAGCCGAAGTCGGTCATCGCCTCGCACGCCAATGAGGCGGCGACGAAGGACGGCAAGGTGCTGCCGGGCACGCGCACCGAGACCTTCCGCAAGCTGGTCAAGGTGCCGGTGTTCGTGCCGTTGAGCGGCCACACGATGGAGTTCGACGGCCGCGGCGCCTGCACCGCGGGCTGCTGAGCGGCGCAGGTCCGGCGCAGGGCCGCCGGCCGCGTCAGCGGACGGTTTCGGCTTCCTGCCGCACCTGAGCCAGCAGCCGCGCCGCCTCACTGCCCTGGACCTTGGCGATGTCGTCCTGGTACTTCAGCAGCACGCCCAGCGTGTGGTTGATCGTTTCGGGATCCAGCACCAGCGCATCGAGCTCCATCAGCGCCCGCGTCCACTCGATCGTCTCGGCGATGCCGGGCAGCTTGTACAGCTCGATTCCGCGCAGCCGCTGAACGAAGGCGACGATCTCGGCCGCCAGCCTGGCCGGTGCGCCCGGCACGCGCCGCTCCAGGATCGCCGCCTCGCGCGCCGCGTCGGGGAAGCCCACCCAGTGGTACAGGCAGCGACGCTTGACGGCGTCGTGGATCTCGCGCGTGCGGTTGCTGGTGAGCACGACGATCGGCGGCTGCACGGCCTTGACGGTGCCGTACTCGGGGATCGTGATCTGGAAGTCCGACAGCACCTCGAGCAGGAAGGCCTCGAAGGGTTCGTCGGCGCGGTCGAGTTCGTCGATCAGCAGCACCGGCGGCACGGGTTGCGCGGGGTCGATCGCCTGCAGCAGCGCACGGCGGATCAGGAAGCGGTCGGAGAAGAGCTCGCCCGCCAGCTGCTCGCGTTTCAGGCCCTCCGATTCGCCCAGGCGGATCTCTAGCATCTGGCGCGCGTAGTTCCACTCGTAGGCCGCTCCCGCCAGGTCCAGGCCCTCGTGGCACTGCAGCCGGATCAGCGGCCGGCCGAGCATGGTCGCCAGCGTCTTGGCGATCTCGGTCTTGCCGGTGCCGGGCTCGCCTTCGAGGAACAGCGGGCGCTGCAGGCGCAGCGCGAGGAAGACGGTGGTCGCCAGCGCACGCTCCGGCACGTAGTCGAGTGCGAGCAGGCGGGCGGCGGTTTCGTCGATGCTGGTGGGGATGGTGGTGGTGCTCACCGGCGCATTCTCGCAGGGGCGCGCCTGGCGCGCCGGCCGCGGCGCCCGTGACCTCAGCCGCCGCCCCGCAGCAGGTAGAGGTCGAAGTAACGCATGAACTCGGTGCGCGCGGGGAGATCGACGCCCTCGAAGGCAAAGCGCATCGCCAGTCGCGGCATGCGCACCAGCGCAATGCGGCGCTCAGGCAGCACGGTCCATCGCAGGTGCAGGCGACCGGCGCCGATGGCCACGATCGCCTGGCCCGGTGCCGGCAACGTCAGCGCGTGGTCGTGCACCGCACCCGGCAACCAGCGCAGCCACTCGGTCTCGGTGCAGCCCTGCTCGCGCTCGAACGCGGGCTCGACGGGGTGCGGCGTCACGCGCCCGCAATCGGCGGCCAGCTCGCGAGAACGTCGCCGCGCAGCCTGAACGTGACCCGCTTCAAGGCAACACCTTTGCTGGCGGCAGCGGCCGGCATGTTCAGCCCTGGTTCAGGTCGACCAGCGCTTCCATCAGCAGGGTCGGGTTCTGCATCAGGCGCTCCTTCCAGACGCCCAGGTGGCGGTGCGACTGGATCAGGCCACGGATCGCGCCCACGTGCTGCGGGTGCCCGATCGTGATCGCGCCGACCAGCAGGTCGCCGTCGAAGCACAGCCGCGTGTAGAGGCTGTTCTCGGGGTCGGCCAGCTCGGCGACGTCGCCTCCGGCGCTGCCGTCCCACAGCCCGAAAGTGTGCGAGATCAGCCCCAGCGTGTCGAGCACGTTCATGCTCAGGCTGCCGCGGTAGGCCAGGTCCTTGCCGGCCATGTTCAGGCCCGCGACGCGGCCGTGCTCGGTGGCCGTGGGCTGCAGCGCGTGCACGACCCACTGGCCGGTGGAGAAGTCGCGCCCCTGGGCCACGTCGCCGGCGGCATAGATGCCCGGCACGCTGGTGCGCATGCGGTCGTCGACGACGATGCCGCTGCGGACCTCGACGCCCGTGCCTTCCAGGAAGGCCACGTTGGGGCGCACCCCGGTGGCCAGGATGATGAGGTCGGCATCGATGCTGCGCGTGTCCATCACCAGCCGCGGCCCCGCTTCGATGCGCAGGATGCCGCCTTGGGTGATGACGTCGACGCCGCGGCGCTCGAGCCAGCGCTGCAGGATGGCGCTGCCCTGGGGCGTCATCATCGAGCGCAGGATCTGGCCCGATCGACCGGCGACGACCGACAGGCGCGCGCCGCTGGTCACCAGCGACTTCATGCACACGCCGGCGACGAAGCCGGCGCCGAGCATCACGACACGTGCGCCGGGGACCAGCCGGGGCGCGATCGCGCGCGCGTCGTCCAGCGTCCAGCAGCTCGTCACGCCCGCCAGGTCGGTGCCGGGGAGCGGCGGCGGCATGGGCGACGATCCCGTGGCCACCAGCAGCCGGTCGTAGTCCAGTCGCGACCCGTCGTCGAGGTCGACCTGCCCACCCTGGCCGCCGCCGGCCCCGACGTGAACCTGCAGCGCGCGCCGGTTCAGGTAGCGGATGCCCAGGTGCTCGAGATGGTGCAGTTCGCGCCGCTGGCGCGCGCCGTCCTCGCCGATCGCGCCGGACAGGATGTAGGGGATGGCCATCCGCGCGTACGGCTCGCCGGGCTCGCCGCTCACCAGCGTGAGATCGGCGCCGGGGGTGTTCTCGGCCAGGGTCTCGGCCGCCCGCACGCCGGCGGGGCCGGCCCCGATGATCACGAATCGCATGCTGGATCTCCTTTCGAATGGCGCCCGCAAAGGCGCGTCGACCGCGCGCTCAGCCGCCGGCGATCGGCGGCCAGATCGCCAGCACGTCGCCCTCGGCCAGCGCTCGCGTGGCATGTTCCTCGGGCGGGACGAAGACGCCGTTGACGAGCACCAGCTTGACCATCTTCATCGGCAGCGCGAAGGGGGCGATGATCTCGGCGATGGTGGCTTGCGGCGCGACGTCCAGCGTCATGCTGTTGCCGACGCGCGATGCCGCCGGCAGGTACTCCATGAGGTTGGCGTAGAGCTTGAACGTGATCCGCATGCGCCGCGTCCGGGGCTAGGCTTGCGACGGCGCCGAGCGCTGCTGGGCGCGCGCCAGGTAGGCTTCCATCAGCAGCGTCGGGTTGCGCATCAGCCTGTCCTTCCACTCGCCCAGGTGGACCTGGCCCTCGACCAAGCCCCGCATGGCGCCGACATGCTGGGTGAAGCCGATGGCGTTGCAGCCGATCAGCAGGTCGCCGTCGAACTGCAGGCTGAGGTGGCGTCCGGCCTCCCTGTCGGTCAGCTCGACGTGCTCGCCGCCGGGGACGCCTTCCCAGCGGCCGAAGCTGGCCGAGATCAGGCCCAGGGTGTCGAGGACGTTGATCTGCGTCACGCCCGGCAGCTCGGTCGGCCGGCCCAGCATGTTCAATGCCGCCACGCGCGCCTGCTCGGAGGCGTTGGGCTGGATCGCGCTGACGATGGTGCGGCCGCTGATCTTGTCGAAGGCCTCGGCGCAGTCGCCGGCCGCGTAAACGCCGGAGACGTTGGTCTGCAGGTGTTCATCGGTGAGCACGCCCTGCAGGCAAAGAATCCCGGAAGCCTCGAGGAAGCCGATGTTCGGGCGCACGCCGGTGGCGCTGATGACGAGGTCGGCTTCGAGGGTCTCGCCGCTGGACAGGCGCACCCTGAGTACCGGCGTGAGGTCGCGCTCGATGGCTTCGACGCGGGTCGCCGTGTGGACTGCCACGCCCTTGCTCTGGCACCACTGCTTGATCATCGTGCCGGCCACCGGGCCCATCATGCGCGGCACCATGCGGTCGCCCATCTCGACGACGGTCAGCGCGACACCACGCGAGCTCAACGCCTCGAGGATGATGCAGCCGATGAAGCCGGCACCCATCTGCAGCACGCGCGAGCCGGGCTGGGCCAGGCGCTGGATGTGGCGCGCGTCGGCCAGCGTCCAGCAGGCGTGCACGCCGGGGCCGTCGATGCCCGGGATTGGCGGTGTCGCAGGCGAGGAGCCGGTGGCGATCAGCAGGCGGTCGTAGGGCAGTCGCCTGCCGTCGTCGAGCGTCACGCTGCGCGCCTTCGGGTCCACGGCGCTGGCGCGGCCGCGCAGGAGCGTGATGCGCAGCCGTGCATAGTGGTCGGGAGCGTGGCGGATGAAGGTGCCTTCCTCGCCGACGGAGCCGGTCAGCAGGTAGGGAATCGCCATCCGCGAGTACGGCACTTCGGGCTCGTCGCCGACGACGGTGATTTCGTCTTCGGGGGCGTGCTTGCGCAGGGTTTCGGCGGCGATGATGCCGGCGGGGCCGGCGCCGAGGATGAGGTGCTTCATGTGCTGGCTTCCACAAGTGAACAAGGCGGTCCGAGAACCGCCTTGTCGATCCGAACCGGGCCCCGCGGCTACAGGCCCAGGCGCGCGCGCGTCTCGCTCTTCAACTGGCCGTCGCCGTCCCAGCCGCGCAGCTCGTAGTACTTGGGCAGCATCTCGGGCAGCTTGCTGACCAGGCCCTTGGCCGGGCCGATCTTGGCCGGCTCCTCGAGCAGCCGCGGCGGCAGGTTGTCGTCCTTGGACGTGAAGCCGGCGCGATTGTTGAAGTCGCGCTCCATGTTCCAGATGCGCTCGCCGATCAGGCTCAGGTTCTCGAGCGTGAACTCGGGCCCGCAGGCGGCGGCCACCTGCGGTGCCACGTCGGCCAGGCCCCAGGCGAAGCTGGTGAAGATGCAGATGCCGGCCGAGTCGAAGGCGGCTGTCGCGTCCTGGAAGGCCTTGACCAGTTCAGGCTTGCCGTCGGCGGTCAGCGGGTCGGTCTTGACCGGGATGCCGAGCACCTCGGAGGCTACCGTGTAGCCGCGCAGGTGGCAGGCGCCGCGATTGCTCGTGGCGTAGGCCAGGCCTATGCCCTGGATGCCGCGGCTGTCGTAGGCCGGGAACTCCTGGCCCTTGACCGTCATGCTCAGCTCGGGGTGGCCGTACTTCGCGGTCAGCCGCTTGCTGCCCAGCGCGATCTCCTTGCCGAAACCCTCGCCCTTGGCGGTGATCTCGGCGAAGTAGGCCAGCGCACGGGCCGAGCCCCACGAAGCGTCGACGCCCATCTGCTCCTTGGTCAGCAGGCCCATGTCGTAGAGCTCCATCACGGCGCCGATCGTGGCGCCGAAGGAGATCGGGTCCATGCCGTGCTCGTTGCACAGCAGGTTGGCGTACTGCAGCGCCTCGAGGTCGTTGACGCCGTTGGCCGCCCCCAGGGCCCATGCCGCCTCGTACTCGAGGCCGCCGCTGGCGTTCCAGTACTGCGGCTTGTTCTCGACTGTGAAGTGGCCCTTGTCCATCTTGCTGATGCGGCCGCAGGCGATCGTGCAGCCGAAGCAGGCCTGGTTGGTCACGAGCTGCTTCTTGCCGTCGCTGGCGCGCGGCGTGGCCATCGCCTCGGCGCCGATGTCCTTGGCGCCTTCGAACTGCACTTCGCGGTGGTTGCGCGTGGGCAGCGCGCCCATCTCGTTGATGACGCTCATCAGCACCTGGGTGCCGTAGGTCGGCAGGCCTTGGCCGGTGACGCCGTTGTCGTGCAGGATCTTCTTCTTCTCGTAGGTGACCTTCATGAACTCCTTGGCGTCGGCGAAGTTGCCCACGCCCAGGGTCCCGCGAACGGCCACCGCCTTCAGGTTCTTGCTGCCCATCACCGCGCCCACCCCCGAACGCCCGGCCGCTCGGTGCAGGTCGTTGACGACGGCCGCGAACAGCACCTGGTTCTCGCCGGCGCCGCCGATGCACGAGACGCGCAGCTGCGGGTCCTGGTGCGCCTGCTTGAGCGCGGCCTCGGTTTCCCAGACCGTCTTGCCCCACAGGTGCGAGGCGTCCTTAAGCTCGGCCACGTCGTCCTGGATCACCAGGTACACGGGCTTGGGCGAGGCGCCCTCGAAAATGACCATGTCCCAGCCGGCCATCTTCAGCTCGGCGCCCCAGTAGCCGCCAGAGTTGCTGCAAGCGATGGCCCCGGTCAGCGGCCCCTTGGTGACCACCGTGTAGCGGCCGCCGGTGGAGGCCATCGTGCCGGTCAGCGGGCCGGTGGCCCAGATGAGCTTGTTCGCCGGCGACAGCGGGTCGACCTTGGGATCCATCTCCTCGACGAGGTACTTGGACGCCAGGCCGCGAGAGCCGAGGTACTCGCGGGCCCAGGCCATGTTCAGCGGTTCGGACTTGACGGTGCCGGCCGCGAGGTCGACGCGAAGGATCTTTCCTGCCCAGGACATGTCGTGACTCCTTATGCTGCAGCTTGCTGGTTGCCGAGCTTGGCGGCCCAGGCCTGCATCTTGTCCAGGCCGGTCCAGTTGGCGTCGATGTAGGTGATCGCGCCGGTCGGGCAGGCCGTGGCGCAGGCCGGGTCGCCGCCGCACAGGTCGCACTTCTGGACCTTGCCCGTCTCCTGCACGTAGTTGATGGTGCCGAACGGGCAGCTGATCGTGCACACCTTGCAGCCGACGCAGGTACTCTCGAGGACCACCTTCGCGCCGGTGAGCTTGTCGACGGTGATCGCCTCGACCGGGCAGGCGTGCAGGCACCAGGCCTCGTCGCACTGCGTGCAGGTGTAGGGCACCTTGCGCCCGGTCTCGTGGAAGTCGAAGACCTTGATGCGCGAGCGGGCCGGCGCGAAGACGCCGTAGTTCTCGTACGAGCACGCCATCTCGCACTGCAGGCAGCCGGTGCATTTCTCGGCGTTGATGTGAAGGCTCTTCTGCATCGCGATGCCTCTTTTGGGTTCGGTCGGTGTAGGGGGTGCCGGGTGCATTGGCACGTGTGTGGCACCCGAGACTATGCACGGAAATGCATATCACCGGGCCGTCGATAGATAAGGGTTACTACCAGGTCAACGAGGTCGGCGTCGCGGCGGATCGGAACTGCTGGCGCGGCGGTCGCGGCCGTGGCGCGCACCATCCCGCGGCCCGGCAATCACGCCTTGGCCACCGCGAGCAGGCAGGCCAATGCACAGGCCAAGCGCCTTGCGAGACCACGCGTGGCCCGTCGGGCGCGCCCGCGGGCGGCGAGCCGCTGTCGTGTCGACGGTGCAGGCGGCGCCGGTCGAGCCGGCGGCCCTCGACCGGGGGTCGTCGGGGCTCGGCGCTACCTGCGCGCTGCCGCGGTCAGCCGACGGCGCGCGCCGTCAGAACGGGGATCAGCGCGGCCCGGTACTCGGCCGAGCCGTGCAGGTCGCTGTTGAGCTCGCCGGCCGGCACCGTCGCGCCGGCAAGCGCCGCCGCGCTGTAGTTGGCGGCCAGCTTGGCTTCGAGTCCCTTGGCGCGGAAGACGCCGCCGGCACCGGCGCCGGTGACGGCCACGCGCACGCCGGCCGGGCCCTTGCTCGCGAACACGCCGACGAGCGAGAAGCGCGACGCCGGCTGCTTGAACTTCTGCCAGCCCGCCTTCTCGGGAATCGGGAAGCTCACCGCGGTGATGATCTCGCCGTCCTGCAGCGCGGTGGCGTACATGCCGAGGAAGAAGTCGTCGGCGGCGATCGCGCGCTGGTTGGTCTGCACCGTCGCGCCCAGGCCGAGCACGGCGGCCGGGTAGCAGGCCGCGGGGTCGTTGTTGGCCAGGCTGCCGCCGAGCGTGCCGCGGTTGCGCACCTGGCGATCGCCGATGTGGCCGGCGAGGTCGGCCAGCGCCGGGATGGCTTGCTGCACTTCCTTCGACGCCGCCACCGCTGCGTGCGTGGTGCCGGCGCCGATGGTGACCTTGCCGCCCGACACGGTGATGCCCTTGAGCTCGGCGATGCCGGTCAGGTCGATCACGGCCGACGGCGCGATCAGCCCGAGCTTCATCGTCTGCAGCAGGGTCTGGCCGCCGGCGATCAGCTTGGCGTCCTCCTGCATCGCCGCGTGCGCGGCGTCGGCCACGGTCTTGGGGGTGGAGTAGGCGAATGCTTGCATGAGGGTTTCCTTCTCGTCTCTCGGCGGCGTCAGCGCTTGGCGCCCTGGATGGCCTTCCAGACATTGTGCGGTGAGGCCGGCATCGGCATGTCCTTGATCGACAAGGCATGGCAGATGGCGTTGATCAGCGCCGGCGGGCTGCCGATCGCGCCGGCCTCGCCGCAGCCCTTCACGCCCAGCGGGTTGTGGGTGCAGGGCGTGCCCTTGACGGTCTCGACCGTGAAGTGGCAGAAGTCGTCGGCACGCGGCATCGCGTAGTCCATGTAGCTGCCGGTGAGCAGCTGGCCGCTGTCGGGGTCGTAGATGCAGTCCTCGCGCAACGCCTGGCCGAGGCCCTGCGCCAGGCCGCCGTGGACCTGGCCTTCGACGACCATCGGGTTGATGACGTTGCCGAAGTCGTCGCAGGCGGTGAAGCGGTCGACCTTGACGACGCCGGTGGCCGGGTCGACCTCGACCTCGCAGATGTAGGTGCCGGCGGGATAGGTGAAGTTGCTCGGGTCGTAGAACGCGTTCTCGTTCAGGCCCGGCTCGAGCTTGTCGTGCGGGAAGTTGTGCGGCACGTAGGCGGTGAGGCTGACGCTGGCGAAAGGCACGCTCTTGTCGGTGCCCTCGACCTTGAACACGCCGTTGTCGAACACGACGTCGGAGTCGGCCGCCTCCATCAGGTGGGCGGCGATCTTCTTGCCCTTGGCGATGACCTTGTCCAGCGCCTTCACGATCGCCGTGCCACCCACCGCCAGCGAGCGGCTGCCGTAGGTGCCCATGCCGAACAGGATCTTGCCGGTGTCGCCGTGCTCGATCGTGACGTCCTCCATCGGGATGCCCAGCTTGTCGGCCACGACCTGCGCGAAGGTCGTCTCGTGGCCCTGGCCGTGGCTGTGGCTGCCGGTGAAGACGGTGACCTTGCCGGTCGGGTGCACGCGCACTTCGCCCGCCTCGAACAGGCCGGCCCGCGCGCCGAGGGCGCCGGCCACGCTGCTGGGGGCGATGCCGCAGGCCTCGATGTAGGCCGAGTAGCCCAGGCCGCGCTTCAGGCCCCTGGCCTCGCTCGCCTTGCGCCGGCCCTCGAAGCCGGCGACGTCAGCCAGCTCGATCGCGCGCTTCATCGTCGCTTCGTAGTCGCCGGTGTCGTAGGTCAAGCCGACCGGCGTGGCATACGGAAAGGTCTTGATGAAGTTGCGCCGGCGCAGTTCGGCCGGGTCCAGCCCCAGCTCGCGCGCGGCGGTCTCGACGGTGCGCTCGACCGTGTAGGTGGCCTCCGGCCGGCCGGCGCCGCGGTAGGCGTCGACCGGGCTGGTGTTCGTGAACACCGAGGTGACCGTGCAGACGATCTTCGGCGTTGCGTACTGGCCGGCCAGCAGCGTGGCGTAGAGGATGGTCGGCACGGCGCTGGCGAAGGTGCTGAGGTAGGCACCCAGGTTGGCCGTGGTGTTGACGCGCAACGCGAGGAATCGGCCGTCCTTGTCCAGCGCCAGCTCGGAGGTCGTGAGGTGGTCGCGGCCGTGGGCGTCGGACAGGAAGGCCTCCGAGCGGTCGGCGGTCCACTTGATCGGGCGCTTGATCTGCTTGCTCGCCCAGACCAACGCTGTCTCCTCGCCGTAGAGGAAGATCTTGCTGCCGAATCCGCCCCCGACGTCGGGGGCGACGACGCGCATCTTGTGCTCGGGGATGCCAAGCACGAAGGCGCACATCAGCAACCGCTCGACGTGCGGGTTCTGGTTCGCGACGTACAGCGTGTAGCTGTCGTCGCTGGGGTTCCAGCTCGCGTTGGCCGCGCGCGGCTCGATCGCGTTCGGCGCCAGCCGGTTGTTGCGGAAGGTCAGTGTGGTGACGTGCGCCGCGCCCTTGAAGGCCTCGTCGACGCCGGCGGCGTCGCCGATCTGCCACTGGAAGCAGCGGTTGTCGGGCGCCTCGTCGTGCACCGCGGCGCCGGTGGCGGTGACGTGGCCGATGTCGATCACCGCGGGCAGCACCTCGTAGTCGACCTCGATCAGCTGGGCCGCGGCCTTGGCCTGCTCGAGCGTCTCGGCCACCACCAGAGCAACGCGGTCGCCGACGTAGCGTACCTTGCCGTCGGCCAGCACCGGATGCTTGGGCTCCTTCATCGGCGTGCCGTCGACGTTGTGGATCAGCCAGCCGCACGGCAGGCCGCCGATGGCCTTGAAGTGCTCGCCGGTGAAGATGCCGAGCACGCCCGGCGCCTTCGATGCCGCCGCCGTGCTCAGCGACTTGATCTTCGCGTGCGCGTGCGGGCTGCGCAGGAAGTAGCCGTAGCTCTGCCCGTGCAGCGTGATGTCGTCGGTGTACTGGCCGCGGCCGGTGAGGAAGCGCGCGTCTTCGCGGCGCACGACGCTCTGGCCGATGAAACCCTGTCTTGCGTTCATGTGCGGTGCTCCGGGATCAGGCGGTCATGGCGGCGGCGCCCTGCTGTACCGCCTTGACGATGTTCTGGTAGCCGGTGCAGCGGCAGAAGTTGCCTTCCAGCGCCTCGCGGATCTTGGCTTCGCTGCTGCAGTCGTGGTTCTTCACCAGGTCGATCGCGCTCATCACCATGCCTGGCGTGCAGAAGCCGCACTGCAGGCCGTGGCACTGGTTGAACGCGGTCTGCATCGGGTGCATCGCGCCGTCGGCGGCGGCCACGCCCTCGATCGTGGTCAGCGCGCAGCCTTCGGCCTGCACGGCGAGCATCGAGCAGCTCTTCACGGCCTTGCCGTCGAGGTGCACGGTGCAGGCGCCGCACTGCCCGGTGTCGCATCCGGTGTGGGTGCCGGTCAGCTCGAGGTGCTGGCGGATGAACTCGACGAGCAGCGTTTGCGGCGCGACTTCGCGCTCGACATCGCTGCCGTTGACTTTGAGGGTGAGCGTGGGCATGACATCTCCATCGAATGGGTACGTTCGGGTGCGAGCGCGCTGCCGTGGCGCATGCGCGGCGCGTCCGAACATGCATGCTAGGCATGTCCCCGTGACCAGCCTGTCGCCACAAACGCTTAGGAAACCGCTTGCATAGGTGACGGGGCCGGGCCCCCGCCGCGACGGCGTCATCGAAACATCACCGCACCGTCATGTGCGGGGCACGGCCTGCGGTTGCAATCGGTCGCATCGCTTCACATTCGACATGCCCACCGGCTTTCTCCTGCTGATCCTGGCGCAGTTCGTCTCCGCGCTCGCCGACAACGCCCTGCTCATCGTCGCCATCGCGCTGCTGCAGGCGCAGGGCGAACCGGTGTGGTGGGCGCCGCTGCTGAAGTTCAGCTTCACGATCGCCTACGTCGTGCTCGCGCCCTTCGTCGGCCCGCTGGCCGACGCGATGCCGAAGGCGCGGCTGATGATGGCGATGAACGCGCTCAAGGTGGTGGGCGCGCTGGCGTTGCTGGAGGGGTTGAACCCGCTGCTCGCCTACGGCGTGATCGGTGTCGGCGCCGCCGCTTACGCGCCGGCCAAGTACGGCCTGGTGACCGAGATGGTGCCACCGCGGCTTCTGGTGGCGGCGAACAGCTGGATCGAGGTCTCCACCGTCTGCGCCGTGTTGCTCGGCGCGGTCCTGGGTGGCCTGCTCGTGAGCCCGCTGATGGCGCAGGCCAGCCGGGCGCTGTGGCCGGCGATGGCGCCGCTGGGCGCTGCCGTCGCGCTGCTCCTCGCAGGCTACGCCGTGGCGGCGCTGCTCAACCTGGGCATCCCGGCCAGCGGCGCGCGCTACCGCCGCGCGCACCGCTCGCCGCTCGCGCTGTGGCGCAGCTTCTGGCGCGGACAGCGCCGCCTTTGGCACGACGCCGACGGCGGCCTGTCGATGGCCGTGACGACGCTGTTCTGGGGCGTGGCCGCGGTGCTGCAGTTCGCGGTGTTGCGCTGGGCGGCGACGTCGCTCGGGCTGGCGCTGGACCGCGCCGCCGTACTGCAGGCGGTGGTGGCGGTCGGCATCGTCGCCGGAGCGGTGGCGGCCGGCCGCCGCGTGCCGCTGGCCCGCGCCACCCATGTGCTGCCGCTGGGCGTGCTGATGGGCCTGGCGGTGCCCGGTGTGCTGTGGATCCATGCCTGGCCGCTGGCGGTGCCGCTGCTGCTGGCGGTGGGCGCACTCGGCGGCGCGATGGTGGTGCCGCTGAACGCGCTGCTGCAGCATCGCGGCCACCTCCTGCTGACGGCCGGGCGATCGATCGCGGTGCAGAACTTCAACGAGAACCTGAGCATGCTCGTCATGCTCGGCGTCTTCGCCGGCCTGATGGCGCTGGACATTGACAGCGGTACCGTGATGGCGGGCCTCGGCCTGATCGTCGCCGCAGCGGTGTCGCTGCTGTGGTGGCGCGAGCGGCGCCGGCGCTGCGGCACGGCCCTCGCGGCCTGAACCCGGTTGGCGTCGCGTTCGGAATGCGCCGCGGCCGCGTCGATGCGAAGGCCGGCACCGATGATCAGGCGCGGCCGGTGGAGCCGAAGCCGCCCGCGCCTCGCGCCGAATCGTCGAACACCTCGACCCGCTCGAAGCGCGCCCGCACGACCGGCACGATGACCATCTGCGCGATGCGCTCCATCGGCTGCACGGTGTAGGCGGCGGCGCCGCGGTTCCAGCAGCTCACCATCAGCGGACCCTGGTAGTCGCTGTCGATCAGGCCGACCAGGTTGCCCAGCACGATGCCGTGCCTGTGGCCCAGGCCCGACCGCGGCAGCAGCATCGCGGCCAGATTCGGGTCACCGATATGGATCGCCATCCCGGTGGGGATCAGCGCAGCCTGGCCGGGCTCCAGCGTCAGCGCGGAGTCCAGGCAGGCTCGCAGGTCGAGGCCTGCGCTGCCCGGCGTCGCGTAGGCCGGGGTCAGTGCGGCCATGCGCGCGTCGAGCACCTTGAGCTGGATCGTCCTCATGGTCCGGATCCTCGTCAAAGCGGCGGCAGCCGGCCCGCGATCTCGTGCACCAGCTGGCGTGCCAGCGTCAACTTGTCTGCCGGCGGCAGCGCGCGTTCGCCATCGGCATCGACCAGCACCACCGCGTTGTCGTCGCGGCCGAAGGTGGCCGGACCCAGGTTGGCGACGATCAGCGGCACGCCCTTGCGTGCCAGCTTGTCGCGCGCATGGCGCACCAGATCCTCGCTCTCGGCCGCGAAGCCCACGCACCACGGCCGCTCGGTGGCCGGCAGGCGGGCCACGGAGGCCAGGATATCGGGGTTCTCGGCCAACGCGAGCGTCGGCGGCCGGCCGCTGCCCTCCTTCTTGATCTTCTGCGCGCCCACCTGGGCCGGGCGCCAGTCGGCGACCGCCGCGGTGGCAATGAACACGTCGTGCCGCGGCGCCTCGGGCAGCACCGCGGCGAGCATCTGCTCGGCGCTTTGCACGTCGATGCGGTACACGCCGGCCGGTGTCGGCAGGTGCACCGGGCCCGCGACCAGGGTCACTCGCGCGCCGGCTTCGGCGGCGGCGCGGGCGAGCGCAAAGCCCATCTTGCCGCTGGAGTGGTTGGTGATGCCGCGGACCGGGTCGATGGCCTCGACGGTCGGCCCGGCGGTGATCAGCACCGAGCGGCCCGCGAGCACCTTGGGCTGGAAGAAGGCCACCACGGCATCGCACAGCTCGGCCGCCTCGAGCATCCGGCCGTCGCCGATCTCGCCGCAGGCCTGGTCGCCAGCCGCCGGGCCGAGCACGGTCGCGCCGTCGGCGCAGATCTGCGCCACGTTGCGCTTCGTCGCCGGATGCGCCCACATCTCGCGGTTCATCGCCGGCGCCAGCAGCAGCGGGCAGCGCTCGATCGGTCGCGCCAGGCACAGGAGACTCAGCAGGTCGCCGGCGCGACCCTGCGCGAGCTGGGCGATGAAGTCGGCACTGGCCGGCGCCACCAGCACCGCGTCGGCCTCCCGCGTGAGGTCGATGTGCGGCATGTTGCCGGGCTGGCGCGGGTCCCATTGGCTGAGGAACACCGCGCGCCCGCTGAGCGCCTGCATCGTCACCGGGGTGATGAACCGGGCCGCCGCCGCGGTCATCACGACCTGTACCGTGGCACCGGCGCGCATCAGTTCGCGCACGAGTTCGGCCGTCTTGTAGCAGGCGATGCCGCCCGAAAGGCCGAGCACGAGATGTCGCCCCTGCAGGGCTTGCGATGACGCCATGGCGCGTGACTCTAGCAGGGCCGACCGTCCTTGCTGCGTGCTCAGGCCGCGGCGGCGGCCCCGTGGCACTTCTTGAACTTCTTGCCACTGCCGCAGGGGCAGGGGTCGTTGCGTCCCGGCCGGGCCTCGACGCGCCGCGTTTCGGGCTTGGGCGCGAAGTCGACCCAGAACATCCGCAGGTCCTGCACCGCCATGCAGGCTTCTGCCAGCAACGCTTCGCGCGTCGGATCGCCGTTCGGGTAGTACTGCGCCAGGTGCGCCTTGAACTCGTCGCTGTCGGTCGGCGGGATCAGGGCCGCGACGTGGTCCAGCGCCTGGCCGAAGGCGGCGGCGCTGTCCTCGTCCTCGGGTTCGGCCCACAGGTCGGGTAACGCCGCCACGCCGTCCAGGAAGCCGGTGGCCCATTCGGCACCGGTCAGCACGCCGGCCGCGTCCTCCGCGCTCATGGCGCCATCGTCGACCAGGGCCTGGCGGTCGGCGTCGGTCCACTCGCCGATCAGCGGGTCCAGCCGAAGGCGGTCCGGAGCTTCGAGCAGCGCCTCGGGGTCGAGCTGGTCGCGCAGCACCTTCAGCCGTGTCTGCAGCGCGTGAAGCGCCTGCGTCCGGTCCTCGGGGTCGGCGAAGGCGCGCTCGAAGCTGTCGTCGCACATCGCGCGCAGCCATTCGTCGGCGGCAAGCACGCGCGGACCGGCGGCGACGGCACAAAGGAAGCCGTCGATCCATTCGAACGACAGCGTGTCGTCGAAGCCGCCCAGGCGTTCACAGACGCGGTCGAAGGCCTGCAGCTCGGCAGCGTTGTTCTGGCGCGGGATCGTCGGGTTCATGCCGCGATTGTCCGCGCTCGCGCCGGCCCCGCCAGCGTCAGGCGTCGGCGGGCCATGCCGGCAGCGACGGGCTCGGGTGCAGCCGCGCCATGCAGTGCACGTCGGCGTCGACGCCGTGGCGCATCGCGTAGCCGCGGTGGGGGCCCTCGACGCGGAAGCCGAAGTGCCGGTACAGCGCGATGGCACGCTCGGTATCGGTGAACACCGTCAGTTCGATGCGCAGGATCTGCGCCCGTTGGTCGGTGCAGTCGCGCATCGCCTGCATCAGCGCGCGGCCCACGCCCCGCCGCTGTGCCTCGGGCACGACGCTGATCCCGATCACCGCCGCGTGCCGCCGGCGCAGCTGCGGGGCCGGGTGCAGGCCGGCGCTGCCGAAGGCGTGCCCGCCGAGTTCGGCGATCAGCACAAGGTCGCCGGCATTCGGCCGCGCACCCTCTTCGAGCCGCGCGCGCCACCGATCCTCGCTCGGCGGCGGCAGCTGCATCAGGTTCGCGTAGACGTCGGGATCGCCCGTCATGCGGGCGCAGTCGGCGGCGGCGGCCGGGCGGGCGCGGCGGACCGTGACGGGGTTGTCGGGCACGGTCGGGAGCCGGGTGGTTCGGTAGCCCTGAATCTATGCGCAGCCTGGCCCGCGCCGGGCTCGCCGCCACGAAAAGAAGGGAGCCCGCGCCGGGGTGGCGCGGGCTCGGCCGGTGCAACGCGCCCGGGTCAGAAGTCCGACTGCAGCGTCACGCTCGAGAAGCGCGGGGCGCCCATGTACACGCTGGGGTCGGATCCACCCGGCAGCCCACTGGCGACGCCGGCGATCTTGATCGACGAGCCGCTGCCGTTGTTGGCCAGCAGGAACTTCTTGTCGCCCAGGTTGCTGACGTTGAGACGGATCGTGGGCTTCTTGAGGAAGGCCATGTCGGGCAGCTGCCAGGCGGCGTTCAGATCGACCGACGTGAAGCCGGCGATGCGCTGGTCGTTCACCAGCGTGATCGGCTGCGGCCCGGTGTACTTGCCTGCCAGATTCACGAGGAACGGGCCGCTGGCGTACTGAAGCGACAGGGCGGCCATCCCCTTGGGCTCGCCGGCGAACTGCTTGCCGGATGTCGGGTAGAAGCCGGAGACCCCGCCGACGCGGTAAGGCATGTCCGAATCCAGGGTGTCCTTGGTATAGGAGGCCGAGGCATAGGCGCTGAATCCCTTCACCGGCACCGTGCCGATCTCGAGCTCGACGCCCTGGGCGGTCGTGCCGCCCACGTTGTAGTCGTGCGAGAACGTCGTCGCCGGGTCGTACGCCGTCGCGATGCGGTTCTGGAACTTGGTGTGGAAGACCGTGGCGGACCCCGTCAGCACGCTGCCCTTGTAGCGCAGGCCGAGGTCGAGGTTGACCGAGGTCTCCTGACCGACCGTGACTGGCGCGATCGCCGTCGCGGTGCCCACGCCATTGGTGTAGGTCACGCCCTGGGCGAGGTTGAAGTAGTCGAAGTTGCCGGGCGCCTTGAAGTTCTTCGCCAGACTGACGAAGCCCTGCGTCTCGGGCGTGAGCTGGTACGACGCGCGGACGCTCGGCAGCGCCTCGGAGTAGGTCTTGTGGACCTCGTAGTAGACGCCGCTGCTGCCGCCCGGGGCGTTGGAGCTGCTGGTTCCCGAACTCGGGTAATTCGTGAAGTCGCGCTTCAGCGACCGGTAGCTGAACGCCGGCGTGACGTTGAGCTTGCTGTTCAGCAGGTCGATCGAGTCCTGGGCGAAGACGCTCGAGCCGGTCGAGATCGTCAACGTGTTGCGGAACTGGTAGACGCTGCCGTCGGCATAGTGCAGGAGCGCGCCCGGGTTGTTCTCCCAGATGTCGCTGACGCTGCCGTCGCGGTTGATGACCGCCGCCGGCGAGGTCTGGCGGTGGTGTGCGCGCTCGAACCACAAGCCGGCCAGGATGTGCTGGTTGTCCAGCGTCCAGCTCAGCTTCGTCGTCACGCCGGGTCGCTCGGTCTGGGTCAGGCTGCCGTTGAAGAAGGCCACCGAATCCTTGGTGTCCCCATCGCCGTTGATGTCACCGATGCCGCCGTGCAGCAGGCTGCCCGACAGCGCGGTCTCGTTGATCACGAAGCCCTCGTTGCCGCCGGTGCCGTAGCCATACCAGAAGTAGGGCGAGACGTCCAGGCGCACGGCCGGCGTGAACTGGATGCTCGCGTTCGTGGTCACCAGGTAGTTCTCGAACGGGTTCAGCGAATAGCCGTAGTAGTAGCTGGTTCCGGAGCCCAGGTTGTCCTTGTCGGCTACGCCGTTGGTCGGCGTCTGGACAAGCGTGGGCAGGTTCGGCGAGAAATCGGCGTGGTAGCCGTTGGTCGCCAACTGCGGCAAGGTCTGCGACAGGAAGTTGGCGTTGACCGCCTTGTTCCACAGCAGGCTTGCGCTGAGGGTCGTGTTGCCGAGCTTGTACTCGGCGCCTGCGTCGATGTGGTCGCGGTCGGCATTGCCCGGGCCCTTCCACTTGTCGACCTTGCTCTTGCTGGCCGACAGGAAACCCTTGAAGTTGCCGATCTTGCCGGTGTCGCCGCGCAGGAAGATGCGCGAATAGCCCAGCTGACCGAAGCCCAGGCCGACCTTTCCGCCGGCCCGGTCGTTCGGCGCGCAAGTGGTCAGGCCGATGTTGCCGCCGGAGGCGCCGACGTGCGGCGCCTCGGTGTCGGTGGATCCCTGCGTGACGAACAGCTCGCACAGGTTCTCGCTGTCGGTGTATTCCTGCGGGTAGACCGCGAAGTTGCCCGAGTCGTTGACCGGCGCGCCGTTGATCGTGAAGCCGATCTCGTCGCTGTTGAAGCCCCTCACACGCAGGTTGCCGCCGAACATCCCGGTCGCGTCGTAGCTGCTGGCGTTGACGCCTGGCAGCATGTTCAGCAGCTGGTAGGGGCTCGACGACGGGCGGCTCTTGTCGATCTCCGCCTTGGTCACCGTGCTCTTGGCCTTCGCCGTGTCTTCGTCGATCATCAGGCCGGTGCCGAGCTTGTCGCCCTCGCCGGTGACGGTGACGGTGCCGATGTCCGTGGCCTGCTGCGCCGAGGCGGCATGGCCGAGCGCGATCAGCGCCAGGCCCAAGGCGGTCAGGGGAAACTTCTTCATCTTGCGCTCCTCGAGGTTGAAGGGGGAAAAGGGGGGAAAGGGGGGGGGAAGCGGAAAAGGGGGAAGAGGGGGAGCGACTCGGTCGGGTCGCTGGGCGCTGTTCAGTTGCCCGGCCGCAGGTACTCCATCGCGACGACGAAGCGGTGCTTGCCCTGGCCCACGAAGGCGTCGGCGGGAAAGGGCGGGCAGCGGCCGTTGCGTACCGTTCGAAGCGCCTCGTGGTCGAGCAGCAAGATCCCCGAGCTGGATTCGACGCCGGAGTCCAGCAGCTGGCCGGCGCGGTCGATTTCGAGCCAGACCTTGACCGTGCCCTCGGGTCGCAGCTGGCGCGCCTCGCGGCTGGTCGGGTAGTGCTTGATGGTGTCGACGTACTCGAGCAGCTTGCTGGCGTAGATCTGGTCGGCGCTGAACGCAGGCGCCACGACGGCCTTGGCCGGCGCCGGCGGCGCGACTGGGATCGCCGGCTGCGGTGGCGCCGCCAGTGCAGGTGCCGGCGGCGGCGCCGGCGTTGGTGCTTGTGGCGCCACGGTCGGCGGTGGTGGCGCGACCGGGATGACCACTTCGGGCACCGGAATCTGGACCACGGTGGGCGGCGGTGTGGTCGGCGACCTCGGCATCGGTGGCGGCGGGGGCGGCTCCACGCTCTTCTCTTCGATCAGCTTCGTCTCGATCGGCGAGCGGACCACTTCGACCACGCGCTGCGCCAGACCGCTGACCAGGGCCCAGGCGATCAGCAGGTGCATCGCGACGACGATGCCTATGCCACCCAGTGAGCGCTTCGGCGCGAAGGCCGCGGGCGCCCCGGCCATCACCGGCGCGGCGCGCCCTGCGAGACGATCCATCGCCATCATGACCGCGCGCCGCCGGCCTGTCGGATTGAGCGCGGGCAGACCCGGCGGGTCCGCGGCATGACTTTCGAGGCGTGGACGAGCGCGGCGAATGACAGTACGAGCTCAGACATCTCAATCCGTGGAAGGCGATCGGCCACGCCGGAACTGAACATAGACCGATGCCTGCAAGGGCCCCGCCAGGGGCCACACGGATCAACCCGAGGTCATGTCCGGCACGCTCCAGCGCACGCGGCAGCCATCCGCTGCAGACGCCTTCTTACGAAGCTTCACCCGCAGTGCGTGAATGCAAAGGATTGTCCGCAGCGGTCCATGCCGCCGCGATGAAGGCCGTGTGACGGCGCCGTGACCGTCGCCGGGCCGCTACAGCCGCGTGCTCACCCAGCCCGCCACGGAGGCCAGGGCCTGGGGCAAGGCCGCGGCATCGGTGCCGCCGGCCATCGCAAGGTCGGGCTTGCCGCCGCCCTTGCCCCCCACTTGCAGCGCGACGAAGTTGACGAGCTCGCCCGCCTTGATCCGTCCGTCGTGTTGCGCGATCACATCGGCGGTCACGCCGGCGGCGAGCTGGACCTTGCCGCCATCGACTGCCGCCAGCACGATCGCCGCCGACTTGAGCTTGTCCTTGAGCTTGTCCATCGTCTCGCGCAGGGCGCGTGCGTCGGCGCCCGGCAGCGCGGCGGCGAGCACGCGGATGGAACCCCCGGCGCCGCCGACCTCGACCGCCTGCGCCAGCAGTTCGTCGCCTTGCGACGAGGCCAGCCGGCCCTTGAGGGCGACGATCTCCTTTTCCAGCGCACGCAACTGCTCGAGCATGGCGTCGACGCGGTTCGGCACCTCGGCCGGCGTGACCTTCAGCGTGCCGGCCACGCCGGCCATGCGGCCCTCGAGCTGCTGCAGGTAGGCCAGCGCGTTGTCGCCCGTGACGGCCTCGATACGCCGGATGCCGGCCGCCACGCCGCCCTCGGAGACGATCTTGAACAGGCCGATGTCGCCGGTGCGCTGCACGTGCGTGCCGCCGCACAGTTCGCGGCTCGTGCCGATGTCGAGCACGCGCACCTCGTCGCCGTACTTCTCGCCGAACAGCATCATCGCGCCGAGCTTCTGAGCCTCCTCGATCGGCAGCACGCGCGCGACGGTGGCAACGTTGGCCAGGATCTCGGCGTTGACCAGCGCCTCGACCTGGGCGATCTGGGCGTCGGTCATCGGCGCGCCGTGCGCGAAGTCGAAGCGCGTGCGATCGGCATTGACGAGCGAGCCCTTCTGCTGCACATGGGCGCCGAGCACCTCGCGCAGCGCCTTGTGCATCAGGTGGGTCACGCTGTGGTTGCGCATCGTGCGCGCCCGCTGCTGCACATCGACGCGGGCGACGACGCTGTCGCCGACCTCGATCTCGCCCTCGACGATGCGGCCCTGGTGGCCGTGCACGCTGGCCTGGACCTTCACGGTGTCCTCGACCAGCATGCGGGCGCGCGCGTTGCGCAGCTCGCCGGCGTCGCCGGCCTGGCCGCCGCCCTCGGCGTAGAACGGCGTGTGGTCGAGGACGACGAGCACGTCGTCGCCGGCGCGGGCGTGGTTGACCGGGCTGCCGTCGACGTAGATCGCGGTCACCTTGCTGTGCTCGCAGACCAGGTGCTCGTAGCCGTGGAACACGGTCGCCCCGCCGCTGTATTCGAGCCCCGCGGCCATCTTGAACTTGGCCGCCGCGCGGGCCTGCTCGCGCTGGCGGTTCATCGCGGCGTTGAAGCCGGCCTCGTCGACGCCCACGCCGCGCTCGCGGCAGACGTCGGCGGTGAGGTCGAGCGGGAAGCCGAAGGTGTCGTGCAGCTTGAACGCGGTCTCGCCGTCGATCGTCCGCGAGCCGCCGGTGCCCAGCTTCGCCAGCGCCGTATCCAGGATCTCCATGCCGTTGGCGATGGTCTGGAAGAAGCGCTCTTCCTCGGCCTTCAGCACCTCGGTCACGCGGGTCGCTTCGCGCCGCAGTTCGGGGTAGGCGTCGCCCATCTCGGTGGCCAGCGGGGCCACCAGGGTGTGGAAGAAGGGCTTGCGCGCGCCCAGCTTGTAGCCGTGGCGGATCGCGCGCCGTGCGATGCGGCGAAGCACGTAGCCCCGGCCCTCGTTGCCGGGGATCACGCCGTCGGCGACGGTGAACGCGCAGGCGCGGATGTGGTCGGCGATGACCTTGAGCGACGGCGACGCCGCATCGCAGTCGCCACCGCCGGCGCGGTCCACCGCCGCCTTGGCCGCCGCCAGCAGGTTGACGAAGAGGTCGATCTCGTAGTTGCTGTGCACGTGCTGCAGCACCGCGGCCAGCCGCTCCAGGCCCATCCCCGTGTCGACGCTGGGCTTGGGCAGCGGGTGCATCATGCCGTCTTCGGTGCGGTTGAACTGCATGAAGACGTTGTTCCAGATCTCGATGTAGCGGTCGCCGTCCTGCTCGGCGCTGCCGGGCGGGCCGCCCGCGACCTCGGGGCCGTGGTCGTAGAAGATCTCGCTGCACGGCCCGCAGGGGCCCGTGTCGCCCATCATCCAGAAGTTGTCGGAGGCGTAGCGCGCGCCCTTGTTGTCGCCGATGCGCACGATGCGCTCGGCCGGCAGGCGGATGACGTTGCGCCAGATGTCGTAGGCCTCGTCGTCCTCGGCGTAGACGGTGGCCCAGAGCTTGTCGGGGGGCAGCTTGAAGTGCTCGGTCAGCAACTCCCAGGCGAAACTGATCGCGTCGCGCTTGAAGTAGTCGCCGAAGCTGAAGTTGCCCAGCATCTCGAAGAAGGTGTGGTGGCGCGCGG
>JBBINW010000008.1:0-910 GCA_037443665.1 Betaproteobacteria bacterium
CCAGCGCGCCGCGTAGGCCGCCGCCGCGCGCAGGCCCTGCGGCATGCGCGCGACGATACGCGGGTAGACGAGCTGGTACACCGGGTCGGCGGCGCCCAGCAGCGCGCGCACCACGCGGTCGGCCAGGTAGTACAGGCCGAGCTCGGGGCGGCTCATTCGCGTCGCCGCCACCGCCGGCAGCGCGAAGGAGTAGGCGGCGCCGGCCACCGCCACCGGCAGCATCGTCCAGCCCATGCGCAGGCCCGGCGCCACCGCGGCCGGTGACCACAGCGAACCCGCCTGCGTCGTCGCGACGGGCGCCGGCCCGGCGCTCACGAGATCACGCCGCACGCGCCACCAGCCCATCGCGGCCAGTGCCGCGGCGGCCGCGATCTGCAGCAGCAGGTACGCCGCCACGCTGTGCGCCAGCCCCATTGCCGCCGCCATCCACAGCCCGTAGACCGCCAGTTCGACCCGCGCCCAGCGGTGCAGCTGCCCGCTGGCCTGCAGGTACCAGGTGGCCGGCCAGCCGAGGGCACAGGCCAGCGCCGCGAGCAGCGCGATGCTGGCCAGCCGCTGCGGCGCGCCGGCCGCCGGCAGCAGCCAGGGCACGACGGCGCAGGCCAGCAGCGCCGCGGCGGCGCTGAGCGCGCAGCGGGCGCTGAACACCTGGCGCGCCAGCGCCCAGCGCCCGGCGGTGTCGGCCACCACCGCCAGCCGCGTCGTCGCGGCGAGGAACCCGCCTTCGACGAGCATCGCCAGCAGCCCGGCCCAGACCAGCAGCAGGCTCATGCGGCCGAATTCGTCGGCGCCCAGCCGCGCGGCCATGATCGGCAGCATCACGAGCGGAAACGCCAGCCGCACCGCCGCCGCGGCGTAGACCGGCGGCAGCGAGCGGTGCAGCGGCGGCGCGGCCGCACTCACCGGACGA
>JBBINW010000008.1:1010-56793 GCA_037443665.1 Betaproteobacteria bacterium
CCCTCCGCGCTGCGCGCTGCGGGATGAGCGCTTCGGAACGGCCGGGCGCGCTCATCCGAAAACCCTCCGCGCTGCGCGCTGCGGGATGAGCGCTTCGGAACGGCCGGGCGCGCTCATGGCTTGACGAGCAGCCGCGCGGTGTAGTCCACGCGGTGCAGGAAGATCTCGGCGCCGCTGCCGGCGAAGTACTCGTCGACGGCCTGGCGCGCGCCCTGCCAGTGGCCGTAGTCGTCGATGATCAGCAAACCGTGGCGCTGCAGCCGCGGGTACAGGTGCTGCAGTTCGTGGCGGGTGGATTCGTACCAGTCGGTGTCGAGCCGCAGCAGCGCGATCTGCGCCGGCACGGTGGCCGGGATCGTGTCCTCGACCTTGCCCTGCACGAAGTGGATGCGCTCGGCGGGGTAGCCGGTGGAGGCCAGGTTGGCCTGCACGTCGGCCAGGCCGGCCTCGCACCAGACGCCCTCGCCGCGCGCGGTGCGCGCGAGCTGCTCGGCCGCCGTCTCGCCGTCGTGGCTGCGGTCGGCCGCGCCGGGCTCGCTCATGCCCTCGTAGGTGTCGTACAGGTAGAGGTGGCGTGCGGTGTCGCCGCGGGCCATCAGCGCCAGCGCGACGGCCATCATGCTGCCGCCGCGCCAGACGCCGCACTCGACGATGTCGCCGGCGATGCGGTGGCGCACGATGTGATCGACGGCACCGATCAGGCTGGCGCGGCGGTCGAGGCCGGTCAGCGTGTAGGGCGCCACGCGCTGCACGATGGCACGGTCGGCCGCGCTCAGGTCGGCCAGCGTCTGCGCATCGCGCGAGGCCACATGGCTGAGCTCCCAGCCCAGGCGGGCGAGCAGCTTCTTGATCTGTTGCTTCATCGGGCGGAGGGTTCCGGGTCGCCGTAGGCAGCATCCGCCTGCGCCAGCACGTCGTCCCATTGCGATTGTTGCTGCGCGGCGGCGAAGGCACGCGCCACGTCGTCCGGTGCGTCGCGCAGATGCTGCAGGCAGGCCAGCACCGCAGCGGCGCTGCGCTCGCACAGCAGCAGCGAGTGCAGGCCGCAACGGCGCATGATGTCGCCCGGGTCGCCGACGTCGGTGGACACGAAGACCGCGCCCTGGTGGAGCAGCGTGTACAGCGCGCCCGACTGCGAGGCACGCCGGTACGGCAGCGCGAAGACCACCGGCCGCTCGAGCAAGGCCTGCAGCGCCGGCGTGTCGAGGTAGGCATCGACGACCTTGACGCCCAGTGCGACCAGTTCGTCGCGCAGGCCGTGCAGCGCCGGGTCCCAGCGGCCATGCACCTCCAGCGGCAGGCCCTGCGCGCGCCAGGCCGGCGAGCGCGCCAGCTCGGCGAACAGCTCCACACCCTTGTAGGGCTTGACGGTGCTCCAGAACACCAGCGCCTGCGGCGCGCGCAGCGGCCGGTAGGGCCGCACCGCCTGGCCCGGCGCCAGCGGCAGCAGGCCGTGCCGCAGGACCACCGTCTTCGCACCCAGGCGCGGGCCGTAGCGGTGCAGGAAATCCTGGCGCGCGGCCTCGCTGGCGAAGACCAGCCGCCGCGCCAGCGTCGCGATCCACTGCGTGGGCCGATGGCGCGCCCCCGCGAAGTCGTGCGGCACCGCGTTGTGCACGGTGAAGACCAGCCGCCGCCTCAGCAGCCACAGCCAGGGCAGCTCCAGCGGCCACAGCGCGCTGAACTGCAGGTTGATGGCCGAGAACTCGCGCCGACGCCGCCACAGGCCGGCCAGCAGCCCGGCGTAGGCCACGGCGCCGGCCACGCGAGACGCCACGGTACCGGAGACGTCGCGATCGACCACCTCGACACCGGGGCTGGCGCGCAGCGCTTCCAGGAAGGCGCTGTTGTATCGCGTGCGCGAGCCGAAGAACGTCACCTGCCAGCCGCGCCGGACGAGCCCGAGTGCCAGCCCGTGGTCGTAAGGCAGCACGAACGAGCCGCCATCGACGAGGGCGACGCGCGGCGCGGGCTGCCGGGCGGTTCTCGACGCCGGGCTCAATGCGCCAACCAGTAGCGCCGGCCGAGCCGGTAGTCCAGGGCGCCGCGACGCTCGCCGATGTCCTGCGCCGGATTGCCGCCGACGATGCGCCGCGGCGCCACGCTCTTGGTGACGACCGCGCCGGCCATCACCACCGCGCCCCTGCCGAGGTGCACGCCGGGCATGATCATCGCGCCGGCGAAGATCACCGCGTGGTCGTCGATGCGCACCGGCTTGGCCTTCGCCGCGAAGCCGTCGTCGTGGACGTCGTGGCCCAGCGTGTAGATGCGCGCGTCGTGCGCGATCGAGACGTGCCGACCGATCACGAGGCCGCCGCGGTTGTCGAGATAGACGCCGCGGTTGACCAGCGTGCCGTCGCCCACCTCCAGCCGCCCGACGTGGAAGAAGCGCACGCCGCCCTGCAGCGTTGCCGAGCGCGCGATGCTAAAGCCGCACAGCCGGTACAGCACCGGCCGCAGCCAGAACGGCAGCAGCCCGTGGACCGTGTTGATGAAGGCCAAGCCGAGGAAATAGGCCTGCGCTCTGAGGTGCGGGAACCTGCGGCTCATGGAGCAACCAAGGGCGCTGCGCCGGCGGCGCGAAGCCTGAAATTATCGCATCGGGCCCCGCGGCGTCAGCGTGGGGCGGGCTGCGGGTTCCTAGAATGCGCGGATCATGACCCAAGCGCCTCCGGTTCCGCCCACGCTCGCCGACGACAACACGCTGCTCAAGGAGCGGCGGGACAAGCTCAAGGCGATCCGCGAGCGCGGCATCGCCTTCCCCAACGACTTCAAGCCGCGCCACCACGCCGCCGCGCTGCACCAGAAGTACGGCCAGGTGCCCAACGAGGAGCTCGAGCCGCAGCGCATTGCCGTCTCGGTGGCCGGCCGCCTGATGCTCAAGCGGGTGATGGGCAAGGCCTGCTTCGCGACCGTGCAGGACGGCTCGTTCGGCGCCACCCATGGCCGCATCCAGCTCTACGTGACGCAGGACGCCATCGGTGCCGAGGCCTTGGCCGACTTCAAGCGCTGGGACCTGGGCGACATCCTTGGCTGCGAGGGCACGCTGTTCCGCACCAAGACCGGCGAACTCTCGATCAGGGTGACCAACGTCCGCCTGCTGACCAAGAGCCTGCGCCCGCTGCCCGACAAGTTCCACGGCATGGCCGACCAGGAGCAGAAGTACCGCCAGCGCTACGTCGACCTGATCACCGACGAGGCCGCGCGCGGGCGCTTCGTCGCGCGCAGCAAGGCGGTCAGCTCGATCCGGGCGTACATGGTCGAGCACGGCTTCCTCGAGGTCGAGACGCCGATGCTGCATCCGATTCCGGGCGGGGCGAATGCCAAGCCCTTCGTCACCCACCACAACGCGCTCGACCAGGAGATGTTCCTGCGCATCGCCCCCGAGCTGTACCTCAAGCGCTTGCTGGTGGGCGGCTTCGAGCGCGTGTTCGAGATCAACCGCAACTTCCGCAACGAGGGGATCAGCGTCCGCCACAACCCCGAGTTCACGATGATGGAGTTCTACGCCGCGTACTGGACGCACCACGAGCTGATGGACTTCACCGAGGCCGTGCTGCGCCACGCCGCGCGTGCGGCCACCGGCTCGGCCAAGCTGCGCTACGACGGCCGGGAGGTCGATCTCGAGCGGCCCTTCGCGCGCCTGTCGGTGCGGCACGCGCTCGTCGTGCATGCCGGGCTGACACCGGCCGAGGCCGACGACGCGCCCGTGCTGCACGCGAAGCTGCGCGCGCTGGGCGAGGAGCCGCCGGCGCACTGGAAGCTGGCCGAATTGCAGTTCGGCCTGTTCGAGGCCGCGGTCGAACACCAGCTCTGGGAACCGACCTACATCCTCGACTACCCGGTCGAGGTCTCGCCGCTGGCGCGCGCCTCGGACACCAACCCGGCCGTCACCGAGCGCTTCGAGCTCTTCATCACCGGGCGCGAGATGGCCAACGGCTTCTCCGAGCTCAACGATGCCGAGGACCAGGCGGCGCGCTTCGCGGCACAGGCCGCGAACAAGGAGGCGGGCGACGAGGAGGCGATGTACTACGACGCCGACTTCATCCGCGCGCTGGAGGTCGGGATGCCGCCGGCCGGCGGCTGCGGCATCGGCATCGACCGGCTGATGATGCTGATCACCGACAGCCCGAGCATCCGCGACGTGATCCTCTTTCCGGCGCTGCGCCGGGAATCGGCATGATCCCGGAACCGCCCCCCGCAGCCCCGGGTGATGCGTGTCCGGCGAAGCAAAGGTGCATGATCGCGATCTCGGGGGGTCAACGAGGCTGAACATGGTCACCTCACGCCTGGACGATCTTGCCGCCATCGAGGACGCGGTGTGGCGCGAACTTGGCCGCGCGGTGAACGACACCGAGCACGGGTGGCGCGTGGGCGTGCTGGCCACCACCGACGGCAGGGGCGCGCATGCACGCAGCATCGTGCTGCGCGAGTTCGATCCCGCCACGCGCACGCTGGTGTTCTTTACCGACGCGCGCAGCCCCAAGGCAGCGCAGATCGAAGCCCATCCGCAGGGCAGCCTGGTGCTGTGGTCGGACGCGTTGGGCTGGCAGCTGCGGCTGCGCGTGTCGCTGAGCCTGGAGACGGCGGGCCTGGCGGTGTCTTCGCGCTGGGCGCGGCTGAAGATGACGCCGGCCGCGCACGACTACCTCTCGCCGTTGCCGCCGGGCAGCCCGGTGGCAGCGCCGCATGGCTTGCCGACCTCCACACCGGCCCGCGCGAGCCGCGACTTCTTCGCCGTGGCCGCAGCCGAGATCGATGCCGTCGACTGGCTCGAGTTGCACGCGCTGGGGCACCGTCGCGCGCGCTTCGACGCCGACGGCCGGCGCTGGCTGACGCCATAGCGTCGTCGGCGCCGCAACCGAGGGCTGCCGCGCAGCTCCGTTCAGCGGTGCCGGAAGTCCGGCTTGCGCTTGGCCAGGAAAGCCGCCATGCCTTCGGTCTGGTCCTCGGTGGCGAACAGCGAATGGAACAGGTGGCGCTCGTAGCTGACGCCGTCGGCCAGCCCGCTCTCGAACGCGCGGTTGACGCAGGCCTTGGCCATCATCACGCTCGGCCCGCTCATCGCGCAAACCATCTCGGCGGCGGCCAGCGCCTCGCCGAGCAGCTTGTCGGCGGCAACCACGCGCGAGACCAGTCCCGCGCGCTCGGCCTCGGCCGCGTCCATCATGCGGCCGGTGAGCACCAGGTCCATTGCCTTGCTCTTGCCCACCGCGCGCGGCAGCCGCTGGGTGCCGCCGGCGCCGGGGATGATGCCGAGCTTGATCTCGGGCTGGCCGAACCGGGCGTTGTCGGCGGCGATGATGAAGTCGCACATCATCGCCAGTTCGCAGCCGCCGCCCAGCGCGAAGCCCGCCACGGCGGCGATCACCGGCTTGCGCACCTGGAGGATCGTTTCCCAGTTGCGCGTGATGAAGCCGCCGGCGTAGGCGTCGACGAAGGTCTTGTCGGCCATCGCTGCAATGTCGGCACCGGCGGCGAAGGCCTTCTCGCTGCCGGTGATCACGATGCAGCCCACGGCGTCGTCGGCGTCGAAAGCCAGCAGCGCATCGCCGAGCTGGTCCATCAGGGCGTCGTTGAGGGCATTGAGCTGCTTCGGCCGGTTCAGCGTGACGAGGCCGACGCGGCGTTCGCCGCTGCCGCGCAGCTCGGTCAGGATCAGGGGGTCGTCGGACATGGAAGTCTCCTCGGGTCGGTTCGCGAACGGGAAGCCGCCATTGTGGTTCAGCGCCCGGGCGCGGCCTGCTCGGGCAGGCGATCGATCGTGAGATCGACGTAGGTCTCGGCGTCCTGCCGGATCAGGATCCGCACCGGCAGGTACTGCAGGCTGGGCGCAACCCACATCTCCGCGATCAGGTCGCCACCCGGCTCGGGCTCGCGCCGCGGCTTGACGTGTGCCGCCTCCACGGGGCCGGCCGTCGTGGCGAGCAGCTCGCCGGCCAGCACGTCGTAGGTCCAGGGCTCGACCTTGCGCGCCAGCGCCAGCGGCAGCGCGATCGACTGTCCCGCCTGCAGCAGCTCGGGCCGGGTCGTGAACAGCCAGGTCAGCTGCACGAACTGGCTGGCGCTGTCCTGCACGCCCGGCGGCCGCGGCACGGCGCTGCCGTTGGCCAGGCGCACACGGTCGCGGTCGAGGAACACCGTCAGGTGGCGCGGCGCGTGCAGCACGACGCGCGTGTCCTCGTCGTAGCGCACCGGGCGCAGGCCGTCGGGCGTGATCTCGCCGATGCTGCTGACCTCGCGCGTGATCAGCGGCGCGAACGGCGCGCCGATGACGACGTCCATCAGGACCTGGTAGTGCGATCCCGATCGCAGCCACTCGACGCTGGCCTGGCCCTCGACCGGACCGCGGTAGTTGCCGGTGAGGTGGTAGCGCAGGCGCGTGGAGGGCGGCCACTCGAAGGCCTGCGCCGTGGCAGCCGAGGCGGCCAGCGCCGCCAGCGGCGGCGGTGCTTCGACTTCGGTTAGATCGGGCACCGTCACCTCGGCCACCGGGGCCAGCGGTTCTTCGGCTTGCGCGGCCGACGCGGCCAGCGCCGGCATGCCGGCCGCCAGGCGGCGGACCGTGCGGCGAGGCCGGCGCGGCGGGGCCGGCGGCCGGGGTGGCGGGGCCGCCGGTTCGAGCTGGCGCACGAAGTCCACCGCGATGCGGCGCGGAATGCGCTCGGCCGCGCCGGCGCCGAGCCGCGGCGGCAGCGCCACCGCCGCCAGCCACAGGTGCACGACCGTCACGCCGGCTGCAAGCGCTGCCAGCAGCAGGCGGCGGCGCGGCGCGAGGCCCAGGCTGCTCAGGACCCGGCCGCGGCGATGAAGCAGCTCAGGCTGGCCACCGCGCTGAGGCGGAAGCGCAGCGTGAGCCACGGCGCCGCGCCTTCACCGACGTACAGCCGCCGATCGACGGCATAGCACGCGACGAGCATCGCGCCGAGCAGCACCAGCCCGGCGCCCGGCGGCATCCACACCGCCGGCCAGGCCACCAGCGACGGCACCACGCCCCACCCCAGCAGCACCGAGGGCGACTGCCGCGCGCGCATCGCCAGGCCCCAGTGGATGCCGCCGAGGAAGCTGACGACGACCGCCGCGTACGCGGCCAGACCGCGCATGACCTCGGGCCGCAACTCGTCGTGCACGAGCCAGACCAGCAGCGCGCCGAGCACGAAGGGCACGAGGCCGGCGTAGCCCAGGACCAGGGCCCGCGGCGGCGGCGCGCCGCCGGCCACTGCCGCCGGCGCCGGGAGGTTCAGTTCGTCCATGGGCGATGAGGGTCGGCCGGCGTCACGGGCGCCGGCGGCGCCGGGATTTCAGCGCTTGGTGCCGGCCGTGGCGGCGGCCGCCAGCAATCGCTCGACCTCGTCGCGCGGCATCGCGCCGGGCTTGCGCGTGCCATCGGCGAAGAACACCGCCGGCGTCCCCTCGATGCGCTCCTTGTGGGCAAACCCCAGGTTGCGGTCCAGCGCCGCGGTGTCGCAGCGGCCCATGGCCTTCGGCGGCACGACGCCGTCGAGCATCCAGGCACGCCAGGTCTGCGCCGGGTCCTGCGAGCACCAGATGTCGCGCGCCTTGACGGTCGAGTCGGGGCCGAGGATGGGGATCATGAACGAGTAGATCGTCACGTCCTTGAGCGTGACCAGGTCGTGCTCGAAGCGCTTGCAGTAGCCGCAGTTGGGATCGACGAACACCGCCATCCGGCGCGCGCCGCTGCCCTGGCGAAAAGTCATCGCATCCTTGAACGGGAGCTTGTCGAAGTCGATCGCGAGCAGCTTCTGCAGCTTGGCGTCGGTCAGGTCGACTCGCGTCTTGGTGTCGACGATCGAGCCGTTGACGACGATGAAATCGCCCTTCTCGTCGCTGTACAGGAACTCGGTCTGGCCGTAGCGCACCTCGTACAGACCGGGAATCGGCGAGCGCGTGATCTCGTCGATCTGGGGCAGCTTGGGCAGCCGCTCGGCGAGGTTCTTGCGGATCGCGGCTTCCTGCGCCAGCAGGGGCGTGCAGCACACGAGCACGGCGATGGCCAGCAGCGGCCGGAGGATGGATTTCATCGGGTCTTCCTTGGGTTTCGAAGGCACGCGGCCGCTGGCCGATCAGCCGCCGAGGGCGCGGCCGGTGAGCAGTCGCTTGAGCGGTGGCAGGTGGTTGACCAGTGACAGGCCGCGGTTGCGGAATTCGCGCGCCAGCGGCGCGCGGCTGGCGAAGAGGTGCAGCAGGCCGTCGGTGAGCCGGGACATCGCAAGCACCGGGCCGCGGCGGGCGCGGGCGTAGCGCGCCAGCAGCTTCGGGTCGCCCAGCGGCCGCCAGGGTTCGCGAGCCGACAGCACGCGAGCCAGTTCGGCGACGTCGCCCAGCCCCATGTTCAGGCCCTGGCCGGCCAGCGGGTGCATCACGTGCGCGGCGTCGCCCACCAGCACCCAGCCCGGGCCCGACAGTGTCTCGGCCTGCGCCAGTGCCAGCGGCCACTGCGCGCGCGCGCCGACCAGCGCGAGCGTCCCCGCGGCACCGCCGGTGGCGTCCATCAGCGCGGCCGTGAAGTCGGCGTCGGCGAGCGCCATCAGCGCCTGCGCGCGGTCGTCGGGCAGCGACCAGACCAGTGCCAGCCCGTGCCCGGGCCGGCCCTCGTGCAGCGGCCGGTCCAGCGGCAGCAGGGCCAGGACGTCGGGGCTGCGGAACCATTGGCGGGCCAGGCCGGCGTGGGCGCGGTCGCTGACCAGCCGGGCGGCGACGGCGCTGTGGCCATAGGCGTGCCGCGGCATGCGCACGCCCAGGCGGGCGCGGGTGGCCGACTCGCGGCCTTCGGCCAGCACCTGCAGCGCCGCCGGCACCTCGGCGGCCACCGGCGTGACATGGGGAGCGAAGCGCAGTGCGGCGCGCAGCGCGCGCTCGAGCTCGGCGGCATCGACGATCCAGGCCAGTTCGGACAGCGACTGCGACCAGGCCGAGAAGTCGAGCACCGCACCCGGCGCGTCGCCTTCCACATGCATGTCGTGCACGGCGGTGCGGGCGTCGGTCGGGATCGCGTCCCAGACCTTCAGCGACGCCAGCAGGCGCACCGACGCGGCGTTGAGCGCATAGGCGCGCACGTCGTCGCGCTCGGGCTCGGCCAGGCTGCCGAGCAGGGCCACCTGCAGGCCCAGGCGCGACAGGGCCAGCGCCGCGCTCAGGCCGACCGCGCCGGCACCGCGCACGAGCACGTCCGCTGCTGGGTTCATCGACCGGGATTGTAGAGACGCCCCCTGACCGACAATGACGCCCCGGGTTTGACCCATCTGCGCGATAGGTCTCGCCCTTCAGGGCGAGGAAGGATGGCGCCGCCGCTCGGCAGAGCGGCGTGCATTTGGAGCTTGGTGGTTCTGCGAAGTAGACTGTATGGATGTCCAGCCTCTGCGCCTGTCGCGTGGTGCTTCGCTGCAAGCCCGCGCAGCAGCGCCGGTTGCGGCGCTGGGCAGGCCAGCAACGATGGCTTTGGAACCAAGCGCTGGCAGGGCAGCGCTCGCGTCACGCTCGCGGCGAGAAGCACGCCAGCCATGCGGACAGGTATGCGGACCTGGGCAAGTGGCTCACCGGCTGGCGCAGCGCGCCGGCCACTTCGTGGCTGGCGCCACCGCCCGGTGCACCCCCAGCAGCAGGTGCCGCGCCGGCTCGATGAGGCGCACGGGCGCTACTTCGCCAGGACTTCGCCAAGACGGCAGGCTTGCCCCCTCGTTCAAGCGCTACGGCGACGAGCTACGGCCAAGAGCCTGGGATCCGGTTGCCGGATCCGCTGCAGCGGGAGAGGGATAACGCCAACGGCCGCGTCAAGCTGCCCAAGCTGGGCTGGCTGCGTCTGCGGCTCAGCCAGCAAGTCGAAGGCGCTGTTCGCAAGGTGAGCCTCGCGCGGGAGGGCTCTGCTCGGCACGAACGCTGGTTCGCCTCGATCCAGGTCGAGCGCAGCCAGACCGTTCAGGCGCTCGATGTTGCGCCCACCCTGGGCATCGACCTTGGCCTGGCCGCCTTTGCGGCCACGTCCGAGGGTGCGCTCGTTGCTCCGCTGGCGGCGCAGCACGAGCGCCTGCGGCGCCACCAGCGCTCTGTCTCGCGCAAGAAGAAGGGCTCCTCCCGCCGCAAGAAGGCGGTCTCGCGTCTTCGGACGCTGCACCGCAAGATCGCGCACCGGCGCAGCGACTGGCTGCACGAGCTCACGACGGACCTCGCGGACCGCCACGCCGTGGTGGCGCTGGAGGACCTGCGCATCAAGAACATGAGCGCCTCGGCGCGCGGCACCGCCGCGCAGCCGGGGAAGAACGTGCGGCAGAAGTCGGGCCTGAAGCGCGGCATCACAGACGCCGCGTGGGGCGAGTTCGCGCGGCAGCTCACCTATAAGGTGCAGTGGCGCGGCGGCCGCGTCATCCTGGTGGACGCCGCGTACACGAGCCGGACCTGCCGGGTCTGCGCTCACGAGCGTGCGGACAACCGCAAGTCGCAGGCGCTGTTCGCCTGCGTGGCCTGCGGCCACACCGAGAACGCCGACGTGCACGCGGCCAGGAACATCCTGGCGCGCGGCATTGCGATCTTCGAGGCTGAGCGACAGCATGCGCTCAGCGCCGATGCTGCTGCTTCCAAGGACGCTTCGAACACCACATTGGCCGCGGGGCACGCGGCGTCTGCCTGTGGAGGGGCGGTCAGACGACCGCGCGGCGAGAAGCCGCGTCGGCTCAGCCCCGGTGAAGCAGGAACCCACCGAATCAAAGGCATTGGCGTGAGCGTCTTGCAAGAGACCTCAGGCCACGCCTGCGCAGCAGGATTCCCCGGCCTTCCGGCGAGGGAGGAAGTCAACTTGCGGAGCGGTTTGTGAGCGATTCGACGATGGACCCGTCGGCCGGCGTGCAGGGCACGCTGGGCGCGTTGTTCGTGCACCCGGTCAAGTCCTGCGCCGGCATCGCCGTCGACGCGGCCCTGCTGGTGGAGACCGGCCTGGATCTCGACCGCGCCTGGATGCTGGTCGACGAGGCCGGCGAGATGCTGACCCAGCGCGAGCTGCCCCGCATGGCACTCGTGCAACCCACCCTGCGCCACGGCGACATGGTGCTGCGCGCACCCGGCATGCTGGCCCTGCACGTGCGACTCGATACCGTGGAGGCGCCGACGCGGGTGCGCGTCTGGGACGACATCGTCAAGGCCTATGACATGGGCGCGCTGGCTGCCCAGTGGTTCAGCGACTTCCTCGGACGGCGGCTGCGGCTGGTGCGCTTCGACCCCGACGAGAAACGCCTGTCCGACCCCGCCTGGGCCGGCAGCATCGAGGCCGAGAACGCATTTGCCGACGGCTTCCCGCTGCTGGTTGCGAACGCAGCGTCGTTGGGCGACCTCAACCTCCGGCTGGCGGCCCGGGGGGTGGCCCCGGTGGCGATGCAGCGCTTCCGCCCCAACCTCGTGCTCGATGGCCTGCAGCCCTACGACGAGGACCATCTGGAGGCGATCGAGATCGATACGCCGCAAGGCCCGGTGCGGCTGCGGCTGGTCAAGCCCTGCGTGCGCTGCGGCATCCCCAATGTCGATCCGGCCACCGGCGAGACCGGCCCCGAGCCTGGCGCCACGCTGGCCGGCTGCCGTGCCGACCCGCGCATGCAAGGCGGCATCACCTTCGGCGTCAATGCCGTGGTGGTGGCCGGCTTCGGGCACGAGCTGCGCGTTGGCCAGCCGGCGCGCCTGCAATGGCGCTTCGAGTGACGCCGGCGATGCGGGCGCCGACGATCAGCCCGGGCGCCGATCGGGCAGCGGGATGAACTCGGTCTCCCCGCGTACCGGCGCGAAGCGCCGCGCGGCCCAGTCGTCGGCGGCCTGCGCGATGCGCTCCCTGCGGGAGGAGACGAAGTTCCACCAGACGTGGCGCGGGCCCAGCGGCGCACCGCCGATCGTCACCACGCGCGCATCGGCATCGGCCGAGAGCATCGGCTCTTCGCCCGGTTCCAGCACCAGCATGCGGCCCGGCGGGATGTCCTCGCCGTCGAGCTGGGCATCACCCTCGATGACGTAGACGGCGCGCTCCTCGGCCAGCGGCAGCGGGAGCGCGTCGCCGACCGACAGCGCGATGTCCAGGAACATCGTGGGCGAGCGCACCGCCACCGGCGAGGTGACGCCGAAGGCCTTGCCGACCAGCACGCGCAGGCGGGCGCCGCCGACTTCGAGCACCGGGATCGCCGCCGCCGGCGTGTGCGCGAAGGCCGGTGCGCTCTCCTCGTCGGCCACCGGCAGCGCCGCCCACAGCTGCAGTCCGTGGCTGCGGTGGGCCCGGCCGCGCAGGTCGTCCGGCGCGCGCTCGGAATGCGCGATGCCGCGCCCCGCGCTCATCCAGTTGATCGCGCCGGGCTCGATGCGCTGGACGACGCCGGTGGAGTCGCGATGGACCATCGCACCTTCGAACAGGTAGGTCACGGTGGCCAGTCCGATGTGCGGATGCGGACGCACGTCGTGGTTGTCCCCCGGCTGCGCGGTGATCGGGCCGAAATGGTCGAAGAACAGGAACGGCCCCACGGCCTGGCGCGCCGCGGCCGGCAGCAGCCGCTGGACGGTGAAGCCGCCGCCGAGGTCCTTGGGCTGGGGTACGAGTTCGAGTCGTTGCGGATTCATCGGGCCTCCTGCCGGCGTCGCGCGCCGCGATGCACCGCATCGACGGCGGCGCGTGTCCCGAGGCGAGTGTAGGAAAATCGCCGGTTCTGCGCCTCCATCCCGAAAGCCCCCTGCCATGAGTCTCCAATGCGGCATCGTCGGCCTGCCCAACGTCGGCAAGTCCACGCTCTTCAATGCCCTGACCAAGGCCGGCATCGCGGCCGAGAACTACCCCTTCTGCACCATCGAGCCCAACGTCGGCGTCGTCGAGCTGCCCGACCCGCGGCTGGCGCGGCTGGCCGAGATCGTCAGGCCCGAGCGCGTGGTGCCGGCGATCGTCGAGTTCGTCGACATCGCCGGCCTGGTCGCCGGCGCGAGCAAGGGCGAGGGCCTGGGCAACCAGTTTCTCAGTCACATCCGCGAGACCGACGCCATCGTCAACGTCGTGCGCTGCTTCGACGACGAAAACGTCATCCATGTCGCCGGCAAGGTCGACCCGGTCGCCGACATCGAGGTCATCCAGACGGAGCTTTGCCTGGCCGACCTGGCCACGGTCGAGAAGAACCTGCACCGCTACGTGAAGGCCGCGCGCTCGGGCAACGACAAGGAGGCCGCCGCGCTGGTCAAGGTGCTCGAGAAGTGCCAGGCCGCGCTCGACCAGGCACAGCCGGTGCGCGGCATCGACTTCAGCAAGGAGGAGCGGGCGATCCTCAAGCCGCTGTGCCTGATCACCGCCAAGCCGGCGATGTTCGTCGGCAACGTGGCCGAGGACGGCTTCACGAACAACCCCTACCTGGACCGCCTGCGCGAGTTCGCCGAAGACCAGGACGCACCGGTGGTGGCAATCTGCGCCAAGACCGAGGCCGAACTGGCCGACATGGCCGACGACGACAAAGCGATGTTCCTGCAGGAGATGGGGCAAACCGAGCCGGGCCTGAACCGCCTGATACGGGCGGCGTTCAAGCTGCTCGGGCTGCAGACCTACTTCACCGCCGGCGTCAAGGAGGTGCGGGCCTGGACAATCCACGTCGGCGACACCGCGCCGCAGGCCGCCGGCGTGATCCACACCGACTTCGAGCGCGGCTTCATCCGGGCGCAGACCATCGCCTTCGACGACTTCATCGCGTTCAAGGGCGAACAGGGCGCCAAGGATGCCGGCCGCATGCGCGCCGAGGGCAAGGAATACATCGTTCACGACGGCGACGTGATGAACTTCCTCTTCAACGTCTGAGTTCCCGCGCGTGACAACGGCCTGCCGATCGCGACGCCCGCCGCGGCCCGCCGTCGGCGCCGGGCATCGCAATCCGGTCGGCGCTGCCGCCGACGCTTAAGGTCAACCGATGCCCACACCGCCCGCCACACGGCCCGACAGCCCCGTCGCGCTGGCGGGGCTGCGCGCGGGCCTGATCACCGCGCTGACCTATGCCGTGCTCGGCGGCCTGGGTCTGGCGCTGACCGGGTCGCCGCACACCGCTGCGGCGTACCCGCTGGCCGGCGTCGCCCTGGCAGCGGCGCTGGTCTGGGGCCGTGCGGCGCTGCCCGGTGTCTGGCTCGGGGCCGCACTGGTCTTTGGGGCCCTGGCCTGGTTGCGCGGCGACGCCGGCGCGGTGTTGTCGCCGGTGCTGCTTGGCGCGGGTGCGGCGCTGCAGGCCGGAGTCGGCGCCGCGCTGGTCCGGCGCTTCGTCGCCCAGCCGCTCGTGCTCAACGCGCCGCGCGACATCCTGCGTTTCGTCGTCTTCGGCGGGCTGCTGGCCAGCCTGGTGGGCGCTTGCGCGGCGGTCGCCGTGCTGTCGAGCAGCGGCGCCATCGCAGCCGGCACCGGCCTGGCAACGTGGCTGAACTGGTGGGTCGGCAACGGCCTGGGCGTGCCCGCCGGCGCGGCGCTCGTGCTGCCGCTCATCGGTCAGCCACGCGTCGACTGGCGCCATCGGCGTCGAACGGTCGCACTGCCGATGCTGGTCGCGCTCGTGCTCCTGGCGTTGATTCTGGGTGAACTCGGCCGCGTCGACGCAGAACGGCAGCAGACTGACTTCGACCGCGATGCCGATCAACTGGCCAGCGAGGCGCGGGCACGGCTGGCCGCGCCGCTGAACGCGCTGCAGGCACTGGACGGCGCGGCGCGCGCCCGCGGCGGCGTCGACGAGCGCACGCTGCTGCAGGCTTCGCGCTGGTGGCTGGCCCAGCCGCTGCAGATCCAGGCCACGGGCTACAGCGAACGCGTGCCGGTCGATGCACTCCCCGCGTTCGAGGCCCGGGTGCGGGCCGAGGGCGGCCCCGCCGACTACACCGTCTTCGACCGTGACCATGGCGGCACCCGGGCCGTCGATGGCGAGGTTGTGGCGGTTCGCTACATCGACCCCTTGGTCGGCAACGCCGGCGCCCTGGGGGTCAACGCGCTGTCGGTGCCGACCGCGCGTGCGGCGATCCTTGCGACCCGCGACAGCGGCATGCCGACGGCCACTGCGGGCTTCGCGCTCACCCAGTCGCGCACAGAGGACACGGGCGTGGTGCTGTACCAGGCGCTGTATCGCGACGAGCCCGCTGATCAGGCGGCGCGCCGCGCGCGGTTCCTCGGCGTGGTCTTCGTCACCGTGCGGCTCGATCGCGCGCTGGCTGGGATGCATTCGGCAGCCGGCCCGGCCCTGCGCTGGTGCCTGGTCGACACCGACCCGCGCGCCGAGCGCCGGCGCCTGGCCGGCCCCGTGGGCTGCGAGGCGCCGGCCGGGTCGGGCGCCTTGCTGGTCGGGACGCGTCCGTTGCGACTGGCCGACCGCCAGCTCGAGCTGCGCATCGCGGCCGACGCGGGCGCGCTCCGGAGCAACCCGAGCGAAGTGGCCTGGCTGCGCCGGTTGGCAGGCCTGGCGGCCGCCGCGATGCTGGCCGCGCTGCTGCTGACGGTCACGGGTAGCCGGCGGCGCACCCAGCTGGCGGTGCGAGGCGGCACCGCCGAACTGCGCCGCCAGATGGCCGAGCGGGCACGGGCACAGACGGCGCTGGCCGAGAGCGAGGCCCGCCTGCGCAGCATCCTCGACCACGTGCCGCTCGGCGTGATGTTCCTCGACCCCGAGGGCCGCCTGCTCGAATGCAACCCGCGCTTGTGCGAGATGGTCGGTCGCAGCGCCGCGACGCTGCGCCAGACCGCGGTCTCCGAACTGATCCCGCCCGAAGAGATGCCGCGCATCGTGGCCCTGCGCCGGGCCCTGCTTGCAGGCGCGGCCGACATCACGCTGGACCGGCTGCGGCTGCGCGAGCATGCCGGCCGGGAGATGCTGGTGCGCGTCACGGCCAGCGCGCTGCGCAACGGCAGCGGCCGGGTGATGCGCATGGTCGGCGTGCTCGAGGACATCACCGAGCACCTGCAACTCGAGGCTTCGGAGCGCGCGCTCCACCAGGCCGAAGCCGCCAGCCGCGCCAAGAGCGAGTTCGTCTCGCGAATGAGCCACGAGCTGCGCACACCGCTGAACGCGATGATCGGCTTCGCCCAGCTGCTGGGCCTGGACCGCGAGCCGACGCTGGTGGCGCACCAGCGCGACTGGGTGCAGCAGATCCAGCGCGCCGGCTGGCATCTGCTGGAGATGATCAACGAGACGCTGGACCTGGCCCGCATCGAATCCGGCGCCGTGCAACTGACGCTGGAGCCGGTGGCATTGGCCCCGCTGGTGGCCGCCTGCCGCTCGATGTTGAGCAACGCCGCACAGCAGCGCGACATCGCCCTGGTCGACGAGCTGGACGACGACGCGTTCGCCGTCGTTGCCGACGCGACGCGGCTCAAGCAGGTGCTGACCAACCTCATGAGCAACGCCATCAAGTACAACCGCGACGGCGGCTCGGTGACGGTGATGGCACACCGCGTCCCGGAGGCGTCGGGCGGCACCGGCGACAGCATCGAGATCGCGGTGGCCGACACCGGCCTGGGAATGACCCCCGCGCAGCTCGAGGGCCTGTTCCAGCCCTACAACCGCCTCGGGCGCGAGGGCAGCGGCATCGAGGGCACCGGCATCGGCCTGGTCATCAGCCGCCGTCTCAGCGAGCTAATGGGCGGCACGCTGCAGGCCGCCAGCGAGGCCGGCAGGGGATCGGTCTTCACGCTGCGCCTGCCGGCCGCGGCAGCGGCAACAGCGCCAGCGCTGCGCTACACGAACACCTCGCCCGCACCGTACCAGCAGCGGCTGGTGCACTACGTCGAGGACAACGAGACGAACATCGAGGTGATGCGCGGCATCTTCGCGCAGCGCCCGCAGATCCGGCTGCAGACCTCGACCCTCGGTCTCGACGGCCTGTCCGCGATCCGTGCCAGCCGGCCCGACCTGGTCCTGCTAGACATGCAACTGCCCGACATCAGCGGCATCGAAATGCTGCGTTACCTCAAGCAGGACGATGCGCTGGCCGGGATCCCGGTGGTCATCGTTTCGGCCGACGCCACGCCAGGCCACATGCAGGAAGCACTGGTCGCCGGCGCCCTGCACTATGCGACCAAGCCGCTGGACGTCGGGCGCTTCCTGCACACCGTCGACGAGATCCTGGAGGAGATCGATACCCGCTGGGGGTTCTGAACGACGCGGCATCCGTCGCGTATACGTGCCGCCGGCACCGCCGCGCGTCCCTTGCCCGCGGTCGGCGGCTGGCCGCACTGCCCTCCTTCGAGAAGCGATCGACAATCGACAATCGACAATCACGGCACCACGGCAGAGCCCGTGGCGGCGACCTTCCTCCAGCCCACCATGCAAGTCATCAACGAAACCCTGACCGCCGCGCTCGAGCGCAACGTGCGCGACGCATTGATGGAAGACATCGGCCGCGGCGACTGGACCGCCCTGCTCGTGCCCGCCGGACGCCCTGTGCGCGGACGCGTGATGGCCAAGCAAGCCGCCGTGATCTGCGGCCGGCCCTGGTTCGACGCCTGCGTGCTGGCGCTGGACCCGCAGGCGCGGCTGGACTGGGCGGTCGCCGAGGGCGACCCGGTCGCCGCCGGCACCGAGGTCTGCCGCATCGACGCCGACGCGCGCGCGTTGCTCAGCGCCGAGCGGCCGGCGCTGAACTTCCTGCAGACCTTGTCGGCAGTGGCCACGGTGACGAGGCAGTACGTCGAGGCGATCGCGGGGCTCAGCCCCAATCCGCGCGGCTGCGTCGTGCTCGACACGCGCAAGACCCTGCCTGGGCTGCGCCAGGCGCAGAAATACGCGGTGCGCACTGGCGGCGGGCGCAACCACCGGATGGCGCTTTGGGACGGCATCCTGATCAAGGAGAACCACATCGCCGCGGCCGGTGGCATCGCCGCCGCGCTGGCGGCGGCGATCGCGCTCGATGCCGGCGTCGACGTGCAGATCGAGGTCGAGAGCCTGAACGAGCTCCACCAGGCGCTGGACGCGGGTGCCACCAGCGTCCTGCTCGACGACTTCACGCTGGAGGACATGCAGCTTGCGTGCGCCGTCAACGCCGGCCGCGCCCTGCTCGAGGTCTCCGGCGGCGTCGAACTGGAAAGCATCCGCGCCATCGCGGCCACCGGGGTCGACCGCATCTCGGTCGGCAAGCTGACGAAGGACGTGCGCGCGGTGGACCTGTCGCTGCGCATCGACGATGTGGCTTGAATGCTCGCCGCGGGCGCCGTGGCGGCCGCGGCTCAGACGGCTGCGCGAGCCCTGACGCGGGGCGAGGGCTCCACCTTGCGTCGTCGCGGCCGTCGCGGCACCAGCGCCGGCCGCCTTGCCGGGGAGGTGGCGGCCGGCGCCCTGCACACGAGCACCGGCACCGGTGAGAGCGTGATCAGGCCCGGGATGACGCTGCCGGTGAGCAGCCGCATCACGGCGTTGCGGCCCGCCGAAGCGACGACGATGACGTCGCAGCGCCTGCGGCGCGCGATATCGGTGATGCATTCGGCGTCGTCGGCGCCAGCGCTCAGCGCGTGCAGGCTGTGGACGCCGGCCTTGGTCGCGGCGACGGTGGCTTTGGCGAGAATGCGCTCGGCGTCGGCCCGGGCCTCGCGCTGGAACTCGTCGGGCGACGGGGCGCCCAGCAGCGGCATCTCGGTCACCGGCATCACGTAGCGCGGCAGCACGTAGGCGAAGACGACTTCGGCGTCGTGTACCTTGGCCAGGCCGAGCCCCTCGCTGACGGCGGCGCGCGAAGTCGGGCCGCTCCCGACGACGATGAGGATGCGCTTGTACATGCAGCGGCCCCTGCGGAGTTGGCGTCGATGGTGGGTACCCTGGGCATTGTCGCTCGACTCCGCGCTGCCGTCCGCCCTCGCGCCGAAGCGCCGCACCGGCAGGCGATCGTCCGCGATCCCCGCGGCGGAATTCTCGCAAGCCGTTGAAGGCGATGGTGCCGATGCGAGGCCGCAGTGGGCATGCCTCGCGCTGCATTGAACTTGAGCAAATGTGTCGCGCATCCCGCGACGACAGCGGGCGGCGCGAAGTGCCTGGAGGCAAGGCCGACCCGCTTGGTCGCGGGGCAAGCGGCACGAGTGCCTCGCGCCCTGCGAGGCTCTTCCGATACGGTCACCGTGGGGTCTCCCGGTCTTGGATGTACTCGAGGAACTGCTCGATGCTCGCGTGACCCATCTGCGCGACGAGCCTCGCCCTTCAGGGGCGGGGAAGGATTGCGCCGCCGCTCGGCACAGCAGGTCTTTGCCACTCGGTGGTCCTGCGAAGCGGACTGCATGGATGTGGCTTCCGTTCGCGAATCGTATTGCCAGCAACGCTGCCGAACTTTGCCAATGGTCAGCGCGACGGAGCTGCTGCGGGTTTCACGGGGGGCGCAAGCCAGAACAGGTCCTCAGCCCATCGGGCAAAGCTTTCCAAGTCGGCCAGGAGCCGTGCTGCCTCTTCGACTTGAACAGCCCTGGCTCCGTACTGGACCTCATCCTTGAACCCGAGAATGCGGCGGTACCGGTGCTCTTGGGCGTCGGGCAGAGTGTTTTGCAGGACGTCTCTCAGCAAGCGCGGCGCTGCAGCGTGGTCCTGCTGGTTGATGACCTGCGCCCGCTTCGCTGTCAGGCTGCCTGCAGCGAGACGCTGTTCGGGTCGTTGAAGCTGGAGCGGCTGCACGGTCGACGCTTCGTGACGAGGCGCCAGGCCCAGGACGAAATCGTTGCGTGGCTACTCTGGTACATCCCGACCCGATTGCACTCGACCCTAACCTACGTCAGCCCTGTGCGATTCGAGCAAGACTGGCTTGCGGCACAGGCCAAGCAGGCCAATTCGTGACTCGGCGATGGGGTACGCATTCCAGGGGCAAGTTCATACACGTCTACCTGTCCGCTGCATCTTCCGAAGTCAGTGAAGGCCGCAGCCGAGAAGCTGGCTCGCAAGGAGGGCGTCAGCAGGAACCCGTTCGTCACCACGGCAGTAGCCGGGAAGCTGGCTGCCATGCAAACGGCGTCGTTCTTCAGCGAGCGGCGACAGCGCGCTGATCTGATCTGATGGCCTTTCGGAAGCTGCTCAAGCGCACTGGCGGCGAGCCCCCGCGGGAGGGCGACGAGCGGCCTGCCTGACAGGCAGGGCTCGTCGAGTGGGTCGGTCTGCCCAATGGCTGTTCGGGAGAATCTGCGCTGGAAAACCCGGCCAGGGGATCCATCGGCACGGGGCTCAGGCGATCGCTAACTTCTTTCTGGATTGCGGCCATTGCGGGCCAACGACAGCGGTGGCGCCAAGGCCGCTTCTGGCCGGGAATGCCCGTTCGACGGGCACGCCGACATCAGCCGTTGGTCAACTCATCCAAGCGGCTCAACTCGTTCGGTCAGCTTCGTTCGGCCACATGGCGGCTGTCACGCCCCGCGCGCCCACAATATTCTGCGCGTCCATTCGTCTACTTGGTATGGACGCCCTCGCCGGCCTGCCCCCGCCATCCCGCTTCACCATGCCCGCCAACGCCCCGCGCTTCACGGAAATCGTTGCGCGCGAGCGCTCGCGGCTGGGCAACTTCATCCGTGGCCAGGTGCGCGATGCGGCCGAGGCCGAAGACATCCTGCAAGACGTGTTGCTCGAGTTCTACGCCGCCACCGATGCCGTCGAGCAAGCCGGCGCATGGCTGTTTCGAGTCGCCAGGAACCGCATCATCGACCGCGCGCGCAGGAAAAAGGAAGAGCCGCTGCCGGCCGCTGACAATGAAGACGGCCGCAACTGGCTCGACGAGAACCTGCCCGACCCCGCCGCAGGCCCTGATGCTGCCTATGCCCGGTCGGTGTTGCTGGGCTCCATACAAGCCGCGCTGCAAACGCTACCGCCCGAGCAGCGCGACGTGTTCGTGGCGCACGAGATCGAAGGCATTTCGTTCGCCGACCTGTCCGTGCAATGGCGCGTGCCGCAGAACACCCTGCTCGCGCGCAAGCGCTACGCCGTGCTCGCCCTGCGCGCGCGGCTGCGAGCCGAATACGGCGACCTCATCGTCTAGCGCGTACGCGCGCGGCCTCTATTTCGGAGAAAACCATGCCCATTCTTCCGCTCGCCCTCATCGCCATCGGCGTGTTTGGGGTGCTCACGCACTATGGCCTCATCGACCCCGCGTTCGTGCATTTGTTCTGGCCCTTGCTTCTCATCGGCATCGGCGTGGCCATGCTTGCGCGCGGCCCGCGTTGGCGCGCGGACATGCGCGAACGCATGCAAGACCGCTGGGAGCGCCGCATGCACCGCCACTTTGGCCCCGGCTGGGCCAGCCTGAGCGACGAAGAACGCGAGCGCTTTCGCGCGGGCATGCAGCAATGGCACTTTCATGGTGGCGGTGGTGGCCATTCGTCCGCACCACGAACAGCAAGTGATGGCTCATCCCCGAAGTCGTCCGTTCAACCGCCAGCGCCCGGTGAGCAGCGCTGACGCTGGCCCACTTCAACCCTTTCACTCCCACCCTCTCAACTCAACCCGGAGCACATCATGAGAATCTTCCCCATCGCACTCATCGTCATTGGCTCGCTCGGCATCGCCAAGTACCTCGGCCTCATCCCCATCGGCATGTTCCACCTCGTCGGCCCGCTCTTGCTGATCGCACTCGGCGTGGCCCTTCTCTTCCGCCGCCCGGGCCGTTGCCGAAGCGATTGGCGCGCCCGCAACGACGGTGGCAGCACGAACGCACCGCAGCCGCCGTCCGCAGGGCGGGTTTGACGGGTCAGCGCTGACCCTTCGTAGCTCGCCGTTCGCACCGAACTGCGCCCGGCGTTCGCCCTCGGCCCTTCGTCAAGCAGACTCTCGACAAGAAGGCGCGGCGTGTCGATCGCCACCAGCGGAAGCGCATGGCTCCTGACCGGGTTTGTCGCGTGAAGCTGAAGTCCGGGCCCCGCGGCCTCCAGCGATCGAGAGGCCGGTTCAGGACGCGCTGCGGCGGTTCGATTCGTCGGTCGTCCCACGACGGGTTCCGGCAGTCGCCAAAGCTGGAGCGCGAACGTCAAATGACCGAGGCCGCGTCCCTCGGGTGCTCTGCGCTCGCGCAGGGGTTCCTCAGCCGCGCTGCCTAGCGTTTAATTGCGTAAAGTAATGATAGTTTTGCGGAGCTGTGAGCCGCGGACTTCTCGTTTGCGCCACACGAAGGGCGCTGCGTTCTCGTTGTAGGCGGCGGTGAAGTCATGGATGGCCTTGGTCAGTTGCTCGATGCTTCGCAAGCTGGCGTTGTTCAGAGTCCTGCGTTGAAAGATGCCGAACCAGATCTCGAGCTGATTCAGCCAGCTTGCACTGGTCGGCGTGAAGTGAAAGGTGACATTCGGGTGCTTGGCCAGCCAGTCCTCGTTCTTCTGGTGCGTGTTCAAGTTGTCAAGGATGACGTGGATCTGCCTGTCGGCGGGTTGGTCGGCAACAACCTCGTCCATGAAGGCCTGGAAGTCTGCACGTTTCTTGGTCTGCGTGGTCTTGCCGCGGATGACCCCAGTGGCGACCTCCAATGCGGCAAACAGGTTGACCGTACCGTGGCGCTTGTAGGTGCTCTTCATGCCCTGGACGATCTTGCCGCTGCTGGTCTGCACGTAGCCGCGGGCGCGCTCGAGCGCCTGGATCGAGGGCTTCTCGTCAACGCTGAGCACCAAGGCGTTTTGTGGCGGGTTCAAGTACAGACCGATCACGTCGGCCGCCTTGGCGGCGAACTCGGGATCCGTGCTGACGCACCAAGAGCGATGGCGCTGCAACTGGATGCCTTCTTTGCGCAGCACGCGCCACACCGCGTCATCGGATACGCCCAGCGCCGTCGCCAGCGAACCCCCGTCCCAACTCGCCATGCCCGCCGGCGGCGGCAATTCAAGCTGCGCCAAGATTCGCGCTCGCAGCTCTGCGCCGTACTTGACTGGCTTGCCAGGCCTGGGTTCATCGCGAAGCCCAGCGATACCGCGCTCGGCAAAGCGACGCCGCCAGACCCCGACCGTGTTCGGTCGCACACCGATCTCGCTGGCAACCTCATCGTTGCGCCGGCCCCTCAAGCAAGCCAGAACGATGCGGGCTCGCTCGGCCATGCGGACCTCGCCACTTCGACTTCGAGACAGCCGCTCAAGCTCAGCCATGACTTCTGCCGTGCAGGACAGCGCCACCGCCACTCGCGCCATGAGGCCTCCTTCGTTCATTCGAAGTGGCCATCATATAATATCGCTATGTATTGCAATTAAACACTAGAGTGCGGGCACTCTGACGGGGTCTCGAGCGACCCGCGCGAACGACCGCCAGGGCGGTGACCCACCGAGGCCCGCGAATGCTGCCTGTGGGTAGGGTGAATCCAAGGATCGCGTTCCGGCGTACACCCACGGCCTTCGTCGAAGATCGACCTGGTCGCACCACGCATCAGCGGACCCTTGAGGTCGTCTGGGTGGCAGATGCGTCGTTCCCGCCGACATGAACGTTCGGTCTGGAGATGGCGCAAGGTCCCGACTCTCGAGGTGAGCGGTTTGGCCCCGCCGCAAAGCGATCATTGACTTTCCCGTCCCTGCCACACGGGGTTACTCGGCCTGGGTGAGAGTGGCCTTGCGTCAAAACCCTCTGTCAGTCAGGAGCCTGAAGCCGAGCCCGACCCATCGTATTACCATGTAGACCTCAGGTAACACTTCAGGAGCGCCGCATGTCCACGACGCTGACCAGCAAGGGCCAGGTCACCATCCCCAAGCGGATACGCGACGAACTGCAATTGCTGCCCGGTGCACAGGTGCAGTTTTCGGTCAACGCGGCCGGCGAAGTGGTCCTTCACCGGCCACGCCCGGCCAAGGGCCTGCGCCGCCCGCGGCCCGATCGATTCGAAGCCGTACGGGGCCGAGCCGATGTGCGCTGGCGGACTGACGAATTGATGAAGTTGCTGCGCTCCGACGACTGATGTTGCTGGTCGACACCAGCGTCTTGGTGGACGTCCTGCAGAACGACTCGCAGTGGGCAGACTGGTCCATCGCCCAGATGCGCGCGCAGTCCAGCCTGCACGCGCTCGTGATCAACCCCATCATTTATGCTGAGATCTCGTTGTCTTTCTCGACCCTGGAAGCGCTGGACGATGTGGTGGAAACGCTGGCGCTGGAATTGCGCGAGATACCGCGGCCCGCGCTGTTTCTGGCGGCCAAGGCTTACGCGCATTACCGCAGGCGCGGTGGCAGCAAGGTGCGGGTGCTGCCGGACTTCTTCATCGGCGCCCATGCAGCCGTCGAGGGCTGGCCGCTGCTGACACGCGACGCCCGCCGTTTCAGAACCTACTTCCCTACGCTCGACGTGTTGTCGCCCTGAGGGCCGCTTCCGGGCGCTCGGGCGCGACCAGGGACATGGCAGCGGGTGCAAGGGGCTGGCTCACGCTGGTCGGTACGCCACCCAAACCGGTGCCGGACATGAGGATCCGCAGCTCCAGGGTTTCGACCGCCATGCGGGGTGCCGCCGTCTCGCGCCACCAGCGTGGGCTGGCACGGCGCCTGTCCGAGCGCGAGTCTCTGGCCTTCCCCATATCCGCCTGCCCCTGCGACATCCGCGACTGCGCAGCCGAGCCTCGGATCCGATCCGGTCTCTGTCAGATCGGATGCGGCGCGCCTCGATTCCCTGGCCGGGATTCCCGGGCCTCCCTGACGTCGCAGACTTCTGCCCGATGTCGATGTCCGGGTTCGGCGTGGCGAGCCGCGATGTCGGAACGGCAGAGAGCCGCGGCGGGCCGGCGTTCATTCAGTTCGGCGGCGCGACCGCGCCCCGGGCCAGCCCCTGGACGAAGGCCGCGAGTTCGTTCGGATTGAGGTCCGAGGTCGCGAACCATTCCATCTCGGAGCCCGCGGCGATGGCGATGTTAAACCCGCGCACCGGGTGAACGGCCGGCATCGGCCCCTGCGAAGGCAGCGGGCGCACGAAGACGTCGATGACATGGTCGCGGCGTCGGTAGACCAGGGTCGCCACCGGCCTGCCTTCGAGCCTGTCGATGCGCGCCCCGACCAGCGGGAAGCCGGACTTGGCCCAGTCGTCGACCGGAATCGAGTAGTCGAGCCTTGCCGACAGCCAGGGCTTGACCTTGTGGTGGTCGGACGACGCGACCTCGACGAGCTGCCCCGCCAGGGTTGCGCGCGTGTGCCGGGCAACGATGCTCGCGGACAAGTCCCGGCCCAGGTCCGCGCGCATCAGCACGGCGCTGAGTCCCCAGATCAAGCCCGCCGCCAAACCGCCAACCAGCACCCCGCCACCGAACCAGCGCCAGGGTCTGTCGGACCATTGCGACCAAGGTGGCCGCGCGGGTGCGGGCGGCGCTGCGCGGGCGACGAGGCGCGCGCGCAGCGCGGCAGGCGCGGCGTGATAAGGCAGTTCGGCTCGCAGGCGACGTTTGAGATCGACCATCGCCGCGTACTTGAGGCTGCAACTCTCGCAGCCCGCGACGTGCTTGTGCAACGCGTGCGTGCGCAACGGGTCGACCTCGCCGTCGGCGGCCGCAGCCAGCAGGGGCACGACTTCGTCGCAGTTCATGGCGTGGAACCCGTTTCCGAGGCATCTGCGCGACCGAGCGCCAGGGCGCAGTTTTGCAGCAAGCGCCGCGCGCGCGACAGGCGAGACATCACGGTGCCGATCGGCACGTCGATGATCCGCGCGATCTCCTTGTACGAGAGTTCCTCGAGCTCGCGCAGCACGATCACCTCGCGGAACATCGGCGGCAGCGCCGCCACGGCGTCGGCCAGGGCCATCCGCTCGGTCTTGCGCAACAGGGCCTGCTCGGGGCCGTCGGCGTCATCGGGAACCGCGTCGATCGCCGACTCATCGTCGCGCACCAGCAGCGCCGGACGGTTGTGGGCCAGCCAGTCGTAGAAAGCCCGACGCACGATGGCGAGGAACCACGCGCGACCGTCCTCGCCGTGCAGCGAGCCCATGTACTTCATCGCGCGCACGCAGGCCTCCTGCACGACGTCCTCGGCGTCCTGGCCGTCGTGGGCCAGCCATCGCGCCAGGTTGTAGCCGGCGTTCAGGTGAACCATGACCAGACGTTCGAAGTCGGCGTGCGCGGACAACGGAAACCCCCTTATCCCGATTGTCAGACCGAGGCGTCGGCGGTTTCATTCCCGAAGCCAGGGGGAAAGACAAGGGCGACAGGCTTTGGGCAGGGGGGACTTGCGGGCCTTGGGGAATAGGCAGCCGCCCCGCCCGGTATGACCGTCACCGGCCCTGCGGCCGGACCTGGAGGTTCATGATGAATCTGCTCTGCTGCGCCGGCTGGGGCTGGAAGCGCGGGATCGCGCTGGCCCTGCTCCCGCTGGCCTTCTCGGCGCAGGCCGCCGATGCCAAGGCCTACGTCGGCAACTTCAAGGACAACACGGTCAGCGTGATCGACACCGGCAACCAGACTGTGACGAGCGTCATCCCGGTGGCCACCGGGCCGCACGGCCTGGTGCTCAGCCCCGACGGGCTGCGCCTTTACGTCAGCGGCGACGGCTCGTCCCAGGTCAGCGTCATCGACACCCAGGCCGACCGGGTGCTGCGCAGCTTCGAGGTCGGTCGCACGCCGCATGGCCTGGCGCTGGCCGACGACGGCCGCCAGCTGCTCGTCGCGATGAACGGCGAGGACCGGATCGCCGTCGTCGACACCGGCGACGGCCACTCGATCGGCAGCATCGCGGTGGGCAAGCCGCACACGATCAGCGTGCTGCCCGGCACCCAGCGGGCCTACGTTTCGTCGCAGCTTCCTGGCCACTTCGCGATCGTGGTCGTCGACCTGAAGACGCTGACGGTGCTGCGCCAGCTGCCGCTGGACAAGCCACCGCGGGACGTCGAGGCGGCCTTCGATGGCCGTGCCGTGTACTTCACCACCGCCGGCGAGAACGCGGTACAGGTGCTCGACCCGCGCAGCGACGCGATCGTCGCGCGCATCCCCACCGGCGCCTCGCCGCACATCGCCGCGCTGTTCGCGGGCGTGGGCGTCGGCACCGTGGTCGTGCAGGGGCCGGGCGAAGTGAGCCTGTTCGATCCCGCCACGCGCGAGGTGACGCGCTCGATCGGCGTCGGCAAGCAGCCGCATTGGGTGGCGCCGGGCCCCGACGGCCGCACGCTGTACGTCAGCAACGAGGGTTCGGACGACGTCACGATCGTCGACCTGGCTTCCGGCTCGACACGCTCGGTGGCGGTCGGCCATGCGCCGCGCAAGATCGTCGTGCAACGGGCCATGCCGGTGCCCGCGGCCACCGGCAGTGCCCGCGTCGCGATCCGCAACTTCGCGTTCGCCCCGAGCGATCTGGTGATCGATGCCGGCCAGTCGGTGACCTGGACCAACGACGATGGTGCTCCCCACGGGCTGGTGTTCGCCGACGCCGGTCCGGGGACCGAACTGCTGCTGCCCGGGCAGAGCTTCAGTCGACGCTTCGACCAGCCGGGCACGGTGAACTATGCCTGCAGCATCCACGCGTACATGGTGGCCAAGGTAGTGGTCCGGCCTCACTGAGTGGCAGCCTGGCGTCTGCGCCAGCGCGCCGAGGTATCCCCGCGCGATGACTTGGCACCGTCACACCAATGGCGGTTCCCAGCCCTGCATTGGAGGCTCGCCGAAACCGGGCCATCATTCGGCGGCTCGAAGCATGAGGTCAGCGGAGCGGGGGTCGCCGACGTTCGCCCCTCCAAGTCCGAACGACGGCTGTGGGTCGAACTGGTACGGACACCGCTCCCTTTCCGGCGCCCTTGCCAGTCTCACCCCGTGGCAGCCGAGGATAGCGGGCGCTGTGGACGGTGCACTGATGCCGTTCCTGAGTCGGGCGGAGGTCGATGCGCTGCGGGCGGTGCCGGATCAACGCACCCGGTCCGGACGCCGCGATCACGCGCTGAGCCTGCCGGCCGTTCACACGGGCTTTCGGCTGCCGGAACTGACCAGCCTTCGACCCGAGGACTTGCAAGTACGTACCGGCGCGCACGTCCGCGTGATCGGCAAGGGCCGCAAGGAGCGATGTACGCCGCTGAGCAAGAACACGCGAGCCCGTCCTCGCCGCGTGGGTGCGAGAGCCACCGCGGGCGGCAGGCCAGCCGGGCCACGAGTCGAACGAGTCGATCGAGACAACCCAGGTCTACTTGGACGCCGACCTGGAGTTGAGGCACAAGATCATCGACAAGCCGACTCCCCTCCCACCGGCAAGCCTGGTCGCCCCGGCGACGAGCTGCTGGCGTTCTTGAACGGGTTGTCACGACACCTGCCCGGCGCGCACAGCTGCGCGTCGAGTGGCCGCGACCCGAGGGCCGGTGTCGAACACCCCTTGACAGGGGTGGCTGTTCGAGTCGCGGACGAGCCGACGTTCGATCCGCAGTCGGCGCTGGACGGCTTTGGACGCCGTTGACGGCCTTCGAGGGCCATGCGTCCCCGCGAAAGCGACCCGCTGGGTCTGCAGCCCACGGATGGCGGTCGGCGGCGGCGCGGCCGACCGCGCACGTGAACGGCTGAGATTTGTCCGAGACCGTGAGTTCGAAGGTTGCCAGCGACCGGCAGAACCCGCCGCAGAGGAGCCCCCCGGCGCAAGTCGACGACGGGCTTCCGAGCATCCCAAGCCCGCAGGCGGACCGGGTGCTCCTAGGCAGCCACCGTCCGGCATTCTTGCTCCTGCGGGTCCGGCAGGAGGCTCACTCCACTTGCACAACGTTCTTCATTCTCAGATGATGAGTGTTCGCTCACTTCTTCTGAGCAGTGGAGTTCAGAACTGTGTGGAAGAAGTTCGAGACTCGGTGAGGATCGACCGTCATTGTCCTCGTTCCCGAGTGCTCGATCGACAAGCACTCGATAGTCGAGAGTGCTAACATGAATGGAACCAAGGACCTGCACGACGAGTCTGACGCCACCATGAATACAGCCACTTCCACTGCACTTTCCGTCCGTGATCCCTGGTCGGTGGTCCCGTCGCTGGGGAATCTTGACGCCTACGTGTCGGCGGTGAACCGGATGCCGATGCTGTCGCAAACGCAGGAGACTGACCTGGCGCGCGCGCTTCGCGACAAGGGGGATCTGCAGGCCGCGGGCCGCCTCGTGTTGTCGCACCTTCGCCTGGTGGTGTCGGTGTCGCGCCAGTACCTGGGCTACGGTCTGCCGCATGGGGACCTGATCCAGGAAGGCAACGTCGGGCTGATGAAGGCCGTCAAGCGCTTCGACCCCGAACAAGGCGTGCGACTGGTGAGCTACGCGCTGCACTGGATCAAGGCCGAGATTCACGAATACATCCTCAAGAACTGGCGCATGGTCAAGGTGGCCACGACCAAGGCGCAGCGCAAGCTGTTCTTCAACCTGCGCTCGATGAAGCAGGGGATGAAGGGCGACGCCGCCGATGCCGACACCCACCGCAGCACGTTAACCCCGGCCGAGGTCGCATCGATGGCCCGGCAGCTCAACGTCAAGCCCGACGAGGTGGTCGAGATGGAGATGCGGCTTTCCGGGGGCGACGTCGCTCTGGAGCCGCAGAACGACGACGGCGAGGAGAGCTACGCCCCGATCGCGTATCTGGCCGACGAGAGCAGCGAGCCCACCCGGCGCATCGAGACCGGCCACCGTGACTGGCTGTCCGGTGACGGCATCACGCAGGCGCTGGAGGTGCTCGACGCGCGCAGCCGGCGCATCGTCGAGGAGCGCTGGCTCAAGGTCAACGACGACGCGTCCGGGGGCATGACCCTGCACGATCTGGCGGCGGTCTACGGCGTGAGCGCCGAGCGCATCCGCCAGATCGAAGTCGCGGCGCTGAAGAAGATGCGCAAGGCGCTCGAGGCGGCCTGAGCTTCCCGCCGGCGCTGTGCCGGCTGGCTCCATCGATGAAGCGGCCGATCACGCCCGCTTCGCACAGGGTGCCGCTCGGGCCTTTCAGCCCTGGTCCAGGAGCAGCTCGAGATCGTGCGTCAGCGCTTCCGCGCCGGCGCCGTAGCGGGTGAACAGGCGCACCCGGCCCCGGGTGTCGAAGACGTAGCTGCCCGCCGTGTGGTCCATCGTGTAGCTGCCGGGCGTCGCGCCCGGTACCTTGGCGTAATAGACCTTGAACTCCTTGGCCGCCGCCTTCGTCTCTTCGGGCGTGCCGCGCAGCGCGATGAAGTCGCTCGAGAAGTTCTGCACGTACGCCTTGAGAACGGCCGGCGTGTCGCGCTCGGGATCGACGGTGACGAAGACGCCCTGCACGCGCTGGCCATTGGCCCCCATCGCCTTCTTCACCTGCGCCAGTTCGAGCATCGTGGTCGGGCAGACGTCGGGGCACTGCGTGTAGCCGAAGAAGACCACGGCCAGCCTGCCCTTGAAATCGGACAGGTGCCGCACGTGCCCGTCGGTGTCGGGCAGATCGAGCTTGCGTGCGTATTCGGCGCCGGTGATGTCGATGGCGTTGAACTGCGGCGTCGCCTTCTGGCCGCACGCGGCCAGGCTCAGGAACAGCGGCAGGCAGGCGATCAGGCGAATGCGGAGAGGAGCCATGGGTACAGGTAGTGGTCCAGCAGCAGCGCGGCGAAGAGCAGCGAAAGATGCCAGATGGAGAAGCGGAAGGTCTTGCGCGCCAGCGCGTCGCTGTAGTCGCGCCAGAGCTGCCAGGCGTAGGCCATGAAGCCGACGCCGAGCGCCACCGCCGCGGCCAGGTACGGCCAGCCGCTCATGCCGTAGACGAACGGCAGCAGCGTGGCCGCGAAGAGCACGATGGTGTAGAGCAGCACCTGCAGCCGCGTGAACTCGGGGCCGTGGGTAATCGGCAACATCGGCAGCCCGGCCTTGCGGTAGTCCTCGGCGCGGTACAGCGCCAGGGCCCAGAAGTGCGGCGGCGTCCAAAGGAAGATGATGAGGCACAGCATCAGCGCCTCGGGGCCGACGTCGCCGGTCATCGCGGCCCAGCCCAGGACCGGCGGCATCGCGCCCGAGGCGCCGCCGATGACGATGTTCTGTGGCGTTAGTGGCTTGAGCACGACCGTGTAGACCACGGCATAGCCGACGAAGGTGGCGAAGGTCAGCCACATCGTCAGCGGGTTGACCCAGGCGTAGAGCACGGCGCTGCCGAGCACGCCCAACAGGGCCGAGAAGACCAGCGCCTGCGCCGTGCTGAGCTGGCCCTTGGCGGTGGCGCGCCACGCGGTGCGCGCCATGCGGCTGTCGATGCGCTGCTCAACCAGACAGTTGAACACCGCGGCCGCGCTGGCCACGAGCCAGATGCCCAGCGTCGCCGAGCCGACCCGCGCCCAGTCGGGCCAGCCGGGCTCCGCCAGCAGCATGCCGATGAGGGCGCAGAAGACGATCAGCTGCACGACGCGCGGCTTCGTCAGGGCGTAGAACTGGGCCCAGCGGGGGGCGCTGGGGCGGGTGGCGACGAGACTCTGGGCCATGGGCGCTCGGGGCTGCTACGCCAGGGCGACGACGCCGCGCGCCGCGCGCTCGCGCGGCACGGTGCTGCGCGCCAGCAGCAGCGTCAGCGTCAGGACCAGGGCCGCGGCGCCTGCCGTGTGCCCGAGCGCCGCCACCAGCGGCCAGCCCAGCACCACGTTCGAGACGCCGGTGGCGAGCTGAGCCGCCAGCAGCCCGCCCAGCAGCATGCCGAAGCGGCGAGCGCCAGCGTCCGCCTCGCGCGCCAGCCGCCAGGCCGCGACGCCGACGCACAGGGCCACGACGATTGCGAACAGACGGTGCGTCATGTGGATCGCCACCAGGGCCTCGTAAGGGAATCCGCCGCCATCGGCCGTCTGCCCCAGGTCGCGCAGCAGGCTGAACGCATGGCCGAAGTCGGTCGGCGGCCACCAGCTGCCATTGCATTGCGGGAAGCCGGTGCACGCCAGCACCGCGTAGTTGGTGCTGACCCAAGCGCCCAGGAACACCTGCAGCACGACCGCCGCCAGCGCCGCCCAGGCCCAGCGGCGCAGCGGAGGGCGCAGGCCGAGCGGTCGCGCCGCGAACGCCTCACGCTGGATCGCCAGCAGCGCCAGCAGCACCAGCGCGCCCACCAGGTGCAGCGTGACGATCGCTGGGTAGAGCTTGAGCGTGACGGTGTACTTCCCGAACAGGCCCTGCGCCACCACCCACAGCAGGGTCAGCGTCGGCCAGATCGGTGAAATCGGCGTGCGCTCGCGGCGCAGCCAGCTCGCCGCGGTCATGACCAGGATCAGCACGCCCACCGTCATCGCCAGGTAGCGGTGGATCATTTCGATCCAGGCCTTGGACCAGGTGACCGGCCCGCCCGGTGCCACCGCTTCGGCCTGCGCGATCGACGCATGCGCGCCAAACGGGCTGGCGTGGGCATAGCAGCCGGGCCAGTCGGGGCAGCCCAGTCCCGAATCGGTCAGGCGCGTGAAGGCGCCGAATACGACGAGGTCGAAGGTCAGGAACAGCGTCAGCGCGGTCAGCGCAGCCAGCCGCGCGCGCGGATCGGCCCCGCGCTGGCGCAACCACAGCCACGACAGCGGCATGAGGGCGATCACGCCGGCGAGCAGCGCCAGGCTCAGCGCGGGAGCGAAATCGACCAGGGGCTGGGCGTTCATGGCTTCTCAGCGGCCCGGCGTGTCCCATGCGGCCGACGCGCGCATCAGCCGCGCGAGGTCGCCCTTGACACGCGCCGGGTCCGGGTCGGCCGGCATGCGCATCATCCACTCGCCCATCGGATCGACGAGGTAGAGGTGGTCTTCCAGCGCATGGCCCGCCGCCGGCGCCAGCCACGCGGCGAGCGCGGCGCGATCGACCCGCAGCGCGGTGACCGCGGGCCGGGCATCGATCGAGGCCCGCAGCGCCGGTGGCACGGGGCCATCGTCGGTGACGAACCAGACCTTGTCGACGCGGTCGCGGTCGGCGCCGAGCATCTCGCGCAACTGCCGTTGCATGTACAGGCGCCGGTCGCAGGCCCCTTCGCAGGCCGCAGGGCCGACCGCCACCAGCAGCCATTGCCCGCGCAGCGAGCGTGCCGCCACCGGCGTGCCGTCGAGCCGCCGCAGCGGCAGGTCCGGCAGGCTGCGCGTGGGCTGGATCAGGGTGCCGTAGTTCGTGCGCCCGCCGGGCCGGATCACGTAGTAGGTGAAGTAAGAGGCGATCACGGGCGCTGCGCAGACGAGCAGGATCAGCAGCATCTTCAGCCGGCCTCGGACCGTGCCACCCGCCACCGAAGCGGCACCGAGGTCGGGCGCGTCGACGCTGTACACGGTGAAGCTCAGCGCCTCAGCGCTGCGGCGTGCGTCGCGGGCGGATGAGTTGGAACCAGACATACAGGCCGATGATGAGGGCGCTCATGGAGAACCATTGGAAGGCGTAGCCATAGTGCATCTGCACGTTGGCCGCCGGCTGCGGCCAGTGGCGCAGCAGGCCGTCGCGGGGCGCCGCCGGGCCATCCTCCTGGACGACGGTCAGCGGCCGCAGCTTGAGCGCAGTCTCGCGCGCATATGCTTGGACGTCGAGATTTTGCCGTATCGGCCCCGAGGCCGCGGCGCTGAATTCGTACAGCCGGCCGGGGTGCGGGGTGATGCGGCCCTCCACCGTCACGCGGCCGGCGGGCGCGGGCCCGACCACGATGTGGGTCCGGTTGCCCGGGTCGCGCGGCAACCAGCCGCGCTCGACGAGCACCGCGCTGCCGTCGTCGAGCTGCAGCGGCGTGACGGCGTAGAAGCCGGTGCGATCGTCCATCGGCCGGTTGTCGAGATAGATCGTCAGCGCCGGCAACCAGCGGCCTTCGAGCGCGACGCGGCGGTCCAGCTCATCGGCCAGGGCCGCTGTGTCGCGGGCCAGCGCTGACGCCGGCAGGGGCGGCATCGCATGTCGCTGGGCGAGCATCTGCTGCAGGTGGATCTTCTGGCTTGCGCGGTCGAGCTGCCAGATGCCCAGACGGGCGGTCAGCGCGGCGCCGGCCAGCGCCGCGAGCAGGACGACCACGCGCCGCCCGCCCGCCGTCATGGCCGCGCCCGGCGGGGATAATCCCAGCCGATGAAGATCCTGATGGTGCTGATGCTCGTCGCCGTGCTCGTGGCTCTGGCCAGCGCCGGCGTTTTCATGCTGCGAAAGGACCGCGAGGGCGATGCGCGCAGCCGCCACATGGCGCGCGCGCTGGCCGTGCGCGTCGGGCTGTCGGTGGCACTGTTCCTGTTCATCCTGCTGAGCTGGTACATGGGCTGGGTCAAGCCCACCGGCATCCCTGTCGGGACCTGAAGCCGGGCCCAGGACGACGAACGCCGCCCGGGGCGGCGCTCTTCGGGCGGGGACGCGATCTGGCGGCTAGAGCCAATAGACCAGGAAGTACAGGCCGAGCCAGACGACGTCGACGAAGTGCCAGTACCAGGCCGCGCCTTCGAAGCCGAAATGGCGCTGCGGCGTGAAGTGGCCTTTCATCAGCCGCAGCGTGATGAAGGTCAGCATCAGCATGCCCACGAAGACGTGGAAGCCGTGGAAGCCGGTGAGCATGAAGAACGTGGAGCCGAAGATGCCCGAGCTGAGCTTGAGGTTGAGCTCGGTGTAGGCGTGGTGGTATTCGTAGGCCTGGACGCAGACGAACGTCGCGCCCAGCAGCACCGTGATCCACATCAGCGCGATCGTCTTGGTGCGCCGGCCGGCGATCAGCGCGTGGTGCGCGATCGTCAACGTCACGCCCGAGCTCAGCAGCAGCGCGGTGTTCAGCGTCGGCAGCGGCCACGGGCCGACCGGCGAGAAAGGCTCGACCGTGCCGGCCGGCGAGGCCGTGGCGCCGCCGCCGGCGCTGGGCCAGATGGCCTTGAAGTCGGGCCACAGGATCTGATTGTCGAGGTCGCCGAGGTTGGGCAGCGCGTGCTGGCGCGCCCAGTACAGCGCGCCGAAGAAGGCGCCGAAGAACATGACCTCGGAGAAGATGAACCAGCTCATGCTCCAGCGGTACGAGACGTCGATGCGCTCGGAGTACAGCCCGCCCTCGCTCTCGCCGATGGCCTGCCGGAACCACTGGAACAGCACCGACAGCCAGATCACGGCGCCGGCCAGCAGCGAATAGGCGCCCCACTGGTCGCCGTTGACCCAGTGCGCGGCGCCGAGGATGACCAGGAACAGGCCGAAGGCCACCAGCACCGGATGGCGCGACGGCGACGGGACGAAGTAGTACGGCGTGCTCGCAGCCGGAGTGCTTGCAGACATTTCCAAATCTCTCCTCGAACCGAAAATTCCGATGAATCTGCGTGCCGTTCAGCCGGCGGCGACGCCGCTGGAAACCACCCAGCGCACGAGCACGACGAGCAGGGCGATGAAGATGCCGGCCCCGATCAGCCCGGCGATGACGACGTGAACCGGATTGAGCCTTTGCATGTCCTGCTCGTGGTCGGCGCCGCGGCGCACGCCGAAGAACGACCAGCCGACCGCGCGCAGTGACTGCAGCAGCGTGCCGCGCCGCGCCGCGGCGTCCTTCAAGCCGCTCATGCCCCGTCCCCCGCCGCCACGCCAGGCGCGGGCACCGCGCCGCCAACCTCGAAGAACGTGTAGGACAGCGTGATCGTGGTCACGTCCTTGGGTAACTTGTCATCGACCACGAACACCACCGGCCAGCGCTTGGACTCGCCCGGCGCAAGCGTGTGCTGGGTGAAGCAGAAGCACTCGAGCTTGTTGAAATGGGCCCCGGCCTCGATCGGGGCATAGCTGGGGATCGCCTGCGCCACGATCGTGCGGTTGCGGGCGTTGCGGAAGTCGTACATCACGGTCGTGATCTCGCCCGGATGCACCTGGACCGAACGTTGCTCGGGCCTGAAGACCCAGGGGCCGCGGGCATTGGCGTCGAATTCGACGGTGACGGTGCGGCTGCGGTCGATCTGCGTGTTGACCGGCTGCTGCGACACGCCGGCGCCGAAGGTCTGGTTTTCCGACGCCAGGGTCAGCACGTTGACGCCCAGCGCCTGGCAGATGCTGCGGTACATCGGCACCAGCGCATAGCCGAAGCCGAACATCGCCAGCACCACCGCTGCCAGCTTGCCCAGCATGCGGCGGTTGTCGGATCTCGGCGCCTCGGTGCTGCCCACGCTCTTCAGACTCCGAACCAGACGACCTTGGCAACGAAGGCGAGCCCGATCAGCAGGGCCAGCAGCGCCAGTGTCAGGCCCAGCCTGCGGTTGGCCTTGCGCTGCTGATCGGTGGCGACCATCGCGGCGCCTCCGTCAGGCCAGCACGCGGGTCGCGGTGGCGTCGAGCTTGGGCGGCGTCTCGAAGGTGTGGAACGGCGCCGGAGACGGCACTTCCCACTCCAGCCCGGTGGCGCCTTCCCAGGGCTTCTGCGGCGCCGGTTCGCCCTTGCCGCGCATCATCGGCAGCACGACGGCGAAGAAGAAGTAGACCTGCGTGATGCCGAAGCCGAAGGCGCCGATCGACGCGATCATGTTGAAGTCGGCGAACTGCATCGGGTAGTCGGCGTAGCGGCGCGGCATGCCGGCCAGGCCGAGGAAGTGCATCGGGAAGAAGGTGACGTTGAAGAAGATCAGCGAGCTCCAGAAGTGGAACTTGCCGCGCGTCTCGGAGTACATCACGCCGGTCCATTTCGGGCCCCAGTAATAGACGCCGGCGAACATCGCGAACAGCGAGCCGGCGACGAGCACGTAGTGGAAGTGCGCGACCACGTAGTAGGTGTCGTGGATCTGGATGTCGATCGGCGCCATCGCCAGGATCAGACCCGTGAAGCCGCCCATCGTGAAGACGAAGATGAAGCCAATGGCCCACAGCATCGGCGTCTCGAAGGTCATCGAGCCGCGCCACATGGTGGCGATCCAGTTGAAGACCTTCACGCCGGTCGGCACCGCGATCAGCATCGTCGCGTACATGAAGAAGAGCTGCCCCGTCACCGGCATGCCCGAGGTGAACATGTGGTGGGCCCAGACGATGAACGACAGGATCGCGATCGATGCGGTCGCGTACACCATCGACGCATAGCCGAACAGCGGCTTGCGCGCGAAGGCCGGGATGATGGCGCTGATGATGCCGAAGGCCGGCAGGATCATGATGTAGACCTCGGGGTGGCCGAAGAACCAGAAGATGTGCTGATACATCACCGGGTCGCCGCCGCCGGCGGGGTTGAAGAAGCTGGTGCCGAAGTGGCGGTCGGTCAGCGTCATCGTGATCGCGCCGGCGAGCACCGGCATCACCGCGATCAGCAGGAAGGCCGTGATCAGCCAGGTCCAGGCGAACAGCGGCATCTTCATCAGCGTCATGCCCGGCGCACGCATGTTCAGCACCGTCACGATGATGTTGATCGAGCCCATGATGGAGCTGGCGCCCATGATGTGCATCGCGAAGATGCCGGCGTCCATGCTCGGGCCCATCTGCAGCGTCAGCGGCGCATACAGCGTCCAGCCGGTGGACGGCGCGCCGCCGGGCATGAAGAACGAGCTGACCAGCATCACCGCGGCCGGGATCAGCAGCCAGAAGCTCAGGTTGTTCATGCGCGCGAAGGCCATGTCCGCAGCGCCGATCTGCAGCGGGATCATCCAGTTCGCGAAGCCCACGAAGGCCGGCATGATGGCCCCGAAGACCATGATCAGCCCGTGCATCGTCGTCAGCTGGTTGAACAGGTCCGGGTTGACGAACTGCAGCCCGGGCTGGAACAGCTCGGCACGGATCACCAGCGCCATGATCCCGCCCACGATGAACATCGTGAAGGCGAACAGCAGGTACATCGTGCCGATGTCCTTGTGGTTGGTGGCGAACAGCCAGCGCCGCCAGCCGTGAGGATGGTCGTGCGCGTGATCGTGCGCGTGGCCATGCGGGTCATGGGCGGGATGGTCGAGAACGGCACTCATGCGATGGCTCCTGGGCGCGGGGGGCGTTGAAACGATTGGATCGGTCTACTGGCGGGCGGCAACGACGTCGGCCGGCTGCACGACCTGGCCCGTCTGGTTGCTCCAGTGGTTCTTGGTGTAGGTGATCACGGCGGCGATCTCGGTCGGGGACAGCGTCTTGCCCCAGGCCGGCATGGCGCCATTGAGGCGGCCGTTGAGCACTGTCAGGATCTGCTGGTTCTTGTCCGCGTTGAGCACGACGGCCGAACCGTCCAGCGGCTTAACCGGGCCGCCGCCCTTGCCGTCGGGCTTGTGGCAGACGGCGCAGTTGCCGCCATAGACCTTCTCGCCGCGGGCCATCAGGTCGGCCAGTGTCCACACCTTGGTCGGGTCGTCGGCCGCGGCGGCGATCGCCTTCATCTGCGTCTGCACCCACGCGGCATAGTCGCTCTCGCTGAGGACCTTGACGTGGATCGGCATGTAGGAATGCTCCTTGCCGCACAGCTTGGCGCATTGGCCGTAGTAGTCGCCGACCTTCTCGGCCCGGAACCAAGTGTCGCGCACGAAGCCGGGGATCGCATCCTGCTGGATCCCCAGGGCCGGCACCGCGAAGGCATGGATCACGTCGCCGGCGGTGGTGATCACGCGCACCTTGCGGTTGACCGGCACGACCAGCGGGTGGTCCACCTTCAGCAGGTAGTCATCGCCCTGCGGCTTGCCGGCATCGGACTCCTCGCGCTGCTGGAGGTCGAGCGTGGACAGGAAGCTGATCCCCTCGCCCTCGCCCTTGAGGTAGTCGTAGCCCCACTTCCACTGGTAGCCCGTGACCTTGACCGTCAGGTCGGGATTGCTGGTGTCCTTCATCGCCACCACGGTGCGGGTGGCGAACGCGCCCATCATGATGACGATCACGAACGGCACGATCGTCCAGGCGATCTCGACCGCCGTGCTCTCGTGGAAGTTGGCGGCCTTGTGCCCGAGCGACTTGCGGTGCTTGAGGATCGAATAGAACATCACCCCGAACACGAGCACGAAGATCGTCAGGCAGACGATCAGCATGAAGTCGTGCAGCCACTGCTGCTGCTCGGCGATGACGGTCACCGGCGGGGCCAGGCTCAGCTGGTTGACCGCAGGCCCGCCGGGCAGGTCGTTCACGGCCATCGCCGCGGTGGCGCCCAGGCCCAGGGCGAGCAGCGCCAGCAGGCGCTGCGACAGTCCGCGGCGCAGGCCAGTCCAGCGGGGGTGCAGAGGGGTCGAGGTCGTCTTCTTCATCGTGCTCATTTCAGTTCGAATCGTTCTCGGGCACCGCGCCCCGGTGGCCGGTCGCGGGCGCCCGGCGCAGGGCCTGCCGCAACTCGAGCGCGAACGCGCCGCGCAGTTCGGGGCGCAGGAAACGGCCCACGCGAACCGACTGCCCACGCCCGCTGAGCTGAACCAGCGAGCCCTGGCCGGCGGCGGGCTCCACGCGCAGCCAGTCGGCGGCGAAGTCGGTGCGCGAGACCTGGCTGCCGATGCATTGCTCCACCTGCAGCGACCGCCCCACCAGGGTCAGCACCTCGCGGTCGGCGGCGTGGCGCGCAAAGCTCAGCATGGCCAGGCCCACGGCAGCGAGTTCGAGCCCCGTGAACACCGGGATCAGCGTCGCGCCGTGCATGAAGAAGAAGGCCGCGACCAGCGACGAGACGCTGCACAGGAGCAGATACACCCCACCCAGTTGCCGCGGCGTGATCGAGCAGTTGCGCCCGAGCAGCCACTGCAGCGCATGCGGCGCCCCGGGCAGGCTCGACATCACGACCTCGCGGCCGAAACGCCACGGACGCCCTTGCGCGCTTCCGGGTGGCAGCGGCCAGGGACTGGGGGCAAAGGCAGCGGTCATGCAGACGGGCGCACGGAAGCGGACGGAAACGTGGTCTCGAAGAGGGCAGCGTCGGCGGATGGCGCTTCGGTCAAATCGTCTGCAGGCCACCCAGCGGACAAGGCGCGGATTCTATCGCAGCGTCGGTCGGAGGCCCGGCCGCGCGCTCACGGCCGCAGGCGGCCGGCGCGCACCATCGCGCGCAGATCATCCAGTGGCACCGCGGTCTCGGCCGCCACGCGCGGCCGCGGTGCCGGCCGGAATGCATGCCCGTAGACGATCTCGAAGTCCAGCGCCACGCGGCCGCAGCCATCGCCGCCGGCCTCGAGCAGCCGCGCCAGGCGCTGCTGCCAGCGGGGCGTGCGCAGGCCGCGCGGTCGCCGCGGATCGACGTTGCCGCCCAGCCCGCGCAGTTCGGCCAGCAGCGCGGCCGCCGACGGCCAGGTCAGGGTCAGGTTCTCCTGGTCCATCACCGGGTCGGCGAACCCGGCTTCGACCAGCATGTCGCCCAGATCGTGCATGTCCACGAAAGGCGCGCAAGGCGGTGGCCAGCCCTGACCCGCGTAAAGCTCGCACAGGCCGCGCAGCGAGCCCGGGCCGAGGGTGGAGAACATCAGGAATCCGCCCACCGCCAGCGCGCGGTGCCAGCGCCGCATCTCCTGCTGTGGGTCGATGGCCCCGTGCAGCGACATGTTGGCCCACAGCAGTTCACCCTGCCCGGGCGCCACCTCGTGCGGCAGCAGCGCCGCTGCCGCCGCCGCGCGGCCCAAGCGCCGCAGCGACCACCACGGCGGCGCCAGCACGGCCGCCGTGGCCGCGCGACGCTCGGGGTCGGGCTCCACCGCGACCAGCGCCGCCTGCGGATAGGTCTGCGCGAGCAAGCCCCGACTGGCGCCCAGGTGCGCGCCCCAGTCGAGCACGGTGCGCGGTTGCAGGCGGATTACCGGCAGCCGCGAGGCCATGCGTCGCGCCACCTCGCCGTGCAGCCAGGGCGGCTGCAGTGCCCGCTGCAACCGGCGTTGCACGCGCGCAACCGCCGCCGCGTCGAGCGGTCGCGCGGCGCTGCGCTCGGAACTGGCCATCGTGGGCCAGTATATTGACCGCATGCCCGGCCCTGCTTCCGATTGCGCCCCGTCTGCCGGCGTTGCCGCGGCTGGCCGGCCGCTGCGAGGTCTGCCGCCGGTGGTCGGGCGCCGCGGTGTGCGCCGATTGCGTCGCGCGGTTCGACCCCCCGCGGCCGCGCTGCGCGCGCTGCGGCATCGGATGGGGCCTGGCAGCGGCGGCCTGTGGCGCCTGCCTGCGCGAGCCACCGCCCTTGGAGCGCACGGTCTGCGCGCCGACTGCGGTTTCCCCTCGAATCGCCTGAGCACCGACTTCAAGCTCGACGGCCGGGTCGAGCTCGCCGGCACGCTCGCGGGGCTGCTCGCGGCTGCCGTGCGCCAGGCCGCAGCCAGCGCTGCTCGACCTCGTGCTGCCGGTGCCGCTGGCCACGCCGGGGCTGCGCGATCGCGGCTACAACCGGGCCTGGGTCCTCGCGCGCGGGCTCGCAGCCGAATTCCGGCGGCCCGCCGACGCCGAACTGCCGCAGCGCAACCTGCGCGCGGCGTTCATGGTCGATCCGCGGCGCCGCGCGAGGCTGCAGGGGCGCCGGGTGGCCTTGGTCGATGACCTGATGACCGCGGGTGCCACCGCGCGCGAGGCGGCCGCGATCCTGCCGCGCGCCGGCGCCGCCGCGGTGGACGTCTGGGTGCTGGCGCGCAAGCCCGAGGATTGACGACGATGTTCCACATCGTCCTCGTCGCGCCGGAGATTCCGCCCAACACCGGAAACGTGATCCGGCTGGCGGCCAACACCGGCTGCACGCTGCACCTGGTCGAGCCGCTGGGATTCTCGATGGAAGACCGCCTGCTGCGCCGCGCCGGACTCGACTACCACGAGACCGCCGCCGTCCGGCGTCACACGACCTGGGACGCGCTGGTCGGGGCCGCGGCACCCGACCAGCAGCGCTGCTTCGCGTTCACGACCCGCGGCAGCCGATCGCTGGCCGACGTGGCGTGGCGACCGGGTGACTGGCTCGTGTTCGGCAGCGAGACCGCCGGCCTGCCCACCCCCCTGCGCGAGCGCTTCGCGCCGGCGCAGCGCGTGCGGCTGCCGATGCGGCCGGGCCAGCGCAGCCTCAACCTCAGCAATGCCGTGGCGGTGGCGGTGTTCGAGGCCTGGCGCCAGAACGGTTACGCGGGCGGCGCGTGACCCGACGATCGGCTCGCGGCGATCGCGCCACCCCGGTCGGCGGCGATCCTCGACGGCCCGCCGCGCTCAGGCCTCCGCGCGCGCCTCGCGCGCCATCAGCTCCAGCAGCGCCTGCCGCGGCGCGATGCGCCCTTCGAGGACCGCCGCGACGGCCTCGGTGATCGGCATCTCGACGCCCAGGCCGCGCGCGCGGGCCAGCGCCGTGATCGCGCTTGACACGCCCTCGGCGACATGGCCGAGTTCGGCGAGCACGTCGGGCAGCCGGCGCCCGGCCGCCAGCAGCAGTCCGACCCGTCGGTTGCGCGACAGGTCGCCGGTGGCGGTCAGCACCAGGTCGCCGAGGCCGGACAAGCCCATGAAAGTCTCGGCCCGCGCGCCCAGCGCGAGCCCGAACCGGGTCATCTCGGCCAGGCCTCGCGTGATCAGCGCGGCGCGCGCATTCAGCCCCGGCGCCGGTGCCTGGCCGGCCACGCCGGCGTCGGCCGCCGCCATGCCGTCGAGGATGCCGACCGCGATCGCGAGCACGTTCTTCACCGCGCCGCCGACCTCGACCCCGATCACGTCGCTGGTGGTGTAGACCCGCAGCGCCGGGCCGTGGAAGGCGGCGACCGCAGCGGCTGCGAGGTCGGCATCGTCGCTGGCCGCGACGACGGCGGTGGGCTGTCCTCGGGCGACCTCGAGGGCAAAGCTGGGGCCCGACAGAACGCCGCAGGCCTGCCGTGGCCGAGCCTGGCGCGCGATCTCGTGACCCAGCGCGCCGGTGGCGGCCTCGAAGCCCTTGCTCAGCCACAGCACGGGTCGCGCGTCGGTCAGCCGCTGGAGTTGCTCGCGCAGCGCCGCCATCGGGGTGGCGATGACCGTCAGCCCGTCCCGGGCGTGAGCCAGCGCCCGCTGATGATCGGCCGTGATGCCCAGCGCCGCCGGCAGTTCGACCTCCGGCAGGTAGCGCTGGTTGCGGCGGCAGGCCCGCATCGCCGAGGCCTGGCCGGTGTCACGCGCCCACAGCAACGTTTCGTGGCGCGCCGCCGCCGAGACGGCCAGCGCGGTGCCCCAGGCGCCGGCGCCGAAGATCGCGATCTTCATGCCGGTGGCGGCCGCGGCACCCGCGGCCTCAGTTGACGCCGGTGATGATGCGCGAGCCGCCGTTGTTCTGCGCCGCGGCCTGTGCCTGCTGGGCTTCGAACATGGCCTGGAAGTTGACCTCGGTCAGCAGGATCGGCGGGAAGCCGGCGCGCGTGCAGATGTCGGAGACGATCGCGCGCAGGTAGGGATAGACCATCTGCGGGCAGACGATGCTGATGATGCCCTGCATCTGCTCTTCGGGAATGTGGCGGATCTCGAAGATGCCGGCCTGCTTGGCCTCGACCAGGAACAGCACCTTGTCCTTGACCTTGGTCGTGACGGTGGCGGTGACGGTGACCTCGAAGATGCCCTCGTTGACCGGCACCGCGCCCATCGACAGGTTGATGTCCACCTGGGGCTGCGACTGCTCGAGCAGGATCTGCGGCGCGTTGGGCTGCTCCAGCGACAGATCCTTGAGATACATGCGCTGGATCTGGAAAACGGGGGTCTCGTCGGCCATGCTGGGTTCCAAGAGTGACAAAGCCCGGCGCCCGTTGGCGCCGAGCCGCAAATCGCCATTATGGCCGAGCGAGGCCGCGCATCACCCGCCCAGCAACGGCAGCAGACCGCCGCGCCGGTCGAGCGCGATCAGGTCGTCGCAACCGCCGACATGGGTGTCGCCGATGAAGATCTGCGGCACCGTCCGGCGGCCGGTGAGCTCGACCATGCGGTGGTGCTCCTGCGGCTCGAGATCGATGCGGATCTCCTCGATCGCCTCGACGCCGCGCTGCTTGAGCAGGGCCTTGGCGCGCACGCAGTACGGGCAGACCTGGGTGGTGTACATCCTGACCGGGGCCATGCAGCCTTCCTCCGAACTCCACGATCCCGAATTGTCGGGGCACGCGAATGGCCTTGCGTGCGGCCCCGTCAAGCCGATTTCTCGATCGGCAGGCTGGCCTCGCGCCAGGCGGCGGTGCCGCCGGCCAACGCCACCGCCTTCTCGTGGCCAAGCTTGCGCAACTGCGCGGCCGCGCGCCCCGCTCGCGCGCCCGACGCGCACATCACGACCACCGGCAACGCCTTGTTGGTCGGCAGGCCCTTGGCGCCTTCGAGCGAGCCCAGCGGGATGTTGCGCGCGCCCGCCGCGTGGCCGGCAGCGAACTCGGCCGGCTCGCAGACGTCGATCAGCACCGCCTTCTCGCGGTTGATCAGGCGTACCGCCTCGTTGGTGCTGACCGAACCGGAGCCGGCCGCGCCGCGCCTGAGCACCGGCCACGCCAGCAGCGTGCCCGAGGTCAGTGCCGCGACGATGAGGATCCAGTTGTCGAAAATGAACTTCATCATGAACGCGTCGGCCCGCGGGCAGCCTGCAAAACGGCGAATTATAGAATCCGGCCCCATGCACAAGCTCGTTCTCATCCGCCACGGCGAATCGACCTGGAACCTCGAAAACCGCTTCACCGGCTGGACCGACGTGCCGCTGACCCCCACCGGGGTCGAGCAGGCGCGGCAGGCCGGCCGCCTGCTGCGCGAGGGGGGCTGGGAGTTCGACGTCGCCTACACCTCGGTGCTCAAGCGCGCCGTGTGGACGCTGTGGCACGCGCTGGACGAACTCGACCGCACGTGGCTGCCGGTGCTGCACGACTGGCGGCTCAACGAGCGTCACTATGGCGCGCTGCAGGGCCTGAACAAGGCCGAGACGGCGCGCCAGTACGGCGACGAGCAGGTGCTGATCTGGCGTCGCAGCTACGACACGGCGCCGCCGGCGCTGGTCCCGGGCGACCCGCGCGGCCAGCGTGGCGACCGCCGTTACGCGCGGCTGGAGGCCGACCAGATTCCGCTGACCGAGTGCCTGAAGGACACCGTCGCGCGCGTCCTGCCCTGCTGGAGCCAGCGCCTGGCGCCGGCCATCCTCAGCGGCCAGCGGCTGCTGATCTCGGCCCATGGCAACAGCATGCGCGCGCTCGTGAAGTACCTGGACGACATCAGCGACAGCGAGATCGTGGGCCTGAACATTCCCAACGGCATCCCGCTGGTCTATGAGCTCGACGGCAATCTCAAGCCGATCCGCCACTATTACCTGGGCGATGCCGAAGCCGCGGCCCGCGCCGCGGCAGCCGTGGCATCGCAGGGCAGCGCCAAGCCCTGAGGCCCGGCGCGGCGGCCTCAGGCCGCTTCGCGCAGCGCCGCCGCGAGCAGCGGCACCACCGAGACCGCGTTGCTTTGGTGCGGCACGCAGTCGCTGCTCCAGACGTGGCGAACGCCGGCGGCGCGCAGCTCGGCCAGCGCATCGCCGACGAACAGGCCATGGGTGATCGCGACGTCGACCGTGGCCGCGCCCTGCGCCAGCACAGCACGCGCCGCGGAGGCCAGCGTGCGGCCCGTGCTGGCCACGTCGTCGAGCAGCACGACGGCGCGGCCGGCGACGTCGACGGCCGGCAGCGTGACGGTCACGTCGCGGTCGCCGCGGCGCTGCTTGACGCAGACCGCGTGATCCAGCCCCTGCGCCTGCGCCGCTGAACGCACCCACTGCCTGGCTTCCTCGTCGGGCGCAACGAGCAGCGCGCCGGGTACGTGCCGTATCGCATGCGCACCCAGCAAGGCGGCGGCCGACAGGGTCTGTCCGCGGCCGCCGCCCAGCACCTCGTCCATCGTGGCGACCCGGTGCAGATGCGGATCGACGGTGATCACGCGGTCGAAATGGGCACCGAGCAGCCGGCCGAGAACCCGCTGGCTGACGACCTCACCCGGCGTGAAGGCCATGTCCTGCCGCATGTAGGCGAGGTAGGGGCTGACCAGCACCAGGCTCGAGGCGCCGAGCTCGCGGGCCCCGCCGGCGGCGAGCAGCAGTTCGGTCAGCTTGGCGTTGGGGTCGTGCAGGCCGCGCAGCACGACCACCCGCGCGGGCAGCGCCGCCGGCAGCCGCAGCCGCGTCTCGCCGTCCGGGAACACATGCCGATCGACGATCGCCAGCGGGCAGGCCAGCGCCGCCGCGAGGCGCCCGGCGAGCGCGGCCTCGTCGTCGAAGGCCAGCAGCAGCGTCGTCAAGGCAGGTGCTCCGCCATCAACTCGCGAAGGTGCGCCGCCAGCGCGCGCCGGTCGGCGTGGCGCGTGCCCACCGGCGGCAGCAGGTCCACATGGACGCGAAGCCCGCGCCCGCCGGCCACGCGCCAGATGCTTTGCAACAGCGAGGTGTCGCCGACATAGACCACCGCCGGACTGTAGTCCAGCGCCGCGTCGGCGAAGCGCAGCACCACCGGCTGGACCGGCGTGCCGGTGGCCACCGCCGCCTGCAGCAGGTTGGCATGAAAGGGCAGCAGTTCCGGGCCCTCGCCGGTGGTGCCTTCGGGGAACACCGCCACCGTGTCGCCGGCCTCGAACGCAGCCGCCATCGCATGCACGACGCGCACCGCGTCGCGCTTGCGTTCGCGCTCGATGAACAGGGTGCCGGCGCCGCGGATCAGCCAGCCCAGCAGCGGCCAGCGCAGCACGTCGGCCTTGGAGACGAAGCGCGCATGGGGCGCTGCGGCGTGGATCGCCGCGATGTCGATCCACGAGACGTGGTTGGCCACGATGAGCGTCGCGCCGGCGCGCGGCGAGCCGCTGATCTCGAAGCTCATGCCGACGGCACGCAGCAGACCGGCCGACCACCAGCGGATGCGCTCGTGGCGACCGGCGGCATCCAGCGCCGGGAAGCGCAGCATCACCAGCGCGCCGTGCAGCACGTGCAGCACGGCACGCAGCAGGCGCCAGGCGGCGCGCAGGCCGTGCATCAGCCGCCGGCGCCGGCGGTCGAGGCCGCAGCTTCGAAGGCGATGGTGCCGGCCACCAGCGTCGCGCGCACGCGGCCGGGCAGGGTCATCCCGGTGACGGCGAACGAGAAAGGCGTGTGCTTGCCCTGGCTGGCCAGCGCCTCGGGACGGACCGCCCACTCGGCCGTCGGGTCGAAGATGCAGACGTCGGCGACACCGCCTTCGACCATCCGCCCGGCGCTGCTGGCGAGCGAGCCGAGCGCGTCACCGAGCACCCGCACCGGGTCGTGCGTGACACGTGAGAGCGTCGTCGCCAGCGGCACCCTGGCGTCCCGGCCCCAGCGCAGCGCCAGGCTGAGCAGCAATTCCAGCCCGGTGGCGCCAGGTTCGGCCTCGCCGAAGGGCAGGTTCTTCATGTCGTCGGCGACCGGGTCGTGGTCGGAGGTCAGAGCGTCGATCGTGCCTTCGGCCAGCCCCGCGCGCAGCGCATCGCGGTCGGCACCCTGGCGCAGCGGCGGCACCAGCCGCATGTCGGCGTTGAAGTAGCCGATGTCGGTGTCGGTCAGGTGCAGCGAGTTGATGCTGACGTCGGCGGTCACCGGCAGCCCCGCGGCCTTGGCCGCGCGCAGCAGCGCCACGCCGGCGGCGCTGGACAGGCGGCACAGATGAACCCGCGCCCCCGTGGCGCGCACGAGCTCGAACACCGTGTGCAGCGCCACCGTCTCGGCCACCGCCGGCACCCCCGGCAGGCCCAGGCGCGTGGCCACCGCGCCCTGCGCCGCCAGACCCTTGCCCAGCCATGCGTCCTGCGGCCGCAGCCAGACCTTGTAGCCGAAGGTGGACGCGTACTGCAGCGCGCGCTGCAGGACGAGCGTGTCGGTGACCGGCATGTCGGCCTGCGAGAAGCCGATGCAGCCGGCCTCGGTGAGTTCGGCCATCTCGGTCAGGGTCTGGCCCTCGAGCCGGCGCGTGAGCGCACCGAGCGGGAAGACGCGGCATCGCGAGAGCTTGCGGGCGCGGAACTTGAGCATCTCGACCAGCCCCGGCTCGTCGAGCACGGGGTCGGTATCGGGCGGACAGACCAGGCTCGTGACGCCGCCGGCGGCCGCCGCCGCGAGCTCGCTTTCGAGCATGCCTTCGTGCTCCTGCCCCGGCTCTCGCAGCCGCGCCGAGAGGTCCACCAGCCCCGGCGCGACGACCAGACCGACGGCATCGATCACGCGGTCGGCGTCGAACCCGGTGGGCGCGCCGATGCTCACGATGCGGCCCGAGGCGATCGCGACGTCGGCCGTCTCGTCGCGGCCCGAGGCAGGGTCGACGACGCGGCCGCCGCGGATCAGGATCTTCATCGTCATGTCGGCACCTTCACGCCCGCGGACTCACCGGGGTACCTTCGTGCTTCGCACTGCGGTATTCGCCCTTCGGGCGGCCGGACGGGCTCATGCGGCGTTGCCCGCGATCGTGCTCATCACCGCCATCCGCACCGCGATGCCGAAGGTCACCTGCGGCAGGATCACGCTGTGGCTGCCGTCGGCCACCGCGGAGTCGATCTCCACGCCGCGGTTGATCGGGCCGGGGTGCATCACGATCGCGTCGGGCTTGGCGCGGGCGAGCTTGTCGGGCGTGAGGCCGAAGGTCTTGAAGAACTCGCCCGCGCTGGGCAGCATTGCGCCGCTCATGCGCTCGTTCTGCAGGCGCAGCATGATGATCACGTCGGCACCGGCGATGCCTTCGACCATGTCGTGGCACACGCGCACGCCCATCGCGGCGAGGTCGCCGGGGACCAGGGTCTTGGGGCCGACGGCGCGGATCTCGGGCACCCCCAGGATCGTCAGGCCATGGATGTCCGAGCGGGCGACGCGTGAATGCACGATGTCGCCGACGATGGCCACCGTGAGCTGCGAGAAGTCGCGCTTGTAGTGGCGGATCGTGTACATGTCGAGCAGCCCCTGCGTCGGATGCGCGTGGCGCCCGTCGCCCGCATTGACGACATGCACGTGGGGCGCGACGTGCTGCGCGATCAGGTATGGCGCCCCGCTTTCGGCGTGGCGCACGATGAACATGTCGGCATGCATCGCGGACAGGTTCGCGATCGTGTCGAGCAGGCTCTCGCCCTTCGCGGTCGAGCTTCTCGCGATGTCGAGGTTGATGACGTCGGCGCTCAGCCGCTTGGCCGCGATCTCGAAGGTGGTGCGCGTGCGCGTGCTGTTCTCGAAGAACAGGTTGAAAACACTCTTGCCGCGCAGCAGCGGCACCTTCTTGACGTCGCGGTCGTTGACGCTGAGGAAGGTGCCGGCGGTGTCGAGGATCTGCGTCAGCACCGCGCGCGGCAGGCCCTCGATCGACAGCAGGTGGATCAGTTCGCCGTTGGCGTTGAGCTGCGGATTGCGGCGCGACAGCATCAGCCGGCCTCGCTGACGGTGAAGGCGAAGCTGCCATCGTCACGCCGCGCCAGGCGCAGCCGGCGGCCCGAAGGCAAGGCGATCTTGGCCGCCGCGAAAGCCGCGGCCACCGGCAGTTCGCGACCGCCGCGGTCGACCAGCACGGCCAGCGTGACGCTGGCGGGGCGGCCGAAGTCGAACAGCTCGTTGACCACGGCGCGGATCGTGCGGCCGGTGTAGAGCACGTCGTCGACGAGCAGGATGTGGCTGCCTTCGATCGCGAACGGCAGCTGCGTCGCGTCGGTGCCGGCGGCGAGGCCGCGCTCCGAGAAATCGTCGCGGTGCAGGGTGCTGGAGATGACGCCGTGCGCACCAGGCAGGCCGAGGTCGCGCTGCAGCCGCTCGGCCAGCCAGGCGCCGCCCGACCAGACGCCGACCAGCACCGACTCCGGTCGCAGCAGCGCGCTCACGCCCTGGCGCAGCTCCGCGTAGAGCGCTTCGGCGTCAAGCTCGAGCATCGTGGCGACCTTCCTGTCGCGCCGCCCCGGCCGGCTGGCGCAGGAACTGCTCGAGGATCACGGCCGCCGCCGCCGCGTCGGCATCGGCCGCACCGGCGGCCAGCGCCTCGGTGGTGGTGTAGCGTTCGTCGACCTCGTGCACCGGCAGACCGAAGCGGCCCTGCAGCTGGTGCGCGAAGCGCCGCGCGCGCTGCGTGTTCTCGTGCGCGGCACCGTCGGGATGGAAGGGCACGCCGACGACCAGGGCGTCGGGCCGCCATTCGGCGATCCGCGCCGCGATCGCCGCAAAGCGCGCGTCGCCGTCGGCGGCGATGGTCTTCAAGGGCTGGGCGCGGCCGAGCAGGCTGTTGCCCACTGCGACGCCGACGCGACGGGTGCCGAAATCGAAGGCCAGGTACGACCGATGGCGTGGCGCCGGCACGTTCACGGACCCGGCTCAGGCATGCCCCGCGTCCTGCGAGAGCATGCGCGGGTCGATGCCCAGCAGCGACAGCGCCGACGCGTAGCGCTTGTCGATCGGGGTGTCGAAGATGACCTTGGGGTCGGCATCGACGGTGAGCCAGCCGTTGCGCGCGAGTTCGTCCTCGAGCTGGCCGCCGCCCCAGCTGCTGTAGCCCAGCGTGATCAGCACCTTCTTCGGGCCCGTGCCTTCGGCCATCGCCTCGAGCACGTCCTTGCTCGTCGTCATCGCCAGACCGCCGGGGATCGACAGCGTGGAGCTGTAGTGCGCGCCGTCGTCGCCCTGTTTCTCGTGCAGCACGAACCCGCGCTCGGTCTGCACCGGGCCGCCGAAGAAAACCGGCTGCTCGGCCAGTTCCTCGCGTTCGAGGCTGAGCTCGACCTTCTCGAACAGCTTGCGCAGCTTGATGTCGATGGGCTTGTTGATCACCAGGCCCAGCGCCCCCTTGGCATTGTGCTCGCACAGGTAGACGACGGTGCCGGCGAAGGTATCGTCGGCCATGCCGGGCATGGCGATCAGGAACTGGTTCGTCAGGTCGATGCGGGGGCCGGCTGCCATGGCGCGATTCTATTCCCGCCCCCACACTTCGGGCCATGCACCCAACGCTCGACAGGGCCCTCGTCTGGCTGCGCCGCGACCTGCGTGCCGACGACCACGCCGCGCTCCACCATGCCCTGCGCGCCGCACGCCAGGTCTGGTGCGCCTTCGTCTTCGACCGTGCCATCCTCGACCCGCTGCTCGCGGCCGGCCGCCGGGCCGACCGCAGGGTCGAGTTCATCCGCGACAGCCTGGTCGGGGTCGATGCCGAGTTGCGCGCGCTGGCCGCCTCGCACGGCATCGAGGGCGCCGGGCTGATCGTGCGCCATGGCTGGGCGCACGAGGAGATCCCGGCGCTGGCCACCTTGCTGGGCGTGCAGGCGGTGTACGCCAGCCACGACGACGAGCCGGCCGGGCTGGAGCGCGACGCCCGGGTGCGGGGCCTGCTCGCCGACCGCGGCGTGGCGCTTCACACCTCCAAGGACCACGTCGTCTTCGAGCGCGACGAGGTGCTGACCCAGGGCGGCAGCCCGTTCTCCGTCTTCACGCCGTACAGGAACGCCTGGCTGCGGAAGGCCGACGACTTCTTCCTTGGCGCCTGGCCGGTCGCCCGGCAGGCCTCGGCGCTGGCGCCGCTGCCTGCCGGCGCGGGCGGCGTGCCGGCGCTGGAGTCGATCGGCTTCCAGCGCACCAACCTGCACCAGCTGCGTCTGCCCAGCGGCCCGGCGGGCGCGCGCGAGCTGCTCGCCGACTTCCTGCAGCGCATCGACAGCTATCACGAGACGCGCGACTTTCCCGCCGTCAAGGGGCCGAGCTACCTGGGCACGCACCTGCGCTTCGGAACGATCTCGGTGCGGCGGCTCGCGCGCGAGGCCTGGAAGCGGCGAGCCGGCGACGGGGCCGACAGCCGGGGCGCCGGCGGCTCGCGGGGTGCCGAGGTCTGGCTGTCGGAGCTGATCTGGCGCGACTTCTACCACCAGGTGCTGCACCACCACCCGCGCGTCGTGACCCAGGCCTTCAAACCCGAGTACGACCGCATCCGCTGGGACCACGGCAAGCACGCCGACACCCTGTTCGCGGCCTGGTGCGAAGGCCGCACCGGCTACCCGCTGGTCGACGCCGCGATGCACCAGATCAACCAGACCGGCTACATGCACAACCGCTTGCGCATGGTGGTGGCCAGCTTCCTGACCAAGGACCTGGGACTGGACTGGCGCCGAGGAGAGGCCTACTTCGCGCTCCATCTCAACGACTTCGACCTCGCCTCCAACAATGGCGGCTGGCAGTGGGCGGCCTCCAGTGGCTGCGACGCCCAGCCGTACTTCCGCATCTTCAACCCGGTGACGCAGAGCCAGAAGTTCGACCCCGAGGGCCGGTTCATCCGCCGCTACCTGCCGGTGCTGGCCCGGCTGCCCGACAAGCTGATCCACGCACCGTGGCTGGCGCGGCCGGTGGACCTCGCGGCGGCCGAAGTGAAGCTCGGCACCGACTACCCGCTGCCGGTGGTCGCACACGACGCCGCGCGCCAGCGCACGCTCGAGCGCTACGCGGTGGTCAAGGGGGCTTGAGCCTCGGGCCGGAATCCCAGGCTCTCGTACAGAGCCTCGGCCGGCCGGTTGCCTTCGGTGACGACCAGCCGCAGCACGGGCTCGTCGGCCGCCGCCAGGCGGTCGATCGCCCGCGTCAGGCCGGCGCGGGCCAGTCCCTGGCGCCGGTGTTCAGGCGCGGTGACGACGAAGGCCACCAGCGGCAGCCCCTGCCACAGCGTGACCAGGGTCGCGGCCAGCAACGCCGGCGGCGCCTCGATCACTTCCGAGACCGACCCCAGCAGGGTGCCGAAGACACCGCCGAACAACTGGCCGACGATGGTCTCGGTGTCGGCCAGCGTCTCGCCCTCGTCGTCGAGCGTGCCGCGGTATGCCACGTGCAGCAACCGGGCCAGCGCGGGCGCGTCGGCAGCGGTGGGCGCGCGGGCGCGGACGTCGGCGGCCGCGCCGCGGGCCAGCACCGGTGCAGCCAGCACGAAGCGCCGCAAGGCCATCAGAACAGTTCGACGTCGCTGTCGCGTGCGGCGTCGGCCAGGCGGCCCGCGGCCACCAGTGCGGCGTAGTGCTGGACCTGGTCGCGGCCGTTCTGCTTGGCGAAATAGACGGCGCGGTCGGCTCGCTCGAAGGCGGCGCTCGGCGAATCGGTCGGTCGCAGCGCGGTGAAACCGACGCTGATCGTGATGCGGCCGACCTGCGGAAACACGTAGCCGGCGACGTTCGCGCGCAGGCGTTCGAAAGCGACCGCGGCATCGTCGCTGCCGGCGCAACGCATGAGCACGACGAACTCCTCGCCGCCGAACCGGTAGAGATGGTCCTGGAAGCGGAAGCTGCTGCGCATCAGCCGCGACAGCAGCAGCAGCACCTCGTCGCCGATGAGATGCCCGAATTCGTCGTTGACGCGCTTGAAGTGGTCGATGTCGATCAGGCCCAGCCAGGCCTCGCCCGCCGGTCCGGGGCGGCGCGCCTCGTCGGCCGGGCGGGTCATGCCGGGCTGCGCGTCGGGCAGCGTGATGCGCAGGAAGTCCTCGTCGAAGGTCTTGCGGTTGAGCAGCCCGGTGAGCGTGTCGCGCTCGCTGTAGTCGAGCAGGCCCTGGAAGTTGCGATAGACGCGCAGGATGCTGCCCACCATGCGCATCTCGGGCAGCGCGAGCGCCTGCCGGGTCGCGATCTCGACGACGCCGATGGGTTCGCGCTCGGTGGACAGCGGAAAGTAGGCCAGCGCGGGCATGCCGGGCACGGCGAGCGGGTTCTGCCGCTGCAGGCACGCATAGCGGTCGGCATGCGCGGCCAGTTCGGGCAGGGATTCCAGCGGCGTCCAGACCGGGTCGGCCGTCGGTGTGGTGTCGTTCGGGCCCAGGCGTGCGCGCGTCAGCCAGCGCTGCTTGCCGGCCTCGCCGACGCAGCGGTAGATGGCCACCGCATGCGGCCGCAGCAAATCCTTGAGCGCGCCGACCAGCGTCAGGTCGAGGACGTCGCGATCACGAAAACCCGTGAGTTCGGCCAGATGATCTACGACACTGGACATCGCTTCTTGCCAGGCTCCGGTTCTCGCTATCCCAGTGGACCGTCGGGATTATGTCGCAGCCCCCGGGGGCAGATCAGGCCAGGATGTCCGCGCCCGCGTAGCGCGCCACCAGGGCCAGGAGTTCCTCTTCGGCATACGGCTTGCCGAGGTAATGGTCGACGCCCAGTTCGCTCGCGTAGTCGCGGTGCTTCTGCGCGATCCGCGAGGTGATCATGATCACCGGCAACTTGGCCAGCGCCGGGTCGGCGCGCAGGTTGCGCACGAGATCGAAGCCGTCCATGCGCGGCATCTCGATGTCCGACAACAGCACCGAGGGACGCTCCTCGGCCAGCCGCTCGAGCGCCTCCAGGCCGTCCTTGGCGGTGACCACTCGGTAGCCCTCGCGCACCAGCAGCCGCTGGGTGACGCGACGCACCGTCAGCGAGTCATCGACCACCATCACCAGAGCGGCACGCTCCGGCACGGGCTCGGCGGCTTGCGGCACCACCGGATTGGCTGCTTCGAGCATGCCCTGGCGGGCGGCGGCGCCGTAAAGACTGGCCAGCGCGACGGGGTTGTAGATCAGCGCCACCGCACCGGAGGGCAGCAGCGTCACCCCGGCCAGGCCCGGCATCCGCGACAGCTGCGGGCCGACGTTCTTGACCACCACCTCCTGGTTGCCGACGACTTCATCGACATGCACGGCAACCCGCTGCGACGCGCTGCGCACGACGACCACCGTCTGCGCGCGGCCTGCGGACTCGCCACGACGGCCCGCCTGCAGCAACGCGCCGAGCCAGAAGAAGGGCATGCGCTGGCCCGCATAGTCGAACGCGGCCTCGGCATAGGCGCGCTCGATCTCGGCGTTGGGAGCGCGGCGGACGATCTCCACCAGGGTCGACGGCACCGCCACCTTGAGCTCGCCGCAGCGCAACATCACGATCTGCGTCACCGCGGTCGTCAGCGGCAACAGCAGCTTGAAGCGCGTGCCGCGGCCGGATTCGCTGTGGGTCTCGATGCGACCGCCCATCGCGTTGACTTCGGCCCGCACCACGTCCAGCCCGACGCCACGGCCGGCCAGCTCGGTCACGGTGCGCGCAGTGCTGAAGCCGGGGGCGAAGACGAATTCCGCCAGCTCGGCGTCGCCGGCCGCCGCGTCGGGGGCGAGCAGGCCGCGCTCGACCGCACGTTCCCGGATGCGCACCAGGTCGAGCCCGCTGCCGTCATCGGCGAACTCCACCGCCACCTCGTTGCCGACCTGGGACGCGGTGACGGTGATCGTGCCGACCGCCTCCTTACCGGCCTGGGTCCGCAGCGCCGGGGCCTCGATGCCATGGGCCACGCTGTTGCGCAGCAGGTGTTCGAAGGGTCCGGCCATGCGCTCGAGCACGCCGCGGTCGATCTCGATCGCACCGCCGACCACCTCCAGCCGCACCTGCTTCTCGGTCTCCTTGGCCGCCTGGCGCGCGGTGCGGTGCAGCCGCTCCGCGAGGCTCTCGAACTCGACCATCCGGGTGCGCAGCAGGTCGCCCTGCAGTTCGCGCGTCAGCCGCGCCTGGCTCGCGAGTTCGTCCTCGGCCGCCTGCAAGGTGCGCTGCAGGCTGCGCTGCAGCGTGGCGACGTCGTTGACCGACTCGGCCATGAAGCGGGTCAGCTCCTGGAACCGCGTGAAGCGGTCCATCTCCAGCGGGTCGAAGGCCTGCGCCGAGGACTTGGCCGCCTCGATGCGCGAACTGATCTGCGTCTCGGCCTGGAGCTCGATGTCGCGCAGCTGCCGGCGCATGCGTTCCAGGCTGTCGGTGAGCTCGCCCAGCGAGCCTTGCAGCAGCTTGACGTTGCTGTCGATCCGGGCGCGCACGATGCTGACCTCGCCGGCCTGGTTGACCATGCGGTCGAGCAGGCTGGCGCGAACCCGAACCACGGCGCTGCCGGCAGCCGGACGCTCGGCGGCGACCACCTCGTCTTCGCTGTGGAAGCGTTGCCAGTCGATCGCCGCCGGCGACAGTGCGGGCTCCTCGACGCGCGGCGGGACCGAAGGCGCCGCCGCCTCGGCCACCGCTGGCGCGGGCGCCACGACTCCGGCGCTCGGTACGGGGCCTGCCTCGACAGGCGTCGGCTCTGCGGGCGCCACCTCAGCGGGCGCCACCTCAGCAGGCGCCACCTCAGCAGGCGCCACCTCGGCAGGCGCCACCTCGGCAGGCGCCACCTCGGCAGGCGCCACCTCAGCAGGCGCCACCTCGGCAGGCGCCACCTCGGCAGGCGCCA
>JBBINW010000008.1:56893-93390 GCA_037443665.1 Betaproteobacteria bacterium
CAGCGGCAACCGGCGCCGCCGCAGGCAGCGGTACCGGCCTCTTGCGCAGACCCTCGAAGGCCGCGCTCATCGCGTCGGCACGCGCCAGCAGCGGCTCGATGTCGGCGGCCAGCGCGTCGCCACGGGCAGCGAGCGCCTCGATCCCGGTCTCCAGCCGGTGAGCCATCTCGCCCAGCCGCATCGCACCGGCGAGCCGCGCACCGCCCTTGAGCGTGTGCAGCGTGCGCATGCAGCCCATCGCCGCGTCGTGGTCGCCGGGGCGGCCGTGCCACTCGCGCAGACGCGATTGCAGCTGGGGCAGCAGCTCGTCGGCCTCTTCCTCGAAGATCGGGAACAGCTCGGTGTCGATCGCGTCGGCCGCTTCGATGTCGTCCTCGGCGGGCGCGCTGTCGGCCCGCGGCACGGCGAGCGGCTCGGCGAAGGGCGCCGGCAGCACTTCGGCCTGCGGCTGGGCGGGCGATTCGATCGCGGGCGACTCCGGCGCCTGCGCCTGCGGCCAGCGCTCATGCTCGGCAAGGCGTTCCATCAGCGCCGCATCGACCGGGCGCAGGAAGCCGGCCGCGAACTGATGCAGCAGGCGGCGGATCTCTTCGGCGGCGTCGTTGAACAGCTCGGGCTCGCCGGCGCGGCCCACGCCCTGGACCTGCGAACGCATCAGTGCGTGCTCGAGCGCGCGGGCGAGCGCGGACAGGTCCGCGTAGCCCACGGTCGCCGAACTGCCGGCCAGCGAATGGGCCAGCGCGGCGCTGCTGTCGGGCACCGGGTGGCGCTCGTGCTCGTGCGCCCACTCGGCCAGTTCGATGCCCAGGCGGCGCGAGAGCTCGTCGGCCTCGTTGAGGTAGATGTTGAACAGCGGGATGCTGATGCGCAGCGGGCCGATGAGCTTGACCTGCTCTTCCTCGCCCAGAGCCAGCTCGGGCATCGGCGCCAGCTCGGGCATCGGCGCCAGCTCGGGCATCGGCTCCGGCTCGAGCATCGGCTCCGGCTCGAGCATCGGCTCCGGCTCGAGCATCGGCTCCGGCTCAAGCATCGGCTCCGGCTCAAGCATCGGCTCCTGGGTGACCGAGGGCTCGGGCTCGGCGGCCCGCGCCTCATCCGGTGCAATGGCGAAGAAAGGCTCGAGCCCGGCGGGCTCCGTCTCGCGCATCCAATCGACGGGCGCGAACTGGTCGAGCGGCGGGCCCGCCTCGGCAACCGCCTCGGAGGCCGGCGACGCCGCCTTGGGGGTCTCGAAGAGGTCGGCGAGATCGGCCAGGTCGATCTCCAGTGTCTCGCCCTCGGGCACGGCCGCGGTCGGGGACGCGTCCGGTGGCAGGTCAGGCAGGCCCTGCAGTTCGGTGATGGCGGGTTCGGGCTCGACGGCCAGCCGCCCGCCGATGGCCATCTCGCCGAGATCGAAGTCCAAGCTCAGGTCGGCGGCAGACGCGACCGCGGGCCCGGTCGGCGGGCCGAGGTCCAGGTCGGCCGCACTGGGCAGGTCCGGCAGCCGCGATGCCAGCGATTCGATCGGCATCGGCATCCCGTCGCCGGCGCCCGGGCCGAGGTCGAACTCGAAATCGAGCCCGGCTTCGGTCGCCGGCCCGGCTCGCAACTCGAATGCCGGTGCCGCTTCCGGTGCCGACACCGACAAGGTCGGCAACTCAAGAGCGGCTGCAGGCTCGGACGCGGCCGTGCCGGCAGCGGCGGCCACCGTCTCGGCGCTGCCCTCGGGCGCCGGCTCCGGAACTTCCTCCGGCGGCAGCTCGAAACCGAGGCCGATCGGGGTCGCGCCGATCTCGGGCGGCCGCTCGGGAGCGGCTTCGACCACCGGCGCTGCCGGCAACGCGATCGCCATCGGCGCCCTGCCTTCGCGCAGGGCGTCGGCGGCGCGCGCCACATCGGACGCATCGTGGCCGCGTCGCTGCCCGCTGGCGATCGACTCGGTCCAGTCGCCCAGATAGTCGAGCGCTTCGACCGTGAACTGGCGCAGCGCGCCGTCCAGCCGCGGTGCACTGACCAGGCGGGCGTTGTAGAGCTGTTCGCAGGCCCAGGCGGCGTCGCCGAAATCGCGCAGGCCGACCATGCGCGAGCTGCCCTTGAGGGTGTGGAATGCGCGCCGCACCGCCGTCATGTCGCCGGCGTGCTCGGGCGCGTCGGCCAGGCGTCCGAGTGCGGAACGGGCGTCGGCGACGACCTCGCGCGCTTCCTCGATGAAGATGTCCCGCATCTCGGTGTCGTCTTCGAGCCCGGTGTCGCCGTGCGCGGCTGCCTTGGCCGGCGGGATCGGTGCCGATGCCGGCACCGGCGGCGCCGCTGGCGGCGCGAGCTCGGCCAGCGCCGCCGTCAGATCCAGGCGTGCCGTGTGCCGCGCGGCCTGGTCGCCGCCGCGCAAGGCGGTGCGCACGCCACTCAACGAACGCGCCAGCTGGGGCTGGTCGGCCGCCAGCGCCTGCTGCGTCAGCGGATCGATGCGATCGGCGAGGTCGGCGTCGTTCGCGTCGGGCCGTGCGGCTGCGGCGACCAGCGCCTGGAGCTGCTCGATCAGCGACCCGCGGCCCGCCGGCATCGCGGCTGCCGGCGGCGCGGCGGCGGCCGGCCCGGCGTCGAAGCTGGAGAAGGCCGACACCCGCTCGCTCTGCCCCATCACGGCGCTGAGGCTGCCGGTCTCGGGGTCGTAGCGGAACAGCGACTTGGCCAGTCCCGGCTGCACGCTGAGCATGTCGATGAGGAAGCTCAGGGCACCGAGATTGTCGGCCAGGCGGTCGAAGGTACCGGTCTGGATGGCTTGCTGCGGGTCGACCTCGGTCTGCGCCAGCGCATCGACATCGTCGCGCATGTGCAGCACCGCGGCCGAGGCCTGGTCCAGGCCGAGTACCGACAGCACGCCGCGCATCGCCGAGAGCTGGGCGGGCACCGCGATCAGCAACTGGCGCTGGGCGGGGTCGCGGAAGTACTGGTCGATCTGCTTCTCGACCTCCGACAGCGACGAGCGCAGCTCCTGCACCACGCTGCCCATGGTCTGGCGGTCGGAGACGCGGCGGTAGAGCTCCTCCATCCACGCTTCCAGCGGGTGGGGCTCGGCGCCGGCGCGAACATCGTCGATGCGCTCGGCCAGGCGTTGCACGCGGTCGGCCAGCGCGGGATGGTCGAACTCGCCATCCTCGAGCGAGGCATCCAGGTAGAGGATCGCGGTGGCGACCTCCATCGCCAGTTTGGGCGGCGGGGGCGCGCTGGCGGCGATGGTCTGGTTCACCGCGGTCTGCAGGGCCTGCGCCAGCACCTCGCCGTGCGGGAAGACGCGCTGCAGCGATTCACCCACCAGTGCGAACTGCTCGGCCAGGCCGGTGATGCGGTGCATCTCGCCGCCGGCCACCGCCGACCAGGAGTCCTTCGCCGCGGCGACACGCTTGCGCGCCAGCACGAGCACGGCGGGGTCGAAACGGCCCAGGCGCGCGGTCTCGTAATCCACCGGCGGCTGCTCGCCCAGGTTCCAGGCGCTGCGCACCGCCGCCAGCCGCGGCGCGGGGTGTTCGGCGCCGGGCGCGTTGGCGTGGCCGCAGAAGAAGAGGAGGTCCTGCGCCAAGCGGTCGGAGACCTCGTGTTCGCCGCGCACCCGCATGCGCAGCTGCGCCATCAGGCGCGACGCGATGCGCTTGACATGCACGTCGGGCACCAGCAGGCCGGCGGCCTGGGCCTCGAACACCGCCGAGGCAAGCTGCCAGAACGTCGCCATGTGCGGCGCGTCGAGGCCGCTGAGGCGGGCGCCGGCGCCGAGGTCGGCGCACAGGTCGCTCATGCGCGACAGCGCGCCGCTGCCGGGTTCGCGCATCAGCGCCAGCACCAGCGTTTCCATCTCGCCACGCGCCGCATCGTCGGCGGTGCGCGGTGTGGCGGAGACGTCGGGCGGCAGGTCGCGCCATTGCCAGTCGAACTTCCACAGGTCGGCCGGGTGGATGCGGTCCGCGGCGGCCAGCTGCTGCACCGCGCGGTACTGCGGAAACAGCATCAGCGGCGAGACCGGCTTGCCGGCCAGCTGGCGGCCCAGGAAGTCGAGCAGCGCGAACGACGCGCGCTCGATCGTCTCCACCGCCGCCGCATCGACGATCGCCGGCTTGGCGGCCATGCGCTGCACCGCGGCCTCGCTGGCGCGCAGCACGTCGGCCACCGCGGGCAGGCCGACCAGCTCCAACGCGCCCACGCCCTGGTGCAGCTGGGTGCGCGCGCTGCGCAGCACCGCCGGATCGACAGCGTCGACATCCGAACCGCGGGCGGCCTCGGCTTCCTTCAGGTAGCGGCGCAGCGCCTTGTGCGCCGCCTCGAGCGAGCGACGCAACTCGCCGTGCACCCAGGCCAGGGCACTGAGATCGTCGCCGGCCTGGAGGGCGGGGCTGTCCATGGTCGAAGGGCCCTGGCTCGCGCGCCGGTCAGGCGATCTTGAATCGCGCCACCGAGGCCTTCAGCTCCTCGGCCGTGCGCGAGAGTTCGCGCACCATCTGCGCCGTCGATCGCGTGCCTTCGGAGGTCTGCTCGGTGACCGCGAAGATGTGCTGAATGTTCGCCGCCACCACGTTGGCCGACTCGGCCTCGCGCAGCGCCTCGCGCGAGATGCCGGCGATGAGTTCGGAGAGTTCGCGCGTGACGCGGTCGATGTCGCCCAGCGCGGCGCCGGCAGCGTCGGACAGGCGCGCGCCCTCGACCACGCCCTGCGTGCTGCGCTCCATCGCGCCGACGGCGTCCTGGGTGTCGGTCTGGATGGTGCGCACGATGGCCGCGATCTGCCGCGTCGCATCGCCCGAGCGCTCGGCAAGACGCTGCACTTCCTCGGCCACGACCGAGAAGCCACGTCCGGCCTCGCCGGCACTCGCCGCCTGGATCGCAGCGTTGAGCGCCAGCACGTTGGTCTGCTCGGTGATGTCGGAGATCAGCTCGGTGATCTCGCCGATCTCCTGCGAGCTCTCGCCCAGGCGCTTGATGCGCTTGGAGGTTTCCTGGATCTGGTCGCGGATCGCGTTCATGCCGCCGATCGCGTTCTGCACCGCGGTCAGGCCCGACTCCGCGGCCTGCAAGGACTGGCGCGCGACCCCGGCCGTCTGCTGCGCCTGGGCGCTGACGTCGTTGATGCGGCCGGCCATCTGCAGCACCGACTCGCCCGTCTCGCGGATCTCGCGCAGCTGCTCGGTGGAGGCGGCGAGCAGTTCGGTCGATGTCTGCTCGACCTGCTGCGTCGTGTCGGTGACGCGGCCGACCGTGTCCTGCACCTGGGCCACCAGGTTGCGCAGCTCCTCGACGGTGTAGTTCACCGAGTCGGCGATCGCGCCGGTGATGTCCTCGGTCACCGTCGCCTGCTGGGTCAGGTCGCCCTCGGCCACCGTCTGCAGTTCGTTCATCAGGCGCAGGATGGCAGCCTGGTTGGCATCGTTGACGCGCTTGGCCTCCTGCTCCTGGCGCTCGGCCTCCAGGCGCTGGGCGTCGGCCACCTGCGAGCGGCTGGTCTGGTCGAGCACGAACAGGCGCAGCAGTCCGAACGCGGCCGCGGCCAGCACCAGCAGCGAGATCGCACCGACGGCCAGCCGCAGCCCGCTGAAGCCGCCTGCGCCGGCCAGGTCCTGCTGCAGCGTGTCCAGGCCTCGACGCAGCGGCTCGGAGTCGGTGACGATGGCCGTCTGCGCCGCGCGCGCCGAAACCAGGCCCTGCAGGTTGCCGAGGATGGCGCTGGCCTCGGTGCGCGTCCGCTCGTACTGCTTGAGTAGGTCCTGCAGCTTGCCGCGCAGCTCGGGGTCCTTGGTGCCGGGCAGGCGCAGGTCGGGGTTGCCGTCGATCACGCCCTGCGCGATCTCGCGGAAGGAGTTCAGGTCCTTGCCGAGCAGGAACACGGCCTCGGCGCTGACGCCTTCGGTGGTCAGGAACTCGTTGGCGCTCTTGCCGATGCGCTGGGTCAGCATCACCAGTTCACCCACCGCGGAGAGCTCGGCGGCGGAGGCGCCGTGCTGGAGCTTCAGCGAGGAGACGGTCTCGGCGGTGTCGAGCAGGTCGGCGCTCTGGCGGTTGATCGCGCGCAGCGCCTGGCCAACCTGGGTCAGCGTGGTCTGCTGCGCGAGCACCACGCCGGCATCCTTCTCGGCGCGATCCACCAGCGGCAGCAGCGCATCGACCTGGCCTTGCAGCGCGCCCGGCGCCGCCGCGACGTCGCCTTCGCCGGTCTTCAGCCCACGCACGTCGCGCGCCAGCAGGCCGACGCTTTCCTTGACTTCGGCGAAGGCCGCGGGATTGCCCACCAGCGCCTGCGACACCGATTTCGCCAGCCGCTGCGACTGCGTGCTCGCCTGGCCGGCCGCGGCAACCTGGGCGGCACCGCGGCTGCTGGCGACGACCGCCAGCACCGTCGTCACCAGCAGCACGACCAGGCCGATTGCGAACAGCCAGACCAGGGCGCGCTGCTGGAGTGCCAGGGGCCAGCCGCCGATGACCGGCAGCCCGCTGCTCAGGGGCGTCGGCGCGCTCGCGGCGCCGGGCATCCGCGTCTCGGCGAAGTCGCCGGCGACCTCGGAAGGCGCGGCCTCGGAGATGATCGACGAGTCGCCGCCGTCGCGTGCAGCGTCGGTTTGCGCCATGTATGGGGTGAGGCGGACCGTGGCTTCCATCGGATTCGACGGCGGCGCGAGTTCATCGAACGGCGCCTCGGGCATCGATTGGGTCTGGGCGGCGGGTCGGGCCGCGCCTTTGATGCGGTCAAGGAAGCTCATGTCGTCCTCTGGGTTATCGGCCCCGGCGCGCGCGGCTTGACCGCAAAGCGCAGGGCAGGTTCGGGTGCGGCGCGGCACCGACCGGAACACCGGCGCGCAGCACACGCCGGCATTCGCGTTCGAGGCGACCCGGTGCACTCACCCCGGCACCCCGCGGCTGCGGGCCGGTCCCGCCGGGCGGGAACGCGCCCTCGGCAGATCCTGCCGGCTCACTGGAATGCCCTGCGCACTGCGCGCTCCGGGATGAGCGCTTCGGAACGGCCGGGCGCGCTCATGCAGCGATGGCCAGGAACTGATCGAAGCGGGCCAGCGCGGCGAGATCGATTTCCTGCCACACGCGGCCCGCGGCGTCGCGCCAGCGCTGGCCCGCGAAGGCCGGGCGGGCCTGGCCGTCGGCGGGCTCGGCCTCGAGCTGCCCGGCGCTGCGCAGGCCCGCCAGGCGATCGACGAGCACTGCGCAATGCGCGCCCTGGACGGGATTGAAGGCCAGCAGCTGCGCCTGTTCGCGCACCGCGTCGGCACTCAGCGGCGCACGCAGTCCGAGGAAGGCCGCGAGATCGACCACCCCATGCAGACCGCCGCGCAGGCTGGCCACGCCCATGAACCAGGGCTGCGTGTGCGGCACCGGCAGCAGTGCGCTGAAGGGGAAGATCTCGCCCGCCGTCGCCAGAGGCACCAGCAGGCCGAGACCGGCGCACTCCACCGCCAGCCACGACTGCACGCGCGTCTCGGTTCGCGCCTGCTGTAGCCGCTGGGCCAGGCGGCTTTGGAGTTCTCGTAGCGCTTCGCGGTTGGACATCGGCCGGCGATCAGTCGAAGGCCTTGATCTTGGCGATCAGCTCGTCGCCGTTGACCGGCTTGACAATGTAGTCGCGGGCGCCCTGGCGCATGCCCCAGACCTTGTCGGTCTCCTGGTTCTTGCTCGTGCACATGATCACCGGCACATCGGCGTAGCGCGGGTCGCGCGTGATGCTGCGCGTGAGCTGGAAGCCATTCTGGCCCGGCATCACCACGTCCATCAGGATCAGGTCGGGCTTGTCCTCGGCCAGGCGGCGCAGCGCCTCCTCGCCGTTCGCCGCCGTGCGCACGGCATAGCCCTTCTTGCCCAAGATGTCCGAGAGATGGTGCAGCTCGGTCTTCGAGTCGTCGACGACGAGGATCTTGTGGATCGGCATCAGAGAGTCCTTGCGTGATCCTGGATCAGGGTCCGCTTCGGCGGTAGGAGTCGACCGCGCGCAGCAGCTGTTCCTTGGTGAAGGGCTTGGTCAGGTAGTCCTCGGAGCCGACCATGCGGCCGCGGGCCTTGTCGAACAGCCCGTCCTTGGACGACAGCATGATCACCGGAACGTGGGCGAAGCGAGGATTGCGCTTGATGATGGCGCAGGTCTGGTAGCCATCCAGCCGCGGCATCAGGATGTCGCAGAAGATCAGTTCGGGGTCGTGGTCATTGACCTTGGCCAGGGCGTCGAAGCCGTCCTCCGCGAGCAAGACCTCGTGCCCGCCCTGGCGCAGGAAAATCTCCGCACTGCGCCGGATCGTGTTGCTGTCGTCGATGACCAGCACCTTCGCACCGGCCGTCGCCACGGCGACATCCCCGGCGCCCGCTTCAGGCTCCTGAATCTCCAAGCGCTGTTCTCCCCAACGACCCCGGCCGCAGCGGTGGCCCGCCCGCGCCCGGCATCAGAGCTGGACCATCTCGAAATCTTCCTTGCGCGCGCCGCACTCCGGGCATGTCCAGTTCATCGGGACATCGGCCCAGGCGGTGCCTGGCGCAATGCCGTGCTCCGGATCGCCATCGGCTTCGCTGTAAATCCAGCCACAGATCAGGCACATCCAGCTACGCGGTTCGCTCACGGTCAGACTGTCACCTCACTACAATGGAGGCGGATTGTAGCCACGCAGATCCTGTGAAAAACGAGGAATTGTGAGGACCTACAGATCGTTTCTAAGATTCCGCTGGAAGTCCGCGGCGCCTCTCACGAAGCGTGCGTTGCGGCCGGCGGCGACAAGCGCCAAGGCCCGCCCATGACCCCCGACCCCACCCCGGCCACGGCCACCGACGATCCCAATACCGAGGCGCCGCCGCCGGCCTGCGTGATGTGCTTCAACGCCAGCGACCCCAGCGGCGCCGGCGGCCTGGCCGGCGACGTCGCCACCATCGCCGCGATGGGCGCGCATGCGTTGCCGGTCGTCACCAGCATCGTGATGCGCGACACCGCCGACACCTTCGACCAGCACGCGATCGACGCGGACGCCGTGGCCGAGCAGGCACGCACGATCCTCGAGGACGTGACCCTGTCGGGCTGGAAGGTCGGCTTTCTGGGCAGCGCGGACAACGTCAGCACGGTGGCCGAGATCCTGTCCGACTACACCGAGATCCCGCTCGTCGCGTACCTGCCCAACCTGGCCTGGCTGGAAGAAGACCAGTTGCAGCCCTATCTCGACGCCTTCCGCGAGCTGATCCTGCCGGCCACCGAAGTGCTGGTGGGCAGCCACAAGACGCTGCAGGACTTCCTGCTGCCCGAGTGGGACAGCGAGCGACCGCCCTCGGCGCGCGAACTCGCGGTGGCCGCCGGCGAGCATGGCACGCGCTACGTGCTGGTCACCGGCGTGATGCTCGCGGGCAAGGGGCCGGAGCAATACATCGACAATGTGCTCGCCTCGCCACAGGGTGCGATCACGGGCGAGAAGTTCGAGCGCTTCGACACCGCCTTCATCGGCGCCGGCGACACCCTGGCGGCGGCGCTGGCGGCCCTGCTCGCGGCCGGCGGCGAGTTGCAGGCCGCGGTCGGCGAGGCACTGTCGTTCCTCGACCAGGCCCTGGACGCCGGGTTCCGCCCCGGGATGGGCAACGTCGTGCCCGACCGCTTCTTCTGGGCCCTGCCGCCCCCCGACGAAGGCGAGGAGGGCGAAGGCGGCGCGCCCGAGCCCGAGCCCGAGGATCCCAAGAGCAAGGGCGTGCCCCGGCGCGTCCACTGACAAGAGCCCCGCCGCCATGAAGTCCAACGAGCAGTTGTTTGCCCGCGCGCAGCGGGTCATCCCCGGCGGCGTGAATTCGCCGGTGCGCGCGTTCCGCGCCGTCGGCGGCACGCCGCGCTTCATCGAGCGCGCCCAGGGTGCCTGCATGTGGGACGCCGAGGGACGCAAGTACATCGACTACATCGGCTCCTGGGGCCCGATGATCCTCGGCCACGGCCACCCGGCGGTGCTCGACGCGGTGCTCAAGGCGGCTGCCGACGGCTTCAGCTTCGGCGCCCCGACCGAACGCGAGATCGAACTCGCCGAGGCCATCATCGCGCTCGTGCCCGGCGTCGAGCAGGTGCGGCTGGTCAGCAGCGGCACCGAAGCCGGGATGAGCGCGCTGCGGCTGGCGCGCGGCGCGACCGGGCGCAACAAGATCATCAAGTTCGAAGGCTGCTATCACGGCCACGCCGATGCGCTGCTGGTCAAGGCCGGCTCCGGCCTGGCGACCTTCGGCCATCCCACCAGCGCCGGCGTGCCGGCCGATGTCGTCAAGCACACGCTGGTGCTCGAGTACAACAACCTCGCCCAGCTCGAAGAGGCCTTCGCGACGCAGGGCAGCGAGATCGCCTGCGTGATGATCGAGCCGATCGCCGGCAACATGAACTTCGTCCGCGCCAGCGTGCCGTTCATGACCCGTCTGCGCGAGCTGTGCACGAAGCACGGCGCGCTGCTCGTCTTCGACGAGGTGATGACCGGGTTTCGCGTCGCGCTCGGTGGCGCGCAAAGCGTCTATGCGAGGCTGATCCCGGGGTTCGCGCCCGACATGAGCGTGTTCGGCAAGGTCATCGGCGGCGGCATGCCGCTGGCGGCATTCGGCGGCAAGAAGGACGTGATGAGCCAGCTCGCGCCGCTGGGGCCGGTCTATCAGGCCGGCACGCTGTCAGGCAACCCGGTGGCCACGGCCTGCGGCCTGGCCACGCTCAAGGAGATTGCCAAGCCCGGCTTCTACGAGGCGCTGACGGCCAAGACGCGTTCGCTGGTGCAGGGGCTGGCCGGCGCCGGGCGCGACGCGGGCGTGCCGGTGGTGGGCGACAGCGAGGGCGGCATGTTCGGCTTCTTCTTCGCCGACCGGCTGCCGCAGAACTACGCCGAAGTGCTGGCCACCGACAAGGAGCGCTTCAACCGCTTCTTCCACGGCATGCTCGAGCGCGGGATCTATCTCGCGCCGGCGCTGTACGAAGCCGGGTTCGTGAGCAGCGCGCATACGGCCGACGACATCGCCTCGACCGTGCGCGCTGCCGGCGACGCGCTGCGCGGCTGACCGCCCGCCGCACGCCGTGCGGCCCGCCAGTCCGGTTGCGCCGCCGCCCTTGCGCGCCGGGACCGACTCCTAGAATTCCTCGCCATGCATCTTCACATCCTGGGCATCTGCGGCACCTTCATGGGCGGCCTCGCGGCGCTGGCGCGCGAGACCGGCCACGAGGTCACCGGCTGCGATGCCGGCGTCTATCCGCCGATGAGCGAGCAGCTGCGCGGCCTGGGCATCGAGCTGATCGAAGGCTTCGGCGCCGAGCAGCTCGCGCTGGCGCCGGATGTCTTCGTGGTCGGCAACGTGGTCACGCGTGGCAACCCGTTGATGGAAGCCATCCTCGACGCCGGCGCGGCCTACACCAGCGGCCCGCAGTGGCTGGCCGAACACGTGCTGTTCGGGCGCCACGTGCTGGCGGTGGCCGGCACCCACGGCAAGACGACGACGACGGCGATGCTGGCCTGGATCCTGGAGCAGGCCGGGCTGGAGCCGGGTTTCCTGGTCGGCGGCGTGCCGCTGAACTTCGGCCGCTCGGCGCGGCTGGGCCGGGTCGCGGCGGCTGCAGCGGGCGCGCGCAGCCCCTTCGTGATCGAGGCCGACGAGTACGACACCGCCCTCTTCGACAAGCGCAGCAAGTTCGTGCACTACCGGCCGCGCACCGCGATCCTCAACAACCTCGAGCTGGACCACGCCGACATCTTTCCCGACCTGGCCGCCATCGAGACCCAGTTCCACCATCTCGTGCGCACCGTGCCGGCCAGCGGCAGGCTCGTCGTCAACGCCCGCGACCCGGCGCTGGCCCGGGTGCTGGCGCGCGGATGCTGGAGCGAGGTGCAGCGCTTCGGCACCCGGCGCGAGGAGCCCGGCGGCCTGTGCGCGCGCGGCGACGCCGAGGCCTTCGACGTCCTGCGCGGCAGCCTCAAGCTCGGGCGCGTCGAGTGGAGCTTGCTCGGCGAGCACAACCAGCTCAACGCGCTGGCCGCCGTCGGCGCCGCCGAGCACGTGGGCGTCGCACCGGAAGCCGCCTGCGCGGCGCTGGCCGGGTTCGAGAACGTGCGCCGGCGGCTGGAGTTGCGCGGCGAGGCCGCCGGGGTCAAGGTCTACGACGACTTCGCCCACCACCCGAGCGCGATGCGCGCGACCATCGACGGCCTGCGGCGAAAGCTGGAGAAGGACACCGCCGGCACATCGGCCCCGCACCGCATCCTGGCCGTCTTCGAGCCGCGATCGAACACGATGAAGCTGGGCACGATGAAGGCCCAGCTGCCGTGGGCGCTGGAAGGCGCCGACCTGTCGTTCTGCCTGCAGGGCGACTACGGCTGGAGCGCGCGAGAGGCGTTGGCGCCGCTGGGCGGCACTGGCGTCGTCGCCGACGGCGTCGATGCGCTGGTCGACGCGATCGTTCGCGCCGCGCGGCCGGGCGACCACCTGCTGTGCATGAGCAACGGCGGCTTCGGCGGCATCCACGCCAAGCTGCTGGCCGCCCTGGCCGCCAGCCCGGGCCGGGCCTGAGGCCGCCGGCGCTGCGCGCGCCGCCATCCTCAGCTGCGCTGCAGCCTCGCGCGCAGCGCCTCGGTGAGCAGCGCCAGCGCGTCCTCGAGGTGGGCCCGGTTCTCGACCGACAGCCCGCCGCGGGCCAGCGCGGTGCGCAGCTGCTTCTGCAAGTCGACCGCATGCAGGCGCACCAGGCTGACGGCGTCGGCCGGCAGCTCCAGCGACGGCCGCGTCAGGATCGCCTGCAGCCGTTTGAGGTGTTCGCGCTGCAGGCTGCGCCGCAGCGAATCGATCGGCTTGCCGGTCTTCAGCTCGCTCCACACCGCGGCCTGCAAGGTGGCATAGACCTCGTCCAGCGTGATGGTCCCCGCACGCCGCGCCGCGGGCAGGTAGTTGGGCAGTTCGAGCAGTCGATGCGCGGTGCCTGCGCCCAGCAGGCGATCCAGGGTTTCGCTCTGCAGCTGGATCACGATCGCGGGCACCGAGAGCGGTCCGGGCCGGTCGAACTCGACATAGTCGGGCGTCACGGCGGCCAGGAACTCGGGCCGGAAGCGGAAGCTGTCGCTGCTGAACACCCGCTCGGCGAGGAAGCGCAGCGCCTGCCTTTGCCGCGCCGGATCGACCGGGATGAAGGCCGGCTTGCCGCTGCCCGGCAGGTCGCGGTCGATGCTCATGCCACCTACGAACTTGGCCGCCAGGGGCGGCACACGGGCCAGCTGACGCAGGCCCTCGAGCAGGCTCATGCGCAGCCGATCGGCGTCGTCGCCGGGCTGCGCGCCGCGCTTTTGCAGGCGCGCCCAGAGCTCCTCGGTGAGCGCGAATCGGCGCTCGTACCAGGCCAGTGGGTCGTCGCCGAGGTCGAAGCGGTTGATCAGGGGGTCCAGCCCCTCGTTGCCGCCGAAGCCGCCGGCATCGACGTCGTCGCCGAAGGCGAGTTGCGGATCGGTGCGGCTGCGCTCGGCGATCTGGCGCAGTTCCTCGGCCTCGTGGCCCGGCGTCAGCGGCTTGTAGCCGTATTCGATCGCCCAGTAGTCGTAGGCGCCCAGCGTGGTCATCAGGCGCTCGCCGGCGGTCTCGCCCTCCAGCGGCAGGTTGACGGGGACGTAGTCCATCACCGAGCCCGAGATGCCGTGCGCGTCGTCCCAGGCCTTGTCCCTGAGCTCGGCGCGGGTGACCGTGCTCGAAGCCTTGAAGTTGTGCATCAGGCCCAGCGTGTGGCCGACCTCGTGGGTGATGGTCGCCTTCACGTAGGCCTGCGCGAAGGCTTCGGCCTCGGGTCCGTCGGGGTCGATCTCGCCGCGGGCCGACAGCAGGTCGAGGGCAAAGCCCAGTTCGTGCGCCCCCTCGGCGGCGTAGCTGCAGTCCGGGCCACGGCCGGCGTCCCACAGCGCCATCGGATTGGCGAAGGCCGGTTGCGCCGCGCTGCCCGGGTAGTCGCGCACGGCGCGGCGGGCGAGGCGCCCGAAGGCGTCGCTCAAGCCGATGTCGGCGTCGAGGATCTCGCCGGTGCGCGGATCGCTGTGGCTGGGGCCGATCGCGAAGCCGACATCGGCGCCGACGAACCAGCGGATCGAGGCATGGGCTGCGTCCATGTCGTTGAAGTCGGCGTCGTCACCCTGCTGCCTGACGACGATCGCGTTCTTGAAGCCGATCCGCTCGAAGGCCTTGTTCCACTCGAGGATGCCGGCCCGGATGCTGGCGCGGTAGCGCTCGGGGATGTTGCGGTCGAGCCAGTAGGTGATCGGCTTGACCGGCTCGGACAGCGCCGCATTCGGGTCCTTCTTGTCCAGCCGCCAGCGCTTGATGTGGTGGACCCGCGGGTTGGCACGCAGATCGTCCGAGAGGTCGGTGTAGCTGTCGGTGAAGAAACCCACCCGCGGGTCGGCGTCGCGCGCGGCCATCGGCTGCGCCGGCAGTTCGCGGAAGTTGTAGACCATGCCGACGAACAGGCTGCGCGGGTCGGGCGTCGTCGTCGGTAGGTGCACCGGCGAGGGCGGCGCGCCCGGCGTCGAGACCGGCGGCGCCGGGATCCGCGGCACCGAGTAGTGCAGCTCGGCGGCCAGCGTCGTCAGCCCGGGCTCGGCGCGCACCGGCCCGAAATACGAGTTCGTGCGGTCGAGGCCGAAGGAGATCCTGAACGCCGCCTCCAGCGCCGTGCTGTAGCCGGCCAGGTCTGCGAGCAGGAAGCCGGCATCGACGAGCACCGCTTTGTGCCGCGGATCCTCGGCGCTGGCCACCGGGCCGCTGCCGATCAGGCTTTGGCTGAAGCCCTCGCGCACGGCCCGCGCCGCGGCCGGGTCGCGGTCGCCGTGGAAATCCTCCTGCAGCGCCACCAACTGCATGTGGTCCCCGATGCGGCGGAACTCGACCAGCCAGCTCGGCCCCATCTGGCTTGCGTACAGGCCGCGCTCGCCGACCGACGAGGCGACGTTGATCGAGAACAGCATCGGCTTGCCGATGCGGTCGGGAGCGATCTCCAGCCAGACCTTCTCGTCCTTGCGCCACACCGGGACGAAGCCATCCTGGCGCTTCGCGCCCTTGATGACCTCGGCAAAGGGCTTGGGCGCGCTCGGGTCGGGCCTGGCTGCAGCGGCCGAGGCCGCGCTGTCCGGCGTCGATGCGGCGGATGCCCCGGCCGCCACCTTCGACGCCGGGTTGGCCGCAGGCGCGGCACAACCCCCCAGGCCGAGCCCGAGCAGGGCCGCCGACAACAGCGCGGTGAAGGCCGCGGGCGCGGCCGGCGAAGTTGGGTGCGAAGAAGACATGGACGACTCGACTCCAAAGGGCAAAAAGTCGCGTGGATTCTGCCGCGGTGTCCATCCTCACGCGGGCGGGTTCCCCCGCCAGGCGCCAGGGTCAGGGCCTAGACTGTGCGGTCTGCGCCCTGCCCTGCTCCCATGCCCCGCGCCCTCGAGCGTCCCGCCCCGCCCTCTCACCTGCTCTACCTGCACGGGTTCCGCTCGTCGCCGCGCTCGTTCAAGGCGCAGTGTCTGCACGCCTGGCTGACCGAGCATGCGCCGCAGCTGCACTGGTGGTGCCCGCAGCTGCCGCCTTCGCCCCGCGAGGCGCTCGCTCTGGTGATGGAAGGCGTGCGCGAATGGCCGGCCGGCGGCTCGGCCGTGGTCGGCAGTTCGCTCGGCGGCTTCTACGCCACCGTGCTCGCCGAGCGGCTGGGCTGGCCGGCGGTGCTGCTGAACCCGGCGATCGATCCGGCGCGCGACCTCGCCGCCCATGTCGGCGTGCAGACCGCGTACCACGCGCCCGGGCCATCTTTCGACTTCCGCGGCGAATTCGTCGCCGAGCTGCAAGCGCTGACCCCGGCCGCGCTGACGCAGATGGATCGCTACCTGCCCATCGTCGCCAAGGGCGACGAGCTGCTCGACTGGCGCGAGACGCAGGCGCGCTACGCCGGCGCCCCGCTGGTCCTGCTCGAGGGCGGCGACCATGCGCTGTCGGACTTCGACCACCACCTTCCGCACCTCCTGAGATTCCTTCACCTATGCGACTGAAAGACAAGATCTGCATCGTCACCGGCGCCGCCCAGGGCATCGGCGCCGCGACCTGCGCGAAGTTCGCCGCCGAGGGCGCCGTCGTGGTCGGCTGCGACCGCCACCGCCACCCCGTCGCCGGCGCGGCGGAGACCTACGACGTCGATGTGACCGACCGCGCGCAGGTCGACACGCTGGTCGCCGCCGTGCTCGCCCGCCACGGCCGCATCGACGTGCTGGTCAACAACGCCGGCATCACGAAGGACGCCCGGCTGCTGAAGATGACGATCGAGCAGTTCGACGCCGTCATCGACGTCAACCTGCGCGGCGTCTTCCACTGCTCGCAGGCGGTGGCCGCGGGCATGGTCGAGCGCCGCGCGGGCGTGATCCTCAACGCCAGCAGCGTGGTCGGCATCTACGGCAACTTCGGCCAGACCAACTACGCGGCGAGCAAGTTCGGCGTCATCGGCTTCACCAAGACCTGGAGCCGCGAGCTCGGGCCCAAGGGCGTGCGCGTCAACGCGGTGGCGCCGGGCTTCGTCGAGACGCCGATCCTGTCCACGATCCCCGACAAGGTGCTGCAGCACATGCGCGAGCAGGTGCCGCTGCACCGGCTCGGCCGGCCGCAGGAGATCGCCAACGTCTATGCCTTCCTGGCCAGCGACGAGGCCAGCTACATCAACGGCGCGGTGATCGAGGTCTCCGGCGGGATGACGGTCTGAACCCACCCCGCCCCGCCGCGCCGGGGCGGGCGCGCCAGCAGCGACAATCCCGCCGATGTATGCATTGTTCGACGACGCCGGCAAATTCCACGCCGGGCGCGTGATGTCGGAGGCCGAGACCTCGGTCCAGGTGGAGCTCGATTCGGGCAAGCGCGTGAAGGTCAAGGCGGCCAACGTGATGCTGCGCTTCGAACAGCCCGCGCCGGCCGAGCTGATGGCGCGCGCGCAGGCGCTGGCCGCCGAGATCGACCTCGACCTGGCGTGGGAGTTCGCGCCGGAAGGCGAATTCGGCTTCGCCGACCTGGCTCGCGAGTACTTCGAGGCCAGCGCCGGCGCCGACAAGCAGGCCGCGGCGCTGCTGCGCCTGTTCGACGCGCCGCACTACTTCCGCCGCCTGGGCCGGGGGCAGTTCAGGAAGGCGCCGGAAGAGACCGTGAAGGCGGCGCTGCTGGCTATCGAGCGCAAGCAGCAGGTCGCGGCCCAGATCACCGCCTGGGCCGACGAGCTGGTGGCCGGCCGCTGCCCGGGCCCGGTGCGCGAGCAGCTCTACCGCATCCTCTTCAAGCCGGACAAGAACGCGCCCGAGTACAAGGCCGTGGTCGAGGCCACGAAACGGGCGCAGAAGGCGCCGCTGGACCTGCTCACAGCCGCCGGCGCGATCCAGAGCCCGTACCAGTTCCACTGGCAGCGCTTCCTGTTCGACCAGTTTCCGCGGGGCACCGGGTTCCCGCCGCTGGCCGCGCCGGCGATCAAGGACGAGCTGCCGCTGGCTGCGGTGCAGGCCTTCTCGATCGACGATTCGGCCACCACCGAGATCGACGACGCCCTCAGCGTCAACGGCCTGGGCAGCGGCACGGTGGTCCTCGGCGTGCACATCGCCGCGCCCGGGCTGGCCATCGCGCCCGACTCGCCGATCGACAAGGTGGCGCGCGAGCGGCTGTCAACGGTGTACATGCCGGGCTGGAAGATCACGATGCTGCCCGACGAAGTGGTGCAGGCCTACACGCTCGTCGAAGGACGCGACTGTCCGGCGGTCAGCCTGTACCTGCGCATCGACGAGGCGACGCTCGAGATCCGGGACGCGCAGACGAAGCTCGAGCGCGTGCCGGTCGCGATGAACCTGCGCCACGACCAGCTCGACGAGGTCGTCACCGAAGCGGCGCTGACCGGCGAGGCGGTGGCCGACTATCCGTTCGCGCAGGAACTGGCCTTCTGCTTCAGCCTGGCCAAGGCGCTGAAGGCCCGCCGCGAGGCGGTGCGCGGCAAGCCGGAGGTCTTCAACCGGCCCGACTACAGCTTCCGCCTCGACACCGACGGCAAGCGCGAACCCGCCGGCGACGAGCGCGTGAGCATCGCCACCCGCCGCCGCGGCGCGCCGCTGGACCTGATCGTGGCCGAGGCGATGATCCTGGCCAACAGCCACTGGGGCGGCTGGCTGGCCGAACACGGCGTGCCCGGCATCTACCGCAGCCAGGCGAGCCTCGCGCCCGGGATCAAGGTGCGCATGGGCACCAAGCCGCTGCCGCATGCGGGCATGGGCGTGGCGCAATACGCCTGGGCGACCTCGCCGCTGCGCCGCTATGTCGATCTGGCCAACCAGTGGCAGATCATCGCCTGCGCCCGCCATGGCCGCACGGCAGCGCTGGCGGCACCGTTCCGGCCCAAGGACGCGGCGCTGTTCTCGGTGATCTCGGCCTTCGACGCCGCCTACACCGCCTACAACGGGTTCCAGCAGGCGATCGAGCGCTACTGGACGCTGCGCTGGCTGGAACAGAACGCGGTCGGCGAGATCGAAGCCGCGGTCATGAAGGACGGGCTCGTACGCGCCGAGACGCTGCCGCTGGTGTTCCGCGTACCCGGCGCCGAGAGCCTGCCGCGCGGCAGCCGCATGCGCGCCCGCGTCGCCGGCATCGACCTGCTGACGCTGGACCTGCACGCCAGCCTGGCCGCGCGCCTGGACGTGCCGCCGGCCACGGTGGAGGACGAGACGGGCGAGGACGAGGCCGAGCCGGCCGGCGCGCTGACCTTGGCGATCGACCTCGAGGACGGCACGGCCACGGCGGCACCGTCCGCAGCGCCGGCAGGCGATGCGCCCGCCGCCTGAACAAGCGCGATGGCCTGGCCCAAGCTCGCAGCGCTGTCCAAGCTGTCCACCCTGCAGTGGGCGCTGGCGGCGTCGTTGGCTTTTCACGGGGCGCTGCTGACCGTGCGCTTCGTCAACCCCGAGGCCTTCGACCGCGTGTTCCGCGACGCGCCGCTGGAGGTCATCCTCGTCAACGCGCACTCCAACGAGGCGCCGACGAAGGCGCAGGCGATCGCCCAGGTCAACCTGGCCGGCGGCGGCGAGGCCGACCGCGGACGCGCCACCTCGCCGCTGCCAATGGCGGCGACGACGCAGCTCGGCGACGCCGCCGACGAGACCCACCGCCGCATCGACCAGATGCAGGAGCAGGAGCAGCAGCTGCTGGCGCAGCTGCGGCGCGAGATGGCCGCGCTGCCGCCGCCCGACCCGCGGCGCGAGAACGGCACGCCGCAGGAGCGCGAGCAAGAAGAGCACAGGAAGCAGCTGCTGCGGCTGCTGGCCGAGATCGAGAAGCGGATCAACGAGCAGAACGCGCGGCCCAAGAAGCGCTACATCAGCCCGGCCACGCGCGAGGAGCTCTACGCGATGTACTACGACGCGCTGCGCCGGCGCATCGAGGACCGCGGCACGCGCGACTTCCCCGAGTCCAACGGCGTCAAGCTCTACGGCGAGCTGACGATGAACGTCACCGTGGATGCCGCGGGCCGGGTCGTCGAGGCCGAGATCGTGCGACCATCGGCGTCGCGCCGGCTCGACCGCCAGGCGCTGGCCATCGTGCGCGCCGCCGCGCCGTTCGGGCCGTTCACGCCGGCCATGCGCGCCCAGGCCGACCAGATCGTCGTCACCTCGCGCTTCCGCTTCACGCGCGAAGATGCGCTGGAGACCTCGGTGAGCAATCCGGAGGCCGGCAGATGAGCCCTGCCACGCCGCCTGCGGACCGCTACGCGGTGCTCGGCAACCCGGTCGAGCACAGCCGTTCGCCCTTCATCCATGCCGCCTTCGCGCGCCAGACCGGCGAGCGCATCGCCTACGAGCGCGTGCTCTGCCCGCTGGACGGGTTTGCGCCGGCGATGCAGGCCTTCGCGGCGGCCGGCGGGCGCGGCTGCAACGTCACCGTGCCCTTCAAGTTCGAGGCCTGCCGGCTGGCCGCGCACCGCAGCCCACGGGCCGGGCTGGCGGGCGCGGCCAACCTGCTGCGCTTCGACGCCGGCGGCTGGTGGGCCGACAACACCGACGGCGTCGGCCTGGTGCGCGACATCGAGCACGGCGCCGGCGTGCCCTTGCGCGGGCGCCGCGTGCTGCTGGTGGGTGCCGGCGGCGCCGCCGCCGGCGTGCTCGGCCCGCTGCTGGCGGCACGGCCGGCGACGGTGGTCGTGGCCAACCGCAGCGTGGACCGGGCACAGGCGCTGGTCGAACGCCATGCCGCGGTGGCCGATGAGCAGCAGGTGCTCACGCGCGCCTGCGCCCTCGACGCCGCCGGCGAGGACTTCGACCTCGTCCTCAACGCCAGCGCCAGCAGCCTGCAGGGCGTGGCCCTGCCACTGCCGGCGGCCACGCTGGCCCGCGGCGCGCTGGCCGTCGACCTGATGTACGGCCCGGCGGCCGCGCCGTTCCTGGCCTGGGCACGCGCCGCCGGCGCGCAGGCCCGCGACGGCCTGGGCATGCTGGTCGAGCAGGCGGCCGAGGCGTTCTTCGTCTGGCGCGGCGTGCGCCCGCAGACCGCGCGGGTGCTGCAGGACCTGCGCATGCAGCTGGCGCAGGGACGATGACGGCCCGCACGCCCGCCTGGCGCACGGCACGGCGCGTGGCCGCCCTGCTGTTGCTGTGCGCCGTCGGCCTGGAGATCGTCTTTGCGCTGCGCATCGCGGCGATGAGGCTGATCGATCCGCAGTCCACGACCTTCCAGCGCAGCGAAGCCTGGCGCTTGCTGGTGCAGAACCGGCGCATCCTGTGGGCCGAGCAGTGGGTCGACGGCGCACGCATCGCGCCGAACCTCAAGCGGGCGGTGATCGCCAGCGAGGACGCCGACTTCGTGGAACACGGCGGCGTCGAGTGGGACGCGATCGAGAAGGCCTGGGAGAAGAACCAGCGGGCCGAGCAAAGCGTCGAGAAGCGCATCGAACATCTGCGCCCGGGCCGGCCCGTTCCGGTGCCCAAGATCATCGGCGGCTCGACCATCAGCCAGCAGCTGGCCAAGAACCTGTTTCTCTCGGGCGAACGCACGGTGCTGCGCAAGGCGCAGGAACTGGCGCTGACCTTCATGCTCGAGACGCTGCTGTCCAAGCAGCGCATCCTGGAGATCTATCTGAACAACGTCGAGTGGGGAGAAGGCGTCTTCGGCGCCCAGGCGGCAGCGAGGCACTACTTTCACGTCGATGCCGCCCGGCTGGGCGCCGAACAGGCAGCGCGGCTGGCGGTGATGCTGCCGGCGCCCAAGCGCTTCGAGAAGCGACCCGACTCGGCCTACGTGGTCGGCCGCGCGGCGACGATCGTCGCGCGCATGGGCGCGGTGGAGTTGCCGTGAGGTCTGGCCATGAGTATGAGTGCTAGCGCCGAGATCGCCGCCTTCGCCGCCCGCCTCGTCGTCGATGAGGGGATGGAATATGCAGCGGCCAAGCACAAGGCCGCACGGGCGCTGTTCGGAGCCGGCACCCGGGTGGAGATGCCCACCAACGAGGCACTTGAGGACGCCGTGCGCGAGCACATCGCGCTGTTCTGTGCCGACAGCCAGCCGAGCGAACTGCGAGCCTTGCGCGAGGCGGCCGTGACCTGGATGGAGCGCCTGGCCGAGTTCAGGCCGCATCTGTCGGGGGCGGTCTGGCGCGGCACCGCCACACGGCTGTCGGCGCTGCACCTGGACCTGTACTGCGACGACCCCAAGGCGGCCGAGATCGCGCTCATCAATGCCGGCATCGACTACGACACCGGTGCGCTGGACCGACCCGGGCGACGCGAGCCGTTGAACGTGCTCACGCTGACGGCGCCCAACCCGGCGCTGGGCGAGCCGGTCACGGTCCACCTCGTCCTGCACGACCTGCAGGACCAGCGCGGCGCGCTGAAGCCCGACGCACGAGGCCGCAGCTGGCGCGGCGACATCACCGCCCTGCGGCGGTCCCTGGAAGAACCCGAGTGAACCGACGAACCTGGATCCTTGCCGGCGCCGGCGCTGCCGCCGCCGTTGCCGGCGTGGCGTGGCAGGTCCGGCGCAGCGCGCCCATGGCCACCGCGAAGCCGGCCGGCGTGCCCACCACGCTGGCCACCGACACGCCCAATGCCTTCCTCTGGCAGGACAGCTTCCCGCGCCCCGAAGGTGGCACGCTGGCGATGGCCAGCCTGCTCGGCCAACCCCTGGTGCTGAACTTCTGGGCCACCTGGTGCCCGCCCTGCATAAAGGAAATGCCCGAGATCGACGGCTTCGCCCGACACTTCGCCGCGCAGGGCGGCAAGGTCGCTGGGCTGGCGGTGGACAATGAAAAGGCGGTGCGCGAGTTCCTGGCCCGCGCACCGGTGCGCTACGCGATCGGCGTGGCCGGGTACGCCGGCACCGAGCTGAGCCGCAAGCTGGGCAACGCCAGCGGTGCGCTGCCCTTCACCGCGGTCTTCGACCGGCGCGGCGCGGTGGTGCAACGACGCCTGGGAACGACCAGCTTCGACGAACTCGTCCGCTGGACCCAGCCGCTCTGAGAGCAGCCCGCCGCCGGCAGCCGCCGACGCGGGGTCCAGGACGCAAATTGCCGCCAGACGCGCCGAACAGCACCTAAAACGCGTAAAGTCCGGCCTCCGGTCACTGCGCACCGGCTGCATCCATGAACCTGCTCGTCATCCACGGACCCAACCTCAACCTGCTCGGTACGCGCGAGCCGCAGGTCTATGGGACGACCACCTTGGCGCAAATCGACGCCGAACTGGCACAGATCGCCGCCGATGCCGGCGCGAATCTGCATTCCCTCCAGAGCAACCACGAGGGCGCACTGATCGACCGCATCCACGCCACGCGCGACGATGGTTGCGAGTTCATCATCATCAACCCGGGTGGTCTGACCCACACCAGCGTCGCGCTGCGCGATGCGCTGGCCGGCGTCGCGCTGCCCTTCATCGAAGTCCACCTCTCGAACATCCATGGGCGCGAGGCGTTCCGCCACCACTCGTACCTGTCGGGAATCGCGCTCGGCGTGATCTGCGGGCTGGGCGTGAACGGCTACCGGCTCGCTCTGGCGCACGCGCTGTCATTGCGCAAGGGCTGAGGGGGCGCAGGGCGGCGCGTCCGGGCGCGTTGGGGCGCCCCACAACACAACCAAGGACCTCTGCAAGATGGACCTGAGAAAACTCAAGACCCTGATCGACCTGGTGTCGGAATCGAACATCTCCGAGCTGGAAATCACCGAGGCCGAGGGCAAGGTCCGCATCGTCAAGTCCGGCGTCGCGATGGTCGCCGCATCGGCGGCGGCGCCGGCCACCGTTGCGGCGCCCGCCGCGGGCCCGCTGGCGGCGTTGCCAGCCGCCGAGCCCGCACCGGTGGCGGCCGGCAAGACGATCAAGTCGCCGATGGTCGGCACCTTCTACCGCGCCGCCAGCCCGGGCGCCAAGCCCTTCGTGGAGATCGGCGACACGGTGGCCGAAGGCGCGCCCGTCTGCATCATCGAGGCGATGAAGATCATGAACGAGATCGAGGCCGACTGCGCTGGCAAGGTGCTGAGCATCCTGTGCGAGAACGGGCAGGCGGTCGAGTTCGGCCAGCCGCTGTTCGTCGTCGAATAGGCGGCCGCGGGTGTTCAAGAAAATCCTGATCGCCAACCGGGGCGAGATCGCATTGAGGATCCAGCGCGCCTGCCGCGAGATGGGCGTCAAGGCGGTGGTCGTCTATTCCGAGGCAGACCGCGAGGCCAAGTACGTCAAGCTCGCCGACGAGGCGGTGTGCATCGGCCCGGCGGCCTCGTCGCAGAGCTATCTGAACATGCCGGCGATCATCTCGACCGCCGAGGTCACCGACGCCGAGGCGATCCACCCCGGCTACGGTTTCCTGAGCGAGAACGCCGACTTCGCCGAGCGGGTCGAGAAGAGCGGCTTCGTCTTCATCGGACCGACCTCGGAGTCGATCCGCCTGATGGGCGACAAGGTCTCGGCCAAGCAGGCGATGATCAAGAGCGGCGTGCCCTGCGTGCCCGGCTCCGAGGGCGAACTGCCCGAGGATCCGAAGGAGATCGTCCGCATCGCGCGCACCGTCGGCTACCCGGTGATCATCAAGGCCGCCGGCGGCGGCGGCGGGCGCGGGATGCGGGTGGTCCACACCGAAGCCGCCCTGATCCACGCCGTGCAGACCACCCGGGCCGAAGCCGGCGCCGCCTTCGGCAACCCGGCGGTCTACATGGAGAAGTTCCTCGAGCGCCCGCGCCACATCGAAATCCAGGTCCTGGCCGACCAGCACAAGGGCGCGGTGTGGCTGGGCGAGCGCGACTGCTCGATGCAGCGCCGGCACCAGAAGATCATCGAGGAGGCCCCGGCGCCGGGGCTGCCGCGCCGCGTCATCGAGCGCATCGGCGACCGTTGCGCGGCGGCGTGCAAGAAGATCGGCTACCGCGGCGCCGGCACGTTCGAGTTCCTGTACGAGGGAGGCGAGTTCTTCTTCATCGAGATGAACACGCGGGTGCAGGTCGAGCACCCGGTCACCGAGATGGTCACCGGCATCGACATCGTGCAGATGCAGATCCGCGTGGCCGCCGGCGAGAAGCTGCCGTTCACCCAGCGCGGCATCGTGATGCGCGGCCACGCCATCGAGTGCCGCATCAACGCCGAGGACCCCTACAAGTTCACGCCGTCGCCGGGACGCATCACGCTGTGGCATCCTCCGGGCGGCCCCGGCGTGCGGGTCGACTCACACGTCTACACGAACTACTTCGTGCCGCCCCACTACGACTCGATGATCGGCAAGATCATCTGCCACGGCGACACCCGCGAGCAGGCGCTGGCGCGCATGCGCACGGCGCTGTCGGAGACGGTGGTCGAAGGCATCCAGACCAACATCCCGCTGCACCGCGAATTGTTGGCCGACGCCAAGTTCATCGAGGGCGGCACCAGCATCCACTACCTCGAAGGCTGGCTGGGCCAGCACAGCCGCTAGATGTCTGCGCCCGCGATCGCCCCCGAGGCGGCCGCGACCGCGATGTTCGAGCTCGTGCTGCGCGCACCGCAAGGGCTGGTGGAGCCGGTGTCCGACGCGCTGATCGACGAGCTCGACGCGTTGTCGGTCTCGGTCGAGGACGCCGACGCGGGCGGCGCGGCCGAGCAGGCGCTGTTCGGCGAGCCCGGCATGCCGCCGCCGGCGCCCGGCTGGGAGCGATCGACGCTGAAAGCCCTTTTCGAGACCGAGGCCGCCGCCGAGCGCGCGGCCACCTGGCTGCTGGCGCACGACGGCACGCGCGGCCTGCACGTGCAGGCGCTGGCGGCGCTGGCCGAGCAGGACTGGGTGCGCCTGACGCAGTCGCAGTTCGGGCCGGTGGCGATCACGCCCGAGTTCTGGGTCGTGCCGAGCTGGCACGAGCCGCCGGCCGCGGCGCGCCAGGTGATCCGGCTCGACCCCGGCCTGGCCTTCGGCACCGGCACCCACCCGACGACGCGCATGTGTCTGCGCTGGCTGGCGGCCCATGCCGAGCGCGCCCGCGCCGGCCGCGTGCTCGACTACGGCTGCGGCTCGGGGATCCTGGCCATCGGCGCCGCGCTTCAGGGTGCGCAGCGCATCGACGCGGTCGACATCGACCCGGCGGCCGTGCAGTCCACGCGCGACAACGCCAGCCGCAACGGCGTGGCGCTGTCACCGGGGCTGCCCGAGGCGGCGCAGGGGACCTACGCGCTGGTGCTGGCCAACATCCTGGCCACGCCCTTGAAGCTGCTGGCGCCGCTGCTGGCCGCACACGTGGCGCCCGGCGGCTGGCTGGTGCTGGCAGGCATCCTCGAGCGCCAGGCCGAGGAGCTGGTCGCCGCCTACGCGCCCTGGCTGGCGCTGGCGGTGAGCGACCGCGACGACGGCTGGATCCTGATGACCGCGCGGCGAGCCGGGCCCGAACCCGACGCCGCGCCAGCCGCGGCGGCTGCCTGATGGCTTCCGGCCTGGCCACGCGCTGCCCGGCGTGCGACACGGCCTTCCGGGTCGTGCCGGATCAGTTGCGGGTCTCCGACGGCTGGGTGCGCTGCGGGCGCTGCGCCGAGGTCTTCAACGCCGGGGAACGCCTGATCGACGTCGAGACCGGGGCGCCGCGCCAGATGCCCGAGCCCGTCGCGGCCCCCGATGCGCCGCCCGAACCGCGCCCGCCCGCGCCGCCCGGGGCGAGCCAGGTCACTGCCACGACCCATGTCGACATCGAGTTCGACACCGCGGCACCCGAGCCCGAGGCAGCGCCCGCGGCAGACGACGGCGAGTCGGCCCCCCGGGTCCGGCGCGACGAAGGCGAGGCCCTCTTCGAGACGCCATCCGCCGCGGACGCCACCGCGGTCGCCGGCACGATCTCCATCACTCCCACGGGTGACCTCGACAGCGAGCTTCGCGCCGAGCCGGCCGCGATGCCCTCGTTCCTGCGCCGCGCCGAGCGGGCGCAGCGCTGGCGCCGGCCCGGCGTGCGCGCGACGCTGGCGGTGCTGCTGGCGCTGGGCCTGGCCGGTCTGCTCGGCCAGGCGACCTACGTCTACCGCGATCTGGTCGCCGCGCGCTTCGCCGCCGCCCGGCCGGTGCTGGACCAGGCCTGCGCGCTGCTGGGCTGCACGATCGCCCCGCCCCGCCTGATCGAAAGCCTGGCCGTGGAAAGCAGCGGCCTGGTGCGGATCGAGAAGTCCGACGTCTACAAGCTCAGCGTCGTGCTGCGCAACCGCGCGGGCATCGCCGCCGCGCTGCCGGCCTTCGACCTCGCGCTCACCGACAGCCAGGGCAAGCTGCTGGCGCGACGGGTGCTGCGCGCGCCCGAGTTCGGCGCCAGCCAGGCCGATCTGGGTCCGGGCCGCGAACTGTCGCTGCAGGCCACGCTGCGGGCCGCCACCGACCCGGTGGCCGGCTACACGATCGAGCTCTTCTATCCCTGACGGCCTTCGGCCGCCCCGTCCTCGACCCGGTCACCGACCTTCTGGAGCTGCCATGCCCGCGCTGATCTGCGGATCCCTCGCCTTCGACACCATCACGACCTTCCCCGGGCGTTTCGCCGAGCAGATCCTGCCCGAGCAGATGCACATCCTCAACGTCTCGTTCCTGGTGCCCACGCTGCGGCGCGAGTTCGGCGGCTGCGCCGGCAACATCGCCTACTCGCTGCACGAACTCGGTGGCGAGCCGGTGGTGATGGCCGCGCTGGGCAGCGACGGCGCGGCCTACCTCGCGCGGATGCAAGCGTGGGGCATCGACACCTCGCTCGTGCGCAACGACACCGAGCTGCACACCGCGCAGGCGATCATCATCACCGACCGCGACAACAACCAGATCACCGCCTTCCACCCGGGCGCGATGGGACACGCCCACCTGATCGAGGCGCCCGAGCGCCGCGACCTGAAGATCGGCATCATCGCCCCCGACGGCCGCGAGGCGATGTGGCGCCGGGCCGAGCAGATGCACAGCGCCGGCATCCCGTTCGTCTTCGACCCCGGCCAGCAGCTGCCGCAGTTCGGCGGCACCGAGCTGATGCGGTTCATCGAGCGCGCCCGCTGGGTCGCGGTCAACGACTACGAGGGCCGCATGCTGTGCGAGCGCACCGGGCAGACGCTGGCGTCGTTGTCCGATTCGCATCTGCTGGCCGTGATCGTGACCCTGGCCGCCGAGGGCTGCGAGGTTTGGGTCCGGGGCCGGCGCATCCATGTGCCGGGCGTGAAGGCGGCCCAGGTGGTGGACCCCACCGGCTGCGGCGACGCCTTCCGCGCCGGGCTGCTCTACGGCCTGGAGCGGGGCTGGCCGATCGAGCGCAGCGTGATGCTCGGCAACCGGCTCGGGGCCCTCAAGATCGCCCACCGCGGGCCGCAGAACCATCGCATCGACGCGGCGCTGCGCGCCGAGTGGCTGGCCGGTTGACGCGCGGCCCCGCCGCCGTGGCCGCAGTGGCCCCCGCCCGCCGGCTACCTCATTGCGCCGCAGCGCTCCATCCATAGCGGGCTGGCAGCGACAGCCGCCCCAAGGCGCGAGTCGACTCGCTTGGGTGGTCGTGAAGCGGCGCTCGCGGCTCGTGCCAGCGAGCTGCGTCGTGTTGGTGGATTTGGGGCTCCGCTCACTGGATCCGGCGGGAGACCGGATAGACATGACTCTGGTCGCGTTACGTATTGATTGCCTGCTTCCCCGGCCTGCGCCAACCCATGGGTGGTCAAGGGCATGACCGCCTCGGCGGCCGCAACGGACCACGAGCCAGGCCGCAACGTCAAGGCGAAGTCCGGACTCAACCGCACCCTCCTGCGCCACGGCTGGGGCATGGCCAGGTCCATGCTCGAGTCCAAGACCGCCTGGCGGGGCGCGACGCTGGTGGCGGTGCCACCCGCCTACACGAGCCAGGAGTGCAGCGAATTTGGCCATACGGCCGCGCAGAACAGGAAGACGCAGGCGCTGTTCGCCTGCGCGGCCTGCGGCCACACCGACAACGCTGAGCGCAACGCGGCGAAGAACATCCTTCGCCGCGGGCTGGAGACGCTCGCGCCCAGCCAGGCGGGCTGCGCGAGCGGCGGCGAAGATCCATTCCAGCCGGGCGGACGCCCGGCGAGCATGTCATGGACCGCGGGATACGCGGGGACTCATGCCTGCGAAGGCGTGTGCGCATCGAAAGATGCGCCGCGCCGGAGGCCGCGCTCAGCGGCTCAAGGTGCGTCTCCTAGAGCGCCGTTGGCAGGAACCGTCTCGGAGCTGAGCCCCTCCGGCAATCTCCATCCATAGCGCTATGCACAGCACAGCGTTTGGGTGGCGAGGATTTCAATGCACCACTTGCGCGAGCTCGCCGCTGGCGTAGCGGCGCGCGACATCGCTCAGGCCGACCGGCTTGATCTTCGCCGCCTGGCCCTCGCAGCCGAACTCCAGGTAGCGCTGGCGGCAGATCAGCCGGGCGGCCTCGCGCGCCGGCTTGAGGTAGTCGCGGGGGTCGAACTTGTCCGGGTTCTCGGCCAGGTACTTGCGCACCGCCGCCGTCATCGCCAGGCGGATGTCGGTGTCGATGTTGATCTTGCGCACGCCGAACTTGATGGCTTCCTGGATCTCGCTGACCGGCACGCCGTAGGTCTGCTTCATCTGGCCGCCATGGGCACGGATGATCTCGAGCAGGTCCTGCGGCACGCTGGACGAACCGTGCATCACCAGGTGGGTGTTGGGGATGCGGGCGTGGATCTCCTTGATGCGGCTGATCGCCAGCGTCTCGCCGGTGGGCTTGCGGCTGAACTTGTAGGCGCCGTGGCTGGTGCCGATCGCGATCGCCAGCGCGTCGAGCTGCGTCTTGTTGACGAAGTCGGCCGCCTGCTCGGGGTCGGTGAGGAGCTGCTCGCGCGTCATCGTGCCCTCGGCGCCGTGGCCGTCCTCCTTGTCGCCCTTCATCGTCTCCAGCGAGCCCAGGCAGCCGAGCTCGCCTTCGACCGTCACGCCCAGCTTGTGCGCCATCTCGACGACCTTGCGCGTGACATCGACGTTGTAGTCGTAGCTGGCGATCGTCTTGCCGTCGGCCTGCAGGCTGCCGTCCATCATCACCGAGGAAAAGCCGAGGTCGATCGCGCCCTTGCAGACGTCGGGGCTCTGGCCGTGGTCCTGGTGCATCACCAGCGGCACCTGCGGCCAGCTCTCGAGCGCGGCCAGGATCAGGTGCTTGATGAACGGTTCGCCGGCGTACTTGCGGGCGCCGGCGCTGGCCTGCAGGATCACCGGTGCGCCGACCTCGGCCGCGGCCGTCATCACGGCCTGCACCTGCTCGAGGTTGTTGACGTTGAAGGCCGGAATGCCGTAGCCGTTCTCGGCGGCGTGGTCGAGCAGCTGGCGCATCGAGACGAGGGGCATGGAAGTCTCCGGTGGTTGAGGCGGTGCAGGTGGTACAGGCGGTGCAGGCGGCGGTCCGGTCGCGGCAGGCGACGTAACCGCGCTGAAACTCCGACGATTTTATGCGGCCGGCGGCGGCCGCGACGGCCCGTCCCGGCATTTCAGCGGGCGGTCGGCGGAGCAGCCGACCGGTCCACGGCCTCCAGGCCACGGGCCGGAAATGGCCACCGTCGGCGGCGCTTTTCGCCGCACCCCGCCGGCGCCGGTGCGACCAGACTCGCAGCCGGAACCGACCGATGACGGTCGAACAGGCGACACCCGATGGCCCGAATTCCCCTGGCACCCCTGACGCAATGGATCACCCAGGCGGCGCTGCAGCACGGCCACGCGCTGCCGGCCGAGTTGATGGCGCGCCTGGGGATCGGGCGGCGCAGCGCCGGCCGCCTGCTGCACAAGCTGGTGGCCGCGCAGTGGCTGCTGCGCGAAGGCAGCCCGCGCCGGCCGCGCTACCGGCCCGGCCCGCTGCGCCAGGTGGTGCAGCGATACGCGCTCGCCGGCCTGCAGGAAGACGTGCCATGGCGACGCGACTTCGCGCCCTGCTTCGAGCTGCCGCGCGAGGTGCGGCGAATGGCGCAGCACGCCTTCACCGAACTGCTGAACAACGCCATCGACCACAGCGGCGGCCGCGCGGTCACGGTCTCGATGCGGCAGACACCGCTGCAGCTGCAGCTGCTCGTCTCCGACGACGGCGTGGGCCTGTTCGGGCGCATCGCGCAGGCCTTTGCCATCGACGAGCCGGCGCTGGCGATGCTCGAACTGGCCAAGGGCAAGCTCACGACCTGCCCCGGGCGCCACCGCGGCCACGGCCTGTTCTTCACCTCGCGCCTGGCTGACGTGTTCGACATCCACGCCAACGCGGCCGCCTTCCAGCGTCGCAGCTGGGAGCCCCACGGCTGGCACAGCGGGCGACCCGTGGGCCCGCACGGCACCACGATCTACCTGGCGATCTCGCTCGACACGACGCGCACGCTCGACGCCGTGCTGCGCGCGCACGGCGTCGGCGGCGAAAGCTATGCCTTCGAGCGCACGGTCGTGCCGCTGCACCTGGCCGGGACGGCTGGCGAGCCATCGCCGGCGCTGGCATCGCGCGCCGAGGCCCGGCGCGTGGCCGCCGGGCTGACACAATTCCGCCAGGCCGAACTCGACTTCGCCGGCATCGCCGAGATCGGCCACGGCTTTGCCGACGAGCTGTTCCGCGTCTTCGGCCGCTCCCACCCCGCACTGACCCTGGTGCCCACCGGGATGACGCCGCGCGTGGCGGCGATGGTCGCCAGCGTCTGCGCCTGAGGGCGGCGCGCCGCCTTCAGCGGACCTGGCAGACCTTGAGCGTGTTGGTGCCGCCGGGCACGCCCATCGGCTCGCCGCAGGTGATGGCGTAGGTGTCGCCCGGGCGCAGGACTCCCTTGGCCACCAGCAGCGCCTCGGCCTGCGCCAGCGTCTCGTCGCGGTCGGCGAACTTGGCCATCAGCACCGGCCGCACGTTGCGATACAGCGTCATGCGGCGCTCCGAGGTGATCTGCGTGGTCATGCCGTAGATCGGCACCTTGATGTTGTGGCGGCTCATCCACAGCGTGGTCGAGCCCGATTCGGTGAGCGCGACGAGCGCCTTGCAGCCCAGGTGGTGAGCGGTGAACAGCGCGCCCATCGCGATGCTCTGGTCGATACGGCCGAAGCGCTTGTTGGTGAAGTCGGTCTCGATCGAGACGTCCTCGGCGCGCTCGGCCTCCAGCGCGATCTGTGCCATCTGCTCGACCGTCTCCACCGGGTACTTGCCGGCGGCGGTCTCGGCGCTGAGCATCACGGCGTCGGTGCCGTCGAGCACCGCGTTGGCGACATCGCTGACCTCCGCGCGCGTGGGCACCGGCGCCAGGATCATGCTCTCCATCATCTGCGTCGCGGTGATGACCACCTTGTCCATCTCGCGCGCCATGCGGATCATGCGCTTCTGCAGTGCCGGCACGGCGGCGTTGCCGACCTCTACCGCGAGGTCGCCGCGAGCGACCATGATGCCGTCGCTGGCGCGCAGGATGGCCTCGAGCTGCGGGATCGCCTCGCTGCGCTCGATCTTGGCGATCATCGCCGGCCGGTGGCGCGTGGCCTCGCCGGCCACGTTGGCGAGCTGACGCGCCATCTCCATGTCGGTGGCGTTCTTCGGGAAACTCACCGCCAGGTACTCGCACTGGAACGACACCGCGGTCCGGATGTCCTCCATGTCCTTGGCCGTCAGCGCCGGCGCGGTCAGGCCGCCACCGGCCTTGTTGATGCCCTTGTTGTTGGACAGCTCGCCCCCGAGCACGACCCGGGTGTGAACCTGTTCACCGAGCACGCGCTCGACAGTGAGCTTGATCAGGCCGTCGTTGAGCAGCAGCGTGTCGCCCGGACGCACGTCGCGCGGCAGTTCCTTGTAGTCCAGCCCCACCGCGTGGATGTCGCCCGGCTCGCTGCGCTGCGCATCGAGCACGAAGGCCGCGCCCGGCTCGAGCATCACCTTGCCTTCGAGGAACTTGCCGACCCGGATCTTGGGGCCCTGCAGATCGGCCATCAGCGCCACCGGCTTGCCGATCCTTTGCGCGATCTCGCGCACCAGGGCCGCGCGGTCGATGTGGTCCTGCGCCTTGCCGTGGCTGAAGTTCAGGCGCACGACATCGACGCCGGCGTGCAAGAGCCGCTCGAGCACCCCAGGGTCGCTGGATGCAGGACCGAGGGTGGCGACGATCTTGGTGGCACGGCTCATGGGATGGCGCTCCGGGGACGAACGGGTTCTCGCATCGATTATGGGCGGCGTCACGGCGGCGCGATTTCATCCGGGTTACGGGCTTCGACGCGGCGCACCGGCTGCCCGGCGACGCCGGCGGCCCGCACCGAACCTCGGCCCGTCGCCCAGGCTCCGTCGCAGGGGAGCGCCGGGCGAGCGTTCAGCCGCCTGCGGCGCCCGCGCGCTCGGCCGCGTCGGCCACCGCCAGCGCCGTCATGTTGACGATGCGCCTCGCCGTCGCGGACGGCGTCAGGATGTGCACCGGGCGCGCCGCGCCGAGCAGGATCGGGCCCACGGTGACGCCATGCCCGACTGTCATCTTCAACACGTTGAACAGAATGTTGGCGGCATCCAGGTTGGGCAGCACGAGCAGGTTGGCCGCGCCGGTGAGCGTGCTCTCGGGCAGATAGCCGTGGCGCACGACCTCGGACAGCGCGGCGTCGCCTTGCAGTTCGCCGTCGCTCTCGATGTCCGCCGGCGCACGCTCGCGGAACAGCGCGTTGGCCTCGCGCATCCGCCGGGCCGATGCGCGCGTTGACGAGCCGAAGATCGAATGCGACAGGAATGCCACCTTGGGCGGCAGGCCGAAGCGGCGGACCTCGGTCGCAGCCATCAGCGCGATATCGGCCAGTTCCTCGGCGCTGGGCTCCTCGTTGACGAAGGTGTCGGCGATGAACAGCGTGAGCTTGTCCAGCATCACCGCGTTCATGGCCGCCAGCGTGCGCGCGCCGGCCTTGCGGCCGATCACGTGGCGCACGTGCTCGAGGTGGGCGTCGAAGCGACCGACCAGGCCGCAGAGCATCGCCTCGGCCTCGCCCCGGCGCACCATGATCGACGAGATCAGGGTGTTCGAGCGCCGCACTGACGACTTGGCCACCTCGGGCGTGACGCCTTCGCGCGCCATCAGGCCGCGGTAGGTCTCCCAGTACTCGCGGAAGCGCGGGTCGTTCTCGGGATCGCAAATCTCGAAGTCACGCCCGACCTGCAGGCGCAGGCCGGCACGCTCGATGCGCATCTTCACGACCTCGGGCCGGCCGACCAGGATCGGCCGGGCCAGGCCTTCGTCGAGCACCACCTGAACCGCGCGCAGAACGCGCTCGTCCTCGCCTTCGGCGTAGACCACGCGGATCGGACGGGTCCGGAACGAGTGTTTGGCGGCGGCGAAGACCGGCCGCATCATCATCCCGGTCTGGTAGACGAAGCGGGTCAGGCTCTGCCGGTAGGCTTCGAAGTCGGCGATCGGCCGCGTCGCCACGCCCGACTCGGCCGCCGCGCGCGCCACCGCCGGCGCGATGCGCAGGATCAGCCGCACGTCGAACGGCGTGGGGATGATGTAGTCGGGCCCGAAGCTGAGCTCCTTGCCGGCGTAGGCCGCCGCGACCTCGTCGCTGGCCTCGGCCTTGGCCAGGGCGGCGATCTCGCGCACGCAGGCCAGCTTCATCGCCTCGGTGATCTTGGTCGCCCCGCAGTCCAGCGCGCCGCGGAAGATGTAGGGGAAGCACAGGACGTTGTTGACCTGGTTCGGATAGTCGCTGCGCCCGGTGGCGATGATGCAGTCGGGCCGCGCGGCCTTGGCCAGTTCGGGCCGGATCTCGGGCTCGGGGTTGGCCAGCGCCAGGATGATCGGCTTGTCGGCCATCGAGACCACCATCTCCACCGACAGCACACCCGGCGCCGAGCAGCCGAGGAACACATCGGCACCCTTGACCACGTCGGCCAGCGTGCGGGCTTCGGTGCGCTGGCAGTAGCGCTGCTTGCTCTCGTCGAGCTTGCCGGCCTTGAAATCCTCGCGGCCGTCGCGGATCACGCCCTTGCTGTCGCAGACGAAGACGTTTTCGCGCCGCACGCCGAGGCCGACCATCACATCCAGGCAGGCGATCGCCGCCGCACCCGCGCCAGAGACGGCGAGCTTGACGTCGCCGATCTTCTTGCCCACCAGCTCCAGCCCGTTGAGCAGCGCCGCCGACGAGATGATCGCGGTGCCGTGCTGGTCGTCGTGGAAGACCGGGATGTTCATCCGCTCGCGCAGCTTCTTCTCGATGTAGAAGCACTCGGGCGCCTTGATGTCCTCCAGATTCACGCCGCCCAGCGTCGGCTCCAGCGCGGCGATGATCTCGATCAGCTTGTCGGGGTCGCGCTCGGCAAGTTCGAGGTCGAACACGTCGATGCCGGCGAACTTCTTGAACAGGCAGCCCTTGCCTTCCATCACCGGCTTGCCGGCGAGCGGACCGATGTCGCCCAGCCCCAGCACCGCCGTGCCGTTGGTGACTACGCCGACCAGGTTGCCGCGCGACGTGTACTCGGCGGCCAGCGTCGGGTCTTCCTCGATCGCCAGGCAGGCATAGGCCACGCCCGGCGAGTAGGCCAGCGACAGGTCGCGCTGGTTGGACAGCGGCTTGGTCGGCGTGACCGAGATCTTGCCGCGCGTGGGCGAGCGGTGATAGTCGAGCGCGGCCTCGCGCAGCGCCGCTTCAGCGTCGGAAAGGGGCTTGGCCACGACTGTCTCCTGTGTTCTCTATTCGAGGGCACGGAGATTAGCGCGGATCAGCGCCCGCCGGCAGGCGTGATTCGGTGGACCGGAGCGATTTCCGCTTCGTGCAGTGCATCCGCCCGGCCTGCCCAAGGCTCGACTTGGAGCCCAGGCACGCATGCGAGTGAGTGGCCCGTGACCCGCTCGCCCCGGCGGGATTTGCCTGATAGTATTACCGGGTAATACTATCAGGCGCCATGGTAGTCACATCCGTCACCAGCAAGGGCCAGGTCACCATCCCGAAGGCAGTCCGCCAACAGCTGGGCATTCGGCAGGGAAGCCGGATCGAGTTCTCACTCGTCGGCGACCATGTCGAATTGCGTGTCAGGAGTTCGCCTTCGGGCGAGCCTTGCAGCGGCTTCGGCATGCTCAAGAGCCGGCGCGTCGCCGTGCCGACGGACTTCGACGCCGCCACGCTGCTCAACCGATGATCGGCCTGGACACCAACGTTCTCGCGCGGTACTACATCGATGACGATGCGGACGCCGAGGCGCAACGGCAGCGCCTGGCCGCGCGCCGAATCGTCGAGTCCGGCCAGCCGCTGATGGTATGCAAGTCGGTGATCCTGGAGTTGGAATGGGTCCTGCGCGGCTACTACGGCTTTGCTCGGGCTGAGGTGGCGTCAGTTATGCGGCACCTTCTCCATCAGGCGCACATCACCGTCGAAGACCGCGACGCGGTCGAACGGGCAGTTTCCAACTGCGAAGCAGGCGTCGAGTTCACCGATGCGCTGCACCACGCCAGCTACAAGTCCTGCGTGAGCGTCGCAACCTTCGACGATCGGAAGTTCGCCCGTCGCGCAAAGAAGCTGGGCATGGCACCTGCGGTCGTCGTGCTGACGTAGCCGTTGGCCTGCGTCACGACGGTCTGAAGGTCTCAGCTCGTTCTACCGCGTTGCCCGTCGCCGAGGCTGTCTCGCGCCCCCTGTGGCAACGCGCCCCTCGGATCGGAGACGCCCCGCGGGACGCGCATTCGATCGCTGACTAGTCTTACTGTGTCCTAAATTTAAGGCTGCTATTTGCGTCGCGGTAGCTCCGGTTTTTGCTGTCAGTGGCAAGGTGAATCTCGAGGCAGCGCTTGGTCGGGCGTGGCGAGCTAGGTTTTGCGCGGTACCTCGGCATCGAATAGCCGCTCGTCTCATCTTCCCACTCCTGCATGAGCTTCTTTGCCTTGCGATGGTTGGCGATGGCCAGCTCCACGATGGCGGCTTGTTCGGGCGTGACCATGCGGTGAACGAGCTTGCCACCCTTCATGTGGCCCCATTCGAAGTACGGACCGTGTCGGGCGTTGGGATCCTGGGCGCCGGGGCACATGCCCGCGTTGTCAACGTATGGCGAACGGCTGCCTTCCTCCCTGAATCCGTGAGCCTCCGCGCATGACGTCGCTACTGGATGGCAAATTCCGCAT
>JBBINW010000009.1:0-92337 GCA_037443665.1 Betaproteobacteria bacterium
TCGTGTCCACCGAGATCACGGGCAGCCCAGCGGCCAGCGCAGCCGAGACGCCCGAGTTGAGGGCGAGTTTCAAGCTTGGGTCGTTGGCCGTATTGACGGCTGCATCAATCCCTGGATGTGCGTCACCGTCGCCCGTCCTCAACACTGGGCGCGATACTTTCCAGGTCATTGCCAACGCCTCGCCGGCGCGACGTGGCGCCGGTGGCGCTTGCGAAATGACGCTCACGGCCGCCGACAAGCACTGCGCCGATCTCGGTCGCCACATCAGCGTGCAGGACGAGAAGACCGAGTGGGTCTGCCCAGCTGCGTCGACAGTGACGATCACGTTTCGCTGCGAATGATCTTGGGTTCAGGCCCACCGCTGGTGGGCTGGCGCCAGGACGCCACCTTGTGACGAGGCCGCCCGGGTCGCCCAGGTCCTTGGCGTCAGTTGCTAAGTCGCGTCATCGCAACTCGCCCCCAGTGCATTTTCGGGATGATGGATTGGATGATGGGTTGCAGTCATTTCCGACTGACTTTTCATAGGTAATGGTGGCGGAAGCGGTGAGATTCGAACTCACGGGCCCTTGCGGGCCGCCGGTTTTCAAGACCGGTGCAATCGACCACTCTGCCACGCTTCCGATGGTCGGGATTATCGGCGCAGGTGGTCATCGCCGGTGCACGGCGCGGCGGATCAGCCCGCGCCCGGGCGTGGGGCCGGCGTGCACCGCACCTGCACGACCTCGCGCCGCCCGCCGTCGACGCGCACCGCGGTCAGCGCGCCGCCCCAGACGCAGCCGGTGTCGATGGCCAGCAGGTCCGACCGGTTGACCAGGCCCAGCGTGCTCCAGTGACCGAAGGCCATGGGCTGCGCCGCGGTGCGTCGCCCGGGCACCTCGAACCAGGGCAGCAGGCCGGGCGGCGCGGCGCCGGCGCCTTCCTTGGTCTTGAAGTCGAGCCTGCCGTCGCGACTGCAGAACCGGGCTCGGGTCAGGGTGTTGATCACCAGGCGCCAGCGGTCCGGGCCCTGCAGCGCGTCGTCCCAGCGGCTCGGCTCGTTGCCGTACATCAGCGGCAGGAAGGCCGCCAGACCCGGGCCGCTCAGCAGCGCCTCCACCTCGTCGGCCAGGGCCAGCGTCCGGGCTGTGTCCCATTGCGGCAGAACGCCGGCGTGCACGCACAGCCATCCGGACTCGAGCACGGCCAGACGCTGCCGCCGCAGCCAGTCGAGCCACGCCGCGCCGTCTGGCGCGGCCAGCACGTCGCCGAAGGTGTCGCCGCGGTGCTGCGGCCTCACGCCATGCGCCACTGCCAGCAGGTGCAGGTCGTGGTTGCCGATCAGGCAGGTCGCGGCGTCGTCCATCGCGGCCAGCCGCTTCAGCACCGCCAGCGACGCGGGGCCGCGGTTGACGAGGTCGCCGAGCACCACGAGCCGGTCGCGCGAGGCCGAGAAGCCGATCTCGGCGAGCAGCCGATCGAGTGCATCGGCGCAGCCCTGCAGGTCGCCCACGAGATGGATCATCCGTCGATTCTGCTACGCTCGCCGACCGATCCCGCTGCCTCCGCAAGCCCCCGCTGGCGGCGCGCATGAACTTCACGCTGCTCGTCTTTCTGATCCTGCTCAACGGCCTCTTCGCGATGTCGGAGATGGCGCTCACGGCCAGCCGCAAGGCGCGGCTGCAGGTGATGGTGGAGGGTGGCGAGCCCGGCGCGCAGGCCGCGATGGAACTGCACGAGAACCCGACGCGCTGGCTGTCGACGGTGCAGATCGGCATCACCTCGATCGGCATCCTCAACGGCATCGTCGGCGAGGCCGCGTTCAGCGAGCCCGTGGCCGCCTGGCTGATGCGGACGCTGGGCGTGGCCGAGCGCGGCGCCACCATCAGTGCCACCGCGCTGGTAGTGCTGATGATCACCGTGCTGACGATCATCTTCGGCGAGCTCGTGCCCAAGCGGCTGGGACAGATGTACCCCGAGATCGTCGCGCGGCTGGTGGCTAGGCCGATGAACTGGCTGTCGACGGCGGTGCGGCCGCTGGTGACCGTGCTCAGTCTGGCCACCGACGCCGTGCTGCGGCTGATGGGCGAGCGCGGCGGCCCGTCGCGGCTGGTGACCGAGGAGGAGATCGCGGCCAGCCTGGAAGAGGGCCTGGACGCCGGCGTGATCGAGGCTCAGGAGCACCAGATGGTGCGCAACGTGTTCCGACTCGACGACCGCCAGATCGGCTCGATGATGATCCCGCGCGCCGAGATCGTCTGGCTCGACCTCGCCGACCCGCTCGAGCGCCAGCTCGAGATCATCGGCGCCAGCGGCCACACGCGGCTGCCGCTGTGCCGCGGTTCGCTCGACGACGTGCAGGGCTGGGTCGGTGTCGCCAGCTTGCTGCAGCCGCTGGCGCGCGGCGAGCGGCCCGATCTGGCGGATCACATGCAGCCGCCGGTGTTCGTGCCCGAGACGCTCACCGGCATGGAGCTGCTGGAGCATTTCCGCGGCTCGCGCACCGAGCTCGTCTTCGTCGTCGATGAATACGGCGCGGTGCAGGGCGTGATCACCGAGCGCGACTTGCTCGAGGCGATCACCGGCGAGTTCGGCGCGCCGACCGACGATGACGCCTGGGCCGTGCGGCGCAGCGACGGCAGCTGGCTGCTCGACGGCCTGATCCCGGTGCCCGAGCTCAAGGACCGGCTGGAGATCAAGGAACTGCCGGAGGAGGACCGTGCCCGCTACAACACGCTAGCTGGCATGATCATGCTCCTGCTCGGCCGCCTGCCGCGCATCACTGACGCGGTGGAATGGGCCGGCTGGCGCTTCGAAGTCGTCGACCTCGACGGCAAGCGCGTCGACAAGGTACTCGTCTCGCGCACCGAACCCCCTGGAGAACCCGCTTGATCAATTCCAACCTCCATCGCCAGCCGACCGCGCTGGACAGCGCGCAGCACCGTAGCCTGCGGCTGCGCGTGCCGGTCACCGACTGGTCGGTGGCCGACCGGCTGAACGCGACGTTCGTGGCCGCGTCCGAGTTTGGCGAGGCCTGCCGCGAATTCCCGATCGTGTTCGTTCGCGCCGGTAAGGAGGCCGATGGCAGCGACGCGATCGCGCCGATCGCGGTCTTCGGGCTGACGCAGAACGAGAACCTCTTCGTCGCCGGCGACCGCTGGCGGGCGCATTACATGCCCGCGGTGCTTCGCGCCTATCCGTTCTGCATCGCACGGCTGGACGACCAGCGTTTCGCGATCTGCGTCGACATGGCCTTCGGCGGCGCCGAGGCGCAGGAGGGGCAGCCGCTGTTCGAGGCCGACGGCCAGCCCGCCGAGCTGCTCAAGACCATGACCGGTCAACTCGAGACCATGGAGGCCGACATCCAGCGCACGCGTCTGGTCGGCCGCCGCTTGCTCGAGCTCGGCCTGCTGCGCGAGATGCGCTTCGACGTCACGCTGCCCGACGGGCGCCGCCATACCGTCGACGGCTTTCTCACCGTCGATGACGGCAAGGTGACCGACTTGCCCGAGGCAGTGGTGATGGAGCTGCATCGCAGCGGCGTGCTCGGCCTGATCCATCTGCACTGGGTGTCGCTGGGAAACATGCGACGCCTGACGGACTGGCATGCCGAGCGCTCGGCGGCGGCGCCGCGAGGGGTCGCATGACCACGCGCGCCGACGCCGGGATCGTCGCGGCGGTGCGGGAGCTTGCGACCTGCATGCCGGAGCGGCATAGCAGCTAGATCGGCTTTGCCGGCATCCGACAAGCGGCCGTCCACCACAATTCCGGCCGCGCCCTCGCCAGGAGACAGAAATGAGCACTCGCAGACAACAGCTCGGTGTCCTCGCCGCCGCCAGCCTCGTCGCCCTCGGCGCCGCCCCGGTGCGCGCGCAGAGCGACACCGTGAAGATCGGCGTCATCTTGCCGATGACCGGCCAGCAGGCCACCACCGGCCGCCAGGTCGAGGCCGGCATCAAGCTATGGATGGCCCAGCATGGCAACAGGGCCGACGGCAAGACGGTCGAGGTGATCGTCAAGGACGACGCCACCGTGCCCGACACGACGCGCCGGCTGGCGCAGGAACTGGTCGTCAACGACAAGGTCGCGGTGCTGGCGGGCTTCGGGATCACGCCGGCGGCGATGGCCACCGCGCCGATCGCCACCAAGAGCCAGACCCCGATGGTCGTGATGGCCGCCGCCACCTCGGCGATCACCGAGGCCTCGCCATTCGTCGTGCGCACCAGCTTCACGCTGCCGCAGGCTTCGGTCAGCATCGCCGAGTGGGCGAGCAAGAACAAGATCAGGAAGGTCGTCACCCTGGTCAGCGACTACGGCCCCGGCAACGACGCCGAGAAGTACTTCGCCGAGCGCTTCCGGCTCAACGGCGGCACCGTGGTCGAGAAGCTTCGCACGCCGCTGCGCAGTCCCGACTTCGCGCCGGTGCTGCAGAAGGTGCACGACGATGCGCCCGACGCGCTGTTCGTGTTCCTGCCCTCGGGCCAGGGGGCCCAGTTCATGAAGCAGTTCGCCGAGCGCGGGCTGGCCAAGGCCGGCATCAGGCTCATCGCCACTGGCGACGTCACCGACGACGACCAGCTCGCCGAGATGGGTGATGTGGCTCTGGGCGTGGTCACCGCGCACCACTACTCGGCGGCGCACCCGAGCGCGGAGAACAAGAAGTTCGTCGCCGCGTTCGAGGCCGCCAACAAGTTCCGGCCGAACTTCATGGCCGTCGGCGGCTACGACGGCATGCGCGTGATCTACAACGCGCTCAACGCCACCCACGGCGCCGGCGGTCTGAAGCTGCTCGACGCGATGAAGGGCCAGACCTTCGAGAGCCCGCGCGGCCCGGTCTTCATCGACGCCCAGACGCGCGACATCGTGCAGGACATCTACATCCGCAAGGTCGAGAAGGTCGGCGGGCAGCTCTACAACGTCGAGTTTGAGACGCTCCAGGCGGTCAAGGACCCTGGCAAGCAGAAGTAGCCGCCGCCGCAGCGCGGGTTCGCCGCCATGCCGACCCTGCTGTTCGACGGCATCGCCTACGGCATGCTCCTGTTCGTGCTGTCGCTGGGGCTGGCGGTGACGATGGGGCTGATGAACTTCATCAACCTCGCCCACGGCGCCTTCGCTATGGCCGGCGGCTACTTGCTGATCGTGCTGATGCAGCAGGCGGGCTGGCCGTTCCTGGCCTGCCTGCCGGCAACGTTCGTTGCCACCGCGGCGGCCGGCGCGGTGCTCGAGCGCACGATCTACCGCCCGATGTACGGCCGCCCGCACCTCGACCAGGTGCTGTTCTCGATCGGCCTGACCTTCATGGCGATGGCCTCGGTGAGCTACTTCATCGGCCCGCAGCCGCAGAACGTGCAGCTGCCGCCGCCCCTGCTGCACCGATTCCAGTTTGGGCAGGGCGCGTGGCAACTCGGGATGAGTGCCTACCGGCTGCTGATCGTGGCGATCTGCATCGTTCTCGCACTGGGCCTGCAGGCGCTGCTCGGACGCACGCGCTTTGGCAGCCGGCTGCGCGCCGCCGTCGACGACCCGCGCGTGGCCGCCGGGCTGGGCATCCCGGTCAACCGCGTGTTCCTGCTCACCTTCGCGGTCGGCTCGGGGCTGGCGGGGCTGGGCGGGGCGCTGGGCGCGGACGTGCTCGGCATGGACCCGGCCTTCCCGCTGAAGTACATGGTCTACGGGCTGATTGTCTGCGCGGTGGGCGGCACGAGCACGATCACCGGCCCGCTGGTGGCCGCGCTGGTGCTCGGCATCGCCGACGTGTTCGGCAAATACTACGTGCCCAAGCTTGGCGGCTTCATCGTCTACGTGCTGATGATCGCGATCCTGCTGTGGCGGCCGCAGGGCTTGTTCACGCGCGAGGCGCGCCGGTGACGCCAACGCCGCCATCGAGCGCGGCACGGACGCTGCGCGGGCCATCGCGCTGGCGCGCCTGGGAGATCGCGGCCTGGGTGGCGATCTGGATCGCACCCTTCTCGTTCGTGCAGCAGGCGGCGTTGATCAGCGAGATCGCGATCTTCGCCCTCTTCGCGCTGTCGCTGGACATGGTGCTCGGCTATGCCGGCATCGTCTCGCTCGGTCACGCGGCGTTCTTCGGCGTCGGCGCCTACGGTGCGGCGCTGTTCGCCAAATGGGTGATGCCCGATCCGCTGGTCGGCCTCGCCGTCGGCACCGCGCTCGGCGCCTTGCTGGGGCTGTTGACCAGCCCCCTGATCGTGCGCGGCACCGACCTCACGCGACTGATGGTGACGATGGGCGTGGCCCTGGTGCTGCTCGAGCTGGCCAACAAGTTCGACGACATCACCGGCGGCGCCGACGGCCTGCAGGGCGTGGTCATCGGCCCGTTGCTCGGCCGCTTCGACTTCGACCTTGCCGCCCGGGTGGCGTCGTTCTATTCGCTGGCCGTGCTGTTCCTGGCCTTCCTCGTGCTCAGGCGCGTCGTCCATTCGCCGCTGGGCATCTCGCTGCAGGCGCTGCGCGACAACCGGCTGCGCCTGGCCGCGATCGGCCTGTCGGTCAACGGCCGCCTGGCCGCGGTCTACACGCTCGGCGCAGCGCTTGCCGGCACGGCCGGCGCGCTGCTGGCGCAGACCACCGGGTTCGCGTCGCTCGACGGGTTCGAGTTCCATCGCAGCGCCGACGTGATGCTGGCGCTGGTCATCGGTGGCACCGGCTGGCTGTGGGGCGGGCTGATCGGCGCCATCGCGTTCAAGGTGCTGCACGACCTGATCTCGGCCATCACGCCGCAGTACTGGACGTTCTGGATCGGCCTGTTCCTGGTCGTGCTGATGCTGGTCGGCCGCGAGCGACTGCTGCGGCCATGGACCTGGCGGCGGCCCGGAGGCGCCAGGTGAGTGCCGAGGTCGTGCTGCGCACGCATGCGCTGGTCAAGCGCTTCGGCGGCATCACCGCCACCGACCACGTCTCGCTGGCGATCGGGCGCGGCGCGCGGCATGCGCTGATCGGCCCCAACGGCGCTGGCAAGACGACGCTGATCAACCAGCTTACCGGCGTGCTCGCGCCCAGTTCGGGACGGGTCGAACTGCAGGGTCGCGACATCACGACGCTGACGCCCTACAAGCGTGTCGGCCTCGGCCTCGTGCGCACGTTCCAGATCAACCAGCTTTTCGCCACGCTGACGCCGCTGCAGAGCCTTGCGCTGTCGGTGGCCGGGCGCCGCGGCCGCGCGGCGCGCTGGTGGCAGCCGATGGGCGCCGACGCCGCCATCGCCGGCGAATGCGAGGCGCTGCTGGCCCAGTTCCGGCTCGAGGCGCACGCCCAACAGCCCACGCGCGAGCTCCCCTACGGCAAGCGACGGCTGCTCGAGATCGCGCTGGCGGTGGCCCAGAAGCCGAGCGTGCTGCTCCTCGACGAGCCCGCCGCCGGCGTGCCGGCGGCCGAGCGCGCCGACATCCTGGCCACCGTGGCCGCGCTGCCGCAGGAGGTCGCGGTGGTGCTGATCGAGCACGACATGGACCTCGTGTTCAGCTTCGCCACCCGTATCACCGTGCTCGTCAACGGCGGCGTGCTGACCGAAGGCGAGCCGGCCGAGATCGCGCGCGACCCGCAGGTCAGGGCGGTCTATCTGGGCGGCGTGGGCGGCGCGGAGCCGGGCCATGGCTGAAGCGCTGCTCGAGGTGCAGGGCCTGCGTTGCGGCTACGGCGAGTCCGTCGTGCTCAGCGACGTGAGCTTCACGCTGCAGGCCGGTCGCTCGCTGGCGCTGCTGGGCCGCAACGGCAGCGGCAAGACGACGCTGATCGACACCCTGGTCGGCGTCACCCGCCGGCATGCCGGCACGATCCGCCTGGCCGGGCGCGAGATCCAGTCGCTGCCGGGCTTCGAGCGTGCCGCCGCCGGCATCGGCTGGGTGCCGCAGGAGCGCAACATCTTCAAGTCGCTGACGGTGGCCGAAAACCTGAGCGCGGTCGCCCGCGCCGGCCCCTGGACCGAGGCGCGGGTCTATGCGCTGTTCCCGCGCCTGGCCGAGCGCAGGAAGAACCTGGGCACCCAGCTGTCGGGCGGCGAGCAGCAGATGCTCGCCTTCGGCCGCGCGCTGGTGCTCAACCCCAAGCTGCTGCTGCTCGACGAGCCGCTCGAGGGCCTGGCACCGATCATCGTCGAGGAACTGCTGCGCGCCATCCGCCGGGTCGCGCGCGACGACGGCCTGCCGTCGATCGTCGTCGAGCAGCATCCGCACCTCGTGCTCGGCGTCACCGACGACGCGATCGTCCTCGACCGCGGCGGCATCGCCTATCGTGCCACCAGCGAGGCGCTGCTGGCCGACCCCGCCCCGCTGGACGCCTGGCTGGGCGTGGCCAGGGCGCCCTGAATCCATCGTCCAAGGAGATCACAGTGACGCTACGCACCATGCCACCGTTCCGCGCCGACCATGTCGGCAGCTTCCTGCGCCCGAAGTCCCTGCTCGACGCGCGCGCGCAGAAGGCGCGCGGCGAGATCACCGCCGAGCAGCTGCGCGCGGTCGAGGACAAGGCCATCGTCGAGGTCGTCCAGATGCAGCAGGAGGTGGAGTTGCAGAGCATCACCGACGGCGAGTTCCGTCGTACCTACTTCCACATCGACTTCCTCGACCAGCTCGGCGGTGTCAAGACCGACATCCCGGTGACGGTAAGGAAGGCCGACGGCACCGAGGAGCTCGCGCCACCGGTGCTGCGCGTGATCGACAAGGTGCGCCACTTGAAGGACATCCAGCGCGCCGACTTCGAGTTCCTCAAGCGCCAGGTCGCGCCGGGGATGACGCCCAAGGTCACGATTCCCTCGCCGACGATGCTGCATTTCCGCGGCGGCCGCGCCGGCATTAGCAGGCAGCACTACCCCGAGCTCGATCCCGACTTCTACGACGACGTGGCCACGGCCTACGGCGAGGAACTGCGCTCGCTGTACAACGCCGGCTGCCGCTACGTGCAGATGGACGACACCAACATGGCCTACCTCTGCGACGAGAAGATGCGCGAGTCGGCGCGCCAGCGCGGCGACGACCCCAACGAGCTGCCGCACCGCTACGCCACCTTCATCAACAAGGTCGTAGCGCGCAAGCCGCCCGGCATGGTGCTGGCGATGCACCTGTGCCGCGGCAACTTCAAGAGCACCCACGCCGCGGCCGGCAACTACGAGCCGGTGGCCGAGGCGCTGCTGGCGGAGATGAACCTCGACGCCTACTTCATGGAGTACGACGACGAACGCAGCGGCGACTTCCGCCCGCTGCGCTTCCTGCCCAAGGGCAAAATCGTCGTCCTCGGCCTGGTGACGACCAAGTTCGGCGAGATGGAGAGCAAGGATGACCTCAAGCGCCGCATCGACGAGGCTGCGAAGTACGCGCCGCTGGAGCAGTTGTGCCTGAGCCCGCAGTGCGGCTTCTCGAGCACCGTGCACGGCAACAACATCGCGGTGGAGGTGCAGCGCGCCAAACTCCGCCTGGTCGTGGAGACTGCGCGCGAGGTCTGGGGCTGACCCGAGAACGCCGACACCCGAACATGCTCGGCAGCGCTGCGCGTGCACCGACCTGCGGCTCTCAGGCGGCGCGGCCGGGGTCAACGCCCTGGGCAGACGTCGAGCGGAGCATCTCGATCACCTGCGCAGCCTGCGGCTGGGTGCGCCGCACCCGGTCGTCAAAGTGCTGCCGCGCCTGTTCCCCGTAGCGCTGATAGATCTTCCAGCCGACCCCGCCGATCAGCGCCAGCAGGATCAGGCTGCGCGCGGCGCGGGCGAACGAGACGATCACCGCGATGCCCATGCCGAACGCGACCCACTTCACCCACCAGCGGCCGTCGAGCGTCATCCAGTTGATGAGCCCGCAAAGGCCGACCACGAAGAGGGCCTTGAACGGCATGAAGACTGCATCGGTGATGTGCTTGACGGGGCGGATGACGAAACGCAGCGGGTTCATGCAGTCTCCCTTCGTCCGGGGGTGAGGAAAGCGTAGGCCGGCCTCCCGCAGGCCACAAGTCGGCAGCGACGAACTGCGGCCGGCAGGTGCGGATCGACGGCAACGCCACCCGAGACGCACCCAGCGGCGACAATCGGCCAGCGCCTCGGCCCGAAATTCCAGCCCCTCGACCCTGACTCCGCCATGACCGTCCACCTCGCCAAGCCGCGCCGCGGCAGCATCGCCATCTACACGACGACCCGCGCGCAGTTCGCGGTCCATGCCGAGGCGCTGACGCCCGCCGCCCGGCGCTGGCTGCAGACGACCGGCTTCGACGGCGTGCCCGAAACCCACGCGCTGCTGCCCGGGGACGACGGCGGGATCGCCGCCGTCTGGGCCGGTGTCCGCGACGCCGCTCATCCGTGGGCACTGGCGGCCTTGCCCAAGGCCCTGCCGGCCGGCGCCTACCACCTGGCGGATGCGTCGCCGCTGGCGCTGGACCCGGCGGCTGCCGCGCTGTCGTGGGAACTCGGCGGCTACAGCTTCGACCTCTACAAGCCGGCCGCGCGCGAGCCGGCGCAGCTGCACCTGCCGGCCACCGACGCGGCGCGGCGCGGGCTGATCGTGGCCGCGGCGATCGCGTCGGCCCGCGACCTCGTCAACACGCCGGCCGAGCACTTGGGCCCGGCCGAGCTGGCCGAGGCGGTGCAGCTGGTGGCGCGCCAGCATGGCGCCACCTTCAGGCAGACCGTGGGCGACAAGCTGCTGGAAGCGGGCTTCCCGGCCATCCACGCGGTGGGACGCGCGGCGACCCGCGCGCCGCGGCTCATCGAGCTGAACTGGGGCAAGCCCAAGCACCCGCGGCTGACCCTGGTCGGCAAGGGGGTGTGCTTCGACAGCGGCGGCCTGGACCTCAAGAGCGCCGACGGCATGCGGTTGATGAAGAAGGACATGGGGGGCGCCGCGAATGCGCTGGGGCTGGCGCAGATGATCATGGCGCTGCGACTGCCGGTGCGGCTGCAGCTGCTGATCCCCGCGGTGGAGAACGCCGTCGCCGGCAACGCCTATCGCCCGGGCGACGTCTTCAAGACGCGCAAGGGCCTGCACATCGAGATCGGCAACACCGACGCCGAGGGCCGCGTGATCCTGTGCGACGCGCTGGCCTACGGCGCCGAGACCGAGCCGGCGCTGATGATCGATATGGCCACCCTCACTGGCGCCGCCCGCGTGGCGCTGGGGGCACAGCTGCCGGCGCTGTTCTGCCGCGACACGGCGCTGGCCCGCGGGCTGGTCGATCGCGGCCTGGCGCTGGACGACCCGCTGTGGCACCTGCCGCTGTGGCGCGACTACCACCGCGGCATCGAAAGCGACATCGCCGACATCGTCAACACCGGCAAGGGCGCCCTGGGCGGCGCGATCAACGCGGCAATCTTCCTCGAGGACTTCGTACCCGAAGACCTGCCATGGCTGCATATCGACCTGTTCGCCTGGAACGACAGCGCGCGCCCCGGCCGACCCGTGGGCGGCGAGGCCCAGACGCTGCGCACGCTGCTTGCGTACCTGGAGGAGCGCTTCGGCGCCGCTTAAGTCGCCTCGGAGGCCAGCCTGCCGAACAGCCGCTCGCCGACCGCGGCCGGCTCGCTGAGCGTGCGCACGGCGTCGAATGCCTCCTGCGCTGGCGGGTGTCGGCGCCGCAGCATGTTCAGCCATTGCTTGAGCCTTCCGGCACGGTGGCGCGGTGCGACATGGCTGGCGATGCGCGTCCAGTAATGCGCCACCAGCGGCAGCAGCTCGGGCCAGCCGGGCACCGCGGCTCCGCGCAGTGCCAGCGCCAGGCCCGGGTCGGCGACCATGCCGCGGCCGAGCATGATCGCGTCGCACCCGCTCACCGTCAGGCAGCGCAGCGCGTCGTCTACGGTCCAGACCTCGCCGTTAGCCACCACCGGGATCGCGACCGCAGCGCGGATGACGGCGATCTGTTCCCAGTACGCCGGGGGTCGGTAGCCGTCCAGCTTGGTCCGTGCGTGGACGACGATCTCGTCCGCGCCGGCGCCGGCGATGGCCTGCGCGCAATCGACCATGCGCGAGGCGTCGAGGTGACCCAGCCGCATCTTGGCTGACACCTCGATCCCGGCCGGCACCGCGCGCCGCACCGCGGCCACGATGGCGTGGACGAGTTCGGGCTCGTCGAGCAGCACCGCGCCGCCGCGATGGCGGTTGACGGTGGGCGCCGGGCAGCCGAAGTTGAGGTCGATGCCTGCCGGCGCCAGCGTGGCTAGGCGCGCCGCGTTCTCGGCCAGGCAGGCCACGTCGCTGCCCAGCAGCTGCGGGCGCACCGGGGTTCCGGCGGCGGTGCGGCTGGCCGTGAGCAGCTCGGGCACCACGCGCGTGAAGACGCGCTCGGGCAGCAGCTGGTCCGTGATGCGGATGAACTCCGAGACGCAGCGATCGACCCCGCCGACCCGCGTGAGCGTGTCGCGCAGGCTGTGGTCGAGCAGCCCCTCCATCGGGGCGAGCAGGATGCGCACGATCCGGCTCAGGGGATTCAGTGGGAGTCCGGCGCGACGAACTCGCCGGACTCGCGGCGCACACGTCCCATCGGCGCGAGCGGTGGTGGCGGCTGCATGGTGTCGGACATGCCTTGATTGTGCGCGACGTGATCAATCCCACTGCAGCGATGGCCTGCCGCCAAGCCCGCCCGCCGGCACGTTCGCACTGCGGCCGATCGGCGACGCCGGGCCAACCCCACTTGCGCGGGCCGGAGCGCCTCGCTTAGATTAGCCGACCGTTCGGTCGAACAATCAATCCGGAAACTGGATGTCCGAAGCGCCCGTTCTCGTTGCCGGCGATGGCGCCGTGCGTGTCGTCACGCTCAACCGGCCAGCGGCCCTTAACAGCTTCACCGCCGCGATGCACGCTGCGCTGCTGCCGGCGCTGGACGCCGCGGCCGCCGACGCCGAGGTGCGCGCGGTGGTGATCACCGGCAGCGGACGCGGCTTCTGCGCCGGGCAGGACCTGAACGACCCTGCGATGGTCGGCAATGTTGATGTCGGTGCCGTCATCGAGCGCTTCTACCGGCCGCTGGCCACCCGGGTGCGGACGATGCCGGTGCCGGTGATCGCCGCCGTCAACGGTGTGGCCGCGGGCGCCGGGGCGAATTTCGCGCTGTGCTGCGATTTCGTCGTCGCCGCCAGGTCGGCCAGCTTCATCCAGGCTTTTAGCAAGATCGGCCTGGTGCCCGACTGCGGTGGCACCTGGCTGCTGCCGCGACTGGTCGGCCGCGCGCGTGCGCTGGGCCTCGCGATGACCGGCGACAAGCTGCCGGCCGAGGAGGCGGCGCGCATCGGCCTGATCTGGCAATGCGTCGACGCCGCGGTGCTCACCGACACGGTGATGGCGCTGGCCGCGCGCCTGGCCGCGATGCCCGCCAAGGCCCTCGCCGAGACCCGGCGCGTCCTCGACGCAGCGATGCCGCTGGACTTCGCCGACGCCATCACGCTGGAGGCCGACACCCAGCGCGAGCTTGGCCGTGCGCGCGATTTCGGCGAAGGCGTGGCGGCGTTCTTCGCCAAGCGGCCGCCGGTGTTCAAGGACCGATAGCCGATGACGCCGCAGTTGTTGGCTGAAGCGTGCCGCGACGCCATGTGGCGCGACGACCGGGCGAGCAAGTCGCTCGGCATGCAGGTGCTGGCCGTCGGCCCGGGCACGGCGACGCTGGCGATGGTGGTGCGCGAGGACATGCTCAACGGCCACGACATCTGCCACGGCGGCCTCGTCACCACGCTGGCCGACAGCGCCTTCGCCTTCGCCTGCAACGCCTACAACGAGCTCACCGTGGCCTCGGGCTTCGATGTCAACCTGATCGCCGCGGCGCGGCTGGGTGACCGGCTCACCGCAGTGGCCAGCGAGGTCAGCAAGTCTGGCCGCACCGGCGTCTATGACATCGCCGTCAGCAACCAGCGCGGCGAGCCGGTGGCAGCGTTCCGCGGCCGCTCCTACGCGATGAAGGGCAAGCCGCTGATCGCAGGACTGCCGATGGGCAAGACGACATGAAGGAGTCGCCGCGATGCCGGTGAAAACGCCCGCCCCCGGTGACCTCGAGCCGATCGAGGCCGCCAGCCGCGATGAGCTGCAGGCGCTGCAACTGCAGCGCCTGCGCGCCACGCTGCAGCGGGCCTACGACCACGTGCCGCACTACCACCGGGCCTTCGACGCCGCCGGCGTGCACCCGGCCGACTGCCGCACGCTGGCCGACCTGGCGAAGTACCCTTTCACGAGCAAGGCTGACCTGCGCGCGCATTACCCGTTCGGCATGTTCGCGGTGCCGCGCGAGCAGGTGGTGCGCATCCATGCCTCGTCCGGCACCACCGGCAAGCCGACCGTGGTCGGCTACACGCGGGGCGACATCGACCGCTGGGCCGACCTGGTCGCGCGATCGATCCGCGCCAGCGGCGGGCGGCCGGGCGACATCGTGCACGTCTCGTACGGCTATGGCCTGTTCACCGGCGGCCTGGGCGCACACTACGGTGCCGAGCGCCTGGGCTGCACAGTGATCCCGATGGGCGGCGGGCAGACCGAGAAGCAGGTCCAGCTGATCGAGGACTTCAGGCCCGACATCATCATGGTCACGCCGAGCTACATGCAGGTGATCGTCGAGGAGTTCATGCGACAGGGCAAGGAGCCGCGCGCGATGTCGATCAGCGTCGGCATCTTCGGCGCGGAGCCATGGACCGAGGCGATGCGGCGCGACATCGAGCAAAGCGCAGGCATCGACGCGGTGGACATCTACGGCCTTAGCGAGGTGCTGGGCCCGGGCGTGGCCAACGAATGCATCGAGAGCAAGGACGGCCCGGTGATCTGGGAGGACCACTTCTACCCCGAGATCATCGACCCCGACACCGGCGCGGTGCTGCCCGAGGGCAGGGAGGGCGAACTCGTCTTCACGACGCTGACCAAGGAGGCGCTGCCGGTCATCCGCTACCGTACGCGCGACCTCACACGGCTGCTGCCGCCCACCGTGCGCAGCATGCGCCGGATGGGCAAGATCGTCGGCCGCAGCGACGACATGCTGATCATCCGTGGCATCAACTTGTTCCCGACCCAGATCGAGGAGATCGTGTTGCAGCAGGGGCAACTCTCGGGGCAGTACCAGCTGGTCGTCACGCGCGAGCACCTGCTCGACGAGCTGCAGGTGCGCTGCGAGCTGGCGCTGCAGCACCTGCACGCCGACCGCGGCGCAATCGCGCACGAGCTGCAGCACCGCATCAAGACGCTGGTAGGCGTGAACGCGCGGGTCGACGTCGGCCTGCCCGATTCGATCGAACGCACGCTGGTGGGCAAGGCCCGCCGTGTGGTGGACAAGCGACCCCGCTGAGGCGGGGTCTGGGCGGCGAACGGCGCCGGAAAGGGAGCATGGCATGTACACGCAGGCGATGGACCTCGGGCCCGCGGAAGACCACAAGGCGGTGCGCAGCACCGAGGAAGCCGCGCTCGAAGTCCGCTTCGACGACTGCATCGACGCCGGCGGTTTCATTGAGGCCAAGGACTGGATGCCGGAGCATTACCGCCGGACGCTGGTGCGCCAGATCAGCCAGCACGCGCACAGCGAGATCGTCGGCATGCTGCCGGAGGGCAACTGGGTCACGCGCGCACCCACCCTCAAGCGCAAGGCGATCCTGCTGGCCAAGATCCAGGACGAGGGTGGCCACGGCCTGTACCTCTACGCCGCCGCCGAGACGCTGGGCACCAGCCGCGACGAGATGCTGGCCGCGCTGCACGGCGGCAAGGCCAAGTACAGCTCGATTTTCAACTACCCGACGCTGACCTGGGCCGACATCGGCGTCATCGGCTGGCTCGTCGATGGCGCGGCGATCATGAACCAGGTGCCGCTGACGCGCTGCAGCTACGCGCCCTATGCGCGCGCGATGGTGCGCATCTGCCGCGAGGAGAGCTTCCACCAGCGCCAGGGCTTCGACGCGCTGCGGGTGATGATGGAGGAGGGCACCGCGGCGCAGCGGGCGATGGTGCAGGACGCGGTGGACCGCTGGTGGTGGCCGAGCCTGATGATGTTCGGGCCGCCCGACGCGGCCAGCCCGAACAGCGCGCAGAGCATGCGCTGGGGCATCAAGCGGCTGTCCAACGACGAACTGCGGCAGAAGTTCGTCGATGCCACCGCCGAGCAGGCCCGGGTGCTCGGCGTGGTGCCGCCTGATCCGCTGCTGAAGTGGAACGCGGCACGGGGCCATCACGACTTCGGCCCCATCGACTGGGACGAGTTCTGGCGCGTCGTCGGTGGCGACGGGCCTTGCAACCGGGAGCGGCTGGCCGCGCGCGTCAAGGCCTGGGACGACGGCGCCTGGGTGCGCGAGGCTGCGCTGGCGCATGCGGACAAACGGGCGCGCCAGCAGGCGTCGAAGGAGCGGGCGGCATGAGCGGGACGCAGACCGAGGCGCCGGGGTCGGGGATGGCGGCGGAGTGGCCGCTGTGGGAGGTGTTCGTGCGCCAGAAGTCGGGTCTGGACCACAAGCATTGTGGCAGCCTGCACGCCAGCGACGCGAAGATGGCGGTGCAGCTCGCGCGCGAGGTCTACACGCGGCGCCAGGAAGGCACCAGCGTGTGGGTCGTCAAGAGCAGCGACATCACCGCCAGCGACCCCGTCGACCGGTCGATGTACTTCGACCCGATGGAAGACAAGGTCTATCGTCACCCGAGCTTCTACAAGCTGCCCGAGTCGGTGAACCACATGTAGGTGGCCGAGATGAGCGCGACCTCCGAATCGATCGCCCTGAACCTGACCCTGCCGGTACGCTACGTCCTGCGCATCGCCGACACCTGCCTGATCCACGCCCAGCGCCTGGCCGAGTGGTGTGGCCACGGCCCGGTGCTGGAGGAAGACATCGCGCTGACCAACATGGCGCTGGATCTGCTCGGGCAGGCGCGCGCCCTGCTCGGCCGTGCGGCGCGCCTCGAGGGGCAGGGCTTGGACGACGATCGTCTGGCTTTCCTGCGCGACGAGCGCGACTTCCTCAACCTCACCCTGGTCGAGCAGCCGATGCGCCGCAGCAGCGCACACAGCCCGGGCGGCGATTTCGCCGATACCGTGCTGCGCAACTTTTTGCTCGCGACTTGGCTGAAGGCGCTCTGGCAGGCCCTGACGACGTCGGCCGACGCCGACCTGGCCGCGATCGCCGCCAAGGCGCTGAAGGAGTCGCGCTACCACCAGCAGCATGCCGCCGACTGGCTCGTGCGCCTGGGTGACGGCACGGCCGAATCGGCCGCTCGAATGCGCGCCGCGCTCGACCGCGCTTGGCCCTACACGGCGGAGATGTTCGCCGCCGATGCGGTCGATGCCCAAGCCGCGGCGACCGGCCTGGGCCCGTCGCGCGCGGCGTTGCAGGCCGGCTGGGACGACGAGGTGGCTGGCGTCCTCGCCGAGGCGACCCTGCAGGTGCCGGCGCGCACGCGTTTCATGAGCACCGGCACGCTGGGCCGGCACAGCGAGCACATGGGCTTCATCCTGGCCGAGATGCAGTCACTGCAGCGACTGCACCCGGGAGGGCGTTGGTGACGGCCGCCGCAGAGGTCGCCCCTCGCGAAGCCGCGGCCTGGGTCGTGCTCGAGACCGTGCCCGATCCCGAGGTGCCTGCGCTGTCGCTTTGCGACCTGGGCATCGTGCGTGCTGTGCACGCCGATGCCGGCGGGACGCGCGTCGTGCTCACGCCCACCTACAGCGGCTGCCCGGCAACCGAGGTCATCATGCAGAGCGTCGTCGATGCGCTCACGGCCGCCGGCCTGGGCCCGGTGTCGATCACGCAGCAACTGGCGCCGGCCTGGACCACGGACTGGATGAGCGAGGCCGGCCGCGCCAAGCTGCTCGACTACGGCATCGCGCCGCCGGGGGCGGTGTGCGGCGGCGGCGACCGCGGTGTCGCGATCAGCATCCGCCCCCGCGGCGTGGACTGTCCGCGCTGCGGTAGCGCCGACACCGAGCGGCTGTCGGCGTTCGGCGCCACCGCGTGCAAGGCGCTGTACCGTTGCCGCGCCTGCCGCGAACCCTTCGAGCACTTCAAGTCGATATGAGCGGCCCGCACTTCCATCCATTGATGGTCCGCAGCGTCGAGCGGGTTGCCGACGATGCCGTGGCGGTCACGTTCGACGTGCCCGCGTCGCTGCGCGAGGCCTATGCCTTCGAGCCTGGCCAGTACCTCACGCTGCGGCATGGCGATCTGCGACGCGCCTATTCGATCTGTGCGGCGCCGGGCCAGCCGTTGCGTGTGGGCGTGCGCCGCGTCCCCGCGGGGGCGTTCTCGGGTTGGCTGCATGACCATCTGAAGGCCGGCGACGTCATCGACGTGATGACCCCCGAAGGCCGCTTCGGCGCAGCGCTGGCGCGGCAACCACGCCATCTGCTGGCCGTGGCAGGCGGCAGCGGCATCACGCCGATCCTGTCGGTCGTCGCGGCGGCGCTGCAATCCAATCCTTCGGCCGGTTGCACGCTCGTTCTCGGCAACCGCAGCGCGGCGTCAATGATGTTCCGCGAAGAGCTGCAAGACCTCAAGGACCGCTTCCTGTCCCGCCTGACACTCCACCCCATGTTTTCCCGCGAGCTGGGCGATGTGCCGTTGCACTCTGGCCGGATCGATGCTGAGAAGCTGAAGGCGGTGATTCGGCTGGCTGGCCCCGTCGACGAGGCGTTCGTCTGCGGCCCATACGGGATGAGCGCGAAGGTCGAGGAGGCGCTGCGCGAGGCCGGACTGGACAGCACGCAGATCCACGTCGAGCGCTTCGGCCTGCCGCCCGAGGTGCTGGCGGCCGCCGAGGCGATGCCGCATCCCGCTGACGCCGCCAGCGCCCGCGTCCGCATCGTGCGCGATGGCGTCACGCGCGAGATCGCCTTCCTTCCGGGCGACGCGAACATCCTCGCCGCCGCTGCACGCGCCGGACTCGACATGCCGTATTCGTGCCGCTCGGGTATGTGCGCCACTTGCCGCGCGAAGCTGCTCGAAGGCCGCGTGCGCATGGACCGGAACTTCGCGCTCGAGCCGGCCGACCTCGAGGCTGGCTTCATTCTGACGTGCCAGGCGCATCCGCTCACCGAACGGATCGTGCTCTCATTCGACGAGCGCTGATCTTGATCGCCCGCATTCGCCGCTTCCCGCGGGCACGGTCGGCGCTCTTCCTTAGGCCGGGGTTGCGCTGATGGCCCGCCCCCGCTCCTCCCGCTTCGACGGTCAGCGCGAACAGATCCTGGCCGCCGCGGCGCAACTCTTCGCTAGCCGCGGTTACATCGCGAGCACGATGAACGAGGTTGCCGCTGCCAGCGGTGTCTCTAAGGCTACGCTGTACCACTACGTGCGCAACAAGCACGACCTGCTGGCGCAGATCACGCGAAGCCATGTCGCCGTGCTGGAGTCACTGGTCGCCGATGTCGCCGCCGTTGGCCTGGCGCCTGAGTTGCACCTACGCGCGCTGATCGGGTGTTTCATGCAGGCCTACGTCCGGGCCGGCAATGAGCACCGGGTGCTCACCGAGGACGTCAGGTTCCTGCTGCCGCAGGACCGAACCGCCGTGCTGGCGGCGCAGCGCCGCGTGATGGCCGCCGTCGCGGACGCGGTGGCTGCGCTGCGGCCCGAGCTGCGTGCGCCGCGGCTGCACAAGCCGCTGGCGATGCTCTTGTTCGGCATGATCAACTGGACCTTCACCTGGCTGAAGGTCGAAGGTAGCCTCAGCCACGCGACCCTGGCGCCGATCGTTGCCGATTTGTTCCTTGGCGGTCTGCCCGCAGTGGCGCCGACGCCGGAGCAGTGTCAGGCTGTGCGAGTCGGCCCGGGGCTTGCAGACGGTGTGCTCGCGGAGCCCATCGCGGCGTGCGCGAGCGACACCGGACGTCGTGTCGGGCACCGTATGCCGGTGCGTGTCGCGTCGACGCGCGGCACCTGAGCGTCGGGGCCGAGGCCCCAGCCGTCGGTGGCCTGCTCGTCGCCATGGCTGAGCAGGCGGCCCCCGGCCAGTCCCCGCTCGACAACTCGGTCGAGCAGGCTTGCGGTGGCCACCTCGCCCAGGCTGAGCACGAAATGTTGCCAGCGCCGCTGAACGCGCTCGTGCAGCCAGGCGTCTTCCAAGGCCGGGCGCAGCGCCGGTCCCTGTGTTCCGGCCTCGAGCACGCGCGGCGCCAGCGCGCCGATGAATAGGTTGTAGTCGTGCCGCAGCGTGTGTGCCGGCAGCCACTCGGCCACGGCACGCGTGCGCGCGGCCCAGCCGGGGTTGGCGAACTGCAGGGTCAGCAACGCCTGCAGCCCTTGCGCCGTGTTCAGCAGGCGCACCCGGTTGGGAGGCAGCGCGGCCAGCGGCAACCACGCGGCTTCGTGAAACGGCAGCGGCGTGGCGAAGGATCGCAGCGCGGCCAGCCGCATCCAGGCCGGCGCGTCGAGCCCGTCGATCGCCTCGCCCCCGGCCTCGACGCGGTGGGCGCGGCGAAGCGCTTCCAGCACGTCGACGCCGACGCGCACCCGTGCCGCACGCTGGCTGAGCAGGGCCAGGTTGCCGGCCGCGTAGCCGGCCTGCGGGTTCAGCCGCTCGATCACCGCCGCGTCGGATTGGCCCGCCGCGCCGCCGAGCGGCGTGCGCAGCACCGGGCAGCGCTCGGCGTGGATCTGCGCCAGGTAGTGCGGAGTGACTTGCTGGGTCTCGAAGGTGATGCCCCCGCGCCAAGCCAGCAGGCGCAGTGCGAGCCACTGCCGGGTCGCGCGCGACGCCGTCAGCGTCCGGGCGCCGAACACCGCGCGGCCGGCGCGCCAGCCCTGGCCCAGCGGCGTGCACTCGAGCAGCAACTCGGCCGGCGGCACGAGACCATGGTGAGCATGGTCCCAGCCGATGTCGAATCCCGTTCTCTCGACCTCGTCGGCCGGCCGGCCGGCGGGCTCCAGATCCAGGGGCAAGGGCAGGGTGTTGGCGCGTGCCAGCGTGGTCGGGGTCATCGAAGTCTCCGGCGAGCACCCGGGCCCATGCCCGGCGTGCGGGGACAGTGTCGCAGCCAGGTGGCTCATGGCGTGAGCTACCTCGAGGGCATCGTTCGCGAGGTCGCGCCGGTGTCCGCCACCTTGAGGCTGCTGTCCGTCGACGGCGGAGCCGGATCCAGGGCCGGCCCGGCGCCCCGGCATGCCAGCGCCGCTGCGGCCGGCTCGCGCTAGAATCTCATGGGAAGGTTCCGACTGGTGCGGCGCGTGCGCCCGCTTGTCGGCCCAAGCCGGTGTAGCTCAGTTGGTAGAGCAGCGCATTCGTAATGCGAAGGTCACCAGTTCGAATCCGGTCTCCGGCACCAGGAAACGACGCGGGTCAGCAGGTGAGCATCTGCTGACCCGTTTGTCATTCTCGCCCCCGACGGGTTCGAACGAAGGCGCTGGACGCGTGTCGTCGGCGGGCATCGAGAGCGGAGTGCAAATGAAATGGGTGAAACGAGAATCGCGCTGCGGTATGTCGCCATCTTGTTTTCGGTTGCCGTCGCTGCCGGCGCACAGGCACAGAGCGATGTCAGCCAGAGCACCGATCCGGCGAAGGCGGCTGCAGTGGAGCGAGCCGTTCAGGAACTCAAGGCGCGGCGGGCGCGTGAACCCACGCCTACCTATGTCCGGTCGCCGGACGGACTGGTGCGCGGGACATCGGCGAGTGGCGTGGCATACGTCTCAGGTGGCGTCACCATAGACGAACGAAAGGCGCTGTATGCGATGCGCGCGCAATACAACCTGTGGGTGGCCACGGTCGCCAAGCCGTCTGGCGCCTACCTGTCCGACGCCAGGCTGCGGATCACGGACCTATCGGACCAGCGCGTGGTCATCGAGCAGACGATGTACGGTCCATGGTTCTTCTCAATGCTCCCGCCGGGCCGTTACGAGGTCTCGGGCACCGTGTTCACGGAAGGCACGGATACGCTGCAGACGATCGCTGCCGAGGTGCGGATCGTGGGCGGTACAACGCGCCAGGCCGTGCTTCGTTTCCCGTCCGCCGCCATCGTAGGGGCAGAGGCCGGAGCCGCTTTCGGCGGCAATCCGTTCGGAGCCTCGGCGCCGAAGCGCTGATCGTTGGCTGCGATCGGCCGCGGCCCCTTTTCAGTGGGCCGCCTGCAACTCGACGCCGACCTGGTCGAGCAGGATCTTGGGCCAGTCGGGCGGGAAGTTCAGCGGCGACAGCACGGGTTTGCTCACGATCTCGATCTCCGTGCGGTCGGCGGACAGCGGCTTGACGAAGACAGCAATTCGTTCGCCCCAACTCCACAACGTCACACCGTGCGACAGAACGAGCCGACCGCTCGGCTTGTCGTCTTCGACGACCGCGAGCGCCTTCGCCTTGCCGGCGGCCTTGGTCGCGGCATACACGAGGTCGTAAGGCTTCTCGTAGATCCGGCTCACGCCCTGACCCTGGGCCTGTTTGACCGTCTCGGTCGACGCGCAGCCCGCGACGACGAAGGTACAAGCGGCCCACAACGCCCGTCGGCGTGAAAAATCCAAAGGATCGCCTGTAGACCGTCTGTATGTCGCTGAGGATCTCGATGATGTGACCATGCCTGCCTCTCCCCCGACGTTGTCGCCCCAGGGCCTCAGTGTCGACTTCTGGCGGGTGTCGAGCTTGAGCCCGATCACACCCGGCTGGCGGATGCTACCTATTCGGCGTTCGATCGGCCCAGGCCGACTACGTTGGGTGGAAAGGCCCGCGTGCGCCGCTCTCTACAATGGGCCGCATGCGCATTCTCATCGCCAACGACGATGGTTATCTCGCCCCCGGGCTGGCAGCGCTGGTGCGGGCCTGCGAGGGCCTGGGTCACGTCGACGTGATCGCGCCGGAGCAGAACGCCAGCGGCACCTCCAACGCGCTGACGCTGAACCGGCCGCTGCAGATCTTCGAGGCCCGCGGCGAGCACGTGCAGGGCTTTCGCGTCGTCAACGGCACGCCGTCGGACTGCGTCCACGTCGCGCTCACCGGGGTGCTCGGACACCGGCCCGATCTGGTGATCTCGGGCATCAACAACGGCGCCAACATGGGCGACGACACGGTGTATTCGGGCACGGTCGCGGCGGCGATGGAAGGCTACCTGTTCGGCGTGCCGGCGATCGCCTTCTCGCAGGTCGAAAAGGGGTGGAAGCAGCTGGACGCGGCTGCGGCCACGGCGCGCTCGGTGATCGAGCAAGTCCTGGCCGACCCGCCGGCCGGTCCGCGACCTTGGCTGCTCAACGTCAACATCCCGAATCGCGAGGACGCGGTCAGCCTGCCGCGCGTAGTCACCCGGCTCGGGCGGCGGCACGCCAGCGAGCCCGTTATCCGGCAGACCAACCCGCGCGGCGAGGCGATCTACTGGATCGGCCCGGCCGGCGATGCGCGCGAGTGTGGCGAGGGGACGGACTTCCATGCGGTCGCGCAGGGCTGCGTGTCGATCACACCGCTGCAGGTGGATCTGACCGATCACGCATCGCGTGGCGACTGGGCGTCGCGCCTGGCTGCTCGGCGATGAAGGGTGTCCGTTGCCCTGGCAGGCGTCGGCCGCCGGCGGCGCCGTCCGGTCACCTGGAGCCGCTTTGAGCCGGACGCCGCGGTTCCCGCTGGGGCTGGAACGTCTGCAAGGCGGTGGCCAGGGTGGTTCGGGCGCGCGCCCGCAGCCTGCGGCGCAGGCGTCCCAGGGCGATCGAGGCAACCCGACGGGCCGCAAAAAGGCGGCGGCCGAAGTACTGCGGCCGCAGCGTCCCCTGCACCAGGCGGCGCAGGATGCCGAGCAGCAGGCCGCAGGCCGAGGCCTGCCCAGTGGTCTGGGTCTGGATTCGGCAGCGGTGCGTGAACGCATGGTGAAGCGGCTGCGCGAGGGCGGCATCGGCTGCGAGCAGGTGCTTCAGGCGCTGGCCCGGGTCGAGCGCCACCGCTTCGTTGACAGCGCGTTGGCAACCCAGGCGTACGAGGACACCAGCCTGCCGATCGGTCATGCGCAGACGATCTCCAAGCCTTCCGTGGTCGCGCGCATGCTCGCCCTGCTGTTCGACGGTGCCCACGCGCACGAGCAGGGCGACCTGGGCCGGGCACTGGAGATCGGCACCGGTTGCGGCTACCAAGCTGCGTTGCTGTCGTTGCTGGCGCGCTCGGTGGTGTCGGTAGAGCGGCTGCGAGCGCTGCACGACAAGGCACGGCTGAACCTGTTCGACCATCGAGGCGGCGAGCTGCACCTGGTCTATGGCGACGGCCGGCTAGGCCACGCCCCGGGGGCACCCTATCAGAGCATCGTCGCGGCAGCGGGCGGCGATGCACTGCCCGAGGCCTGGATCGACCAACTCGCGGTGGGCGGGCGTCTGGTCGCTCCGATGCACGACCCCGCGCGTGGCGGCCAGGTGCTGCTGGTCGTGGACCGCCAGCCCGCAGGCCTGGTGCGGCGGTGGCTCGATGCCGTGCACTTCGTCCCTCTAAAATCCGGCGCTCAATGACCTGTCTCGAACCTGTCGAACCGGGCCGCCGCCACATGCCGCGGCCTTCTTGGGCCTGGGCTGTGGCCGCTGGGCTCGTGGTGCTCGCCGGCTGCGCATCGCCCAGCCACCGCGCGCCCGTGGAAGAGCGCAATCCGGCGCCCGTGCGCCCCGACGCAGCCAACCCTGCCGCGCCCGCATCGGCCGCCGAGGCAACGGTGGTCAAACCGGCGCCGCCGGGGATCGAGAACGCCGGCAAGCCCGGTTACTACACGGTCAAGCAAGGCGACACATTGCTGCGCGTCGCGCTCGAGAACGGTCAAAACTGGCGTGACCTCGCACGCTGGAACAACCTGGCCAACCCCAACGTGCTCGAGGTCGGCCAGGTGGTCCGGGTTGTGCCACCGGAACCCAACGCCAACGGCGTCGTCGTGCGCCCGGTGCTGCCGTCGGGCGCGTACGAAAGCCGGGCTGCCGTGGGGCAGTCATCCGCGCCGAGCGCTGCCGCCTCCGGCGTGGTGGCCGCCGCCGCGCCTCCGGCTGGTGCGGGGTCGGACGCGGCCGGCACCGCGGCGGCTGATTCCGACGAAAACCTGCGCTGGGTCTGGCCGTCCGAAGGCCCGCTGCTGGCGCCCTTCGACGAGACCAAGACCAAGGGCCTGGAGATCGGCGGCAAGGCCGGCGACCCGGTACTCGCCGCGGCCGACGGCCGCGTCGTCTATGCCGGGGCAGGCTTGCGTGGCTACGGCAACCTCGTGATCGTCAAGCACAACGCCACCTTCCTCAGCGCCTACGCGCACAATCAGACGCTGCTGGTCAAAGAGGATGAGATCGTGCGCCGTGGACAGAAGATCGCCGAGATGGGCTCGAGCGACGCCGACAAGGTGGAGCTGCATTTCGAAATCCGCCGCCAGGGCAAGCCCATCGATCCGATGCGGCTGCTGCCGCCGCGCTAGGCGCCTGGCCTCCGCGCCGCCACGCTGATGGGCGACGGGCATGGTCACGCGCAAAACCGCACGCAGCCCGACGCCACACGCCGACGCGGCCGCGTTTGGGCGGCTGATGGCAGCGGCTCAGCAGGCCGAGGCAGCGCACGAGGCAGGTGCCGAGCCGCCACCTGAGGACCAACCGACGTCGGATGCCGACACCGCGCTGCTGGCCCCTTCGGAGCTGGCACGTGCCGACGGCGACCCCGGCGACACGCTGCAGAGCTATTTGCGCGACATCCGCCGAGCGCCGCTGCTGACGGCCGAAGAAGAGCACGAAACCGCGGTCCGCGCCCGCGCCGGCGACTTCGAGGCCCGCCAGTGCATGATCGAGCGCAACCTGCGCCTGGTCGTGAGCATCGCCAAGAAGTATGCGGGCCGCGGCCTGCCGGTCAGCGACCTGATCGAGGAAGGCAACCTCGGGCTGATGCACGCCACGGCCAAGTTCGAACCCGAACGCGGCTACCGCTTTTCGACGTACGCGACGTGGTGGATTCGCCAGGGCGTAGAGCGTGCTCTGATGCAGCAGGCGCGGCTGATCCGGCTGCCGGTGCATGTGGTGCGCGAACTCAACCAGGTACTGCGCGCGCGCCGGGCGCTGGAGGCGGCTGGCAACGGGGCACGCGTGGTCGCCGCCGAGGACATCGCTGCCGCGATGGATCGCCCGGTGGCCGAGATCGCGGCATTGCTGCGGGTGGCCGAGCAGCCGACCTCGCTGGACGGGGTCCGCGAGGGTGCCGACGGTGAGCCCGGCGACGCGCTGCTCGATCAGGTGGCCGACGATCTGGCAGTGGATCCGCTCGGCCAGCGCCTGGACGCCGAAGCGCAGCAGTTGCTGGCCGCCGGCCTGGCCGCACTGCAGGCGCGCGAGCGCGAGGTGCTGATCGGCCGCTACGGCCTTCACGGACGCGAGCCGCAGACGCTGGAAGACCTCGCCCTGCAGCTGCGCCTGACGCGCGAACGGGTGCGCCAGATCCAGCACGAGGCGCTGGTCAAGCTGCGCCGCGCGCTGGCGCGCCAGGGCGTGCACCGCGATTCGCTGTTCTGAACGCTGACCGGCGGCAGGCCGCGTCGCGGCCCGGGCGGACCGGATAATCCGCCGTTATGAGCAGTGGCATGGAATGGCTCGAGGTCGAGTCGCTCGACCTCGAGGCCCAGGGCGTGGCCCACCGCGCCGACGGCAAGGTGGTCTTCATCGAAGGCGCCTTGCCCGGCGAGCGGGTGCAGGCGCAGGTCTCGCGCAAGAAGAACCAGTGGGAGCAGGGTCAGGTCTCGGCGATCGCGCGCGAGAGCGCGCAACGGGTGCGGCCGGACTGCCCGCATTTTGGCCTCCACGCAGGCGCCTGCGGCGGCTGCAAGATGCAGCACCTGCACCCGGCGGCGCAGGTGGCGGTCAAGCAGCGGGCGCTGGAGGACAGCCTCTGGCACCTGGCCAAGGTGCGCGCCGAGCGCCTGCTGCGTCCGATCGAGGGTCTGGCCTGGGGTTACCGCGACCGTGCCCGCCTGTCGGTGCGCTACGTTGCCCGCAGGCAGACCGTGCTGGTCGGATTCCACGAGCGAAAGTCGCGCTACGTGGCCGACATGCAGGTCTGCCCGGTGCTGCCGCCCGAAGTCAGCGGCATGCTGATGCCGCTGCGGGCGCTCGTCGGGGGCATGGACCAGCGCGACCGCCTGCCTCAGATCGAGCTCGCCGCCGCCGATGGCGTGACCGCGCTGGTGCTGCGCCATCTCGAGCCGCTGTCGGACGCCGACCGCCGGCGCATGCGCGATTTCGCCGCCGTCCATGGCGTGCAGTGGTGGCTGCAGCCCCAGGGACCGGAGACGGTCCACCTGCTGGACGCAGGCGGGCTCGGAGACCGGACACTGGCCTACCGCCTGCCGGAGTTCGGCATCACCATGCCCTTCAAGCCGACCGACTTCACGCAGGTCAACCCGCATATCAACCGGGTGCTGGTCGAGAGCGCGGTGCGCCTTCTCGACCCGCAGCCGCACGAGCGCGTGATCGACTGGTTCTGCGGCCTTGGCAACTTCACGTTGCCGCTGGCGACGCGCGCGTACTCGGTGCTCGGCATCGAGCGCAGCCCGACGCTGGTCGAGCGCGCGCGCGACAACGCCCGGTACAACGGGCTGCACGAGAGGGCGTCGTTCGAGGCGCGAAACCTGTTCGAGATCGGTTCTGCCGATCTGCAGGCGCTGGGCCCCGCACCGCGCTGGCTCGTGGACCCGCCGCGCGAAGGCGCGTTCGCGCTGGCCAAGGCACTGGCCGAAGTTCATGCCGTCGGTGCGGACCGCTGGCTGGCACCTCAGCGCATCGTCTATGTCAGCTGCAACCCGGCCACGCTGGCACGCGATGCCGGACTGCTCGTGCACCAAGCGGGCTATCGTTGCACGCTGGCCGGGGTCGTCAACATGTTTCCCCACACCGCGCACGTGGAGAGCATGGCGGTCTTCGAGCGGGATAGCGCGGCTGGAGCCGCGCGTTAGACCATAGAGATTAGAGAGAAAAAGACAACGGGGCCCGGAGGCCCCGTTTCGGTCTTCGATGGTCGCGGTTTCAGCTGCGGTCGCCGCCGAAGATGCCCAGCAGCGCGAGCAGGTTGACGAACACGTTGTACAGGCTCAGGTAGACGCCCAGCGTAGCGGTGATGTAGTTGGTCTCCTCGCCGTTCTGCACGCGCTTGAGGTCGTGCAGGATGAAGGCCGAGAAGATGCCGATGGCGATCACGCTCAGCGTGATCATCAGCGCGCTGCTCTGGATGAAGAAGTTGGCGATGCTCGCCACGATGAGCAGGATCAGGCCGATAAACAGGAATTTGCCCATCGAGCTGAGGTCGCGCTTGATCACGCTGGTTAGCGAGGCCATGCCGAAGAAGATCGCGCCGGTGCCGGCGAAGGCCATCATGATCAGGCTGCCGCCGTTCTTGAAGCCCAGCACAACGCCGACCATGCGGGCCAGCATCAGCCCCATGAAGAACGTGAAGCCGAGCAGGACGGGTACGCCGGCGGCCGAGTTCTTGGTCTTCTCGACCGCGAACATCAGGCCATAGGCGCCAACCATGAAGACGATCAGGCTGACCCCGGGCGTCATCAGGTGGGCCAGGCCGGTCGCCACCCCGATCCACGCGCCCAGCACGGTGGGCACCATCGATAGCGCGAGCAGCCAATAGGTGTTGCGCAAGACGCGATTGCGCTGCGCCGCCAAGGCGCCACCAGCGGCCAGGCCAGGGTAGCTTTGCACGCTTTCGTTCATGAAACCTCCTACGGATTGGGTCATGCTCTGTTTGGAGCCCTGCTGCGCATTGTAGGTTCCATTGGGTCGGCGTGCTCGTGCGGCACCACCGGCTGCGGGCAAGGCAGAGTATCGTCGAGGCCATGAAGACCAAGCCCCTCCTGACGCTGCATGAGATCCGGGCGATCGCCGCCGCCGCCGAGATCGAAGCCCTGGCCCATGGCTGGGCGGTGACGATTGCGATCGCCGACGACGGCGGCCACCTGCTGTGGCTGCAACGCCTGGACGGCGCGGCGCCGATCTCGGCCGAGATCGCGCCGGCCAAGGCGCGCACCGCGGCGCTGGGCCGGCGCGAGAGCAAGGCTTACGAGGACATGATCAACCAGGGTCGCACCGCGTTCCTGAGCGTGCCCCTGCAAGGCATGCTCGAAGGCGGCGTGCCGATCGTCGTCGAAGGCCAGTGCGTCGGCGCGGTGGGTGTCAGCGGCGTCAAGTCGAACGAGGACGTGCAGGTCGCCCGCGCCGGGATCGCGGCCCTCGGGTTGTGACCCTGGGCCGGTCTGGCCGCCGCGGCCGGCTAGAATCCGGTGGTTTGCCCGCCAACTGTCGCCCCTAGCGAAACTCCGTCGTCGGTCTCCCCTCGGATCCACCTGCCGCCTTAGGGCCCACGGTGGCGCTGGGCGCGCGAACCCCGGAGTCATTTCTTGCTGCCTGCCCTGCCCCCCGCGCTGCTCGCCCTCGCAGACGGCACCACCTTCCTGGGCTTCTCGGTCGGTGCGCCCGGCCACACGGTGGGCGAGGTGGTGTTCAACACCGCGCTCACCGGCTACCAGGAGATCCTCACCGACCCTAGCTACTGCCGGCAGATCGTCACGCTGACGTATCCGCACATCGGCAACACGGGCGTCAACGCCGAAGACCGCGAGGCCGGCCGCATCCACGCCGCCGGGCTGATCGTCAAGGACATGGCGCTGCGCGTGTCCAGCTTCCGTGCCGAGATGTCGCTGCCGGAGTACCTGGCGCGCGAAGGCGTGGTCGCGATCGCCGACATCGACACCCGCCGCCTGACGCGGGTGCTGCGCAGCGGCGGGGCCCAGAACGGCTGCATCGCGAGCTTCGCGCCGGGCGCCACCGTCACGCCGCAGGACGTGCGGCAGGCGGTCGAACGCGCACGTGCGGTGCCGGCCATGGCCGGGCTCGATCTGGCGCGCGTGGTTTCTGCCGCCGAGCCGTACGACTGGACAGAGACCGAGTGGCAGCTCGGCCGCGGCTTCGGCCGTCTGGACCAGGCCCGGCACCATGTCGTCGCCTACGATTTTGGCGTCAAGCGCAACATCCTGCGCATGCTCGCAAGCCGCGGCTGCCGCGTCACCGTGGTGCCGGCGCAGACGCCGGCGGCCGACGTGCTGGCGCTCAAGCCCGACGGCATCTTCCTGAGCAACGGCCCGGGCGACCCCGAGCCCTGCGACTACGCGATCGCCGCCACGCGCGAAGTCATCGACCGCGGGTTGCCGACCTTCGGCATCTGCCTGGGCCACCAGATCCTGGCGCTGGCCTCGGGCGCCAGGACCTTCAAGATGAAGTTCGGGCACCACGGCGCGAACCACCCGGTGAAGGAGCTCGACACCGGCCGCGTCAGCATCACGAGCCAGAACCACGGCTTCGCGGTCGACGAGAAGACCTTGCCGGCCGTCCTGCGGCCCACCCACGTGAGCCTGTTCGATGGCACGCTGCAGGGCCTGGCGCGCACCGACAGGCCGGCGTTCTGCTTCCAGGGCCACCCCGAGGCAAGCCCCGGGCCGCACGACATCGGCTACCTGTTCGATCGTTTCGTCACGCTGATGGCGGAGAAGACCCATGCCTAAGCGTCAAGACCTCCGGAGCATCCTGATCATCGGCGCCGGCCCGATCGTCATCGGCCAGGCCTGCGAGTTCGACTACTCCGGCGCCCAGGCCTGCAAGGCGCTGCGCGAGGAGGGCTACCGCGTCATCCTCGTCAACAGTAACCCGGCGACGATCATGACCGACCCGGAGATGGCCGACGCGACCTACATCGAGCCCATCACCTGGCAGGTGGTCGAGAAGATCATCGCCAAGGAACGCCCCGACGCCGTTCTGCCGACGATGGGTGGCCAGACGGCGCTGAACTGCGCGCTCGACCTGCACCGCAACGGCGTGCTGGCGAAGTACGGCGTCGAGATGATCGGTGCCAACGAGCTCGCGATCGAGAAGGCCGAAGACAGGATGAAGTTCAAGGAGGCGATGACCTCGATCGGCCTCGACTCGGCCAAGAGCGGCATCGCGCATTCGATGGACGAGGCGCTGGCGGTGCAGAAGCGCATCCAGGCCGAGATCGGGGGCACTGGCTTCCCGATGGTCATCCGCCCGAGCTTCACGATGGGCGGCACCGGCGGCGGCATCGCCTACAACCCCGAGGAATTCGACGAGATCTGCAGGCGCGGGCTCGACCTGTCGCCGACGAAGGAGTTGCTGATCGAGGAGAGCCTGATCGGCTGGAAGGAATTCGAGATGGAGGTCGTCCGCGACCGCGCCGACAACTGCATCATCGTGTGCAGCATCGAGAACCTCGACCCGATGGGCATCCACACAGGCGACAGCATCACGGTCGCCCCGGCACAGACGCTCACCGACAAGGAATACCAGGTGATGCGCGACGCCAGCATCGCCATCCTGCGCGAGATCGGCGTCGATACCGGTGGCTCGAACGTGCAGTTCGCGGTCAACCCGGCCAACGGCCGGCTCATCGTGATCGAGATGAACCCGCGCGTGAGCCGCAGCTCGGCGCTGGCCTCCAAGGCCACCGGCTTCCCGATCGCCAAGGTCGCCGCCAAGCTCGCGGTTGGCTACACGCTGGACGAACTGCGCAACGACATCACGGGCGGCCAGAACGGCCATGTCCTGCCGGCGAGCTTCGAGCCGACGATCGACTACGTCGTGACCAAGATCCCTCGCTTCGCGTTCGAGAAGTTCCCCGCCGCCGACCCGCACCTGACGACGCAGATGAAGAGCGTGGGCGAGGTGATGGCCATCGGCCGCACGTTCCAGGAGAGCTTTCAGAAGGCGCTGCGCGGGCTGGAGACCGGCATCGACGGCCTGAGCGAGCGCAGTACCGACCGTGACGAGATCATCGACGAGATCGGCAACGTCGGCCCCGAGCGCATCCTGTACCTCGCCGACGCCTTCCGCATCGGCATGACGCTGGACGAGGTCTTCGACGAGACCGCGGTCGACCCCTGGTTCCTGGCCCAGATCGAGCAGCTGGTGGCCATCGAGAGCCGGGTTCAGGGGCGCGAGCTCGCGAGCCTGTCCGAGACCGAGCTGCGGAGCCTGAAGAAGAAGGGCTTCTCGGACCGCCGCCTGGCCAAGCTGCTCGGCACCCACCAGCACGCCGTGCGCGAACGTCGCCACGCGCTGGGCGTGCGGCCGGTCTTCAAGCGCGTGGACACCTGCGCTGCCGAGTTCGCAACCCAGACCGCCTACATGTACTCGTGCTACGAGAACGCCGACGGCGAATGCGAGGCCGAGCCGACTGGGCGGCGCAAGATCATGGTCTTGGGGGGCGGGCCGAACCGCATCGGCCAGGGCATCGAGTTCGACTACTGCTGCGTGCATGCCGCGCTGGCGATGCGCGAGGACGGGTACGAGACCATCATGGTCAACTGCAACCCCGAGACGGTGTCCACCGATTACGACACCAGCGACCGCCTCTACTTCGAGCCGGTCACGCTGGAGGACGTGCTCGAGGTCGTCGCCAAGGAGCGGCCCCTCGGCGTGATCGTGCAGTACGGCGGCCAGACGCCGCTGAAGCTGGCGCTGGACCTGGAGCGCGCCGGCGTGCCGATCATCGGCACCAGCCCAGACAGCATCGACATCGCCGAGGACCGCGAGCGCTTCCAGCAGCTGCTGCAGCGGCTCGGGCTGCGCCAGCCGCCCAACCGCACCGCGCGCACCGAGGAGCAGGCGCTGGCGCTGGCGCAGGAGATCGGCTACCCGCTGGTCGTGCGCCCGAGCTACGTGCTGGGCGGCCGGGCGATGGAGATCGTGCACGGCGACCGCGACCTCGAACGCTACATGCGCGAAGCGGTCAAGGTGAGCGAGAAGTCACCGGTGCTCCTCGACCGTTTCCTCGACGACGCGATCGAGGTCGATGTCGACTGCATCAGCGACGGCATCGAGGTGATGATCGGCGGAATCATGGAGCACGTCGAGGCCGCTGGCATCCACAGCGGCGATTCGGCCTGCTCGCTGCCGCCCTATTCGCTGTCGCCGGCGCTGCAGGACGAGATGCGGCGCCAGGCCGCCGCGATGGCGATGGCGCTCAAGGTCGTCGGCCTGATGAACACGCAGTTCGCGATCCAGGGCGAGGGCGACGACGCGGTGGTCTATGTGCTCGAGGTCAACCCGCGCGCCTCGCGCACCGTGCCCTTCGTCAGCAAGGCCACCGGCCAGCCGCTGGCCAAGATCGCCGCCCGCTGCATGGCCGGGCAGACGCTGGCGTCGCAGCGCGATGGCCGCGGCCACGCACCGGCCGAGGTCGTTCCGCCTTACTTCAGCATCAAGGAGGCGGTGTTCCCGTTCAACAAGTTCCCCGGCGTCGACCCGATCCTCGGACCCGAGATGCGGTCGACGGGCGAGGTGATGGGCGTGGGCAAGACCTTCGGCGAAGCGATGCTCAAGAGCCAGCTCGGTGCCGGTTCGCGCCTGCCCGAGAAGGGTACCGTGGTGATCACGGTCAAGGACAGCGACAAGGCGCGGGCCGTCAAGGTGGCCGGCGATCTCGTCGATCTCGGCTTTCAGGTCGTTGCCACGAAGGGCACCGCCGCTGCGATCGCGGCGGCCGGCATCGCCGTGCGGGTGGTCAACAAGGTCAAGGACGGGCGGCCCCACATCGCCGACATGGTCAAGGCGGGCGAGATCCAGCTCGTCTTCACGACGGTGGACGAGACCCGCACTGCGATCGCCGATTCGCGCTACATCCGCACCGCCTCGCTGGCCAACCGCATCACCTATTACACGACGATGGCCGGCGCCGAGGCGGCCACCGAGGCGCTCAAGCACGACGACGACCTGACGGTGGTCTCGCTGCAGGAGCTTCACGCCGAACTGGGCTGAGCCGGTCCGAGGCGCGCACTGCGCCGGCGGTCCGGACGCATGGTGCGCACCGGCGCGATGTCGGGGCTAAAATCCGCGTCAGCGTTCCGCCGCAGGTTGCCCGTGCAGGGTCCTGCGGCGGCTTCACTTTGAACCCGCCTTTCCATCCAGAGTCTCCTGCCATGGCCACCATTCCCCTGACCCGGCGCGGTGCCGAATTGCTGAAGAGCGAGCTCCAGCGGCTCAAGTCGGTGGAGCGCCATGCCGTCATCCAGGCGATCGCCGAAGCCCGCGCGCAGGGCGACCTGTCGGAGAACGCCGAGTACGAGGCCGCCAAGGACAAGCAGGGCTTCATCGAGGGACGCATCAAGGAGCTCGAGTCCAAGCTGGCCGCGGCGCAGGTCATCGACCCGTCAGCGCTGGACGCCGGCGGCAAGGTGGTCTTCGGCTCCACCGTCGACCTCGAGGACGGCGACGGCGGGGTGAAGGCCACCTACCAGATCGTCGGCGACGACGAGGCTGACCTCAAGCTCGGCCTGATCTCGATCAGCAGCCCGATCGCGCGTGCGCTGATCGGCAAGGAGCCAGGCGACGTGGCGGAAGTCCAGGCCCCCGGCGGCGTGCGGCGCTGGGAGATCGTCGACGTGCGCTACGTTTGACGGTGACCCGGGTGGAGAGGGTGCGCCGGCTGCTCCCGGCGCTCTGGGCCGGCTGGCAGCTGTGCGTGGCGCTGCTGGCCACGCCAGCCACATTCGCGGTACTCGCCCGCCCCGACGCGGGCCGCGTCGCCGGCCGTATGCTGGCGCAGGAAGCCCACACGAGTCTGGCGCTCGGCATCCTGGTGCTGATCCTGGAGCGCGTCGCCGCGCGTCGGTCCGCGGCGCAAGGGCGGGGCAGCCAGTTCAGCATCGGCATGGCACTGGCGCTCGGCACCTTGTTCTGCACGATTTGCGGCTATTTCGTGGTCGAGCCGATGATGGTGGCGGCAAGACTGGGCCAGGCCCCCTTGAGCTTCGGCCAGCTCCACGCCATCAGCGCGGGCTTCTTCATCGTCAAGCTCGGCCTCATCCTGGCGCTGGCCTGGCGCGCGAGCGCCACCGCTACTGTGCCTGCGACTTCTTCTTGACGCTGAGCAGCCGCCGCTTGACGCGCTTGATCTGCCCGCCGGGCGTCACCCGCTCGTTGCCGAAGACCTTGACCTTCTTGACCGTGGCGCGGTGGTTGCCGCTCTTGGAGAAGCTCACGATCTTGACCACGCGCGGGCCCGGCTGTCGGTCTTCGCGCTCGGCCTTCTCCTTCGGCGGGATTGGCCGCCACAGCACCAGCAGCTTTCCGATGTGCTGGATCGGTGCCGCGCCCAGCGCGTCGGTCAGGGTGGCGAACATGGCCTCGCGTGCGCTGCGGTCGTCGGAGAAGACGCGGACCTTGATCAGGCCGTGGGCCTTGAGCGCGGCGTCGATCTCCTTCTCGACCGCGGGCGTGAGCCCGTCGTCGCCGATCATCACCACCGGGTCCAGGTGATGGGCCTCGGAGCGGTGCTCCTTGCGCTGGGCAGGGGAAAGCTGGATCGCGGTCATGACCGTATTATCGACTGCGCATGAAGATCACGAGCAAGAGCAAGAAGATCAACAAGGCATGGCTCAACGACCATGTCAACGACCCTTACGTGAAGATGGCGCAGAGGGACGACTACCGCGCCCGCGCCGCCTACAAGCTCAAGGAGATCGACGAGACGCTCAAGCTGCTGCGACCGGGCCAGGTCGTGGTCGACCTCGGCGCCGCCCCAGGCGCCTGGAGCCAGTACCTCCGGCGCAAGTTCGCGCCGGCCGGTGCGGCGGTCGGTGCTCTGAACGGCACGATCATTGCCCTCGACGTGCTGGACTTCGAGCCGATCGAGGGCGTCACCTTCCTGCAGGGCGACTTCCGCGAGGAAAGCGTCGCCCAGGCGCTGGCCGCGGCGCTGGCCGGACGGCCGGTGGACGTGGTGGTCTCGGACCTAGCGCCCAACCTGTCGGGCATCGAGTCGTCGGACGCCGCCCGCGTGGCGCACCTGGTCGAGCTGGCGGTCGAATTCGCCCAGGCCCACCTCCGGCCCGAGGGCGCGCTGGTCTGCAAGACCTTCCATGGCAGCGGCTACAGCCAGCTCGTCAAACTGTTCAAGGAAAGCTTCCGGGTCGTCAAGCCGATCAAGCCCAGGGCCTCGCGCGACAAGTCGGCAGAGACCTTTCTCGTCGGCCTGGGACTCAAGGCTCGCTAAGGTGGCGGTAGTCGGCTTCGAATCCGCGCGGCTTTGTCCAGAACCCGTGCAGCGCGACACGGTCACTCGCACTTCGCACCCACCGCCAACGAGCCCGGGCAAACCCTTGACTGAACTAGAATTGGCCTCACATGCCGTGGAATCCGGTGCGGCGCCTTCGCCGCACCGTGCCGCTGAACTGGAAAAGGAGCCGCGGTGAATAATCAATGGTTTTCCAAGGTCGCTGTCTGGCTGGTGATTGCACTGGTGCTGTTTACCGTGTTCAAGCAGTTCGACCGCGGCACCACGGCTGGCAACCAGATCGGCTACTCCGACTTCCTGGAGGAAGTGCGGGCCAAGCGGATCTCGTCGGTGACGCTGCAGGAAGGCGCGGCCGGCGGCACCGAGATCCTGGCCACCACCACTGACGGCAAGCGCCTGCACAGCACGGCCACCTACCTTGACCGCGGCCTGGTCGGCGACCTGCTCAACAACGGCGTCAAGTTCGACGTCAAGCCGCGCGAGGAGCCCAGCCTGCTGATGAGCATCCTCGTCAGCTGGGGACCGATGCTGCTGCTGATCGGGGTGTGGATCTACTTCATGCGCCAGATGCAGGGTGGCGGCAAGGGCGGCGCGTTCAGCTTCGGCAAGAGCAAGGCGCGCATGCTCGACGAGGCCAACAACTCGACCACCTTCGCCGACGTCGCCGGCTGTGACGAAGCCAAGGAAGAGGTCAAGGAACTCGTGGATTTCCTCAAGGATCCGCAGAAGTTCCAGAAACTCGGCGGCCGCATCCCGCGCGGCGTGCTGCTCGTCGGCCCCCCGGGCACCGGCAAGACGCTGCTGGCCAAGGCCATCGCCGGCGAGGCCAAGGTGCCGTTCTTCAGCATCAGCGGCTCTGACTTCGTCGAGATGTTCGTCGGCGTCGGCGCGGCGCGCGTGCGCGACATGTTCGAGCAGGCCAAGAAGAGCGCGCCCTGCATCATCTTCATCGACGAGATCGACGCCGTCGGCCGCCACCGCGGTGCAGGCCTCGGCGGCGGCAACGACGAGCGCGAGCAGACGCTGAACCAGATGCTGGTCGAGATGGACGGCTTCGAGACCAACCTCGGCGTGATCGTGATGGCGGCGACGAACCGGCCCGACATCCTCGACCCGGCGCTGCTGCGCCCGGGCCGCTTCGACCGCCAGGTCTACGTCACGCTGCCCGACGTGCGCGGCCGCGAACAGATCCTCAACGTCCACATGCGCAAGGTCCCTGTCGGCCAGGACATCCGAGCCGACATCCTGGCGCGCGGCACGCCCGGCTTTTCCGGTGCCGACCTGGCCAACCTGGTCAACGAGGCGGCCCTCTTCGCCGCGCGGCGCAACGGCCGCGTCGTCGAGATGATCGACTTCGAGCGCGCCAAGGACAAGATCATGATGGGCCCCGAGCGCAAGTCCATGGTCATGCCCGAGGAGGAGCGCAAGAACACGGCCTACCACGAGGCCGGCCATGCGTTGGTGGCGCGCCTGATGCCCAAGACCGACCCGGTGCACAAGGTCACGGTGATCCCGCGCGGCCGCGCCCTGGGTGTGACGATGCAACTGCCCGAGGGCGACCGCTACAGTATGGACAAGGAGCGGATGCTCAGCACGATCAGCGTGCTCTTCGGCGGCCGCATCGCCGAGGAGGTGTTCATGAATCAGATGACCACCGGCGCGTCCAACGACTTCGAGCGCGCGACACAGATCGCGCGCGACATGGTCACGCGTTATGGCATGACCGACGAGCTCGGCCCGATGGTCTATGCTGAGAACGAGGGCGAGGTCTTCCTCGGCCGCTCGGTGACCAAGACGACCACGATGTCCGAGGAGACGATGCGCAAGGTCGACGGCGTGATCCGCCGCATCATCGACGAACAGTACGGCATCGCGCGCAAGCTGATCGAGGACAACAAGGACAAGATGCACGCGATGGCGCATGCCCTGCTCGAGTGGGAGACCATCGACAGCGACCAGATCGACGACATCATGGCCGGCAAGCCGCCGCGGCTGCCCAAGGACTGGACACCGACCTCGACGAAGCCGCCGGGCGGCCCCCCGGCTGCGCCGCTGGGCACCGACGGCGCGCCGGCCGCGGCCTGATGACGGGCGGCATGCAGGTTGCCATCTCGACGGGGCTGCGGCCCCGTTTTGTTTGAGCGCACGCAGGGCGATGCACTGGCAGACCAGCCGCTTTCGCATCGACCTGGCGAGGCCCCTGGTGATGGGCATCGTCAACGTGACGCCCGATTCGTTCTCCGATGGCGGCCGCTTCGCAGCCGTCCGTGCTGCGTTGGCGCATTGCGAGCGGCTGATCGAAGAAGGCGCCGACATCCTGGACATCGGCGGCGAGTCGACGCGCCCCGGCGCTGCCGCTCCCGGGGTGGCGGAAGAGCTGGCGCGTGTCGTGCCGGTGCTGCTCGAGGCGGTCAGGCTGGGCGTTCCGATATCGGTCGATACCAGCGAGCCGACGGTGATCCAGGAGGCGCTGGCCCTGGGCGCGGACATCGTCAACGACGTGCGGGTGCTGCGCCGGCCGGGCGCGCTGGACGCCGTGGCCGCGCAGCCGCAGGCTGGCGTGTGCCTGATGCACAGCCGGGGCGAGCCCGGCACGATGCAGTCGCAGGCGAGCTACGACGACGTGGTGCGCGAGGTGGCCGATTTCCTTCGCCAGCGCGCGCTCGCGGTGGAAGCTGCCGGCATCGCCCACGAGCGCATCGTGATCGACCCGGGCATCGGCTTCGCGAAGACGGCCAATCACAACCTGGCGCTGCTGGCCAGGCAGAGCGAACTCGCGGCGTTGGGCTGGCCGCTGCTGGTGGGCTGGTCGCGCAAGGGCACCCTCGGCCGCATCACGGGGCGCGAGGTCGGGCAGCGCAAGGCCGCCAGCGTGGCCGCGGCCCTGGCCGCCGTGGACCGTGGCGCGTCCATCGTGCGTGTGCACGACGTGGCGGCCACGGTCGATGCGCTCAAGGTCTGGCAGGCCGCCGCGCGTGGCTGCATCGATGCCGGGTGATCCGGGACGAATGCGCAGTGTGGTGGGATTGCGCGACGCGCCACGACACGGATCGGACGGCACAACAACGAAAATCAGGCGAGGGAAGACGATGATGAGCAGAACCTTCTTCGGCACCGACGGGATTCGCGGCACGGTCGGCCAGCCGCCGATCACGCCCGACTTCATGCTCCGCCTGGGCCACGCCGTGGGCCAAGTCCTGCGCCGCGGCACGCCGCGCCCGGCGGTGCTGATCGGCAAGGACACGCGGATCTCGGGGTACATGCTTGAATCGTCGCTGGAGGCCGGCTTCGCCTCGGCCGGTGTCGATGTGCTGCTCAGCGGCCCGCTGCCGACGCCCGGCGTTGCCTACCTCACCCGCGCACTGCGACTGGACCTGGGCGTGGTCATCAGCGCTTCGCACAACGCGTTCGCCGACAACGGCGTCAAGTTCTTCTCCGCCCGCGGCGAGAAGCTGCCCGACGAATGGGAGATGCAGGTCGAGGAAGCATTGCAGCAGGCGCCGGAGTGGGTCGATTCGGCGGGGCTGGGCAAGGCCCGCCGCCTGGAGGACGCCGGCGGCCGCTACATCGAGTTCTGCAAGAGCACGGTGCCGCACAGCCTGTCGCTGCGCGGCATGAAGATCGTCGTCGATGCCGCGCACGGTGCCGCATATCACGTCGCTCCCGACGTGTTCCACGAACTGGGCGCCTCGGTCCACAAGATCGGCTGCCAGCCCGACGGCCTGAACATCAACGCCGGTGTCGGCGCGACGGCGCCGCAGGCCCTGGTCAGGGCCGTGGCCGAGCAGGGTGCGGACTACGGCATCGCCCTCGACGGCGACGCCGACCGGCTGCAGATGGTCGATGCGCAGGGGCGCCTGTTCAACGGCGACGAACTGCTCTACGTGATGGCCGCCGACCGCCTGGCCCAGAGCCGGCCGCTGCCGGGCGTGGTCGGCACGCTGATGACGAACATCGGCGTCGAACAGGCGCTGGCCCGCCTGGGCGTCGCCCTGGTGCGCGCGAAGGTCGGCGACCGCTACGTGCTCGAGGAGCTGACGGCGCGCGGCTGGGCGCTGGGCGGCGAAGGCTCCGGCCACCTGCTGGCGCTGGACCGCCACACCACCGGCGACGGCATCGTCAGCGCGCTGCAGATCCTGCAGGCGGTGCGCCGCAGCGGCGGCACCTTGGCCGGCCTGCTCGAAGGCGTGACGCTGTACCCGCAGACGCTGATCAACGTCCGGCTGCGCAAGGGCGGCGACTGGACGCGCAATGCCCTGCTGGCCGATGCGCGTGCGACGGCCGAGCGCGAGCTGGCCGACCAGGGCCGCGTGCTGATCCGGGCGTCGGGGACCGAGCCCGTGCTTCGCGTGATGGTCGAATCGCGCGAGGCCGCCTTGGGGCGGCGGATCGCCGAGCGCTTGGCTGCTGCGGCCGTCGCGTGAAGCCACGTCCGGCCGGCGGGTTCACGCCGCGCGCGCGGCCGTTGCCTGCGGGTGCTGCAGCGGCAGTGCGCGGGCTACAGTAACGAAGCGTCCGCCACGGCGCCGATGGAGATCTCCCGATGAGCGACAAGCACCTCTCCGCACAGTTCGACGCCGAGCTCAGCGGCATCTCGACCCGCGTGCTCGAAATGGGCGGCCTCGTCGAGTCGCAGGTCGCGCAGGCGGTGCACGCGCTGACGCAGCTCGACCAGGCCCTCGCGCAGCGGGTGCTCGACCAGGAGGAGCGCGTCAACCAGATGGAAGTCGAGATCGACCGCGACCTCTCGGCCATCATCGCACTGCGACAACCCACGGCACGCGACCTGCGGCTGCTGATTGCGATCAGCAAGGCGATCGCCAACCTCGAACGCGTCGGCGACGAGGCCGCGCGCATCGCGCGCACGGTGCAGCGGCTGATCGGCGCCGGCGTGTCCACGCGCCTGCGACTCCCGCTGGGCGATCTCGGGTTCGAGGCCGACCTCGCCACCGCCCAGTTGCGCAAGGCGCTCGATGCCTTCGCGCGACTGGACACGGCGCGTGCGCTGGAGGTGCTCAAGCAGGACGACCAGATCGACCAGGAGTTCGACGGCCTGCTGCGCAAGCTGATCACCTACATGATGGAAGACCCGCGCACCATCTCGTCGAGCATCGACCTCGTGTTCGTCGCCAAGGCCATCGAGCGCGTTGGTGACCACGCCAAGAACCTGGCCGAGGCCATCATCTACGTCGTCAAGGGAACCGACGTGCGCCACGCGACGGTGGCCGAAGTCGAGAACGCGATCCGTTGAGCGGGCACGTCGCGGCGGCACACAGATCATGGGCTGGGGACTGACCCGAACCCTCGCGGCGCTGCTGACGGTGGTCGGCGGCGCCATGCTCGGCGCGTTGCTCGGCCGGCTGGTGGAGCAACCCGTGGCCGCGATGTTCCTGGGCGGTGTGGTCGCCGTGGCAGGGCTGGTGCTGCGCGATTCCTGGCACGGCCAGGGCCTGATGGACTGGCTGCGCGGGCCGCTGACCGGTCCGGTCCCGCCCGACACCGGCTTCTGGGGCGAGCTGGGCTACCGGATCGAGAAGGCGCTGCGCAGCCGCGAGGCCGACATCCACCGTGAACAGGAAAGGTTGGCGCAGTTCCTGTCGGCGATCGAGGCCTCGCCCAACGGCGTCATGCTGCTCGACGGCGCCGACCAGATCGACTGGTGCAACGCGGTGGCTGCCGAGCATTTCGGCCTCGATCCGGTGCGTGATCGCCGCCAGCGCGTGACCAACCTGGTCCGCATGCCGGCGTTCGTGAACCACCTGCAGGGCGGAAACTACGGCGACGGCGTCAGCTTCAGCGGCCCCCTCGGGCGCACCACGTTGTCGGTGCTGGTGCGGCGCTACGGCGACGGCCAGAAGCTGGTGTTGTCGCAGGACATCACCGAACGCGAGCGCGCCGACGCCATGCGTCGCGACTTCGTCGCCAACGTCTCGCACGAGATCCGCACCCCGCTGACCGTGCTCGCCGGCTTCGTCCAGACGCTGGCGCAACTGCCGCTCTCGGAGGCCGAGCGCCGGCGGGTGCTGGCCCTGATGCAACAGCAGGCCGACCGCATGCAGGCCCTCGTTGGCGATCTGCTGACGCTGGTCCGTATCGAGGGCAGCCCGCGTCCGGCCGTCGACCGCTGGGTGTCGGTGGCCGAGGTGATCGAGCAGGCCCGGCTCGATGCGGTCACGCTGTCGGCAGGGCGCCACACGATCGAGGCCACCGGCGGGGAGGACGCTGAGGTCGCGGGCAGCCAGAGCGAGCTGCACAGTGGCGTCGCCAACCTGCTCAACAATGCCGTGCGCTACACGCCCGACGGCGGCCGGGTGCAGATACGCTGGCAATGGCGCGCCGACGGCAGTGGCGAGCTCGCCGTCAGCGACACCGGCATCGGCATCGCCCGCGAGCACCTGCCGCGCTTGACCGAGCGCTTCTACCGCGTCGACGGCAGCCGCTCGCGCGACACCGGCGGCACGGGACTGGGCCTGTCGATCGTCAAGCACGTCGTGCAACGCCATGGCGGCGAGATCGACATCCAGAGCGAACCCGGCAAGGGTTCGTGCTTCAGGCTCGCGTTCCCGGCGTTCCGCCTGCGCGTCAGGGCGGCAGTTCGGACGCCACCGCCGGTCGGCGCGCCCGCAATGGGCCCGCTCAGCGTCCCGACGAGCGCCGAAAGACCTGGGTGACCTCTTCTCGGTCGGTCGGTCGCCGCGCCTCGCCCAGCAGCGACCAGCCGGACGGCGCCGGTGGAAGCGGCCTCACGCGGGTGGCTTGCAGAAGATATGGGCAGGAGCCGTCGACGGCCTGGGGCCGGGCATCGACATGCAGGTGGCCGACGACCTCGAGTGCCGCCACGGCCGGCGGTGCCAGACCTGGCGCGGCGACGCAACCGCCGTCCGGCATCAGCGCCACCAGGCGGTCGACGAGCGGGCGCGGGCTGCGTGCGTAGTCGAGCAGCGGCAGCCACAACGTCATCAGCAGCAGCCAGCACAGCGCCACGCCTCCGGCGGGCAGCACCAGGCTCTTCCAAAGGGCCTCTCGGTGGCGGCCCGTCCGCCATCGCACGACGGCCACCCAGGCGGCGCTGCCGGCCACCGCCAGCGCCAGCGCCAGGGCCGAGAAATGCGAGACATAGCCGGGTGCCAGCCGTGCGACGTTGGCCGCCGTCTTCGCCGGCACGCCGGTCTGCAGTGCGAGGTAGACGACCCAGATCGCGATTGCGCACAACGTGAAGAAGCACATCGAGAACCAGTCGATCGCAGCCGCCGCGCTGCGCTTGAGCGTGGGCAGGGCGAAGGCGGCGAGTACGGCCATGCCGGGCAGAGCCAGCATCAGCGCGCGGTCGTTGCCGGCCATCGCGATGTTGGCCGCCAGCGCCGCGACCACCGGCACCAGCGGCACCGAGAGATGCCGGCGTGTCAGCTGACGGCGCCAGCGCCAGAGTGTCCACAATGCCAGCAGCCACGACGGCCAGAGAAACCACAGCCATTGGCGGGCGAGATTGGGCAGATCCTGCGCCGTCAGCGCGTCGGCACGCCAGCGCCAGGCGCCCAGCGCGGCGGCCAGCAACGCCGCCGCCGCCATCGACGCGACGACCCAGCCCGTCAGTGCACGCACCTGTGGGTAGCGCGATCGACCGCACACGAGCACGGCGCCTGCGCCGACCGCCACCGCGATGCTCGGAGCCCCGCTGCCGGCAAGCAGGGGCAGGGCGGCGAGCAAGGCCGGCCGCGCCTGCCGAGGCTTGAACGGGGCCGCTGCCAGCGCGTAGAGGAACAGGCTCATCGACGCCAGCTGCGCCAGCTCGGGCGTCGTCTCGTGCCCGAGCTGCAACAGGCCCAGCGTGGCCATCAGCGCGAGGATCGCGCCGTCGGCGATGGCGCGCGCGTAATCCAGCGGCTGGGCCTCGCCGCCGAAGGCAAAGGGCACCGGCTGTGCCGCCTCGGTGCGCGCGAGGTGGAAGGTGGTGTACCAGACCAGGGCCAGGGTCAACGCGAGCAGGATCGTGAACGGCACGCGCGCAGCCACGGCCGGTTCGAGCCAGGATGAACCGGCACGGATGAAGACGGCCCCCAGCCAATGCGGCAGCAATGCCATGTCACCCGGCACGCCGCCCAGGGTCGGCGCCCACCACGACGTGCGTCCGTCGGCGATGGCGGCCATCTGCGCGAAAGCCGTCAGGTCCGCGTTGCGCCACGGATCGCGTCCGACCAGGCCGGGCAGCAGGTAGGCGGCGCACAGCAGCAGCAGCGGCAGACGTGGCAGCCGTCGCGCGCCGCGCAGCGTCACCAGGGCCGGCTTGGGAGCGGTCATTGCGCGCGGATCCGCTGGCGAGCGAGATCCGGCGCCGCAGCCGACGCCGCGGCCAGAACGGCGGCATCGGATGCGGCGCCAAAGAAAAAGGCAGCCGAAGCTGCCTTGTGCGGTTCGCGCATGGCGCCGGTCACCGCGTCTGGCCCCTGGCGCCGGCCGGCATCGACCCTACTTCTTCAGGCCAACGCGGGCGAACTTGTTGCGGAACTTCTCGACGCGGCCGCCGAGGTTGTCCACGCTCTTCTGGGTGCCGGTGTAGAACGGGTGCGTCTCGCTGGTGGATTCCACCTTCATCAGAGGCAGGTCACGGCCGTCCTCCATCGTGATCGTCTCCCGGGTCTGCAGGCAGGAGCGGGTGACGAACTTGAAGCCGTTGGACAGGTCCAGGAAACAGACTTCGCGGTATGCGGGATGGATGCCGTCTTTCATGGGGTGCCTCTGATCGGGTTTGGAAGCCACGTTGCCTGTTGTGGATGAAAGGGGCAGCGCACTTTCCGAGGTGGAGCGGAACCTCGAATTATAGGTGACCGCCGCGTCAGCCGCCGCGGCGCATCATGTCGAAGAAGTCGAGGTTGTTCTTCGTCGCCTTCATCTTCTCGAGAATGAACTCCATCGCCTCGATTTCGTCCATCGGGTACAGCAGCTTGCGCAGGATCCAGCTCTTCTGCAGGATCTCGGGCTTGAGCAGCAGTTCCTCGCGCCGCGTGCCGCTCTTGTTGATCAGGATCGAAGGGTAGACGCGCTTCTCGGCCATCCGGCGGTCGAGGTGGATCTCGCAGTTGCCGGTGCCCTTGAACTCCTCGTAGATCACCTCGTCCATCTTCGAGCCGGTGTCGACCAGCGCGGTGCCGATGATGGTCAGCGTGCCGGCTTCCTCGGTGTTGCGCGCGGCGCCGAAGAAGCGCTTGGGTCGCTGCAGCGCGTTGGCGTCGACGCCGCCGCTGAGCAGCTTGCCGCTGGACGGCAGCACGTTGTTGTAGGCACGCGCCAGGCGCGTGATGCTGTCGAGCAGGATCACCACGTCCTTCTTCAGTTCGACCAGGCGCTTGGCGCGCTCGATGACCATCTCGGCCACCTGAACGTGGCGCGCGGCCGGCTCGTCGAAGGTGCTGCTGATGACCTCGCCGCGCACGGTGCGCAGCATCTCGGTCACTTCTTCCGGCCGCTCGTCGACGAGCAGCACGATGAGGTGGATCTCGGGGTGGTTGGCGACCAGCGCATGCGCGATATGCTGCATCATCACCGTCTTGCCCGTCTTGGGCTGCGCCACCAGCAGCGCGCGCTGGCCTTTGCCGATCGGTGCGATGAGGTCGATGATGCGGCTGGTGATGTTCTCTTCGCCTTTGATGTCGCGTTCGAGCTTGAACTGCTCCTTCGGGAACAGCGCCGTCAGGTTCTCGAACATGATCTTGTGCTTGCTCTCCTCGGGCGTCAGGCCGTTGACCCGGTCGACCTTGACGAGAGCGAAGTAGCGTTCGCCGTCCTTGGGCACCCGCACCTCACCTTCGACCATGTCGCCAGTGTGCAGGTTGAAGCGGCGGATCTGGCTCGGGCTGAGGTAGATGTCGTCGGTGGAGGCCATGTAGCTGGCCTCGATCGAGCGCAGGAAGCCGAAGCCGTCGGGCAGGACCTCGAGCACGCCGTCGCCGAAGACCTGCTCGCCGCCCTTGGCGCGCTTCTTCATGATCGCGAACATCAGCTCCTGCTTGCGCAGGCGGGCGACGTTCTCGATTTCGAGCGCCTCGCCCATCGTGATGAGTTCGGCGATGGGCTGGGCCTTGAGTTCGGACAGATGCATGAGGGCACCCTCGGGCAGATGCGTGTGGGCTCACGCGCGACGCGGCGCGGGCCATGCGGCAAGGATCTTGTGGTGTGGCGCCGGACTCACGCGGTGGGCCGTCTGTGCGCCGGCAGGTCGTGCCGACTGGGCCTTGCGTGGTGGCGGGTCAGCCGGTGGGCGCTCTTGGCTCCCACCGGTGACCGAGATTATAGATGACCGTCGAGGAAGGCGGTCAGCTGGGCCTTGGACAGCGCGCCGACCTGCGTTGCCGCGAGCTTGCCGCCCTTGAACAACATCAGCGTCGGGATGCCGCGGATGCCGAACTTGGCCGGCACTTCGCGATTCTCATCGACATTCATCTTGGCGATCTGCAGCCGACCGTCGTAATCCTTGGAAACCTGGTCGAGGATCGGGGCGATCATCTTGCAGGGTCCGCACCACTCGGCCCAATAATCGACGAGCACGGGTTTGTCGGCGGCGAGCACGTCGGTGCCGAACGAGTCGTCGGTGATGTGTTTGATCAGTTCGCTGCTCATGAGGGCGTCTCTCGGTTTGCCTGGGCGCGACAAGCGCTCGCAAGGCACAATCATTTTGGCACAACGGCCCTTTCGGGGCCGGGCTGCGGGACGCATTCTCTTCATGGCATCGGTAGAACAAATCTCGCTCCCGGCGGCCGCGTCTGCCGATGCGCTGTGGTCGGCGCTGGCGCTGCATGCGCGGGCTTGGCTGGCGCGGCGCGGCCTCGATGCGCGCGACGCCATCGTGCTGTTGCCGTTTTCGGCCCTGCTGGCGCCGGCGCGCTCGGCCTGGACCCGGCTCGGTGGCTGGCAGCCGCGGGTGGAAACCCCGCTCACGCTGGCCGCCACGCTCGGCCCGCCGCCCGCGGCCGCGCTCGGGCCCTGCAGCGGCGATCCGACGACGGACCGGCTGGGCGCGGCCATGCTGCTGCGCCGACAGGCCTTCGGCGCTGCCTGGGAGCGGCGCGATGCGGCCGGATTCGGGCGCATGGTCTGCGCCGTGGTGGAAGCGGCGCAGGTGCTGCGCAGCGCCGCGTTCGCGCGTGCCCCGGCGGCCCGCGATGCGTTCTGGGCCGAGGTCCGCAATGCCACCACCGCGGTGGTCGGCCCCGCGGCGACCGAAGCCGCGCTGCTGCGCCTGGCCGTGGAATGGGCGGCAGCCGCGGGCGCACCCGCCACCGACCGCCTGTTCGCGCACCACCCCGAGGCCTGGCTCGTGCTGCGCCTGGGTGGCCCGGATCCGCTGGCCGAGGCCCTGCTGGGGCACGGCGGCATCCCGTCGCTGCACCTGCTGGCCGATCCGCCGCCGGACGATCCGTTCGCCCCGGCAGCGGCGGCGTCATCCGCCACGCCGCAGCTGTTTCGTCTGCGTTGCGATGATTTCGAAGCCGAGGCGCAGGCCAGTGCGGCGACGATCATCGAGGCACTGAACGCCGGGCGTACGCCGGTGGCTCTGGTCGCGCTGGACCGCGAATTGCTTCGCCGCGTGCGTGCCTTGCTGGCGCGGGCCCGGGTACCGCTGCTCGACGAAACCGGCTGGCTGCTCGATACCACGCGCGCGGCGGCCGACGTCGTGGCCTTGCTGCGTGCGGCGCTGCCGCAGGCGGGTCAGGACGCGCGGCTCGAATGGCTCAAGACCCTGCCCGGCGTCGCCGCCGTCGACCTCGACGCGCTGGAGGCCGTGTGGCGCGGCCGGCGACACGTACTGCGGCGCAGCGAGGCCGAGCGCCTTTGGCGCCGGGCGCAGGCCTGGCTGGCGCCGCTGCAGGCGCAGGGTCAGCGCACGCTCGCCGAGTGGCTGGAAACGCTGCGGGCCTGCCTGCAGGCCGACGCCGGTTTCGAGCGGCTCGCTGCCGACGCCGCCGGCAAGCAGGTGATCGCCGCGCTGGGCCTGGACGCGGAGCCGCCCTGGCGGCCGCTGGCCGATGCCTGGCGGACCGAACTCGCCGGCCTACTGGCCTGGGTCGAATCGACGCTTGCCGACGCGCCTTTCCTGCCGTCGCCCGATGCCGGCGCGCAGGTGGTGCTGACCCCGTTGGCCCGTGCGTTCGGGCGGCCGTTCGCGCAGGTCGTGGTCCCGGGGGCCGACGAGATCCGGCTCGGGCGCATCGAATCGCCGCCCTCGTTGCTCGGGGACGCGCTGGCGGCGCGCCTCGGGCTGGACCATGCCGCCGCGCGCCGTCAGCGCCAGCGCCTGGCCCTGGCGCAGTTGCTGCGCATGCCGCACTTGACGCTGCTGCGCCGACGGCGCGACGGCGACGAGCCGGTGGCCGACAGTCCCGACGTCGAGTGGTTGCTCCTCGCCCGCGAGCGCGCCGGTGCGCCGCCGGTGCGCTTGCTCGACTGGCAGCCGCCCGAGATCGCGGTGCCGCTGCGGCCGGTGGCGCGGCCGCAGCCGAGTGCGCCCGAAGCACTGCCGGCGGCGATCAGCGCCAGCCAGCTCGAGGCGCTGCGTCAATGCCCGTACCGATTCTTCGCCCGAGCCGTGCTGCGGCTGGACGAGCCCGAGGAACTCGAGGTGGCGCTCGTCAAGCGCGACTACGGCACCTGGCTGCACGCCGTGCTCCACCACTTCCACAGCCGACGCGACGCCGGTGTCCCGGACGCGCAGCAGCTGCGCCAGGCTGCCGATGCGGTCACGCTCGAGCAGGGCCTGGACGCCGCCGAGCTGCTGCCGTTCCGCGCCAGCTTCGACAGCTTCGCGCCCGCGTACCTGGACTGGCTGCGCGTGCGCGAAGGCCGCGGCTGGCGCTGGCAGTCGGGCGAGGCCGACCACCGCCTGACGGCGCCCGTGCTCGCAGGCCTGCGACTGCAGGGCCGCCTCGACCGGCTCGACCAGGGCCCGGGTGCGGCGACCGAGCTGCTCGACTACAAGACCGGCAGCGCGCAGGCCCTGGCGCGGCGGGTGAAGGAGCCGCTGGAGGACACCCAGCTCGCCTTCTACGCTGCCTTGCTCGGCGGCGCGGAGACGCTGTCTGCCGCCTACCTGGCGCTCGACGACGCCGGCGCGCCGCGCGAGATCGAACACCCTGCCGTGCACCACAGTGCGGCGGCGCTGCTGCAGGGCCTGGCGGGCGAATGGGCCAGGCTGCGGCAGGGGGCGGCGATGCCGGCCCTGGGCGAGGGCCCGGTGTGCGAAACCTGCGAATCCCGCGGGCTGTGCCGACGTGATCACTGGAGCCCGGCATGAGGCTGCGGTGCCCCCCGACGGGAAACGCCAGCATTCGCAGACAGGCGCTGCTCTGGCGAGCGTGCCTGGCCGCGCCGTGAGCGCGCGTCGGCGTCGTTCCTCGAAAGGACGCCGTTGAAGCCGCCCGCCTACCGCATCGACGCCACCCCGGTGGCGGCACCGGCCTTCTACGCCGCCGCATGCGACCCGCAGCGCAGCGTCGTCGTCGAAGCCTGCGCGGGCGCCGGCAAGACCTGGATCCTGGTCTCGCGCATCCTGCGGGCACTGCTGGCTGGCGTCGAGCCGCAGCAGATCCTGGCCATCACCTTCACGCGCAAGGCCGCCGGCGAGATGCGCGCGCGGCTCGACGAATGGCTGCTGGCGTTCTCGGCCGGGCACTGCGACGACTCGACGCGCGTGCAGGCGCTGTGCGAGCGCGGTCTGAGCGCTGCCGACGCCGCGGCGCTGGCGCCGGCGCTCGGCGCCTTGCACGAACGCCTGCTGCGCGGCGGCCGTGGCGTCGAGGTGCGCACCTTTCATGGCTGGTTCGCGCAGCTGCTGGCGCACGCGCCACTCTCCCTGCTCGATGCGCTTGGCCTGCCGGCGGCCTACGAGACGGTCGAGGACGCGAGCGGGCTGCGCCCGGCGCTGATGCGCCGCTTTCACCGGGCGGTGCAGGACGATGCGGCACTGCACGCCGGCTATGCGGCACTGGTGGCGCGCCACCGCCGCGCCACCTTTCTGCAGTGGCTGGACGCCGCCTGGCGCCGCGGTGGTGAGCTCGCGCGCGCCGACGCGGCCGGCCACGCCGCCGACGCGGTGCCCGCCGCGGCCGCGCTGTGGCCCGCCTGCCACGGCCTCGACGACCCGGCACTGCTGCTGCAGCTTCCGCCGCTGGCGTCGCAGATCGACGGCCTCGCGCGCCAGCTCGGCGCCACCGGCAAGGCCAAGGCCGAGGCGGCGGCGCAGGGCCTGCGCGATGCGCTCGAGGCGCCCGCCGCGGCGACCGCGTTCGAGCGGGCCTGGGCGGCGCTCTTCACGCTCGCCGGCGAGCCGCGCAAGCAACTCGGCGACTCGCCGCTGCAGCAGGCGGTGGTCGATGCGCTGCGCGACGTGCGCGCTATGCGGCAGCAGCAGCGCGCGCACGAGGACCATGTCGCGATGCTGCGGCTGGCGCGCGTGCTGCTGGTGGAGTACGCGCAGCTCAAGCGTGATCGCGGGCTCGTGGACATGGTCGATCTCGAGCACGCCGCCGAGGGGATGCTCGGCGACCGCGAGATCGCGGGCTGGGTCCAGGAGCGGCTCGACCAGCGACTGCGACAGGTGTTGATCGACGAGTTCCAGGACACCAGTCCGCTGCAGTGGCAGGCGTTGCACGGCTGGCTGCAGTCGTACGCTGGCGCCGGCGGCGGCGCCAGCGGCCAGCGACCGCCCGCGGTGTTCATCGTCGGCGATCCCAAGCAGAGCATCTACCGCTTCCGCGGCGCCGAGCCGCGCGTGTTCGAGGCTGCGCGCGACTTCGTCGTCGAGGGGCTGGCAGGGAAGGTCCTGCAATGCGACCACACGCGGCGCAACGCGCCAGCGGTGATCGACGCCATCAACGCCGTCTTCGACGATGCCGCCCAGCGCGACGGGTGGGGGCCGTTCAGGCCGCACAGCACCGGCTCGCAGGCGGCCGGCGCGGTGCGGCGGCTGCCCGGCGTGCCGCGCGCGCCCAGGGAAACCGGTGGCGGGCTGGCGACCGACGTCTGGCGCGATTCGCTGACCCAGCCGCGGATCGAGGCCGAGGTTCGGCGGCGCGCCGAAGAGGCGGCGCAGGTGGCGGCGGCGGTGGCCGACCTGATCGTCACGCAGGGCCTGGCGCCGGGCGAGGTCATGGTTCTCGCCCGCAAGCGGGTCGTGCTGGCCGCGGTGGCCGAAGCACTGGCCCATGCCGGTGTGCCGCATGTCGTGGCCGAGCCGCTGGCCCTGCACCAGTCGCCCGAGGTGCTCGACCTGATCGCCGTTCTCGACGTGCTGGCCTCGCCGGGGCACGACCTGTCGCTGGCGCGGGCGTTGAAGAGCCCGCTGTTCGGCGCCGGCGACGACGACCTGCTGTGGCTGTCGCAGGCGGTGCGCGAGCCGGCCGACGTCGGCTTCGGCTGGCTGCACCCTTTGCTGGGTGCGTCCGGGCTGCCTTCGGCCGCGCTGGCGCGCGCGCAGGGGCTGCTCGGCGCCTGGGCGGCCGCGGCGCCCAGTCTGCCGCCGCACGACCTTCTCGATCGCATCGTCCACGAAGGCGAGCTGCTCCAGCGTCTGGCCGCGGCGGTGCCGCCATCGCGCCGCGCCGGCGCCTTGCATGCGGTCAACGCCGTGCTGGCCGCGTCGCTGGCGCACCAGGGCGCGCGCGTGCCCAGCCTGTACCGCTTCGTGCGCGAGCTGCGCGCCGGCCGGGTCGAGGCCAGCGGGCTGGCGCCGGCGGCGGCGGTGCAACTGCTCACGGTGCACGGTGCCAAGGGGCTGGAGGCGCGGGCGGTGATCGTGGTCGATGCCGACCCCGAGCCGCGCCAGGCCGAGCGCGCGACGCTGCTCGTCGACTGGCCGGTCGAGCAGGCCGCGCCGCGCCGCGTGGCCTTCGTGCGCAGCGAGTCGGCGCTGCCGCCGTCGCTGGCCGGACCCTGGGCAGCGGAGGTCGCGGCGCGCGAGCGCGAGGAACTCAACGGTCTGTACGTGGCGATGACGCGGGCCCGCGAATGGCTGGTCTTCAGCCGCACCGAGCCGTCGCGCCGCGCGCCGGGCCAGCCGTGGTGGGATCGGGTGCAGGCGCAGGCGCAGGTCTGGGCGCCGCCGGCGCGTGCGGCGTTGGCCGGGCAGGCCGACGCCCGGGTGCCGACGCTGCCGGCGCTACACTGGCAGGCGTCGCCCGCGACCGGCGAGCCGGCCGCGGAGGATCCGGCGGCGGCGCGGCTCGGGCAGGCCGTGCACAGGATGCTTGAATGGGCCGGCCAGCCGGGTGCCGCGCTGCCGCGCGAACACCGGCCGGCGGCGAGCGCCGCAGCGGCAGCCGCATTCGGCCTGCCGACGACGGCCGCGGCGCGCGTGCTGACTTTGGCCGGGCAGGTACTGGATAGCGGGGAGTGCGCGCGCTTCTTCGCCGGTCCGGCCCTGGACTGGGCCGGCAACGAGGTGCCGGTCGTGGCCGACGGCGAGCTCTTGCGCATCGACCGCCTGGTGGCGCTGCGCGACAGCGCCGGCGGCAGGACCTGGTGGGTGCTGGACTACAAGCTGCAGAGCACGCCGCAGGCGGTGCCAGCATACCGCGAGCAACTGCAGCGGTATGTCGCCGCCGTGCAGTCGCTGCAGCCTGGCGACCCCGTGCGCGGCGCCTTCATCACCGGCGGTGGCGCGCTCGTGAGCCTATAGCTCGCCTGCGCCCGGCGCCGAAGTGCCGCGCGATTCGGCCACTGTTCGCACCTTCGGCGGGCCTCGCTCCGGGGTTCAATCCTCGTCCATGGCTGCCCCGAGCACAGACCCCACCGCGCCGCCGCGCGCCGCGGCCGTGCGCTGGTTCGGGCGGCTCCAGCTGCTGCGCCTGCTCGGCAAGAGTGACCGCACGATGGCTTGGCGGGTGGCGGATCCGCACAGCGGCCGGGAGCTGATGCTGGTACTGCCGCGCGTGCAGCCGGCCGACGCGGCAGCCGTGGAGCGCTGGCAGCAAGCCGTGCGCCGGGCGTCGCGGCTGAACCATCCGCAGATTGCGGCGGTGGTCGCGAGCGGCGTGCAGGACGGCTGGCCGTATGCGGCCTACGACCCGGGCGACGCCGCGTCGATCACCGAGCGGCTGCCCAGCCAGGGGCTTGCGGGCCCGGATGCTGCTGCCTGGACGACCCAGCTGCTGCAGGGGCTGGCCTTCGCCCACGAAGCGGGCGTGGCCCACCACGACCTGCAGCCCTACCTGGTGCTGGTCGGCGACAACGGCGACGTGCGCGTGGCGGGTCTGGCCGTCGCCGCCGAGCTCGCCGATGCGGACGACGGGGCGCGCGACCGCGACGCCCTCGGTTCGGCCGCCCTGCGCTCGCAGCGCGCCGCCGCCGAGCGCGACGTGCTCGCCGCGGGCGTGCTGCTGCAGCACATGCTCGCCGGCCAGCCGGCGCTCGACGAGGCCGACGTCGGCCGCGTCATCGCCCGTCTGCCGCCGCAGGGGCGCGAGGTCGTGCGCCTGCCCTGGGCCACTGCGCAGCCGATCGCCGAGCCGCTGCGTGCCATCGCCAACCGCGCCACCGACCGCCAGGAGCGCCAGCGTTACCGCAGCGCACGCACGCTGCTGCGCGCGCTCGAAGGCTGGCTGCGCACCGAGGCGGATGCCGCCGGTGGGCCGTTGGCGCTGCTGTCCGACCGCCTGCGCCACGCCGGCGTGCTGCCCTCGTCGCCAGGGTTGGCGGCGCGGGTGGCGCGGCTGGCCCTGATGGAGGGCCAGCGCACGAACGAGCTGGCCGAAATAGTGCTCGAGGATCTCGCGCTTTCCTTCGAGATGCTGCGACTGGTCAACACGGCTCAGGTGCGCGGCGCGCAGGTCTCGGGCAACGGGCCGGTGCTGACGGTGCGGCGCGCGATCGCGATGATGGGGCTGGACGGCGTGCGTCGCGCCGCACTCGCGCTGCGCGACTGGCCGGGGCCGCTGGGCGACGCGGGTGCGGCCGAGCTGCAGCGGCTGATCGAACGCTGCAAGCGCGCCGGCTGCGCCGCGCTCATCCTGCGCCCGCCGGGCTACGACGGCGAGGTGGTGTACCTGATCACGATGTTGCAGAGCCTCGGACGCCTGGTCGTCCACTACCACTTCGCCGACGAGGCGCAGCAGATCCGGCGCCTGATGCAGCCGGCGCCGCCGGCGCGTGAAGGCGAGCCCGAGGAACCTGGCATGAGCGAGGAAAGTGCGGCCTTCGCGGTGCTCGGCGCCGATGTCGAGGCGCTGGGTGCCGCGGTGGCCCGCCACTGGGGCCTGGACGATGGTGTCCTGTCGCTGATCCGTCGCCATCCAACGGTCACCGCCGTGCGCAGCGCCGACAACGACGACGAGATGCTGCGCTGCGTGGCAAGTTGCGCCAACGAGACGATCGATGCGCTGGCCTTGCCGGCGCAACGCGTTCAGGGCGCGCTGCAGCGCGTGGCGCAGCGCTACGGCCGGGTGCTCGGTGTCGGGCTGCGCGACCTGCAGGCCGCCTTGGAGGGCGAGCCGGCCAGTCCGATCGCCTACACGATGCCGGCACCGCTGGACGGGGAAGCGGCATGACCACCGAGGTGGCACCGCGGCCCAGGTTCGGGCAGCTCGGGCGCTTCGAGCTGCTGCGCGAGCTCGGTCGTGGCGCGCAGGCCCGGGTCTGGCTGGCGCACGACCCGCGGCTGGATCGCGAGGTGGCGCTGAAGCTGCTGGACGCGGCAGCCGACTCGCTGGCGGTCAGCGAATGGCTGCACGAGGCGCGCGCGGTCAGCCGCCTGACCCACCCCAACATCGTGCCTGTGTTCGAGGCCGACGAGCACGACGGCCAGCCCTACCTCGTGTTCGAGTACGTCGAAGGCCCGACGCTGTCGCAGTCGCGCCGCGGCAAACCGCCGATGCCGCCGCGCGAGGCCGTAGCGTTGCTGTTGGGCGTGCTTGACGCACTGGCCGCGGCGCACGACCAGGGGCTGGTGCACCGCGACCTCAAGCCGTCCAACATCCTGCTCGGCAGCGACGGCCGGGCGCGGGTGATGGACTTCGGCATCGCGGCGCGGGTGGCCCACGGCGACCGCCGCGGTCGTCCGGCGACTGACATCGCCGATGGCCGCATCGTGGGCACGCCGGGCTACATCTCGCCCGAAGCCGCGCGCGGCGAGGTCCCGGTGCCTGCGATGGACGTCTTCGCTGCCGGCGTGATGCTCGGCGAACTCCTCAGCGGCGGTCCGCTGCTGCGCGAGACCGATCCCTACCGGGCCATCGAGCGCATCCAGCGCGAGGACCTGGAGCTATCGTCGGCGGTGAAGGTCGATGCCACGTTGCGCGGCATCGTGCAGCGCGCGCTGGCGCGCGACGTGCACGCACGCTACGACAGCGCGCGCGCGATGCACGCAGCGCTCAGCGCCTGGGCGAAACCGGCGGAGGTTGCGCCCGCGCAGGCCGGAAACGGCCATGCGACGCTGGACTTCCTGCTGCGCCGCATGCGCCACAAAACCGACTTTCCGGCGCTATCGGCTTCGGTCGTGCGGATCCAGCGCGTGGCGACCTCGGAGACGGTGTCGCTGGCCAGCCTGGCCGAAGAGATCCTCAAGGACGTGGCGCTGACCAACAAGCTGCTGCGTATGGTCAACACCGCGCATTTCACCGCCGTGGCCGGGGGCGGCATCGCCACCGTCTCGCGCGCGGTGGCGCTGGTCGGCTTCGCCGGCATCCGCAACATGGCCTTGTCGCTGGTGCTGCTCGAGCACATGAACGACAAGGGGCACGCGGCGCAGCTCAAGGACGAGTTCCTGCGAGCGCTGATGGCCGGCACGCTTGCCGACGAGCTCTCGCCGCTGGCGCGCGAGGGGGAGGAAGCGTTTCTCGGCGCGATGTTCCAGAACCTCGGCCGCCTGCTGTCGGAGTTCTACTTTCCCGAAGAAGCGCTGCAGATCCGGCAGCAGCTCGGCGGCGGAGACCCGACGCCGGCGCAGCGCGACGCCGCGGCGCGGCGCGTGCTGGGCATCAGCCTCGAGGATCTCGGCGCCGGCGTGGCCAAGGCCTGGGGCCTGCCCGACACCCTGCAGCGCGCGCTGCGGCCACCCGCCGGCGACGTGCCCACGCGGGCGGTCGCCCGCGGCGCCGATGGCGGCGTCGAGCGCCTGCGCTGGCTGGGGCGCAGCGCAAACGCACTGGCCGATGCCTGGCTCGTCAGCGACCCCGCGGCCCAGGCCGCCGCCGTCGAAGCCGCCGCCGAGCTCTACGCGCCGGCGCTGGGCCTCACGGTAGCGCAGGTCACGACGGCCGCGAACAGCGCGCGCATCCGCGTCGGCCAGCTCGCGCAGGCGATGGGGCTGCGCCCCTCCCGGGACGCTCCGGCGCGGCGGCTGGTCGACACCGTGCTGCCCACCGGCCTCGCAGCCGGCAGCGCGGCCCTGCCCGATGTGACCCTTGTGGTCGCGCGGCCGGGGCAGCCAGCGCAGGCGCAGCTGGCGCGGGCGCTGCAGGAGGCACGCGCCGCCGTGGCCGGCAACCGGCTGCGCCTGAACGAACTGCTGAGCCTGGTGCTCGAAACGATCCAGCGCGCGCTGGACCTTCGCAGCGTCGTGCTGTGCCTGCGCGAGCCGGCCAGCGGCTGTCTGGTGGGCCGCCTTGGCCTCGGACCGGGCGGGGCCGAAGCCAGCGCCGTTATCCGCTTCGCGCCCGACGGCGCCGCGGTCGGCGACCTGTTCGCCGTGGTCTGTGCCAAGGGCGCCGACCTGATGATCGCCGACAGTGCGGCGGTGGCCAACCGGCTGCCGGCATGGTTCCGCGAACGCGTCAACGCGCCCACCTTCCTGCTGCTGCCGCTGATGCTCAAGGGCGCGCCGATCGGACTGATCTATGCCGACAAGGCGCAGGCAGGAACGATCGCACTGGGCGACGAGGAACTGAAGCTGCTGCGCTCGCTGCGCGACCTGGTGGCCGCGGCCTTCGGCAAGGGAGGGTGACGAGCCTTACCCCCGGCACTGGTCGCAACGCTTGGGGCTGCTTGGTTCCCCACCTGACCCGGTTGGGCGCGCTTCCATGCGGGGAGGCCCGTCGCCGCGGATTGTAGGCGAGGGGGCCGTGCGCCCCTGCCGTCAGGCGTAGACGTAGGCGCGTTCGAAGGGGTAGTCGCACATCGCGCCCGGCGGGTCGCTGGCCGAAGGGCGGCCGTCGGGGTGGGCGGCCAGCGTCTGGTGCAGCGCCATCCAGCCGCGCTCGAACCCGAGCGCGCTGACCGCCAGGTACAGCCGGTAGGCACGCAGCGTCTTGGCGCTGCAAAGTGCGGCGGCGCGGTCCAGCTGTGCCTCGAGCGCATCCGACCAGGCCCATAGCGTGCGTGCGTAGTGGGGGCGCAGGTTTTCAGTGTCCAGGCCTTCGAGCCCGGCCTCGGCCATCACGCGAAGCACGTGCGAGACGTGTAGCAACTCGCCGCCGGGAAAGATGTAGCGCTCGACGAAGTCGCCAATGCCCGCGCCGAGCTGCGTGTTGCGCGTTCCCCCGGCCGTGATGCCATGGTTGAGCAGCAGACCGCCGGGCCGCAACAGGCACCGGATCTTGGCGAAGTACGCCGGCAGCCGCGCCCGCCCGACGTGCTCGAACATGCCGACCGAGGCGATCTTGTCGTACGGCGCGTCCTCGGGCAGCTCGCGGTAGTCGAGCAGATGCATCTGCACCCGGTCGCCCAGCCCACGCTGCGCGACCAGGGCGTTTACATGGGCGTGCTGGTTCTTCGACAGCGTGATGCCGGTGGCATGCACGCCGTAGTGCTCGGCCGCCCACAGCAGCAGTGCGCCCCAGCCGGCACCGATGTCGAGGAAACGTTCGCCGGGCCGCAGCCGCAGCTTGCGGCATACGAGGTCGAGCTTCGCTTCCTGGGCCTGCACCAGCGTCGTCGCACCGGCGCGCCAGTAGGCGCAGGAATAGACACGCCGCGGGTCCAGCCACAGGGCATAGAAGTCGTCGGAAACGTCGTAGTGGTGCTGCACCTGGCGCGCGTCGGCCGCGGGCCGGTGCCGCCAGCGCGAGGCCAGCGCGTTGCGCAGCGGATGGGCGTGGGCGGTTGTGGGCTCCTCGTCAAGGAGCGCGGCGGCGATGCCCGCCACCTGGCGCATCGGCCCGTCGAGCAGCACGCGGCCTTCGACGATCTCGGTGGCCAAGCGGCCGATGCGGCCATTCGCGAGGTATCGCAGCGATAGCGTGTGCGGCAGCTGCAGCTGCACCGGCGCGTCGGCGATTCCGATGCGTTGCCCGCCGGGCAGCACCACCTCCAGCACCGCTGCCGCTTCGGCTGGCAGTGTGGCCAGCCGCTTGCGCACGAGGTTTTCCCAGATCCCACCCATGAACTCTTGCGTCCGACTGTACGCAATCGGCGCGCCACCCGCCAGAGGCGGAAGACCTCAGCGCAACTGCAGCGCCTCGCCCTCGAAGCGGATGCCCAGCGGCTCGATGAGCAACTGCTTGGGTCCGGCCTCGACCTGCCCGGCGGCCCACGCCGGGACGCCGCAGCCTCGCGCGACGGCGATCGTGCGGTCGGCATCCGCGGCGGCCACGAACAGCGCAAAGCCGGCCCCCATGTTCAGCGTGCCGTAGGCCTCGGCGTCGTCGAGCTGCGCCTGCCGCTGGATGAAGCGCAGCACCGGTGGTACCGGCGGCACGGTGTGGATGCGGTAGCTCAGCGCTTTGGGGTGGCGCAGCAGCTTGCGCCAGCCGTGGCCGGTGATGTTGGCGGCGTAATGGACCTGCACGCCGGCCGCCCACAGCGCCTCGGTGACGGGGGAGTACAGCGTCGTCGGGGCGAGTAGCGCGGCGCCATAGCGCTGTCCCGGAGCGACGTCGCTCAGGTAGCCCTGCGGCAGGCGGTCGGCTAGCTTGCGCGCCAGGCTCAGGCCGTTGGCGTGGATGCCGCTGGAGGCGAGCAGCACGATCGCGTCGCCGGGGGCCAGCCGCTCACCCAGGCTCAGGCGCGCCTTCGGGCTGATCAGGCCCGTGCATGAGGCGGCGAGGTCGATGCGCCCGGCCTCGACGATGCCGGCCAGCGCCGGCGTCTCGCCGCCGCCCCAGGCCACGCCGCAGACGTCGCAGGCAGCTTTCCAGCCCTGCACCAGCGTCTGCGCCCGTTCCGCGTCGGCGAACCAGTCGCTGCCGCCCGCGGCCCAGTAGGCCTGCACGACCAGCGGCGTGGCGCCGACCGTGGCCAGGTCGTTGACCGCCATCGCGATCGTGTCCTGTGCGATCGCGGCGTAGAAGCACTCGCCGGTCAGGCGCTGCATCTCGTCGGCCACCAGTGCCTTGCTGCCCAGGCACTCGACGATGCTCGCGAGGTAGAACGGGCCGACGTCGACCACGTACGCCGACTCGCCACGCGAGGCGGCGACTTCGCTCAGGCCGTGCGCAGCCAGGTGCGCGCCGGTGGCCGCCGCGGCGCGCTGGGCGGCGATCTTCAGCGGGTCGATGAGGTCGTACTGCACCCCCGCCTGCGCGTAGCTCAACGGGGTGTTCGGGGGCTGCGTCATGGCGAACGATTATCCCTTCCAACCGTAGAATCGAATCGATGGTCCTCCCGCTGCCCGCATCCTCCACCAGCCTCGCGGCCCCGCCGGTGGCGCCCCGCGGCGCCGGGCACATCTGATGGCCTACGTCGTCCTGGCTCGCAAGTACCGGCCGCGCCGCTTCGCCGAGATGGTGGGGCAGGAGCACGTCGTGCAGGCGCTGACCAACGCGCTGCAGCAGCAGCGCCTGCACCACGCGTACCTGTTCACGGGTACGCGCGGGATCGGCAAGACCACGGTTTCGCGCATCCTGGCCAAGAGCCTGAACTGCACGGGTGCCGACGGCACTGGCGGCATCACCGCCGAGCCCTGCGGCGTGTGCCAGGCCTGCACCGAGATAGATGCCGACCGTTACCTGGACTACATCGAACTCGACGCCGCCAGCAACCGCAGCATCGACGAGATCCGCGACCTGATCGAACGTGCCGCCTACAAGCCGGGCATCGGGCGCTTCAAGGTCTTCATGATCGACGAAGCGCACCAGCTCACCAAGGACGCGTTCAACGCACTGCTGAAGACGCTTGAGGAGCCGCCCGACTACCTGAAGTTCGTCCTCGCCACCACCGACCCCGAGAAGATGCTGCCGACGGTGCTCAGCCGCTGCCTGCAGTTCAACCTGCGGCCGATGGCGCCCGAGACCGTGCGCGCGCACCTTCAGCAGGTGCTGGCGGCCGAGGGCGTGGGCTTCGACGACGGCGCGCTGCGCCTGCTCGCCCGCGCCGCGCGCGGCTCGATGCGCGACGCGCTCTCGCTCACCGATCAGGCCATTGCCTACGGTGGCGGACAGCTCGACGAGGCGGTGGTGCGCAGCATGCTGGGTAGCGTCGATCGCGGCCACGCGCGCGCCGTCGTCCAGGCGCTGGCCGCGCGCGACGGCCCGGCGGTGCTGGCCGCCGTTGACGGACTGCGCCAGCTCGGGTTGTCGGCCGCTGGGCTGCTCGAGGAGATCGCCCGCCTGCTGCAGCAGATGGCGGTGGCACAGGCGGTGCGCGGTGCGCTCGACGCCCAGGACCCCGAGACCGCCGACGCGCTGGCGCTGGCGCCGCTGCTGGCCGCCGACGAGATGCAGCTGCTCTACAGCATCGTGCTGCATGGCCGCGAGGAACTCGGCCTGATGAGCGACGAATACGGCGCGCTGACGATGGTGCTGCTGCGCTTCCTGGCGTTTCCGGCGCAGGGCGGCGCGGCGCTCGTGGCCGAGGCTCCGGTGCCCGGACGCGAGCTGCGCGAGCCACGGGCGGCGCCCCTGCGCGCCGCGCCGCCGCCGGCGATCACCCTGCCCACCGGCGCCGACGCGCGGTCACGGCCGAGCGCCTTGCCGCCGCCACGGCCGGCCCCGCCTGTGGCTTCGGTGTCGGCCCCGCCGGGCGCCACCGATCCCGAACTCGGCGCGCGCTGGCACCGCCTCGTCAAGCGCCTGTGCGAAGAGGGTGCGCTGACCGCGCTGGCGCGCGAACTGGCGACCCAGGGTGGCCTGCGCGCGATCGACGAGGGCGCAACGCCGCCGCGCTGGCATCTGGTGGTCGAGCGCGAGAGCCTGCGCAGTGCGCCGCTGCGCGACAAGCTCGCCGCCGCGCTCGCCGCCGAACTCGGTCAAGCGATCGAAATCGAGATCGAACCCGGTGTGCCCGACGACTCACCCGCCCGCCGCGATGCGGTCGAACGCCAGCGCCGCCAGGCCGAGGCCGAAGCGGCGATCCGGGCCGACCCCGTGGTGCGCGAACTACTGGCCCAGTTCAAGGGCGCGCGCATCGTGCCCGGCTCGATCAAACCCCTCTGAACAGACAAGGAAGCACGACCATGATGAAAGGCCAACTCGCCGGCTTGATGAAGCAGGCCCAGGCCATGCAGGACAACATGAAGCGCGCCCAGGAAGAGCTGGCGTTGATCGAAGTCGAGGGCCAGTCGGGAGCCGGCCTGGTCAAGGTGACGATGACCTGCAAGCACGACGTCAAGCGGGTTGCGATCGATCCCAGCCTGCTCACCGACGACAAGGAGATGCTCGAGGACCTCGTCGCCGCGGCCTTCAACGACGCGGTGCGCCGGGCCGAAGACGTCAGCGCCGAGAAGATGGGCAAGCTCACCGCCGGCCTGCCGCTGCCGCCGGGCATGAAGTTCCCGTTCTGACCGGGCCCCCAAGCTTGTCGCTTCGCGCCTTCGCGACCCCCCGGGAGGGCTCTGGCAGCGGCCCGGCGGAGCCAGTTCCGCGCCAGGCCTTGATCGTGTCCGCCCGGGTACCTCGTCGCCGTGGCTGAAGCCGTCCTCGAGCGCCTGATCGACGCGCTGCGCCGTCTGCCCGGCGTGGGGCAGAAGTCGGCGCAGCGCATGGCCTTCCACCTCCTGCAACACGACCGCGAAGGCGCGCGCAGGCTGGCCGCCGCGCTGACCGACGCCGTCCAGCGCGCGCGGCATTGCGAGCGCTGCTTCACTTTCACCGAAGCGCCGGTGTGCCGCACCTGCCTCGACCCGCGGCGCGACGCACGGCTGCTGTGCGTCGTCGAGACGCCGGCCGACCAGGCGGCGCTGGAGCGCAGCGGAAGCTACAAGGGCCTGTACTTCGTGCTGATGGGCCGCATCAGCCCGCTGGACGGCGTCGGGGCGGGCGAGATCGGCGCTGCCCGGCTGATCGAGCGCGCACAGGACGGCGTGGTCCAAGAGGTCATCCTGGCCACCGGGTTCACCGCCGAGGGCGAAGTCACGGCGCATGCGCTGGCCACCGCGCTGCGCGAGCGCGGCCTCGAGGTCACGCGGCTGGCCCGGGGCGTGCCTGCGGGCAGCGAGCTCGAGTACGTGGACCTGGGCACGATCGCATACGCGATGGGCGACCGGCGCTGAGGGCCGCGGCGCCAGGTCCGCCTGCGCAGACCTGGACGGCCCGAAGGCCCGGGGACTCCGGCACCAGGCTGAGGCTCAGTCGGCGACCGCGGCCCGGTAGGCGTGCCAGGAAGCATGCCCGACCACCGGGCCCGCGATCAGCAGGCCGGCGAACCAGGGCAGCAGCGCCAGCCCCACGATCACCGCGATCAGCAGGCCCCACCAGGCCATCACACCGGCCTGTGCGAGGACCAAGCGGATGCTCGTCAGGCCAGCGCTGATGGCGTCGGTCGGGCGGTCCAGGATCATCGGGATCGAGACGACGCTGATGGCGTAGATCAGCGTCGCGAAGAGGGCGCCGACGACCGCCCACGCGACGATGAAGGTCAGGTTCTCCGGCGCCAGCAGCGCCAGCAGCGAGCCCTTGAAATCCGGCATCCCGTCGAACGTGACGGCAAAAACGACCAGCGTCGTGCGCGCCCACAGCATCTCCAGGATCAGCAGCACGAAACCGAAGATGCCGAGCTGTGCGGTGCGCGTGTCCCAGGCCATCAGCGAGTCGGCGAGATCGGGCCGCTCGCCCGCCTCGAGCTTCTGGCTGACGCGGTACAGGCCCAGGCACATGAAGGGCCCCACCAGCAGGAAGCCGCCCGACAGCCCGAGCGTGTAGGGAGGCGCGTGCTCGAACACCGCCAGCAGGGCCCATCCCATGACCGTGAAGCAGCCGCCATAGAACAGCCCGATGCCCGGCGCGCGGACGAAGTCGCGCCAGCCCAGCGCCAGCCACCGCAGCGGGTCGGCATAGGCCAGGGTCCGCAGGCCCACCAGCGGCAGGTCCGCATCCGGCGGCGCGTTGTGCTCAGCCGCGGCGGGTTCGACGATTTCGTTCATGGCCGCAGCTTATGCGGCCCGGCGCTGCGCCGGCACCCGGAGATGCCCGCAGGCGCCGGCGGGCTCACCGGCCGCGTCGCACCCGCAGCAGTTCGTCCAGGATCAGGCAGGCCGCACCCAGCGTGATCGCGCTGTCGGCGAGGTTGAAAGCTGGGAAGTAGCCGCCCTCGAACAGCGGTGAAAGGAAGCGGAAGTGGAACTGCAGGAAATCGACCACGTAGCCGTGGAGCAGGCGGTCGAGCACGTTGCCCAGCGCGCCGCCCATGATCATGCTGACCGCGAAGCAGAACAGCTTCTGCGTCGGGTGTTTGCGGATCATCCAGACGATGAAGCCCGACGCCGCCAGCCCGAGCGCGGTGAAGGCCCAGCGCTGCCAGCCCGAGGCGCCGGCCATGAACGAGAACGCGGCGCCGCGGTTGTGGGCCCGCACGAGGCTGAAGAAGTGCGTCACCGAGCGCACCTCGCCGAGCGAGAGCGCGGCCACGACCATCGTCTTGGCGACTTGGTCGGCCAGCACCACCATGGCCGACAGGCCCAGCCACAGCCACAGGCCGGGGCCGCCGCCGGCGCCGCGGCCCGCACCCCCACGCGCGGCCATGCTCAGGCCACCCGGCGCGTCTCGCCGGCGCCGTAGAGGTTGCTGGTGCAGCGCCGGCACAGCCCGGGGTGCGCTGGGTCGTGGCCGACGTCGTCGCGCCAGTGCCAGCAGCGCTCGCACTTGACGGCGCCGCTGGCCTTCACCGTGACGCCCAGCGCATCGCCGGCGCACAGCGTGGCGCGCGAGGTGATGAGCACGAACTTGAGGTCGTCGCCCAGCGATTCGAGCAGCGCGTGGTCTTCGGCGCCGGCGGTGACCGTCACCTCGGCCTGTAGCGACGACCCGAGGCCGCCGGCGGCGCGCACGGCCTCGATCTCCTTGTTGACCGCGTCGCGCAGCTCGCGCAGGCGCGCCCAGCGGGCCAGCAGCGCGACCGAATCCGTGCCCTGCGTGTCGAAGCGTACGAAGGTCTCGGTGAAGATCGTGCCCGAGAAGCCGGGCTGTCCACCGGCGAAGACCTGCCACGCCTCCTCGGCCGTGAAGCTGAGGAACGGCGCCATCCAGCGCAGCATCGCGTGCGTGATCCGCGCCAGCGCCGTCTGCGCGCTGCGCCGCGCGTGCGAGTCCGGGGCGGTGGTGTAGAGCCGGTCCTTCAGCACGTCGAGGTAGAACGCGCCCAGATCCTCGGCGCAGAACACCTGCAGCTTTGCAACCACGGGATGGAACTCGTAGACGTCGTAGTGCCTCAGCATCTCGGCCTGCAGTTCGGCGGTGCGCGCCAGCGCCCAGCGGTCGATCTCGAGCATCTCGGCCACCGGCACGGCGTTCTTCGCGGCGTCGAAATCCGAGGTGTTGGCGAGCAGGAAGCGAAGCGTGTTGCGGATCCTGCGGTAGCTGTCCACCACGCGGGCGAGGATCTTGTCGTCGATGCTCAGGTCGCCCGAGTAGTCGGTGGCCGCGCACCACAGGCGGATGATCTCGGCACCGAGCTGGCTCGTGACGGTGCGCATCTCGACGAAGTTGCCGAGCGACTTGCTCATCTTGCGGCCGGCGCCGTCGACCGCGAAGCCGTGGGTCAGCAGGCCGCGGTAGGGCGCGTGGCCCTCGATCGCGCAGCCGATCAGCAGCGACGAGTGGAACCAGCCGCGGTGCTGGTCGTGACCCTCGAGGTAGAGGTCCGCCTCCGGGCCGGTCGCGTGATGGCCCGGGTTGCCTGGCGGCCCTTCGTGCGAGCCGCGCAGCACGTGGCTGAAGGTCGAGCCGGAGTCGAACCAGACGTCGAGGATGTCGTTGCTCTTGGCGTAGTGCTCGGCGTCGGCGCCCAGCCACGCGGCCGGGTCGAGCCGGCTCCAGGCCTCGACGCCGCCTTGCTCGACCAGCACCGCAGCGCGTTCCATCAGCGCCAGCGTGTCGGGGTGCAGCTCGCCCGTCGCCTTGTGCAGGAGGAAAGGCAGCGGCACGCCCCAGCTGCGCTGGCGGCTGATGCACCAGTCGGGGCGGCCGGCGATCATGTCGCGCAGGCGGGCCTTGCCGTTGTCGGGGTAGAAGCCGGTCTGCTCGATCGCCGCCAGCGCCGTGCGGCGAAGCGTGTCCGGCGCCTTGTCGGTGGTGAAGACGCCCTCGCCCTCGTCCATGCGCACGAACCACTGCGCGGCGGCGCGATAGACCACCGGCGTCTTGTGGCGCCAGCAATGCGGATAGCTGTGCAGCAGTTCGCCCTGGGCCAGCAGGCGGCCGGCGTCGGCGAGCGCCTTCACGATCGCCGGCTGCGCCTTCCAGATGTGCTGGCCGCCGAACAGCGGCAGCGCCGCTTCGTAGGCGCCGTGGCCCTGCACCGGGTTGAGGATCTCGTCGGCCTTCATCCCGTGGGCCAGGCACGAGTTGAAGTCATCGACGCCGTAGGCCGGCGACGAGTGGACGACGCCGGTGCCGTCCTCGGCGGTGGCGTAGTCGGCCAGGTAGACGGGGGCGACGCGGTCGTAGCCTCCGTCGACGGCGGCCAGCGGATGGCGGAACCTCAGGCCTGCGAGCATTTCGCCCCGGGCCGTCGCGATCACGCGGCCCTGCAGGCCCCAGCGCGCGAGGCAGGCCTCAACCAGCGCCTCGGCGACCAGCATCACGCCACGCTCGGTCTCGACCAGCGCGTAGGGCAGGGTGGGGTTGAGGTTGAGCGCCTGGTTGGCCGGCAGAGTCCACGGCGTCGTGGTCCAGATCACCGCGAAGGCGTCGCGCGGCAGCGACGCGAGGCCGAACGCCGCTGCCAGCTGGTCGGGCTCGGCGGCGTCGAAGGCGACATCGACGGCGATGCTCTTCTTGTCGGCGTATTCGATCTCGAACTCGGCCAGCGAGGAGCCGCAGTCGAAGCACCAATAGACTGGCTTCTGGCCGCGATAGACGAAGCCGCGCTCGACCAGGCGCTTGAGCACGCGGATCTCGCCGGCCTCGTTCGCGAAGTCCATCGTGCGGTAGATGTGATCCCAGTCGCCGAGCACACCCAGGCGCTTGAAGTCCGCCATCTGCTGCGCGATCTGCTCGCTGGCGTAGGCGCGCGACAGCGCCTGCACCTTCTCGCGCGGCAGGCCGCGGCCATGGTCTTTCTCGATCTGGTTCTCGATCGGCAGGCCGTGGCAGTCCCAGCCCGGCACGTAGCGGGCGTCGAAGCCGGCCAGCTGGCGGCTCTTGACAACCATGTCCTTCAGAATCTTGTTGACCGCATGCCCGATGTGCAGCTTGCCGTTGGCGTAGGGCGGACCGTCGTGCAGCACGAACAGCGGCGCGCCTCGGCGCGCAGCGCGAAGCCGCTGATACCGGCCGCCGTCGTCCCAGCCCTTGATCCAGCCCGGCTCGCGCTTGGGCAGGTCGCCGCGCATCGGAAACGGCGTGTCGGGGAGGTTGAGGGTGCTGCGGTAGTCAGGCGTGGTGCTCATCTGGTGCTCGTCGGGTGCGCAGGGCTTGGCGCTGGCGCAGGCCGCTGCGCGGCGGCTTGCAGGTCGGTCCAGGGGGCGCTTTGCGGGGTGCTCGTCACCGCAGGTGCCGGCGCGGCACCTGCGGCGGGCCCGCGTCAGGCGACCGACCGGATAATTCGGTCGCGCGTGGCCTGCCGCCGCGTGGTGGCGTGCCAACGCAAGGTCATCCGGCAGGGGGCCAGGCGAGTCGGGGACGGCTGCCACATCAGTTGCATCCCGCCGATTTTAGCGACCGCCCGCGGGCGACGACGCCGATCGCCGGCAGTGGCGGTCCGCGCAGGTCACGTGGTTACCATGCAGCATCGCGTGCGGGCGTCGTTCGCGCCCGCCTTGCCGGAGATCCCAGATGCAGAAAGCCTTCGCCTCCCAGGCCGACCTCGAAGCCAAGCAGGTCAGCTTCACGCAGCTGTCCGCCAACGCCTACGCCTACACCGCCGAGGGCGACCCCAACACCGGCGTGATCATCGGCGACGACGCGGTGATGGTCATCGACACCCAGGCCACGCCGGTGATGGCGCAGGACGTGATCCGGCGCATCCGCGAGGTCACCGACAAACCGATCGACTACGTCGTGCTCAGCCATTACCACGCCGTGCGCGTGCTCGGCGCCTCGGCGTACGGCGCGCGCCACGTCGTCGCCAGTCGCGACACCTACGACCTGATCGTCGAGCGCGGTGAAGCCGACAAGGCGAGCGAGATCGCCCGCTTTCCGCGCCTGTTCCAGGCCGTCGAGTCGGTGCCGCCGGGCATGACCTGGCCGACCATCACCTTCAGCGGCGCGATGTCGATCTGGCTCGGCAAGCTCGAGGTGCAGCTGCTGCAGCTCGGGCGCGGCCACACCAAGGGCGACACGGTGGGCTGGCTGCCGCAGCAGAAGATCCTGTTCTCTGGCGACCTGGTCGAGTTCGGCGCCACGCCCTATGCCGGCGACGCCTACTTCAAGGACTGGCCGCAGACGCTAGACCGGCTGGCGGCGCTGGCGCCGGCCAAGCTGGTGCCCGGCCGCGGCGCCGCGCTGACCACGCCCGAGGCCGTGGCTGCGGGGCTGGCCGGCACGCGCAGCTTCATCGCGGACGTACGCGACAGCGTCGCCGCCGGCATCGCCGCCGGGAAGGACCTGAACGCGGTCTACAAGGAGACGATGGCCCGCCTGGCGCCGAAGTACGGGCAATGGGTGATCTTCCAGCACTGCATGCCGTTCGACGTCACGCGCTGCTACGACGAGCTCACGCAGTACCCCGACCCGCGCATCTGGACGGCGGAGCGCGACCGCCAGATGTGGCTGGCGCTGGAGTCCTGAACCCTCCTGAACCCGATCGGACCCCCGACCCGCGAGGAGACGCCGCCGTGGCCATCGAACGCATCCACCACGTCGCCTACCGCTGCCGCGACGCCCGTCAGACCGTGCTCTGGTACCGCGAGCACCTGGGCATGGAATTCGTGCTCGCGATCGCCGAGGACCAGGTGCCTTCGACGCACGCGCCCGACCCCTACATGCACGTGTTCCTCGATGCCGGCGGCGGCAATGTGCTGGCCTTCTTCGAGCTGCCGAACGCGCCTGCGATGGGGCGTGACGAGCACACACCCGATTGGGTGCAGCACATCGCGTTCAAGGTCGGCTCGGTCGACGAGCTGATGGCCACGAAGGCGCGGCTCGATGCGGCCGGGATCGCGGTGGTCGGGCCCACCGACCACACGATCTTCAGCTCGATCTACTTCTTCGACCCCAACGGCCACCGCGTCGAGTTGGCCGCCGACACCGCGACGCCCGAGATGAATTCGCGGCTCGACGCCGTGAAGTGGGCGATGCTCGATGAATGGGCGCAGACGCGCCGCGCGCCGCGCCATGCGGCGTGGATGCACGAGAAGGAGTTCGCTGCCGACGCGAAGTGAAGCGCACGCCATGCTCAGCACCTACACCTACCCTCAATACGCCTACCGGCGGCCGCCCGAGCTCGGCGCGCCGGGCAGGGCGGTCCGGCGCCCGGTGGTGGTCGTCGGTGCCGGCCCGGTGGGCGTTGCCGCGGCGATCGACCTCGCTCAGCAGGGCCTGCCTGTGCTGCTGCTCGACGAGGACGACACCGTCAGCGTCGGTTCGCGCGGCCTGTGCTGGGCCAAGCGCACGCTGGAGATCCTCGACCGGCTGGGCTGCGGCGACGCGGTGGTCGACAAGGGCGTGACCTGGAACGTCGGCCGCACCTTCCACCGCGACGACGAGATCTTCAGCTTCAACCTGCTGCCCGAGGCCGGCCATCGTCGCCCCGGCATGGTCAACCTGCAGCAGTACTACCTCGAGCAGACGCTGGTCGAGCGCGCGCAGGTGCTGCCGGCGATCGAGCTGCGCTGGAAGAGCCGCGTCGTCGCCGTGCGGCCTGGCGACGACGGGGTGCAGATCGAGGTCGAGACCGTCGACGGCCGCTACACGCTGCAGGCCGACTGGTTGATCGCGGCCGACGGCGCGCGCAGCCCGATCCGCCACATGCTGGGTCTGGACATGGACGGCCAAGTGTTCCGGGACCGCTTCCTGATCGCCGACGTCGTGATGAAGGCCGACTTCCCGGCCGAGCGCTGGTTCTGGTTCGACCCGCCTTTCCACCCGGGCCAGAGCGTGCTGCTGCACCGCGGGGCCGACAACGTCTGGCGCATCGACTTTCAGCTCGGGTGGAGCGCCGACCCCGAGGTGGAGCGCCAGCCCGAGCGCGTCGCGCCGCGCATCCGCGCGATGCTGGGCCCCGATCGCGAGTTCGAGCTCGAATGGGTCAGCGTCTACACGTTCCAGTGCCGGCGCATGCAGCGCTTCAGGCACGGCCGCGTGCTGTTCGTCGGCGACGCCGCGCACCAGGTCTCGCCCTTCGGTGCGCGCGGTGCCAACTCGGGCATCCAGGACACCGACAACCTGGCCTGGAAGCTCGCCCTGGTGATCGCGGGCCAGGCTCCGCCGACGCTGCTCGACAGCTACAGCAACGAGCGCGTGGCCGCCGCCGACGAGAACCTGCTCAACTCGACGCGCTCGACCGACTTCATTACGCCGAAGAGCCAGGTGTCGCGCGACTTCCGTAACGCGGTGCTGACGCTGGCGCGCAAGCACGCCTTCGCGCGCGGACTGGTCAATTCCGGCCGCCTGTCGGTGCCGGCGACGCTGAGCGGCTCGGCGCTGAACACGTCCGACGTCGATGCCTTCGCGTGCGACCTGTGTCCGGGCGCGCCGATCGCCGATGCGCCGGTGCTGCGCCAGGGCGGCGCCGACTGGTTGCTGCCGCAGACGGGCGGGCGCTTCTTGTTGATGCTCTTCGTCGCCGCGGCCGAGGGCGTGCCGGCCGCGACCCGACTCGCGCTGCGCGAACTGGCCGCTGCGCCGCTGCCCATGCACACGCTGCTCGTGGCCGGCATCGACGGCGATGCACCGGCCGGCTGTGCGCTGGTCGTCGACGGGCAGGGGCTGGTCGCGAAGCGCTTCGACGCCCGGCCGGGCACGGCCTACCTGCTGCGGCCCGACCAGCACGTGGCCGCGCGCTGGCGCCGCTTTGACGCGGCGACGGTGCGGGCCGCGCTGGCCCGCGCCACCGGCCGGGACGCTGCCTCGGACTGAAATGGAGTCGCCTCGATGATCGATCTCATCACCCAGCCGCACTTCGGGATGCCCGGCGAGGCGGCGCCGAACGCCTACGCCCCGGGCGACCAGTTCTACGACCGGCTCATCGCCACCCACCGCGGCCTCAGCGACGACGAAAGCCGTCTCGTCAACACGCGGCTGATTCTGCTGCTAGCCAACCACATCGGCGACCTGCAGGTGCTGTCGCAGGCGCTGGCTGCGGCGCGTGCCGGCGTCGGCGCGGCCGGCCCGGGAGCCGAGGAGACCCGCCGATGAATGCCGACGTCGTCGAGCGCAAGTACCAGAGCGGCTTCGGTAACCAGTTCGCCACCGAGGCGGTACCCGGCGCGCTGCCGCAGGGCCGCAACAGCCCGCAGCGCGTGGCGCACGGCCTTTACGCCGAGCTGTTGTCCGGCTCCGCCTTCACGGCGCCGCGGGCCGACAACCGCCGCACCTGGATGTACCGTCGTCTGCCCTCTGTGGCCACCGGCGCCTGCGAGGCCTACGCGCAGCCCGACTGGACCACCGGCGCCGCCGGCGGCGTGGTGGTCCCGCCCGACCCGCTGCGCTGGCGCCCTTTCGCGCTGCCCGCCGAGCCGACCGACTTCATCGACGGCCTGCACACCGTCGTCGCCAACGGCGATCCCGACGCGCAGACCGGCATGGCCGCGCTGGTCTACGCCGCCAACCGCTCGATGGACCGGCGCGCCCTCGTCGACGCCGACGGCGAGATGCTGCTCGTGCCGCAGCAGGGCCAACTCGTCGTCACCACCGAGCTCGGCGTGCTCGACGCCGCACCCGGCGAGGTGCTGCTGGTCCCGCGCGGGCTGGCCTTCAAGGTCGCGCTGCCCGACGGCCCGTCGCGCGGCTATGTCTGCGAGAACTACGGCGCCGCGTTCCGGCTGCCCGAACTGGGTCCGATCGGCTCCAACGGCCTGGCCAACGCGCGCGACTTCCTGGCGCCGGTCGCGGCCTTCGAAACCGACGAAGGCGACTGCGAGATCGTGCGCAAGGCCGGCGGCCGGCTGTGGCGCGGCCGCCATCGCGGCACGCCGTTCAATGTCGTCGCCTGGCACGGCAACCTGGCGCCACTGAAGTACGACACCGCGCGCTTCATGACCATCGGATCGATCAGCTTCGACCACCCGTATCCGTCGATCTTCACCGTGCTCACGTCGCCCAGCGACACGCCGGGGGTGGCCAACTGCGACTTCGTGATCTTCCCGCCGCGCTGGCTGGTGATGGAGGACACCTTCCGCCCGCCCTGGTACCACCGCAACGTGATGAGCGAGTTCATGGGCCTGGTTCACGGCCAGTACGACGCCAAGCCCGAAGGCTTCAAGCCCGGCGGGGCCAGCCTGCACAACGCGATGGTGCCGCACGGGCCCGATGCCGAGGCCTTCGAGAAGGCCAGCGCGGCCGCGTTGCGCCCGCAGAAGCTGGACGACACGCTGGCGTTCATGTTCGAGAGCCGCTGGCGCTTCGTGCCCTCGGCTTACGCGATGCAGGGCGATCGGCTGGACACGGGCTACGCCGACTGCTGGGCGCCGCTTCAGGACCGCTTCGCGCCCTGAGCGCCGCTGCTCCAGGTCCGCCTGCGCGGACTTGGACGGTCCGAAGGCCCGGCAACGCTGGCGCCGGGCTGAGCCGCTCAGCGCGGCTCGGCGTGTTCGGCGCTGCGCAGGGCCCACCAGGCGCGCGCCTCGTCGGTGTCCCGCGCGATCCCTTCGCGCAGCGCTTCGAGCGACGCGTACTTGCGCTCGTCGTGCAGCTTGTGCAGCAGCTCGACGTGCACGCAGCGGCCGTAGCCGCCGTCGATGCCGAGCGATGCAGGCCAGTCCAGGCAATGCACCTCGAGCAGCACGCGGCCGCCGTCTTCGACCGTCGGTCGCACGCCCAGGCTGGCGACGCCGGGCAGCGCCGCGTCCATCAGACCGCGCACCTGGACGACGAAGATCCCGCCAGCGGCCGGCCGCGGGTGGCCGAAGCGCAGGTTGAGGGTGCGAAAGCCCAGGTCGCGCCCGAGCTTCGCGCCGTGCTGCACGTGGCCGCTGATGCTGTAGGGCCGGCCGAGCAGCGCTTCAACGGTCGCCATCTCGCCGGCGGCCAGCGCGCTGCGCACGGCCGAGCTCGACACGCGCAGGCCGTGCACCTCGTAGCTGAGCATGCGGGCGACGTCGAAGTCGGCCTGCGGCCCGGCGGCGTCGAGCATCGCGTAGTTGCCGGCGCGGCGCGCGCCGAAGCTGAAGTCGTCGCCGACCAGCACGTAGCGCGCGCCCAGCGCACGCTGCAGCACGTCGCTAATGAAGGCCTGCGGCGACATGCTGGCGAAGGCGGTGTCGAAGCGCGCGACCACGACATGGTCGATGCCGCAGCGTGCCAGCTCGCCCAGCTTGTCGCGCAGCGTTGCGATGCGTGGCGGGGCGGCCTCGGGCCGGCCGGCCAGGCGCGCGAAGTGGTCGCGCGGGTGCGGCTCGAAGGTGAGAACGCAGGCGGGCAGGCCGCGGTGTCGCGCCTCGCTCGTCAGCAGCGCCAGCATCGCCTGGTGGCCTCGGTGCACGCCGTCGAAGTTGCCGATCGTCAGCGCGCAGCCGCCTTCGCCGGCGCCCGCGCCTTGCAGCCCGTGGCTGATGCGCATCGCGGTCACGGCGATGCCGCGGGCGATGCCGCGTCGGCCCGGATCGCGTCGGTGCGACCCAGCAGCCGCAGGTACAGCGCCAGGTAGCGGTCGGCCGCCTGCACCCAGTCGAAGCGCGCTGCGTGGGCCTTGACCGCGGCGATCCGCGCCGGTTCGGCGCCGCGGGCCAGGCCTTCGTCGACGACGCGACGCATCGCGGCCGGGTCCCAGTCGTCGAAGTAGTACGCCGCGTCGCCGCCGACCTCGGGCAGGCTGGTCAGGCGCGAGAGGAACACCGGCTTGCCAAACTGCATGGCCTCGATCGGCGGCAGTCCGAAACCTTCGGTGAACGACGGGAACACGAAGCCCGCGCAATGCGAGAAGGCCCAGGCCTTCTGCGCGTCGGTGATCGCGAAGCGGAAGTGCACGTTGGGCAGGTGGGTGGCTGCCTTCAGCGACCGCGCGTCGTCGGTGGGCGGGCCGCAGAACAGGAAGTCCATCTCCGGCCAGGCGGCGGCCAGGCCGAGGATCGCCTGCGGATTCTTGGACGGTGACATGCGGCTGAGGTGGAACAGGAACCGCCGCTGGCCGGGGTCGAATCCGGGGATGGGCTCGGGCGGCACGTCCTCGAGATGGCGCGGGCCGCGGTGGATCACCTCCAGCGGGCCCGTCCAGCCCAGGTGCCGTCGCACGTCGGCGGCGGTGTAATCGCTGATCGCCACCAGGTAGTCGCTGCGCCGCATCAGCGCTCGCGCGCGCCGGTGGTCGCGCCAGACCGAGAAGCGGTTGGGCTTGTAGACGTAGTTCAGGTCGTGCACGGTGACGAGACGCGGACCGCAGCCCTGCGGCGTGAGCGTCTTGTTGAGCTGGTGCAGCGAGTGCCACAGCGCGTAGCGCTCGGGCTGCACATGGTGCAGGCGCTGCCAGCGCGTGACCTTCAGGTAGCCGACCTCGTCGCCGAAGGCGCCGAACAGCTTCTCGCGGCAGTGGAAGTCGAACGCGATGCCGAGCCGCTGGCGCCAGTCGCGCGCGTGGGCGGCGACGTAGTCGCCCATCTGGACCGCGAATTCGCCCAGACCGTCCTGCAGCGATCCCATGTTACCCAGACTGATGCCGATGCGTTGCAGGCCGGGTTGCGGGGGACTCATTCGACGCGAGTTTAGCAAGGCAGAATGCGGTGATGCCCCGTTGCGCACCCTCCCGCCGACGCCATGGCGCCGGCGCTGAGCCGGACCCAGCCGCGCCAGGGAATGCTGTGCTTCGAATTGAGTGTCATGCCTGACGCCTACGCTGAGTGGAAGGGCTGGTCGCGCGGCGACTTTGGGCGTCATTCGCGGAACGACGCGCGCTACTACGCCTGGCATGTGCAGCGCGCCCTGGGCGCGCGCGCCGTGCCCTGGCAGGTGCTGGAGATTGGCTTTGGGAACGGCAGCTTCATGGGTTGGGTTCGCGCTGGCGGTCACCGCATCGTCGGCGTTGAGGCCAATGTGCGCCTGGTCGACTTGGCGCTGCAGGCCGGCTTTGAGGCCATGGCCGACGTGGCGCAGCTTGATGCCGCGCGCCGTTTCGACCTCGTCGCTGCGTTCGACGTGCTCGAGCACGTGCCAGCGGCCCAATTCGAGCCGCTCATTGCGCGGCTGATCGGCCTGCTGGCCGACGACGGGCGCGTGTTACTGCGCTTCCCGAACGGCGAATCGCCTTTCGGCCTGCCGATGCAACACGGTGACCTGACCCACACGCATGCACTGGGCCTATCGAAGGTGCGCCAGCTTTGCAGTTCCTGCGGCCTGCGGCTCGAGCACAGTGGCGAGGCGCTGCCGTGGCGCGCCCTGCCGCCGTCGCGCCGCCCGGGTGCGTGGCTGGCGCAGATGGCGCGCTGCGCCTTCGAGTGGCGGCTGCGCAAGATGTACAGCCTCCCGCGCGGGCTTGACCTCTGGCCGAACCAGCTCGTGGTGCTCAGCCGGGCGTGAGTGGCGCGGGCACTGGAGGTTTGGCGGGCAGGGCGCTGACCTCGTCGATGGCTTGGTCAAAGACCGCCTTCACCCGGTCCCACGTGTAGCGGCTCGTGACGTAGGTGCGGCCCAGCTCGCCGATGTGCTGTCGCTTGGACGCCGGCAGTGAGTCCATCGTGGCCAATGCCGCGCGCAACTGGCGTGGGCTGCGGTAGGCAATGCCGGCGCCGCTGTCGCGGATATGATCGGCCAGCACCTCGCAGCGGCCATTGGCGATGACAGGTGTGCGCAGCAGCATGGCCTCGAGGAGAACCGCCGACAGACTCTCGTAGCGCGACGGGATCACGAGGGCTACGGCGCCAGCGACCAGCGCGTCGCGCTCAGCTTCGCTGACGAATCCGGTATGCACGATGCGCGGATTGGCCGGTATGGGCATCACGGCGTGACCAACCAAGACCAGCCGCGCCTTGGCATGGTGGCGCGCATGCTGCAGGAAGGCGGCGATTAAATCAGGTACGCCCTTGGCCACGTCGACGCGCCCGACGTAGATCAGGTAGCCGGGGGCGAGTCCAAAGCGAACCATCACCTGTTGCTGATAGGCCGGATCCGGCTCAGGCATCTCCACCCCGATGCCCGCGATCGGATCCGAGTCGACGTCAATGCCGTATAGGCCCGCCGCTAGGCGACGCTCTGACGTGGAATTAAAGAGGATGCGGCCCGGCGCGCGGAAGACTTGGTGGAACACCGGCTGGTACATCGGCTTCTCGTCGTGCAACAGCGGCACCAGGATGCTGCGCGGACCCCAGATCTGAACGCCCAGCGCAGCAGTCTCGTACAACGCGGTGAAAAAGATGACCGCGTCGTAGAGTTCGCGTGAGGCCGAGAGGTGTTCGAATAACCGGGGGCAATGCGGCCCCTGGCGACGAAGGAACTCGACGCCGTCATAGGCCACGTTGCCGCGTGGCCACGCCACCCATGGCCCCGGGAGCCAGCGTAGCAATCGCCGCAGCTTGAACCGCAGCTTGTGCGGCAGCGGCACGCGGGCGCGGCCGAGATCGTTGCGCAGCGTGTTGGCGAAACGCCGCACGATGATGCCGCCAACGACCTCGGCTCCGGGCAGGTAGTGCATGTCCCAACGGACATAGTCAAGCGCACAACTTGTGAGTACTTCGACCGAGTAGTCCTGCGCAAGCAACTCGGCTACCAAGCGCGCATGGCGTTCCGCGCCGCCGGTAATCTCTGCGGCATACCGCTGCACGACGATTGCGATTCGTTTCACTGCATACGGCCCTTCGCGGCGGGCTGGAGTGTTGGCCGACGAAGGTGCGTTTGCGGCGGCGGCCGATTCTAGCCAACAGGAGGCTGGCGGCCGTCAGTCGATCCAGTGCCAGTCGCCCGGCGCCAAGTCTGCCGGCAGGGGCAGGTCGCCGAATTTGCTGCGATGCAGCGCCTCGACCCGGTTGCCCACCGCCGCCAGCATGCGCTTGACCTGGTGGTACTTGCCTTCGGTCAGCGTCATCCGCAGTTCGTGCGCGCCGCGGCGCTCGGCCGCGGCGGCGCGGACCGGCTTCGGATCGTCGTCAAGGACCACGCCGGCGAGCAGGCGCTCGATCTGCTCGTCAGCCAGTGGATGCCGTGTGATCACCTCGTAGACCTTGGCCACGTGGTGCCTGGGCGAGGTGAGCCGGTGGATCAGCGCCCCGTCGTCGGTCAGCAGCAGCAGGCCGGTGGTGTCGGCGTCGAGTCGGCCCACCGGCTGCACGCCGCGGCGGCGCAGCGGTGCCGGCAGCAGGCTGAGCACACCGGGGTGGTGGCGCGGGCGCTGCGAGCACTCGTAGCCCGCGGGCTTGTGCAGCATCACCAGCGCCTTCTCGTGGTACGGCCACTCGACACCGGCCACGGCAAAGCGCAGACCGGTCGTCGGGTATGGCGCCGCTGGGTCGTCGCACGACTGGCCGCCAATCGTCACCGCGCCGGACTGGATCAGCGCCGCGCATTCGCGCCGGGTGCCGAAGCCCTGGCTGAAGAGGATGTCGGCCAGGCGACGCTCGGTCATACCTTCACAGGCTCTCAGGCCCGGCCGAGGTCGCGCGCCGACGGCGCCTGCGGCAGCCCGGTGGCGGCGCGGATCGCGTTGGTGACGGCGCGCGCCGTGACCTCGGCGGCCAGGGCGCCGAGCACGGTGATCTCTGTCGGCGTCGCGTTGCCGCGGGCGTTGCGACCGGTTGCGATCGCGAACAGCACATCGCCGTCGGCCATCGTGTGCACGGGGTCGATGCTGCGTGCCAGCCCATCGTGGGCCATCGTCGCCAGCCGCGCGGCCTGGGCCTTCGTGATCGTTGCGTCGGTGGCCACGACGCCGATCGTCGTCGCCATGCCGGCCAGGGTCTGCGCGGGGCCTTCGCCGCGCAGCAGGGCCGCGGTGATCCCGGCGGGCGCACCGCCATCGGCACCGCGAGCCCCGGCCAGCACCTGGCCCGTGCTGCGGTCGATCACGTCGCCGACGGCGTTAACCGCGACCAAAGCGCCGACAGTGACCGCGCCGACGCGCAGCGACGCGGTGCCGACGCCGCCCTTCATCGCCCGCTCGAGGCCGAACAGCTTGCCCACGGTGGCGCCGGCACCGGCGCCGACGCTGCCCTGCGCCGGTGGCGACGTCGCGGCGGCCTCGCAGGCGGCGTAGCCGCTGGCGGCGTCGGGGCGGATGCCGGGGTCGCCGAGCCACAGATCGAACAGCACCGCCGCGGGCACGATCGGCACCCGGAGCTGGCGGGCGGAGGGGCCGTCTCCCTTCAGTGGCCCGACGGCGTAGCCGTGCCCGCGCTCCTCGAACCAGCGCATCACGCCGCCGGCGGCGTCGAGGCCGAACGCGCTGCCGCCGGTGAGCAGCACGGCGTGGACCTGCTCGACGAGGTTGTCCGCGCGCAGCACGTCGGTCTCGCGCGTGCCGGGCGCGGCGCCGCGGGCGTCGACACCGCAGACCGCACCTTCGGGGCAGAGGACGACGCTGCAGCCCGTCGGCCGCGTGTCGTGCGTGTGGTGGCCGGCGAGGATGCCGTGTACGTCGGTAATGGCGCCGGGGAACATGCCCCGATTGTCGGCGTCGGCCTGGACGTCAGCCGCGGTCAGGCGAAGACGCCGGCGGTGTCCTGCATCCGCGCCGACACCTCGCCCAGGTGGTGCAGGGTGTCGCCCAGGCTGAGTTCGAGCATCGTCAGGCGCTTGAAGTAGTGGCTGGCGATGTACTCGTCAGTACAGGCGATGCCGCCGTGGAGCTGGATGCATTGCTGGCCGACGAAGCGCATGCTGTTGCCCAGCTGCACCCGCGCCTGGGCGATCGCGCGCCGACGTTGCGCCGCCGGCTCGCCGAGCTTGAGGCTGGCGAAATAGCTCATCGAGCGACCGAGTTCGAGCTGCATCTTGACGTCGGCGATGCGATGCCGTAGGGCCTGGAAGCTCGCGATCGGCACCCCGAACTGCTTGCGCGTGTTCATGTAATCGACCGTGATCGCGACCAGCCGGTCCATCAGGCCGACGGCCTCGGCGCACTGGGCCGCGATGCCGGCATCGACGGCATCCTCGAGCACGGCGTGGCCATCTTCGTTGACCAGCCGCGCCTTCGCGCCCGTCATCACGACGTCTGCGGCGCGAGCGCCGTCCTGCGTCGCGTAGCCGGTGACGCGGGCGGCGGCGCGCTCGACCAGGAAAAGGCCGATGCCGCTGGCGTCGTCGGCGGCGCCCGAGACGCGGGCCGGGACGATGAAGGCATCGGCCTCGTCGCCGCCGGGCACGAGGCACTTGGTGCCGTCCACGGTCCAGCTGCCGCCGTTGCCGCGCGCCGCGGTGACGACCTGCGCCAGACGGTAGCGCGAGCCGAGCTCCTGCAGCGCTGGCACCACCAGCGCCTCGCCGCTGGCGATGCGCGCCAGCCAGGCGGCCTGGAGGGCCGCCGGAGCGGCAGCCAGCAGGCGCGGCGCCATCAGCGCGGCAAAGGCGTAGGGCGCGTTGACGAGGCCACGGCCCAGCTCTTCGCTGACCACCATGGCTTCGATCGGGCCCTGGCCGAGGCCGCCGTGCGCCTCGGGCACGACGAGGCCGGCCAGGCCGAGCTCGGCCAGTTCGGCATACACGGCGCGCGTCGCGCCGCCGGCCTTGGCGAGCTGGTGCCGGCGCTCGAACGAGAAGCCTTTGTCCACCCAGCGCCGCACGGCGTCGCGCAGCGATTCCTGGTCGTCGGTGCAGTCGAAGTCCATGTCAGCTCCCCAGGACGGTCTGTGCGACGATGTTGCGCTGGACCTCGTTCGATCCGCCGTAGATCGTCGTCTTGCGGTAGTTGAAGTAGGTGCCGGCCAGCGGCACGATGCTCGCCGGGAAAGCGAGGTCGCCCTGCCAGCCGGCCTCCATCGCCTCGTCGATGCGCGCGCGCGCCAGCGGGCCGGCGGCCAGCATCATCAACTCGGTGTAGCGCTGCTGGATCTCGCTGCCGCGGATCTTCAGCAGGCCGGCGATGTCCAGGCTCTGCTTGCCGCTCTTCTCGGCCGAGAGCACGCGCAGCACGAGCATTTCCAGTGCCACGATGTCGACTTCGAGGAGTGCGATCTGGTCGCGGAAGCGGACGTCGTCGTAGACACCCTCGGCCCTGGCGATGCGCTTAAGATGCTCGAGTTCGCGCTTGGCGCGGTTGACATCGGCGATGTTGGTGCGCTCGTGCGCCAGCAGGTGCTTGGCGTAGGACCAGCCCTTGTTCTCCTCGCCCACCAGGTTCTCTGCCGGCACCTCGACGTTGTCGAAGAACACCTCGTTGACCTCGGGCTCGCCGTCCATCAGCACGATCGGGCGCACCGTGATACCGGGGCTCTTCATGTCGATGAGCAGGAAGCTGATGCCGGTCTGCGGCTTGCCTTCGTTGCTGGTGCGCACGAGGCAGAAGATCCACTCGCCATACTGGCCCAGCGTGGTCCAGGTCTTCTGGCCGTTGACGATGTACTTGTCGCCCCGGCGCTCGGCCCGCGTCTTCAGGCTGGCGAGGTCGGAGCCCGATCCCGGTTCGCTGTAGCCCTGGCTCCACCAGACCTCGCCACTGGCGATACCGGGCAGGAAGCGCTTGTGCTGCTCGGGGCTGCCGAAGGCCATGATCACGGGGGCGACCATCACGGGGCCGAACGGAATCACCCGCGGCGCGCCGGCCAGCGCGCATTCCTCCTCGAACAGGTGCTTCTGGATCGCGTTCCAGCCCGGGCCGCCGAACTGACTTGGCCAGCCCCAGCCCAGCCAGCCCTTCTTGCCCAGGATCTTGGCCCAGCGCTGGTGGTCGTCGCGGGTCAACCGCAGGGCGTTGCGCACCTTGTGGCTGATGTCGTCGGGCAGGTTCTCGGCCACCCATTGCCGGATCTCTCGCCGGAAGGCGAGCTCTTCGGCGGTGAAGTTCAGGTCCATGTGACGCGGTCTCCTTCGGCCAGTCGGGTCGGCGCGCTGGTCGCCAGCGCGCTACTCAGCCTGGGTTTTTAGCACGAGCGTTCGATTCTGGCCTGTCCCGAGGACGACAGCCTCACCGCAGTTGCAGGCGCATGGTGTCGTTGTTGCGCTGCATCTGCAGCCGGGACAGGAAGCTGTTGCCGAGCAGGATCTGCGGCATCCGGACCGGCAGCACGGCCGCGCCGACGTTGGTGAGCTCGACGTCGCCGACCCGCACGCGGTCGAGCACCACGATCTTGATCGGCAGCGGGCCGTTGGCCGTCTCGGTGACGCCTGCACGCGCTTGGCCGAGATCGATGCCCAGCCGTGCCACGTCGTCGGCGCCGAGTGAGACCAGCGTCGCGCCAGTATCGACCATGAACCGCACCGCGTGGCCGTTGATCGCGCCGGCGGTGGCGAAGTGGCCGCCCGGCCCTGCCGGGATCACGACCTCGCGCTCTCCGGCGGGCGCCGACGCGGCGCCGACCTGGACCGGCGCGCCGAGCTGCAGCCAGGCGGTGGTGCCGTCGCGCGCGACCTCGGCCCGGTCGCCGTCCCAGTGAAGCAGCCGCACGCCTTCCACCGACTGGCCCGGGGCCACCATGTGCGGCTGGCCGTCGATGACCAGCAGCGCGCGCTCGCCCATGCGGCCGGCGAGCACGACACCGGCGGCACCGGCCTGCAGCGGCGCGCCCGCCAGGGCCAGCACGGCGATCAGGCGCGGAAATTGTCGAAACTCAGCGGCCACTCGGACACTTCCTTGCGCAGCAGGGCGATCGCCGCCTGCAGGTCGTCGCGCTTGGCGCCGGTCACGCGCACCGCGTCGCCCTGCACCGCGGCCTGCACCTTCAGCTTGCTCGCCTTCAGTGCGGCCTGGATCTTGCGGCCGGTCTCGGCATCGATCCCGCTCTTGACCGGCACGATGAGCTTGAGCTTGTCGTGGCTCATCTTCTGCGGCGTGGCGCTGAAGTCGAGGAACCGCACATCGACCCCGCGCTTGGCCAGTCGCGTCAGCAGCAGGTCGCGCACCTGCTGGAGCTGGAAGTCACTGTCGGCCCACAGCGTGAGCTCGCGCTGCTTGGCCGTCGCCGCGGCCAGCTCGACTTGGGCGCTGGAGCCCTTGAAGTCGAAGCGGGTGCCGATCTCCTTGTTCGCCTGTTCGACCGCGTTGCGCAGTTCGACCAGGTCGGGTTCGATGATGGCGTCGAAGCTGGGCATGAAGGGCGTTGGATCGTGAGGGGACGTGAGCTGAATATGCACGAAAATTCGTCGATGCCCAATACCGCCGTATCGCTCGATGTCCAGGAGCGCGCGAGCCTGCGCGAACACAACAGCTTCGGCCTGCCGGCGGTGGCACGCACGCTGGTCCGCATCCACGCCGAGGCCGATGTGCGTCGGGTGGTCGATCACCCACAATACGGCGTGGCGCCGAAGTTCATCCTCGGCGGCGGCAGCAACGTGGTCTTCACGCGCGATGTCGAGGCGGTGCTGCTCAAGGTCGAGATCGCCGGCCGGCGCCTGGTGCGCGAGGACGCGGACGCCTGGATCGTCGAGGCCGGCGCGGGCGAGCCCTGGCATGCCTTCGTCGCCTGGACGCTGGACCAGGGCTGGCCCGGGCTGGAGAACCTGGCGCTGATCCCGGGCTCGGTCGGGGCGGCGCCGGTGCAGAACATCGGCGCCTACGGCGTCGAGCTGAAGGACCGCTTCGATTCGCTTGAGGCCATCGACCTGGTCACCGGCCGCAGCGTCACGCTGGACGCGGCCGCGTGCTGCTTCGGCTACCGCGACAGCGTCTTCAAGCAGCACCTGGCGGGCAAGTCCGTGATCACGCGGGTCCGCTTGCGGCTGCCCCGGCCCTGGCAGCCGGTGCTCGGCTATCTGGACCTGGAACGCAAGATCGCCGAGACCGGCGACGCGGCGCCCGACGCGCGCACAGTCTTCGAGTGGGTCTGCGCGATCCGCCGCGCCAAGCTGCCCGACCCGGCCGTGATCGGGAACGCCGGCAGCTTCTTCAAGAACCCGGTCGTCACCCTGGAGCAATGCCGCGACATCATCGGCCGCGACCCCGAGATCGTTCACTACCCGATGCCCGACGGCACCGTCAAGCTCGCCGCCGGCTGGCTCGTCGACGCCTGCGGCTGGAGGGGCAAATCGGTGGGCCGCGCCGGCGTCTACGAGCGCCAGGCCCTGGTGCTGGTCAACCGCGGCGGCGCCAGCGGCGCCGAGGTCGTGACCCTCGCCCGCGCGATCCAGGAAAGCGTCTACGGGCGCTTCGGCATCCGCCTGGAGCCGGAGCCGGTCATCGTGTGACGGCCGGCTGGCGATCGCCGCGTTGCGGCGCACTGCCCACCAGGCGGCGCGAGCGCAAGGTCTCGCGCGTGGCTTGCAGCTGATCCTCGTAGCGCTGTACCAGGCGGGCGATCTCGTGCGCCGGCAAGTGCGCGGCGCCTTCCTGCAGCGCCTCTGCGGTGGCCGCCAGCCCAGTCAACCCGAGATTGAGCGCCGCGCCCTTGACGGCATGGGCGTTGACGCGCAGCTCCAGTGGCTGCCCGCCTCTTACTGCGGCACGCAGGCGTTGCACCGTCTCCGGCCCCTGATCCAGAAACGCCTCGACCATTGCGCCCAGGCGTTCCAGAGGCATCGCCTGCAGCGCCATCGCGATCGCCGCATCGTCCACCAGCGGCTGGACGGTGCTATGCGCCTGCACCGGCAGGCTCGCGGGCGGCGCGCCGCCGACGGCGGTGCCGGGGCCGGTGCCGAACAGCCGCCTCAACGAGGTCGCCAGCTTCCGTGGGCTCACCGGCTTCGTCAGGAAGTCGTTCATCCCTGCGACCAGGCAGCGTTCGCGCGTCTCCTCAAAGGCATCTGCGGTCAACGCCACGATGGGCACGGTGGAGCGCGCCGGGTCGGGTAGCGCGCGGATGGCGCGCGTGGCGGCCACTCCGTCAAGGAGCGGCATGTGCAGGTCCATCAGCACGACGTCGAAGCGGCGCTCGCGCGCCGCCTGCAGCGCTTCCTGGCCATTGACGGTGAAGTGGGCCTCGTGGCCCAGGTTCTCGAGCAGGGCGGCCAGGTACTGACGGTTGACCGGGTGGTCCTCGGCCACCAGCACCTGCAGCGCACGCCCATCACTGGAGCCTGCGGGTACGCCGTCGGTGGATGCGGGGGCTGGCTCCTGCAGCGGCTGGACGGGCAGGCGGAAGGTGAAGCAGCTGCCTTCGCCCGGTTTGCTGCGCACGGTGATGTCGCCGCCCATCAGCCGCGCCAGGTTGCGCGAGATCTCCAGCCCCAGCCCGGTACCCCCGTGGCGGCGCGAGGGCGAGCTGTCGGCCTGCATGAAACGGTTGAACAGTCTGGCCACCGTCGCCTCGTCCATGCCGACGCCGGTGTCGGTGACGACGAACTCCAGCACCGTGCGTCCGTCGCCGCCGGCGGTGGCGCGCAGGTCGAGCACCACCGCACCGTGCTCCGAGAACTTGATCGCATTCGAGAGCAGGTTGAACACGACCTGCTTGACGCGGGTGGCGTCGGCGACCACACGCTCGGGCACGCCGGGGTCGGCGTCGATGTGCAGCGCCAGCGACTTGACCATTGCCTGCGGTCGCATGAGCGCCTCGACGTCGCGCAGCAGCGCGCGCAGTTCAACGGGCGTCGGGTTCAGCGTCATTCGGCCGCTCTCGAGTTGCGACATGTCCAGGATGTCGTTCAGGATCGCCAGCAGGTGGTCGGCCGATTCGGTCGCCGTGCGCAGGTAGTCGACCTGGTGCGGCGACAGGCCGGTCTCGCGCAGCAGCGAGAGCATGCCCATCAGGCCGTGGAAGGGCGTGCGGATCTCGTGGCTCATGTTGGCCAAGAAGGCGCTCTTCGCCTCGCTGGCGGCCTCGGCGTCGCGCCGCGCCTGGCGCAGGTTGGCGGCCAGTTCCTCGAGCGCGACGCGGCGCTCGCGCAACTGCCGCACCTGGCGCAGCGCGGTGGCGGCGAAGACCAGCGTGAGCACCGACAGGAACACCGTCAGCCCCAGTCCCAGCTGGTTCTGCGAGCGCACCGTCAGGGCCCGCTGCTCGAGCTGCTCCGCCACGTGGTGGGCCGCCCCCAGCGCCATTTGGTGCAGCGGCTTGCCCAGGGCCTGAAGCGCCGGCCACAGGGCCTGGACAAAGGCCGCTGTGGGGGCAGTCCCGGGCTCGGGCCCCAGCGCGCGGTCGGCGCTGGCGACGAAGGCGTCGATCTGGTCCAGCGTCTGCTCGTACTCGACGGTGTCGTGGAGCAGGCGGCGCGGCCCCCTGGCGCGCAGCAGATCGACATTGCTGAGCCAGATTTCGTAGCGCAGCTTGAGAGTGTCCGCGTCCAGCGGCACCCTGTCGTCGAGGGCCACGCGCCATTGCTCGCGCAGCCGCAGGTACTCGGTCTCGTTCTGGTAGATGGTGAGTACCGAGTAGTCGTCGCCCGACAGCAGGGCCTGGCGTAGCAGCGTGAACTGGCGCGCCTGTACGAGGGCCACGGCCAGCAGGGCCAGCATGAGCCCGAAAGCCACCAGCCCCAGCCAGGACACCCGCCGCGGACCCAGCGGCCGGGCTGCGCGGGCTAACGCACTTCGATCGTCCGCAGTTGCCATGCCGAGCGGCTGTAGTAGACCGCGCTGTGCAATTCGGGCCGCGCGTCGAACGGATAGACGACGAACAGCGGGCCCTTGTCGCGTACCGCCATCGGGCGGTCGTCGAGCAGTCGAGCGACGATGACGTCGAACCGCTCGGCGTCCTGATACGGCATGTCCACCCGATAGTCGTTCAGCGCCCCCAGGCGCAGTGTGACGCCGAGCGCGCCGGCCGCCGCCAGCACGTCGCGCAGCAACGGGCCGGTGAAGCGGCGGGGGCGCGCCCACCAGGGTGTCAGGGTGGCGAAACTGGTCTGGGGTAGCGCCTCGAGCATTGGCATGTCGAACTGCGCCAGCTTGCCATCGTTGGGGCTGCGCACACGGCCGCTCAGGGTCAGCACCACGTTGTCGGTGGGCGCCATCAACGCCTGCGCCGGCGCGGCGCCGAGCAGCATCAGCCCGCAGCCGCCGCAGGCCCTCAACAGGGAGCGGCGTTCGGCGAAGCGTTGGCGCATGGCGGGTGGGCAGGCTCGAAAGGCCTGCGATTCTAGGCGCTGCCGGCGCCGCGGCGCCTGGACTTCGCGGTCAGCCCTTGAGCATGTCGCCCAGGTCGAGCCCGGTCAGCGCCTTGGCGCCGCGGGCGAGCCAGAACATCAACGCCATCATCATGATCATCGACGGCACCGCCACGATCGGGTAGCTCAGCAGCGTCAGGCGGCCGAGTTCCTCGTTGAAGGCCTCGGTGCCCGCGGTGCTGTTGACGACCCAGCGCGTGAGGATGTAGTTGGCCACCGCAGAGAAGAAGAAGGTGGCCGCCAGCAGCACGGTGCCAGTGCGCAGCCGCTTCTCGAACAGCGCGCTGTTGTTTCTCTCGTCCAGTGCCGCGTGCACGCGATCGACGTCGAACAGGTTTGCGTTGAAGACCATCAGCCGGATCAGCGGCGAACGGGTCCAAGCCGAGCCCAGGATCACGAGGCCGATCAGCGACGGCACTGCAGCTTCCTTGACGGCCAGCCATCTCGCGTTCAGCGCCAGCAGGCCGATGCCGCCGGTGAGCAGGGTGCTGACCACGCCCAACACCGACAGCCAGTTCAGCTTGTGCCGCCGCCAGCCGTCCCACAGACCCCAGCCTAGTGGAAACGCCAATGCCACCAGCAGCGCGTTCAGCGTGCCCAGGCGCTCGGGTGCGCTGAACTTCATCAAGACGATGGCGGGCACGAGGATCGTGACGCCGATCTCGAGCAGCGGGTTGGGCTTGGCGACTTTCTTCATCGGGGGCGAAGCCTACACGCTGGCGGCGCTGGCGATCAGCGGCCTTATTCACGCTTGGGTGCCGCGCGGTTGAGCCGCACGAGTTTCCAGACCTGCGCGGGCGACCGGTTATCGGCCCTGCTCGGCGCGGGTGGACAACGATCTCGACCGCTTTCATTTCGACCCGCGCACCCGCTGCCGTGCTACTGCAACTGCTGCGCCTGCAGCCACACCAGCTTGGCGGCGTACAGGTCATGCGACCGGGCGGTGAGGCTGAAGTCGCGTGCCTGGCGCAGGTGCACCGATGCCGCGGCGCTATCACCCAGCCGCCAGCTGGCCAGCGCGGCCCAGAAATGGACCTCCGGCTGCTCGGGCTGCCGGCGCAGTTCGCGTTCGAACAAGGCCCTGGCGCGCCCGTAGTCACCGGCGGCCATCGCCTGGCGGCCGAGCTCGAAGTCGAGGAACGGCGCCTCGGGCTGGACACTTGCCAGCCGGTCTGCCACCGCCAGGGCCTCGGCCGCGCGCCCCTGGCGCTGCAGCGCGGTGACGAGGTTGGACAGTGCGCTGGCATTCTCGGGCTCAGCAGCCAGCACGTGGCGAAGCGCATCCTCGGCCGCCGCCGGGTGCGCTGCCTTCAGGTAGACCACGGCCAGCGTGTTCACCGCCGCGCCGAACCGCGGGTCCTGCAGCACTGCCGCGCGTGCCCAGGCGTAGGCGTCGGCCAGGCGGCCGTCGGCAAGCGCCTCGGCGGCGCGGTTGTTGAAGAACATCGCGACGACCGTGCGCTCGGCCAGTGGCTCGGTGCGCCGCTCGCCCAACTCGGCTGGTGGCAAGAAGTCGATCGTCAGATCGTCGTCGGGCGGCCAGCTGCGCTGGGCGGCCCGCTGCGGCGGACCGAGCACCAGGTTGACGTGGCCGCTGGCGAACACGAGGTCGCCGGTCAGGTTATAGCTGACTGGTACCTGGACGCGCTGGTAGGTGACCGGCAGACCCAGGTACTTGGCGAACGCGGCGGTCATGATCACCAGCGACAGGCAGTTGCCCGCGCGCGCCTCAAACGCCTGGGGTGCCGTGCGCGTGGCACCGGCGTCGTAGCGCAGCTGCAGGTGACCGTGGGTGTAAAGGGCGTCGATCAGGGCGCGGCGCGGCTCGGCCGCGCGTCGGCCCGTGACCGCGCTCAGTTCGCCGTCGGCATAGCGCCGCATCGCGTCGCTGAGGGCGAAGACCTCCGCGGCGTCGATCAGCACGCTGGAAGCCGCGAACCAGGCATCATGCAGCAGTCCCTGCACAGGGGGCGCCTCGGCTGGCGGCAATGCCGCGCAGGCGCCGAGCAGGGCGCTGAGGAGGATGACTGAGGCAACGTTGACCAAGCGCCCGAAAGGGCCCCGCCCGGGAAAGTTCGGCAAGCAGCGCATCGCAAGCCTCCGTCGGCCGCGATCGGCGGCGACAAGACGCCGCCGATGCTACGCCGCACGTGCCCCGTTGGCGACGCGCCGCGCCGTCGATGGCCCTTCGCTCAGCCGCAGACAGGCGCGAACGCGGTCGGCAGCATCTTGCAATGCGCGGTTCGGGATCGCCGCGGCACGGTCGAGCAAGTCGCGGGCATACTCCCGGTCGGTCTGCAACTGCTCCACGTGCACATTCATCCCATGCCCGGTGAGCAGCCATTTCAATTCGATGATCTCGACCAGACACAAGGAGTCTGTTTCGGCTTGGGCAGCGGCGTTCATGGGCATGTTCGGGTCAACTCCCATGTACGTTAACGCCACTTGCCACTCCGAAGCTGACACCTATCTGGAGAGGTCTCCCCAGAAGCGCCGGCCCGAACGTGACCGACACGGCCTTTCAAGATGCACGCCCCGCCGCCCTCGTCCCCGTTGACCGCGCTGCCCGACCTGCCGGCGCAACTCGCAGCTATAGGTTGGGAGGCGATCGACACCGCCTTGCTGCGCCAGCTGGCCGGGATGGACAACGCCTCGCTGGCCGCCTGGCAGCCCCCTTTGGCACGACCTACCGCTCGACCCCCATCTGCGCGACGGTGGCCGCTACTGGCGACCTCGACGTGGTTGCTTCGTGCTCGAAGGGGCACCGTGGCTCTCGCGCAACATCGGGCGCATTGGCAGGCAACGGCATACAACGCGATGCACGGCGGTACTCAGGGCGCTGGTTCGAGCTGCTGCCGCCGGCGCTCGTCGCCGATCTGGCCTGGGCGCGCCTGCTGCTGGCGCTGGCCGCGGTGACCGCATTGCTGCGCGGGCCGGCGCGCTGGTTCGTCGAGGCCTACCCTTTTCGCATCGACACCCAGGGCGGCATCGGCCGGCCGACCCCCGAGGGTGAGCAGCGCGACGGCCTCGATCTGGTGGTGGTGACCCTGGTCGATCGCCCCGACGTCAAGGGCGGCGAGACGCGGGTGTTAGACGCTCGAGGGCCCGCAGGGCGTGCCTTTCACGCTGCACGAGCCCTGGAGCGCGCAGCTGCTCGACGGCGAGCGTGTCATCCACGAGACGACGCCGATCCAGCCGCTGGACTCGGCGCAGCCGGCATGGCGCGATACCCTGGTGCTGACCTTCCGCAGCGGCGGGTTCCAGGGGCCCGACGGCGCTTCAGTCGCCTGAAGTCATGACGGACCTGGCCATCGCCTTCGCAGACATCGCCGCCGCCGCCGCGCGACTTCAGGGCATGGCGCATCGCACGCCGGTGCTAACCTCGCGCACTGCCGACGCGCGCAGCGGTGCACGGGTCTTCTTCAAGTGCGAGAACTTCCAGCGCATGGGCGCATTCAAGTTCCGCGGCGCCTACAACGCGCTGGCGCAGTTCACGCCCGAGCAACGGCGCGCCGGCGTGATCGCGTACTCGTCGGGCAATCACGGCCAGGCGATTGCGCTGTCGGCGCGGCTGCTGGCCATGCCGTCGCTGATCGTGATGCCGCAGGACTCGCCGGCAGCCAAGCTGGCCGCGACGCGCGAATACCAGCAGGGCCAGCCGGGCAGCGAGGTCGTTCTCTACGACCGCTACACCGAGGACCGCGAGGCCATCGGCGCCCGCCTGGCGGCCGAGCGCGGCATGACGCTGATCCCACCCTACGACCACGCCCACGTGATGGCCGGGCAGGGCACCGCGGCGCTGGAGCTGATCGAGGAGACCGGGCCGCTGGACAAGCTGCTCGTCTGCGTCGGTGGTGGCGGCTTGGTCGCCGGCTGCGCCGTCGCCGCGCACCACCTGTGCCCCGGCATTGAGGTCATCGGCGTCGAGCCCGAGGCCGGCGACGACACGCGGCAGAGCCTGGCCCGCGGCGAGATTGTCCACATCGCCACCCCGCAGACGATCGCCGACGGCGCGCAAACGCAGCACAGCGGGCGGCTCACGTTCCCGGTCATCCGGCGCCTGGTGAAGGAGGTGGTCACCGTCAGCGACGGGCAACTCGTGGCGACGATGCGCTTCTTCGCCGAGCGCATGAAGACTGTCGTCGAGCCGACCGGTTGCCTGGCGGCGGCGGCGCTGCTCGAAGGCGTCGTGCGCGCGCCGGGCCGGCGCGTGGGCGTGATCGTCAGCGGCGGCAATGTCGATCTGTCGCGCTATGCGAGGCTGTTGGCGGGCGAGCTCGGTTAACGTCGCAGCTTCGCTATTGCGTCCGAGAGCACCAGCCATGGCCGACACCGCCGCCGCCCCCGCTCCTGCCACCGAGCCCGACGCCGCCAAGCGCCAGAAGGAGCATGTCGAGAAGCTGCTCGCGCGCCCGGCGGCCGAGAGCAGCGGCTCGGTCACGCTCGGCGGCCGCCAACTCGACTACGCCGTCCACGCCGCCTTCGTGCCGGTGGTGGCCGAGGGCTTCGACGGCGACCGTGCCGAGCCCGAGGCCGCGATCCTCGCCACCGCCTACCTGCTCAAGCGCACCGACGCGGCAGCGCGGCCGGTGTGCTTCGCCTTCAACGGTGGCCCCGGCTCGGCTTCGATCTGGCTCCACCTCGGAGCGCTCGGCCCCAAGCGCGTCGTCGTGCCCGACGACGGCAGCATGCCGCTGCCGCCCTACGCGGTGCAGGACAACCCGCAAAGCTGGTTCGAGCATTTCGACCTCGTCTTCATCGATCCGCCGCACACTGGCTGGTCCGTCACCGCCAGCGACGCGGCGCGCAAGAAGATGCTGTCGGTCGATGGCGACATCGCCGCGCTGGCCGAGGTCGTGCGGCTGTGGCTGACGCGGCACAAGCGCTGGGGCTCTGCGGTCTATCTCGCTGGCGAGAGCTACGGCACGACCCGCGGCGCCGGGCTGGCCGACAAACTGCAGGACCTGGGCGTGGCGCTGCGCGGGCTGATCCTGGTGTCGTGTGCCATGGACCTGCAGAGCATCGCGTTCGCGCCCGCCAACGACCTGCCGTATGCGCTGTTCCTGCCGGCGTTCGCCAACGTCGCCCAGTACCACGGCCTGCTGCAAGGGCCGCAGGCCGCATCGCCGCAGGCGGCGCGCGCCGCTGCCGAGGCCTTCGTCGGCGACGACTACGTGGCCGCGCTGCATGCCGGCGCGCGCCTGTCGGACAAGCGACGCAGCCGGATCGCGCGCCGTATCGCTGAGCTCACTGGCCTGCCGCGCGAGCTCGTCGCGGAGAAGAACCTGCGCATCAGCGACCAGACATTCTTCTTCGAGGCCTTGCGCCCGCGCGGGCGCATCGTCGGGCGGCTTGAGGCCCGTTCCACCGGGCCGATGGCGGCAAGCCGCGGGCGCGAATGGGAGTTCGACCCCGGCATCGAGGCCATCGCCCCGCCTTACACGATGGCCGCGATGGCCTATTTCGGCGAACAGCTCGGCCTGACGACCGAGCAGCGCTACCAGGTCCTGTCGCACGACGCCCACAAGGCCTGGAACTGGAACCGCGGCGACAGCACGAGCGGGGGATTCACCTCCACCAGCCCCGACCTCGCGCGCGCGCTGCGTCGAAACCCGCACCTGGAGGTGCTGGTCGCCAGCGGCCGCTACGACCTCGGCACGCCTTACAGCGCCAGCGACTGGTCGCTGGCCCAGCTCGACGCACCGCCCGACGTGCTCGCGCGCGTGCTGCACCGCTACTACGATGCCGGTCACATGATGTACACGCGGCAGGCCGACCTGATGCAGCTCAAGGCCGACCTGGCCCAATGGCTGGGATGATCCGGCCATGCATATCGGCATCCTTACGGGCGGCGGCGACTGTCCCGGTCTCAACGCGGTGATCCGTGCGGTCACGCTGGCCCTGCAGCGCGAATGCGGGGCCCGCGTCAGCGGCATCGAACGCGGCTTCCATGGCCTGCTCACGCGCCGCGCGCGGCTGCTTTCGGCAGCCGATGTCAGCGGCATCCTGGCCGAGGGCGGCACTATCCTCGGCACCCACAACACCTGCAATCCGTTCCGCGACGAGGAGGGCACCGATCGCTCCGCCGATGCGATGGCGTTCGTGCACGAGCTCGGCCTGGACGCCTTGGTGGCGATCGGCGGCGACGGCACGATGACCATCGCCCACCGGTTCGAGCAGATGGGCCTGCCGGTGGTCGGCGTGCCGAAGACGATCGACAACGACCTCGCGCACACCGAGCGCACCTTCGGCTTCGACAGCGCGGTGGCGATTGTCGCCGAGGCGCTGGACCGCCTGCGCACCACCGCGCGCAGCCACGGCCGGGTGATGATCGCCGAGACAATGGGCCGCTACGCCGGCTGGATCGCGCTCGAAGGGGGGCTGGCCGGCGGCGCCGACATGATCCTGCTGCCCGAATTGCCGTTCGACCTTGGCGCGGTGGCGGTGCAGTGCCGCGCGCGTGAAGAGGAGGAGCTGCCGACGCTGATCTGCATCGCCGAGGGTGCCCATCCGCTGGGTGAAGGCCTCACAGTCCGCGCGACGGTGGCGGGCAGCCCCGACCCGTTGCGGTTGGGCGGTGTTGGCACCGTGCTGCAGCACCGGCTGCAGGCGCTGGTGCGAAGCGAGGTTCGCGCCACCGTGCTCGGCCACACCCAGCGCGGTGGCTCGCCCACCGCCTTCGACCGCGTGCTGGCCACGCGATTCGGCTACCACGCGGCGCAGCTGGTGCGCGGCGGCCGCTTCGGCCGCATGGTTGCGTTGCAAGGCGACGTCTGCGTCAGCGTGGCGCTGGACCAGGTCGCCGGCCGCAACCGCTGCGTGCCGCCCGAGCATGAACTGCTTCAGGCCGCGCGCGGCATCGGCATCGGCCTGGGCCAAGCCTAGACCGAGCTTTGACGACCGTCTGCACGTAACTCCGCGTCCGCATTGATCTTTGTCGA
>JBBINW010000010.1:0-87387 GCA_037443665.1 Betaproteobacteria bacterium
TGCCCCCATGAAACCCCTTGACGAAGAACTGATCCGCCGCATCCACGAGGACCTGCGCGACGACCTCGACGAGGAACTGGAGCTCGAGCTCGAGGACCGCAACGTCGAGCGCATCGCGGCCGAAGCCGGGCTGCCCGGCGCGGGCGAGGACAAGGAAGCGCGGCGGACCTACTTCCGCGAGCTCTTCCGCCTGCAGGGCGAACTGGTCAAGCTGCAGGACTGGGTGGTGGGAACGCGGCGCAAGGTGGTGATCCTGTTCGAAGGGCGCGACGCGGCGGGCAAGGGCGGCGTCATCAAGCGCATCACCCAACGCCTGAACCCGCGCGTCTGCCGCGTCGCCGCGCTTCCCGCGCCCAACGACCGCGAGCGCACCCAGTGGTACTTCCAGCGCTACGCCTCGCACCTGCCGGCCGCCGGCGAGATCGTTCTCTTCGACCGCAGCTGGTACAACCGCGCCGGCGTCGAGCGCGTGATGGGCTTCTGCAGCGACGACGAGTACGAGGAGTTTTTCCGCTCGGCGCCCGAGTTCGAGCGCATGCTGGTGCGCTCGGGCATCCAGCTCATCAAGTACTGGTTCTCGATCTCCGACGACGAGCAGCGCATCCGCTTCCTCGGCCGCATCCATGACCCACTCAAGCAGTGGAAGCTCAGCCCGATGGACCTGGAGTCGCGCCGCCGCTGGGAGGACTACACCAAGGCCAAGGAGATCATGCTCGAGCGCACGCACATCCCGGAAGCGCCCTGGTGGGTCGTCAAGGGCGACGACAAGAAGAGGGCGCGGCTGAACTGCATCCACCACCTGCTCGGCCAGATGCCGTACGAGGAAGTCGTGCATCCGCCGATCCAGATGCCCGAACGCGAGCGCAGCCAGGATTACCTGCGCACCCCGGTGCCGCAGGAGATCGTCGTGCCGGAAGTCTATTGAATGCTGCCGGACGGCCGGCAGCGCGGTCGGCTGCAAGGCGGCGCTGCGCCGGCGCCGGTCGCCATGGTCAAGCGTCGATGAAGCGCCGGCGGTGAGCCGGCGGCAGGTCGGCCAGACGCAGCATCAGGGGCAGGTCGGCGGTGCCGAAGTCGGGGTCCCAGGCCGGAGGCCCGAGCAGCTTCGCGCCGCATCGCAGGTAGCCCTTGACGAGCGGCGGCGGCTGCACCGGCGTGCCGGTGGCCAGCTGCGCCACCGGCAGCGGCAGTCGCGGGCGCACCTGCAGCTCGGGGCCGGCCAGGTGCGTGCGCTGCAGCTGCTGCCAGAGGTTGGCGGCGCCATGGCCGCCGTCGCGCATCGGCACGCTGGCGCAGCCGACCACGCAGTCCAGCGCGTTGCGCTGCAGGAAGGGGCCGAGCGAGCCCCACAGTGCGAGGATCACGCCGCCGCTGCGCCACAGCGGGTCGGTGCACGAGCGGCCGAGTTCGGCCATCCGCGGGCGCAGGTGACGCAGGCGCACGAGGTCGAACTCGCAGTCGCTGTACAGGCCACCGACGACGCGTGCGCCGCCCGGCGTCAGCACGCGGTAGGTGCCCACCACCTGCGCCGGCCGCGTGTCGGTGGCCACGGTGCGCACCAGCAGGTGCTCGCAATGGGCATCGAACACGTCCACGTCCAGCCCCGGCGGCGTGCCGGGCGGCGGTCGCAGCTTCGCACCCAACTCGTCGGTGAACACGCGCCAGCGCAGCTGCTGCGCGGCGCGCACCTCGTCCTCGTGGCGTGCCCAGCAGGCCTCGAGCCGGGGCTCGTCGGCCTCGGCCACCGGTCGCGGGCCGGCCGCGGACCCCTGCGCTGCCGCGGGGCGGGATACAAGCGTCGTCGTCATGCCGTCATGCTTGCGTGGCCCGATGACGGCTCCGCGAACGGTCGATGAAAGGGCGGTGACTGCCGGCGCCGCGGCCGGCACGCCCACCCGACGGCCCCCCCCCGGGAGTTACCCCAAAAGGACTGTACGCATATCCAGCTTGTGCGCCATAATCGCGGCAACCGAGGAGATCACCATGGATGCACCCGTCAAAGCGCTCAACACCGAAAAGGCCAAGGCCCTGCAGGCGGCCCTGGCGCAGATCGAGAAGCAGTTCGGCAAGGGCTCGATCATGCGCCTGGGCGAGGGCGAGGTGATCGAGGACATCCAGGTCGTCTCCACCGGCTCGCTGGGCCTGGACATCGCCTTGGGCGTCGGCGGCCTGCCGCGCGGCCGGGTGATCGAGATCTACGGCCCGGAGTCGTCCGGCAAGACCACGCTCACGCTGCAGGTCATCGCCGAGATGCAGAAGCAGGCCGGCACCTGCGCCTTCATCGACGCCGAGCACGCGCTGGACATCCAGTACGCGCAGAAGCTCGGCGTCAACCTGCAGGAACTGCTGATCAGCCAGCCCGACACCGGCGAGCAGGCGCTCGAGATCGTCGACGCGCTGGTGCGCTCGGGCTCGATCGACCTCATCGTCATCGATTCGGTCGCCGCGCTCACGCCGAAGGCCGAACTCGAAGGCGAGATGGGCGACAGCCTGCCGGGCCTGCAGGCGCGGCTGATGAGCCAGGCCCTGCGCAAGCTGACCGCGACGATCAAGAAGACCAACACCATGGTGATCTTCATCAACCAGATCCGCATGAAGATCGGCGTGATGTTCGGCAACCCCGAGACCACCACCGGGGGCAACGCGCTCAAGTTCTATGCCTCGGTGCGCCTGGATATCCGCCGCACCGGCAACATCAAGAAGGCCGAGGAGGTCATCGGCAGCGAGACCAAGGTCAAGGTCGTCAAGAACAAGGTCGCGCCGCCGTTCAAGACCGCCGAGTTCGACATCCTCTACGGCGACGGCATCAGCCGCGAAGGCGAGATCATCGACATGGGTGTGGCCGCCCGCATCCTCGACAAGAGCGGCGCCTGGTACGCCTACAACGGCGAGAAGATCGGCCAGGGCAAGGACAACGCGCGCGAGTTCCTGCGCGAGAACCCCGACATCGCGCACGAGATCGAGAACAAGGTCCGCGAGTCGATGGGCATCCCGCTGCTCGCCGCCGACGTGGCCGCCCACGTGACTGCCGAGTAGGCCCCGGCAGGCCGGGGCCGCGGCATGGCGTTCGGCGCGCTGTCGGTCAAGGGCCGGGCGCTGCGCTACCTGGCGCAGCGCGAGCATTCGCGCGCCGAGCTCGAGCGCAAGCTGGCGCGCCACGTCGAAGACGGCCCCGAGGCCAGCGCACAGGCACAGATTGCCGCCGCGCTCGACGAACTCGCGGCCAAGGGCCTGCTCAGCGACACGCGCACTGCCGAGTCGGTGCTGGCCGGCGCCGGCCAGCGCCTGGGCGCGCGGCGCCTGAAGCAGACCTTGCAGGCCAAGGGCCTGGAGCCGGCACTGGTCGCCAGCACGCTGCAGTCGGCGCGCGCCACCGAGCTGGAGCGGGCGCGGGAAGTCTGGCGTCGCCGCTTCGGCAGCCCGCCGTCCGACGCGGCGGAACGCGCGCGTCAGATGCGCTTCCTGCTCGGGCGCGGCTTCGACGGTGACGTGGTCAGGCGCGTGATCGGCGCCGGCGACTGACACCACGGCGCCCGCCTGCGGGTCGAGGCGCCGGCGCCGCCCGGCGCGTCGCGATGGCTCGCGCTGTAAGGTTGTGCTGCACAGCAGCATGCTAAATTCGCCGCCGCGCTGCGTCAGCGCCTCGCCAAGCCCCCTCTTCATGACCCTCCCGCATGCGGCGGCCCAACGCCAGCTCAAGCACCGCCGCCAGATCGACGTGCAGGTGTTCGCGCGCGGCAACGGACTGTGGGAGGTCGATGCCCTGCTCATCGACACCAAGACCCGCGACGCCCACCTGGCCGAAGGCCTGCGCCCGGCGGGCACACCGATCCACGAGATGCTGCTGCGGCTGGTCGTCGACGAGCGGCTGGACATCGTCGAGGCCGGCTCCGAGACGCGCTGGATGCCCTACAGCGGCAGCTGCGACGATCACGAAGACGCGTACGCGCGGCTGGTCGGGCTGAATCTGCTCCGCGGCTTCCGCAAGGCGCTGCGCGAGCGCGTCGGCGGCGTGCTCGGCTGCACCCATCTCACCGAGCTGGCCCAGGTGCTGCCCACCGCGGTCGTGCAGGCCTTCGCCGGCGAGGTCATCGACACCCGCGGCACCGACGAGGGCGCGAGCCAGCCGTTCCAGATCGACCGCTGCCACGCGCTGCGCGGCGACGGCGAAGCGGTGCGCGTCCATTACCCGCGCTGGTACCGTCCGGCGCGGCCGCGCGCCAGCGCCCCCACCCCCGCCGATTGATGTCCCGACCGACGATAGCGAGCCAGGAGCCCCGATGAAGATCCACGAATACCAGGCCAAGGAGTTGCTGCGCGCCCACGGCGTGCCGGTGCCGCGCGGCTATCCCGCCTTCACGGTGCGCGAGGCCCAGGAGGCGGCGCAGAAGCTCGGCGGCGCTGTCTGGGTCGTCAAGGCGCAGATCCACGCCGGTGGTCGCGGCAAGGGCGGCGGCGTCAAGCTCGCGCGCAGCCTGGCCGAGGTCGAGCAGCTCGCCAACCAGATCCTGGGCATGCAGCTCAAGACGCACCAGACCGGCCCCGAAGGCCAGAAGGTGCGTCGCCTGCTGATCGAGGAGGGCGCCGACATCAAGAAGGAGTACTACGTCGCCGCGCTGACCGACCGCGCGACGCAGAAGGTGGCGATGATGGCCAGCTCCGAGGGTGGCATGGACATCGAGGAGGTGGCGCACAGCACGCCCGAGAAGATCCTGAAGGTCTTCGTCGACCCGCTGGTCGGCATCACCGACGCGCAGGCGCTGGAACTGGCGGCGGGCATCGGCGTGCCGCCGGCTTCGCAGGCCGAGGCGGTGGACGTGCTCAAGAAGCTGTACGCCTGCTACGTGGACACCGACGCCTCGCTGGCCGAGATCAACCCGCTGATCCTGGAAGGCAGCGGCCACATCAAGGCGCTCGACGCCAAGTTCAACTTCGACGCCAACGCGCTCTTCCGCCACCCTGAGATCGTCGCCTACCGCGACCTCGACGAGGAAGACCCGGCCGAGGTCGAGGCGAGCAAGTTCGACCTCAGCTACATCAGCCTGGACGGCAATATCGGCTGCCTGGTCAACGGCGCCGGCCTGGCGATGGCCACGATGGACACGATCAAGCTGTTCGGCGGCGAGCCGGCCAACTTCCTCGACGTCGGCGGCGGCGCCACGGCCGAGAAGGTCACCGAGGCCTTCAAGATCATGCTCGCCAACGACAAGGTCAAGGGCATCCTGGTCAACATCTTCGGCGGCATCATGAAGTGCGACACCATCGCCGAGGGCATCGTTGCCGCGTGCAAGGCGGTCAACCTCTCGGTGCCGCTGGTGGTGCGCATGAAGGGCACCAACGAGGACCTGGGCAAGAAGATGCTCAGGGAGTCCGGCCTGCCGATCATCAGCGCCGACACGATGGCCGAGGCGGCAACGAAGATCGTTGCCGCGGTGAAGTGACCCGGAGAACACGAACATGAGCATCCTGATCAACAAGGACACCCGCGTCATCACCCAGGGCATCACCGGCAAGACCGGGCAGTTCCACACGCGCGGCTGCCAGGCCTACGCCAACGGCCGTGCCTGCTTCGTCGCCGGGGTCAACCCGAAGAAGGCCGGCGAGCTGTTCGAGGGCATTCCCATCCACGCCAGCGTGAAGGACGCCAAGGCCGCCACCGGCGCCACCGTCAGCGTGATCTACGTGCCGCCGGCGGGCGCCGCCGACGCGATCTGGGAAGCGGTCGAGGCCGACCTCGATCTCGTGATCTGCATCACCGAAGGCATTCCGGTCAAGGACATGCTGACGGTGCGCAACAAGATGAAGCGCAAGGTCGCGCAGGGCGGCAAGGAAACGCTGCTGCTCGGCCCGAACTGCCCCGGGCTGATCACGCCCGAGGAGATCAAGATCGGCATCATGCCGGGCCATATCCACAAGAAGGGCCGCATCGGCGTCGTCAGCCGCAGTGGCACGCTGACCTACGAGGCGGTGGCCCAGCTCACCGAGATCGGCCTCGGCCAGAGCACCGCGGTGGGCATCGGCGGCGACCCCATCAACGGCCTCAAGCACATCGACGTGATGCGCCTGTTCAACGACGATCCCGGCACCGATGCCGTGATCATGATCGGCGAGATCGGGGGCCCCGACGAGGCCGAGGCGGCGCGCTGGTGCAAGGCGAACATGAGCAAGCCCATCGTCGGCTTCATCGCCGGCGTCACCGCGCCGGCCGGCAAGCGCATGGGCCACGCCGGCGCGCTGATCAGCGGCGGCGCCGACACCGCCAACGCCAAGCTGGCGATCATGGAAGAGTGCGGTTTCACGGTCACGCGCAATCCGTCGGAGATGGGTCGCCTGCTCAAGGCCCTGCTGTAGCGCGTTGCGGCGCCACCGTGCGGCAGGGCGCTGCCCCCGGATGAGGGCACGGTCCGCCACGGCCGCTGCGCTGACCGTGGCGCCGCCCATCGGGCCCTACACTCGACGTGGCCGCAGGCCCCGCGCGGGTGCCTGCGCCGCACAGGCAAGGGGGACATGGAGCAATTCGCCGACGTCGCCTTCTGGGTCGCCCTGGGCAAGATCATGTGGGTCAACCTCCTGCTGTCGGGCGACAACGCTGTGGTCATCGCGCTGGCGTCGCGCGGGCTGGCGCCGGCACGGCGTCGGCAGGCGATCGTCGGCGGCAGTGCCGCGGCCATCGTGCTGCGCGTCGTGCTCACGCTGTTCGCCATCAGGCTCCTGCAGCTGCCGTACCTGAAGCTCGCCGGCGCGGCGCTGCTGTTCTGGATCGCGGTGCAGCTGCTGCTGCCCGATGAGGAAGGCGCCGAGGGCATCCACGCCACGGCCAAGATCTGGCAGGCGGTGCGCACGATCCTCGTCGCCGACCTCGTGATGAGCCTGGACAACGTGATCGCGGTGGCCGCCGCCGCCGCCAGCGGTCCGCCCGAGTCGCGCCTGCTGCTGCTGGTGATCGGGCTGGCCCTGTCGATCCCGCTCATCGTCGGCGGCAGCCAGGCGTTGCTGGCGCTGATGGCCCGCTTCCCGGTGATCGTCACTTTGGGCGCCGCGCTGCTCGGCTACGTCGCAGCCGAGATGATGCTCGACGACGAAGCCGTCGCGCCCTGGTTCGACGGCGTCGGCGCGGTTGCGGCACTCGCCATCGAGCTCGGTGCCGCTGCGGTCGTCGTGCTGCTCGGCCGCTGGATGGCGCGGCGCCGTCTCGTGGCCCGCCGCCAGGTCGCCGCGGACTGATCCGCCCCCGATGCGCCCGCCGCTGGATCCCGGACATCGTGTCGGCCCGTTTCGCCTGCTGCGGATGATCGGCCGCGGCGCCCACGGCACGGTGTACCTGGCCGAAGACACGCGCTCGGCCCAGGCGGTCGCGCTGAAGCTGGTGTCGCTGCGCCGCGGCGAAGCGGCAGCGCAGGCGCAGGCCGCGTTCATGCGCGTCGCCGCCACCGCGCGCGGGCTGGTCCACCCGGGCATCGTCACCGTGCTCGACGCCGGGATCGAAGAGGGCGTCGGCTGGATCGCGATGGAGCCGGTGCCCGGCGCCGACCTGAGCCGCTACACGCAGGCGCGCCGCCTGCTGCCCGAGCCGCTGGTGCTGCAGATCGGCCAGCGCGTGGCGCAGGCACTCGCGCACGCCCACGGCCAGGGGGTCGTGCACCGCGACCTGAAGCCCGCCAACGTGCTCGTCGACTGGGCCAGCAGCACCGTCAAGCTCGCCGACTTCGACCTCGCACGGGGTGCCGACGCGGTCCAGACCGGCACCGGCATCGTCCCCGGATCGCCGGCCTACATGGCGCCCGAACAGCTCGCCGGCGCGGTGCCCACGCCGCGCAGCGACCTGTACTCGCTCGGCGTGATGCTGTTCCAGCTGCTGGTCGGCCGGCTGCCGTACGAGGCCCAGTCGATGGGCGAGCTCCTGCGCCGGGCCGCGGTCGAGCCGGTGCCCGACCTGCGGCAACTCTGCGCCGGGCTGCCGCCCGCGGTGCCGGCGCTGGTGGCGCAGCTGCTGGCCAAGCAGCCGTCCGGCCGTCCGGACGGCGCCGCCGAGGTCGCCGAGGCCCTGCGTGCAATTGCCACGGCCCGGCCGACGACCCCTTGATACGGGGTGTCACCCCCCCTGGCGGCAAGGCGATCCGAGGCACAATCTCCAACCCCTGGCCCTCCCGCATCGCCGTTGACCACCGCTCCTGTGCCCATCACGATCGAGCTCCATGCTGCGGTGGACCCCGGACGGCAACGCAGCAACAACGAGGACTCGGTGGCCACCGACGAAGGCGTCGGCCTGGCCGTGCTCGCCGACGGCATGGGGGGCTACAACGCCGGCGAGGTGGCCAGCAACATGGCGACCTCGTTCGTCCGCACCGAGCTCGGCCGCTGGCTGCGCGAGGCCAGCACCCAGGCCAGCGACGCCGAGGTGCGGCGCGCGATGGACGTCTGCGTCGACAACGCCAACCGCGCCATCTTCAACGCCGCCAACTCGAATCCGCAATACGCCGGCATGGGCACGACGCTGGTGGTGGCGGTGTTCCGCGCCGACCGCGTCCTGCTCGGCCATGTCGGCGACTCGCGCTGCTACCGCCTGCGCGGCGGGCGGTTGCAGCAGATCACGCGCGACCACTCGCTGCTGCAGGAGCAGATCGACGCCGGCCTGATCACGCCCGAGCAGGCCGCGTTCTCGGCCAACAAGAACCTCGTCACGCGCGCCGTCGGCGTCGAGGACACCGTGCTGCTGGAGACGCACCAGCACGAGGTGCAGCCGGGCGACCTCTACCTGCTGTGCTCCGATGGCCTGTCCGACATGCTCGACGACGCCGGCATCGCGCAGGTGTTGCTGGCGCACGACTCGCTGGAAACAAGCAGTCGTGCACTCATCGACGCCGCCAACGACGCGGGTGGAAAGGATAATATCTCCGTGGTATTGGCCCGTGCCTCCGGCGGCGCGAGCCCGTCGGCGCGGTCGTGGTGGCCGTTCCGGCGCTGAGGCGGCGCGGGGCGCCGATTGCAGAACAGGGGTGCCGTAGGGCACCCGTTCCGCTGCTGCCGGCAGTGGTTTGAATCGAGGGCAGGCATGGGCAAGCTGGTGGTTTCGCTCGACGGTGTGGTCATCAAGGAAGTCCAGATCACCAAGGACAAGACCACGCTGGGTCGTCGGCCCTACAACGACATCGTGATCGACAACCTCGCCGTCAGCGGCGAGCATGCCGTGCTGCAGATGGTGGGTGGCGACGTCTTCATCGAGGACCTCAACAGCACCAACGGCACCTACATCAACGGCAAGGCGATCAAGAAGCAGCTCCTCACCCACAACGACACGGTCGAGATCGGCAAGTACAAGATCAAGTACCTGGTCGACGATTCGGGCGAGTACGAGAAGACGATGATCATGCGCCCGGCCGCCCACGCGGCGCCGCCGCTGGGCGCCGGCCATCCGTCGCAATCGGCGCACCCGGGCATGCCGGGCCACTCGGCTTTCGGTGGCCTCGGCGCTGCCGCGCCGACGCCGGCGGCGGCGTCGATCAAGGTGCTCAACGGCGCCGCCGCCGGGCGCGAGGTCACGCTGACCAAGGTCGTGACCACGGTCGGCAAGCCGGGCGTGCAGGTGGCGTCGATCACGCGGCGGCCGAACGGCTATGCCTTCGCGCACGTCGAGGGCGCGAACCGGCCGAGCATCAACGGCGTGCCGCTGGTGGGCGACTCGGTGCCGCTGCGCAACGGCGACGTGATCGAGCTCGCCGGCACGCAGATGCAGTTCATCTTCGGCTAGGGTCCACGACTGCTGCGGCCGTGGCGCGGGTGCAGCGCCAGCCCGTGACGGGCTTCACGCGCCTGTCGTCAGTTGCACTTTCGGCGTGATCCGTCGGTGAGACCCGCCTTGCGCGGGCGGGCCGCGGCGGTCAGCATGGGCCCCTTGCCTGCGCGCCGCAGGTCCCTCCTCCACCCCTCCATGCAGATTCGCGTTCTCGGCTGTTCGGGATCGATCGCGGCCGGCAGCCGCACCACGTCCTTCCTGCTCGACGACGACGTGCTCATCGACGCCGGCACCGGCGTCGGCGACCTCACGCTCGACGAGCTCACCGGCATCGACCACATTCTGGTCTCGCACTCGCACCTCGACCATGTGCTGGCGATCGGCCTGCTCGCCGACAGCGTTACCCGCCGACGCGCTGCCGCCCACCGACCGCCGGTGGTCGTGCACGCGCTGCCGGCCACCATTGCGGCGCTGCGGCTGCACGTCTTCAACGGCGTGATCTGGCCCGACTTCTCGCAGCTGCCCGACCCCGCGCACCCGGTGCTGCGCTTCGAGGCCGTCGAGGTCGGCCAGCGCCTGCAGCTCGGCGAGCGGCAGGTCGAGGTGCTGCCGGCCAGCCACACCGTGCCGGCGGTCGGCTATGCCGTGCTCGGCCCGACCGATGGCCAGGGCGCCTGGGTCTTCACCGGCGACACCGGCCCCAACCCGACGCTGTGGGCGCGGCTGCGCGAGCTGCCGGTGGCGATGCTCGTCATCGAGACCGCGTTCCGCGACGGCGAGCACGCGCTGGCCACGATCAGCCAGCACCTGTGCCCGGCGCAACTTGAGCGCGAGCTGGCGCGCCTGCCCGCACCGACCGACGTCTTCATCACCCACATCAAGCCCGGCGAAGTGCACGCCGTGATGGCCGAGATCGGCGCCCAGGCCAGCCGCCATCGCATCCGGGCGCTGGCCACGGGCGAGGTGATGGAGTGGGGTGAACCCGGCTGACGGATGCGCGGCGCCGTTTGCCCGAAAGCGTTCAGGTTCGGCGTCGGTGCCAGTGACCATTTCCGTCACCTGTGGCGCCCGGCGGCTGCAGCCTCGACGCCGGTACGACGGGTTTTGTCAGCGAATGTGCGGAACGTCTCGCCGCCGACCCCCTGCCGATCCTGGCACGGCACCTGCAACAGAACGTTCGGCTACCCCCCCAACCCACCTGCCCACAGGAGTTATCTCAATGAAGCGTGTCCAACAAGGTTTCACCCTGATCGAACTGATGATCGTCGTTGCAATCATCGGCATCCTGGCGGCGGTTGCGCTACCAGCTTATCAGGACTATACGGTCCGGGCCAAGATCTCTGAAGTGATGCTGGCGGCCGACGGCTGCAAGACCGGCGTCGCCGAATACTTGCAGTCCAACAACGCCTTCCCGCCTAGCACGGACGCGGCAGGCTGCAACAGTGCGGCCAACGTGTCTAAGTACGTGGCGTCCATCGCGGTGGACGCTGCTACGGCAGCGATCTCCGTTAAGGTGCAGGGCACCGGCACCGCCGCGGACGGCAAGCAGCTGATTCTGCAACCCACCTCCGACGCCGCCCGGGTGACTGCGCTGGCTGCTGCCGGCACCCCCATCGCGGGCTGGTCTTGCGGGACGGACGCCGCCGCCACGAGCTACAAGTACTTCCCGGCCCCGTGCCGGCAGGCGGTCCTCGGCGGTCTGTAATCTCATTGCGCACCCTGTCTGGCCAACGCCGAGTTGGCCAGCCGGGTGAAAGCGGCGGCCCGCAGGCCGCCGCTTTCGTTTGCCTGCCCATCTTTCCCTGCCCGGCACGACCTCCAACCGCGATCGGTTGGTTTTCGCCGCGGCGATCCAGTCTGGCCTTACGCGCCGACGTCGACGCATCCCACCCCGGCGGCCCGCGCCGCCATGCGCAGCGCTTCGTCCTGCGTCGCCAACGGCATCTGCCGCCGCAGCGCCAACTGCAGGTAGGCGGCGTCGTAGCTGCTCAAGCCGAAGCGCAGAGCCGGCGCCAGCAGTTCGCCTCGCGGCAAGAGGTCGCGATGGATCTCGATCGGCAGTATCGCGATCCGCTGCAGCACCTCCTGCGCTCGCTGCGCGGTCATGCGTTTGCGCAGGCACGCCGCGCGCGGCACGTTGACGAGCTCCAGCTCCCACAGTGCCGGCGCCAGGGCGGCATCGCCGGCCAGCCGCTGGGCGACGGCCTGCGCCTACGACCTTTCCTGGCTTTCGCGGGACCAGCCGGAGACCACCGAGTTGTCGATGACGAAGGGCACGTTCAGTCGCGCCCTTGGTCGATCGCCTCGCGCAGCGGCATGTCGAGCGTGACGCCTCGTCGCAGGTCCGCCAGTTCGGCGAAGGCCTGCGCCACCCGTTGCCGCTGCGCGTTCGCCTTCGAACTCTTCGCGGCGCCGGCGGCGCGCTGACTGGCCGCGCCACCACGACGCCACGCCACGTGATGACGAACCGCAAGCCCTTCTCGACCTCGGCCAGCAGTTCCGACAGTCGCGTCTTCACTTCATGGACCGCCAACTCTGTCATGACCAGGTTTTGCGCTTGATGGGTCAACCACGTGCAGCGCAGGCGACGGCGCCCAAGCTGGCGGGCCTCTGACGGACGAATCTGCCTCGATGCGCGCTCCCGGGTTGGACGCCGGCCGCCGTCGCGGCGCAGCCTTCGTCGGTCTCGCCTTGATAGCATCCGCCCGCGCCGAACCCGCCGTGACCCGCGCGGCGTTGCCGGGCGCGCCACCCCACCCGCCACCTCGTGACCCCGTGACCTCTTCCGCCCGTCCGGCCCCCAATGCCGGTGTCCCGCTGCCCGCCGCGCCGATGGCCGTGGTGGTCGCCGTTGCCATCGCCGCAGCGGCGGCGCCTTCGCTGCTGGCCTACAACGTCTCGCCCTCGCCGACCTTCCTGAACCAGGCCCTGGCCTTTGCTTTGTGGGCGGCGTTCGTGATGGTCTCGACGCCGGCGGCCACGCGCGGCGGGCCGGGGCCGGTGTACTCGGTGCTGGCGATCCTGGGCGCGGCGGTGCTGTGGTCGTGGGCGCAGAAGCTGCCGGCGGGGCTGGCGCTGTCCGCGCTGGGCACGCTCGCGGCGGCCGCGCTGCTGCTTGCGGCCGGCGCCGGGGCGCGCGCGAGCGCTCGCGCCGAAGACCTCTTCGCCGCCTTCTGCTGGGCTTGGCTCGCGGCCGGCGTGCTCAACCTCGCGATTGCGCTGTTGCAGGTGTTCGCCCCGGACCTGATCGACGGCAACTGGATTGCCGCTTCGGGCTTTCCGGGTCGCGCGGTGGGCAACCTGCGCCAGCCCAACCATCTGAGCAGCCTGCTGCTGTGGTCGTGCATCGCGGTCGTCGGGCTGCTCGAGCTCGGCCGGCTGCGTCGCCGCGCGGCGGGCGTGCTGCTGGCCGCGTTCGTCTTCGCAGTGGTGCTCACCGCGTCGCGCACCGGGCTGGTCAGCGTGCTGTTGCTGGCCGCCTGGGGCCTGCTCGACCGTCGCCTGTCGCGCCCGGCGCGCGTACTGCTGATCGCGGCGCCGCTGGTCTATGCGCTGGCCTGGGCCGGGATGGCCGAATGGGCGGCGCACACCCGGCACCCCTTCGGCGGCGAGGAGCGGCTGGCCGAGACCGACATCTCGAGCTCGCGCTTCGCGATCTGGCGCGACACGCTGGCGCTGATCCGCCGCTACCCGCTGGCCGGCGTCGGCTGGGGCGAGTTCAACCTGGCGTGGACGCTGACGCCGTCGCCGCACCGGCCGGTGGCCTTCTTCGACCACACGCACGACCTGCTGCTGCAGTTCGCGGTCGAGCTCGGTCTGCCGCTGGCGGCGCTGCTGGTGGCGCTGCTGTTCTGGGGCCTCTGGCGCGGCGCCCGCAACGCCTGGACCGCGCCGGCCGGCGTCGGCGTGGCGCAGCGCTGCGCGATGCTGATGGTGGCGATGATCGGGTTGCACAGCCTGCTCGAGTACCCGCTGTGGTACAGCTACTTCCTGCTGCCGGCGGCTTGGGCCTGGGGCTACGCGCTGCAGGGCCCGACGACCGCCGCACCGGCCGGCGACGGTGCTGCGCGGCCCGGCGCGGCGCCGGCCGCCTTCAATCTGGCCGGCGCTGTGCTGATCGCCGGCACCGTGTTCTCGGTGATCGACTACGCACGCGTCGCCGCGATCTTCAGCGCCACCCCGGGTGCGCCGCCGCTGGAGCAGCGCATCGCCGCCGGCCAGCGCAGCGTCTTCTTCGCCCACCATGCCGACTATGCGGCCGTCACGTCCGGCGAGCCACCGGCCGACCCGGACCACGCCTTCGCCCGCGTCAGCCATTACCTGATGGACACGCGGCTGATGATCGCCTGGGCCGAGTCGCTGGACGCGCGCGGCGACGTCGATGCCGCGCGTTTCCTGGCCGCGCGGCTGCGCGAGTTCCGCAAGCCCGACGCCGCCGAGTTCTTCGCCGCCTGCACCGACGCCGCCGGGCCGATCGCCCCGGGCCGGCCGTTTCAGTGCGAACGGCCCGAGCGCAGCCACGACTGGCGCGAGTTCCTTTCGAAGTGAGGCGGCACTGCCGGCGGCGGGGGGCAGCGACGTCTCAGGCTGCGACCCAGTCGCCCGACTTGCCGCCGTGCTTTTCCAGCACGCGGATCTCGCCCATCACCATGCCGCGATCGACCGCCTTGCACATGTCGTAGACCGTCAGCAGCCCAATCTGCACCGCGGTCAGCGCCTCCATCTCGACGCCGGTGCGGCCCAGCGTCTCGACCTGCGCCGTGCAGCGCACCTCGCTGCGCTGCGCGTCGAGCGCGAAATCGACCGCCACCCGCGTGATCGGCAGCGGGTGGCACAGCGGGATCAGGTCGGCGGTGCGCTTGGCGGCCTGGATCGCGGCGATGCGCGCGACGCCGATCACGTCGCCCTTCCTGGCCTGCCCGCCGGCGATGAGCGCGAAGGTCGCCGGCTGCATCCGGATCACGCCGCCGGCGCGGGCGACGCGGTGCGTGACGTCCTTGGCCGCCACGTCGACCATGTGAGCCTGGCCCTGGGCGTCGAAATGGGTGAGGGCCTGCGGGTCGGTGGCGTCGGGCTCTGGCTTCATGGTTCGGTTCACGTCCAGCAACAAGGCGGTGTCATGATAGTCAGGGGAACGTGGCCGCTGGCCGCGACTCCAAACCTTCAGTGACCGCCTCGCCGAGCCTTGTCTTGATCGCTGCTTCCCCGCCCCGCTGGCGCCGCCTGCTGGCCGCCACGCTCGCGTCGCTGATGACGCTGACGATCTGGCAGCTGCCGGCGCAGGCCCAGGTGCGGCTGCCATCGCTCGGCGAGGCGGCCTCGCAGGACCTGAGCATCGGCACCGAGCGGCGCATCGGCGAGGAGATCATGCGCGACATCCGACGCGATCCCGCCTACCTCGACGACCCGGTGCTCACCGCCTACCTCGAGTCGGTGTTCCAGCCGCTGGTGGCCGCGGCGCGGCGGCTGGGCAACATCGACGCCGACACCGACCACGCCTTCGCCTGGCAGCCCTTCCTCGTGCGCGACGCGAACGTCAACGCCTTCGCGCTGCCCGGCGGCTACATCGGCGTGAACCTGGGCATGATCGCGATCACGGCCACCGCCGACCAGCTCGCCTCGGTGCTTGCGCACGAGCTCTCGCACGTCACGCAGCGCCACATCGCGCGCGGCATCGCGCCGCAGCAGCGGGCCTCGATGGCCGCGATCGCGGCGATGCTGGTGGGCATCTTCGTCGCCGCGCGCTCGAACAACGCCGACGTCGCCAACGCCGCGATCGCGGGCAGCCAGGGCGCCGCGATCCAGAGCCAGATCAACTACACGCGCGGCTTCGAGCAGGAAGCCGACCGCGTCGGCTTCGGCGTGCTGGTGGCCGCCGGCTACGCCCCGGCGAGCATGGCCGAGATGTTCGAGCACCTGCAGACGTCGATGCGCCTGAGCGACGACAGCAGCTTTCCCTACCTGCGCGACCACCCGGTGACCACCGAACGCATCGCCGAGGCGCGCAACCGCACGTTGCTCAGAAACGGGGCGCCCGACCGGCCGACGCTGGAGCACGCGCTGATGGCCGTGCGATCGCGCGTGCTGATGGCCGACGGCGCTCAGGCGCTGCAACGCCTGAGCGGCGCCAGCACCGCGCCGCTGCGCGCCGACCTCGCCGCGCCGCCCGGCACAGAAGGCATCGCGCTGCTGTACAGCGAGGCGCTGGCGGCGTCGAGGCTCGATGACCACGCCCTGGCCGAGCGCAAGGCCGCGCAGGCGCTGCAGCTGGCCCGAGCGCTGCCGCAGCGCGAACCGCGTGCCGAGCGCGCGCTGGGTTTGCTGCAGGCCGAGGTGGCGCTGGCCGGCGGCCGGCCCGCCGCGGCACTGCAGGCGCTGGACGCGCTGCCGCCGCTGGTCCAGGGCGACAGCGTGCGGCCGGAGATGCTGCAGCGCGCCCAGGCCACGCTCGACGCCTGGCGGCGCGACCCGGCCGGCAGCACCGGGGCGCTGCGCAGCAGCACCGAGACCCTTCAGACCTGGGTTGCCGAGAACAAGCAGGACCCGCTGGCGTGGGACCTGCTGGCACGCACCAGCGACGCGCTCGGCCTGAAGCTGCGCTCGATGCGCGCGGCCGCCGAAGCCCGCGCCGCCGTCGGCGACCTGCTGGGCGCGGTGGACAGGCTGCGCGCCGCGCAGGCCGCTTCGCGCTCGGCCGCGGGGCAGGATTTCATCGAGGCGTCGATCATCGACGCCCGCATGCGCCAGCTGATGGCGCAGCGGCGCGAGATCGCGCTGCAGGCGCGCGCCGACGGCCGCGACGAAGAACGGCCGCTGCGGTAGGGCGCGATCCTCGCCGGGGCCTAGACCCCGCCGCGGCTGAAGATGCGCTCGACCGCGGCGTCGATCACCATCCCGCACACGCTGTACAGCAGCGAGCCGATCAGCGCCGCGCCGAAGCCGGCGACGTGGAAGCCCTCGAGCACCGAGGCCGCCCAATAAAACATCAGGGCGTTGATCACGAACAGGAACAGGCCCAGCGTCAGCAGCGTCACCGGCAGCGTCAGCAGCACGAGCAAGGGCCTGACCAGGGTGTTGAACAGGCCAAGCACCAGGGCCGCGATCAGGGCCGAGCCGAAGCTCGCGACCATGACCCCGGAGTACAGCTGCGCGACCAGCAGAAGGGCTGCGGCGAGCAGCATCCAGCGAACGATGATCTTCATGCCCGGAGCATAACGTGGCGCGGATGCTGCTCTCACCTATGAAAATCGCTTCTCAGCGCAGCGGGCACGCAGTACCATCGCGCCTGCTCGCTACCTGGGAAAGACAGGCCCGCTCGTCGAGGCTTGCAAGGGTGGCGGCATCCATCATCAACTGACGGAGAACATCCACATGGCAACTGCGAAGAAGGCTCCTGCGAAGAAGGCCGCTCCGGCCAAGAAGGCGGCAGCGAAGAAGGCCCCGGCCAAGAAGGCGGCCCCGGCGAAGAAGGCCGCTCCGGCCAAGAAGGCGGCAGCGAAGAAGGCCCCGGCCAAGAAGCGCACGCCGAGCGCGGCGTTCATGAAGCCGCTGACCCCGAGCGCAGCCCTGGCCGCGATCATCGGCGACAAGCCGCTGCCGCGCACCGAGGTGACGAAGAAGGTCTGGGAGTACATCAAGAAGAACAGCCTGCAGGACAAGCTGAAGCGGACGATGATCAACGCCGACGCCAAGCTCAAGGCGGTGGTCGGCGTCAGCCCGATCAGCATGTTCGGCATGACCAAGGAAATCAGCAAGCACCTCAAGTGAGGCATTGCGCGCTGTGGACCGGCAAGGGGCCCCGCGGGGCCCCTTGCCTTTGGCTGCGCCGCCGGCCGGCGCCCCCGTAAACTGGCCTCGTGCGGCGACGGCGCCGCAGGAGACGAGCGCGATGTCCATCGACACCCTGGCCACCTGGCACCGTCTGGTGCGCACGCACGACCGCGCCGGCCTGGTCGCGCTGCTCGCCGACGAGGCGGTCTTCCACTCGCCGGTCGTCCACCGGCCGCAGACGGGCAAGGCACTGGTCGCGCAGTATCTCGGCGCGGCCTTCGCGGTCTTCGGCAACCCGTCGTTCCGCTACGTGCGCGAAGTCGTGGGTGCGCGCGACGCGGTGCTGGAGTTCGAGGTCGAGATCGACGGCATCGTCGTCAACGGCGTGGACATGATCCGCTGGGACGACGCCGGCCGGATCGTCGATTTCAAGGTCATGATCCGGCCGCTGAAGGCGGTCAACCTGATCCACCAGAAGATGGCGGAGATGCTGCAGGCACGGGCCTGACGCCAGCTGTCGGCGCGCCGGCGTGTCTGGCGCCGGCTTCGGCCGTCGAACATTGCGACCCGCAGAGGGAGATCTTGCCCGTGTCAGACCTGCCAGCCGTCAGCACCCGCCGCGACGACGCCGTGGCCACCATCACGCTGGCCCGGCCCGCGTGCCGCAACGCAGTCGATGGCCCGACCGCGCTGGCGCTGCGCCGGGCTTTCGAAGCCTTCGAGGCCGACGACTCGCTGCGCGTGGCCGTGCTGCACGGCGCCGGCGGCCACTTCTGCGCCGGTGCCGACCTGGCGGCACTGGGCGACCCGGCGCGGCGCAACGAAGTGCGCGCCGACGGCACCGGCCCCGGCCCGATGGGCCCGACGCGGATGGCCTTCGCCAAGCCGTTGATCGCGGCGATCGAGGGCTACGCCGTCGCCGGCGGCCTCGAACTGGCCCTGATGTGTGACCTGCGCGTCGCGGCCCGGAGCGCCGTGTTCGGCGTGTTCTGCCGCCGCTGGGGCGTGCCGCTGATCGACGGCGGCACGGTGCGCCTGCCACGCATCGTCGGCATGGGCCGGGCGCTCGACCTGATCCTCACCGGCCGCGGCGTCGCTGCCGACGAGGCCTTGCAGATCGGCCTGGCCAGCCGCGTCGTCGACGACGGCCAGGCACTGGCCGCGGCGCAGACGCTGGCGCGGCAGATCGCCGCCTTTCCGCAGCGATGCATGCGCGCCGATCGCGCCTCGGCGTTCGCGCAATGGGACCTGCCGCTGGCCGAGGCCCTTCAGCGCGAAGGCGCCGGCGGCCACGCGGTGGTCCAGGCCGAAGGGCTGGCCGGCGCGGCGAAGTTCGCGGCCGGGGCCGGCCGCCACGGGACGTAGCGGCAGGGGCCTACGCCGCCAGCATCGCCTTCAGGAACCGCCCGGTATGGCTGCCTTCGTGCGCCGCCACTTCCTCGGGCGTGCCGGCCACCACCACCTCGCCGCCGCCGGCGCCGCCCTCGGGGCCCATGTCGATCAGCCAGTCGGCGGTCTTGATCACATCCAGGTTGTGCTCGATCACGACGATCGTGTTGCCGGCGTCGCGCAGCTGGTGCAGCACCTTCAGCAGCATGCCCACGTCGTGGAAGTGCAGCCCGGTGGTCGGCTCGTCCAGGATGTACAGCGTGCGGCCGGTGTCGCGCTTGGAGAGCTCGAGCGCGAGCTTGACGCGCTGTGCCTCGCCGCCCGACAGCGTCGTGGCGGCCTGGCCCAGGCGCACGTAGCCCAGGCCCACATCGAGCAGGGTCTGCAGCTTGCGCGCGATGTTGGGCACGGCGGCAAAGAAGGCATGCGCGTCCTCGACCGTGAGTTCGAGCACCTGGGTGATGTTGCGGCCCTTGTAGAGGATCTCCAGCGTCTCGCGGTTGTAGCGCGCGCCGTGGCAGACGTCGCAGGGCACGTACATATCGGGCAGGAAGTGCATCTCGACCTTGATCACGCCGTCGCCCTGGCAGGCCTCGCAGCGCCCGCCGCCCGACGCAGCGCCGACGTTGAAGCTGAAGCGCCCGGCGCCGTAGCCGCGCTCGCGCGCCGCCGGCACCTCGGCGAACAGCTCGCGGATCGGCGTGAACAGACCCGTGTAGGTGGCCGGGTTGCTGCGCGGCGTGCGGCCGATCGGGCTCTGGTCGACGTTGATGACCTTGTCGAAATGGTCCAGGCCCTCGATGCGGTCGTGCGGCGCCGGCTCGGCGTGGCTCTGATAGAGCTTGCGCGCCACCGCGGCGTACAGGGTGTCGTTGATCAGCGTGCTCTTGCCCGAGCCGCTGACGCCGGTGACACAGGTGAACAGGCCGACCGGGATCTCGACGCTGACGTTGCGCAGGTTGTTGCCTCGCGCTCCGACGATGCCCAGTGAGAACGGTGCGGCGCCGAAGCCCCTGGCCGCGCGGCGCCGCCGGGGCACCTCGATGCGCAGCGTGTGCGCCAGGTAGCGGCCGGTCAGCGAATCGGCGTTGGCCGCCACCTCGTCGGGCGTGCCCTGGGCCATCACGCGGCCGCCGTGGGCGCCGGCGCCGGGGCCCATGTCCACCACGTGGTCGGCGGCGCGGATCATGTCCTCGTCGTGCTCGACCACGAGCACGCTGTTGCCGAGGTCGCGCAGGTGCCGCAGGGTGCCGATGAGGCGCTCGTTGTCGCGCTGATGCAGCCCGATGCTCGGCTCGTCGAGCACGTACATCACGCCCGACAGGCCGCTGCCGATCTGGCTCGCCAGCCGGATGCGCTGCGCCTCGCCGCCGGACAGCGTGTCGGCGCCGCGGTCCAGGCTGAGGTACGCCAGCCCGACGTCGTTGAGGAAGCGCAGCCGGCTGCGGATCTCGCGCACGATCTTGTCGGCGATCTCGGCCTTGGCGCCGAGCAGCCGCAGGTCCGCGAAGTAGGCCAGCCCGGCGGCCAGCGTGGCGTGCTCGACCTCGTAGATCGGCCGCCCCTTGCTGCCGTCGGCATGCTGCAGGAAGACATGCCGCGCCTCGCGGCGCAGCCGCGTGCCGTGGCACTGCGGGCAGGGCTTGGCGGCCTGGTAGCGGGCCAACTCCTCGCGCACCGCCACCGAGTCGGTCTCGCGGAAACGGCGCTCGAAGTTCGGCAGGATGCCCTCGAAGGGATGCCTGCGCTTGACGCTGCGCGGGCGGCCCTTCGTGCTGCCGCCGCTCTCGGCCTGGTAGATGAATTCGATCGCCTCGTCGCCGGAGCCGTTGAGCAGCACCTGGCGTGCCGCGGCGGGCAGCTGCTCGAACGGCGTCTCGAGGTCGAAGCCATAGTGCCGGGCGACGCTCTCCAGCAGCGAGTGCGTGTAGCCGTTGCGCCGGTCCCAGCCCTTGACCGCGCCCGAGGCCAGGCTCAGCGATGGGAAGGCGACCACCCGGTCGGCGTCGAACACGGTGACCTGACCCAGCCCGTCGCAGGCCGGGCAGGCGCCCACCGGCGAGTTGAAGCTGAACAGGCGCGGCTCGAGTTCGGGCAGCGAGTAGCTGCACACCGGGCAGCCGAACTTGCTGCTGAACAGCTGTTCGCGGCCAATGTCCATCTCCAGCGCGATGGCGCGGCCATCGGCGATGCGCAGCGCGGCCTCGAAGCTCTCGGCCAGGCGTTGTTTGACATCCGGCTTGCTGCGCAGGCGGTCGATGACGACGTCGATGTCGTGCTTGTCGTTCTTCTTCAGCGCCGGCAGCGCGTCGGCCTCGACGACCTCGCCCGGCTTGCCGTCGGCACCGACGCGGAAACGCACATAGCCGCGTGCCTGCATGTCCTGGAACAGCTCGCCGAACTCGCCCTTGCGGTCGCGCACCACGGGTGCGAGCACCATCAGCCGCGTGTCCTCGGGCAGCGCAAGCACGGCGTCGACCATCTGGCTCACGCTCTGGGCCTGCAGCGGCAGGTCGTGGTCGGGACAGTACGGCGTGCCGGCGCGGGCGTAGAGCAGGCGCAGGTAGTCGTGGATCTCGGTGATCGTGCCGACCGTGCTGCGGGGGTTGTGGCTGGTCGCCTTCTGCTCGATGCTGATCGCCGGCGAGAGGCCCTCGATGACGTCGACGTCGGGCTTGTCCATCAGCTGCAGGAACTGCCGCGCGTAGGCACTCAGGCTCTCGACGTAGCGCCGCTGCCCCTCGGCGTAGAGCGTGTCGAAGGCCAGGCTGCTCTTGCCCGACCCCGACAGCCCCGTGATCACCACCAGCGCGTGCTTGGGGATGTCGAGGTCGATGTTCTTGAGGTTGTGGGTGCGCGCACCCCGCACGCGCAGGCTGCGCGATTCCAGGCTGCGCGATTCGGGGGGCTGCGCACCCGCCGGGCACGGCTCGGGGGACATGGTCGTTTCGGTGGACAACCGGCCATCATAGCGACGCGGCGCTCCTGCGTCGTGCAGGGGCTGCACCCCCGACGGTCAGGAGGCCCGGGCCGCACACCCGCCCGGTCGCGCGAGCGGGATTCACTCGAGCATCAGCTTGGTCATCCCGCGCAGGCTGAACAGCCGGCCCGGGTTCTGCGTCTCCTCGAGCACGCCGGACAGGCGCTCGCGGATGCGGGCGCTGCGCCGCGCGCGCCAGACCACGAGGTCGGCGATCCAGGGGTGCTTGTTGACGCGACAGGCGGTCTCGTAGAGATCGAACTTGGGTTGCAGCGTGCGCAGCGCCGCGGCGTAGCCCTGCTCGACGACGGCGTCGGCCTGGGTGCGCGACGGCAGCAGCGCCTCGGCCGCGAACAGGCCGGTCTCCATCGCCTTGCCGATGCCTTCGCCGCTGAACGAATAGGTGCTGCCCGCGGCTTCGCCGGTGGCCAGCAGGCCCGGGCGCGACCAGCGCGCGCCGCGCAGCGTGCAGCGCAGCGGCGCGCCCTTCAGCTCGCCCTGCAGCTCGCCGCCGGCCATCAGCTCGGCCGCTGGCGCATAGACCTCGCAGAAGGCGTCGAAGAGGCGACGCAGGTTGACGTCCTGCATGCGGCCGCGGCCGTCGACCTGGGTCTCGTGGCTGCCGGTGAGGCCGGCGCCGATGTTGAACAGGCCGCCCGGTGCCGGAAAGATCCAGCCGTAGCCGCCGCGCAGCCGCGGGTGCCAGACCATATGCAGCGGCGCGCCGGGCCGCGCCAGGCCTTCGTGGCGCACGTAGCCGCGCAGGGCGACGCCGCTGGGCGTGTGGCGCTCGCACAAGCCGCCGGCGATCAGCGCCTGCGGCACCGCACCGGTTGCGAGCACGACCCAGCGGGCGGCGATCTCGTGCACCTGGGCTTCGTCCTGGCCCGGCCCGCGGCCGCCGGAGCGCATCCGCGCGCCCACGACGCGGCCGCCGTCGAGCAGCGGCGCCTCGAAGCGCAGCGGCGCCACGAGCCGCGCGCCGGCGCGCTCGGCAGCGCGCACCAGCACGTGGTCCAGTGTCTTGCGCGGCAACACCGACAGCGTGCCGGCGATGTCCACGTGGCCCCCGCGCGGCCCGACGAAGCGCACGTTCGGCACGTGGGCGGCCAGCGACGCCACCTCGTCGTACACGCCCAGGCGGCGCAGTGCGGCATGGGTGTCGGGGATCAGCCCGTCGCCGCAGACCTTGTCGCGCGGGAAGGCCTGCTGGTCGGCCAGCACGACGTCCAGCCCGCCGGCCGCGAGCCGCTGCGCGCAGGCGCTGCCGGCCGGGCCGGCGCCGACGACGAGCACATCACAGGACGCCGGTGGCGCGAGGGCATTCATCAGGCGACGGATTCTAGGCAGCGGCCGGCTTTGACGCGGCGCAAGACGGTCGCACGCCCAGCGCCGCATGATCAAAGCGGATTCGAGGAGAAGATCGATGAGCCAGCACCTGACCAGCGGCCAGCACGCCTTGCTGGAAGCCGAGTTGCTGCAACGCCAGCGCCAGCTCGATCGCCGCTTGGTCGAGCATCAGGGCGGGCAGTCGCGTGCCGAGCATGCGCGCGAGCTGATTGCGCAGGATGCACGCGAGGCCGCCCAGCGCGAAGGCGAGCGCGAACTCGACATGGCGATCACCGATCGCGAACTCCTCGAACTCGGCGAGGTCACGCAGGCGCTGGCACGCATGCGCAGCGGGCATTACGGCCGCTGCGTGGACTGTGGCGCCGACATCCCCTTCGACCGCCTGAAGGCCGAGCCGCAGGCGCTACGCTGCATCGAATGCGAAACGGCGCGCGAGAGGGCGGCGCCGCGCGTCGGGTGAGCGCCGGCGCCGCAACCCCAAGCGGGGTCGCGAGCGTTCGCGTGCGGTCTTGGCGCTGCCGTGCCCGGGGCGGGCCCGCGGGCGGCCGCGACGATCGAATGTGGTAGCTTCGGCAGCCCGCGAGCCACGACGGGCCAGGAGGGATACATGCTCATCGGCGTACCGCTCGAAACCGCGGCGGGCGAAGCCCGCGTCGCGGTCACCCCCGAGACGGCCAAGAAACTCAAGGCCCAGGGCCACGTTGTGAAGGTGCAGTCGGGCGCGGGCGTTGCCGCCAGCGCCACCGACGAGGCCTACGCCGCGGTCGGCGCCGAGATCACCGATCGCGCCGGCGCCTTGGGCTGCGAGCTGGTGCTGAAGGTGCGCAGCCCCGACGCCGACGAGCTGAGCCTGATGAAGCCCGGCACCAACCTGGTCGGCATGCTCAATCCCTTCGACAAGGACAACCTGGCCCGGCTGGCCGCCGCCGGGCTGACCAGCTTCGCGCTCGAGGCCGCGCCGCGCACGACCCGTGCGCAGAGCATGGACGTGCTGAGCAGCCAGGCCAACATCGCCGGCTACAAGGCGGTGATGATCGCCGCCGACCGCTACCAGCGCCTGTTCCCGATGCTGATGACAGCGGCCGGCACGATCAAGGCCGCGCGGGTGGTGATCCTGGGCGTCGGCGTCGCCGGGCTGCAGGCGATCGCCACCGCCAAGCGGCTCGGGGCCGTCATCGAGGCCTCGGACGTGCGGCCGAGCGTCAAGGAGCAGGTCGAGTCGCTGGGCGCCAAGTTCATCGACGTGCCCTACGAGACGGCCGAGGAGAAGGAAGCCGCCGAAGGCGTGGGCGGGTACGCGCGGCCGATGCCGCAGAGCTGGCTCGACCGGCAGAAGGTCGAGGTCGCCAAGCGGGTGGCGAACGCCGACATCGTGATCTCCACCGCGCTGATTCCGGGCCGCGCGGCGCCGGTGCTCGTCACCGAGGAGATGGTCAGGTCGATGAAACCGGGCTCGGTGATCGTCGACATGGCCGCGCCGGCCGGCGGCAACTGCCCGCTGACCGAGGCCGGCAAGACCGTCGTCAAGCACGGCGTGACGATCGTCGGCGAGACCAACATCCCGGCCCTCGTGGCGGCCGACAGCTCGAGCCTGTACGCGCGCAACGTGCTCGACTTCCTCAAGCTCGTGCTCACCAAGGAAGGCACGTTCAACGTGCCGATGGACGACGACATCGTCGTCGCCTGCCTGATGACTCAGGGCGGCGAAGTCCGGCGCAAGGCCTGATCCCGCGGCGCCGTCGAGCCCCGAGCCCACCCACACAACAAGGACCGAATCGCCATGGACGTCGTTTCCCACACCCTGACCAACCTCATCATCTTCGTGCTCGCGATCTATGTCGGCTACCACGTCGTGTGGACGGTCACGCCCGCGCTGCACACGCCGCTGATGGCGGTGACCAACGCGATCAGCGCGATCGTCATCGTCGGCGCGATGCTCGCCGCGTCGCTGACCGAGACGCCGCTGGGCAAGACGATGGGCGTGGCCGCCGTCGCGCTGGCGGCGGTCAACGTCTTCGGCGGCTTCCTCGTGACGCGGCGGATGCTCGAGATGTTCAGGAAGAAGGCACCGAAGGCCGCCGCCGACAAGGGCGGCGCGCCCAAGGCCGGCTGAGCGCGGCGAGGCGGAGCCCACCCCATCATGAGCCTGAACCTCGTCACCCTGCTCTACCTGATCGCCAGCGTCTGCTTCATCCAGGCGCTCAAGGGCCTGTCGCACCCGACGACCTCGATCCGCGGCAACCTCTTCGGCATGGTCGGCATGACGATCGCGGTGCTGACCACCGCGGCGCTGATCGTCAAGCTCTCGGGCCAGATGGGCCAGTCCCGGGCCCAGGGCATGGTCTGGGTCGTGGTCGGGCTGGTCGCCGGCGCCGCCTACGGCGCCTGGCGCGCGAAGACGGTCGAGATGACCAAGATGCCCGAGCTGGTGGCCTTCTTCCACAGCATGATCGGCCTGGCCGCGGTGTTCATCGCGGTCGCCGCGGTGGCCGAGCCCTGGGCCTTCGGCATCGTCGACAAGGGCCAGGCGATTCCCACCGGCAACCGGGTCGAGCTGTTCCTGGGCGCGGCGATCGGTGCGATCACCTTCAGCGGCTCGGTCATCGCCTGGGGCAAGCTCTCGGGCACCTACAAGTTCCGCCTGTTCCAGGGCGCGCCGGTGACCTTCTCGGGGCAGCACCTGCTCAACGCCCTGCTCGGGCTGGTGACGATCGGCCTGGGGGTGACCTTCGCGCTGACAGAGAGCTGGCCGGCCTTCTTCGGGCTGGTCGCGCTGGCGTTCGTGATCGGGGTGACGATCATCATCCCGATCGGCGGCGCCGACATGCCGGTCGTGGTCTCGATGCTCAACAGCTACTCGGGCTGGGCCGCGGCGGGCATCGGCTTCAGCCTGAACAACAGCATGCTGATCATCGCCGGCAGCCTGGTCGGCAGCTCGGGCGCGATCCTGAGCTACATCATGTGCAAGGCGATGAACCGCTCGTTCTTCAACGTCATCCTGGGCGGCTTCGGCGGCGAGGTGGCGGCGGCCGCGGGCGCGCAGCAGCAGCGGCCGGTGAAGAGCGGCAGCCCCGACGACGCGGCCTTCATCCTGAGCAACGCCGAGACGGTGATCATCGTGCCCGGCTACGGCCTGGCGGTGGCGCGGGCGCAGCACGCGGTCAAGGAACTCGCGGCCAAGCTCACCGCCAAGGGCGTGACCGTCAAGTACGCGATCCACCCTGTGGCCGGCCGCATGCCGGGTCACATGAACGTGCTGCTCGCCGAGGCCGAGGTGCCGTACGACCAGGTCTTCGAGATGGAGGACATCAACAACGAGTTCGGCCAGGCCGACGTGGCCATCATCCTGGGCGCCAACGACGTCGTGAACCCGGCGGCGCACACCAAGGGCAGCCCGATCTACGGCATGCCGATCCTCGAGGCCTACAAGGCCAAGACCGTGATCGTCAACAAGCGCTCGATGGCCAGCGGCTACGCCGGGCTGGACAACGAGCTGTTCTACATGGACAAGACGATGATGGTCTTCGGCGACGCGAAGAAGGTGGTCGAGGAGATGGTCAAGGCCATCGAGTGAGCCTCGCGGCCGCCGGGCGTCCGCGCGAAGTGGCCTGAACTGCGCCAGCCGGGCCCTCCGCCCCATGTTGTTCCGCATCGCCGAACTCCGAGCCGCGCCGGCCCGCGTGCCGCGCGCGGTCGAGGCGCTGCGGGCGGCATGACGATCCGCCTGTTCGTCGCCGCGCCCCTGCACGAAGGCGCGGACCTGGCGCTGCCACCCGGCGCGGCGCGCCATGCGCAGGTGCGACGCGTGCAGCCCGGTGACGCGCTGAGGCTCTTCGACGGCGGCGGCTTCGACTGGGCGGCCACGGTGCTGGCGGTGGGCCGCAGCGAGGTGCGGGTGCGGGTCGGCGCGCCGATGCCGGCGGCGGCCGAGCTGCCGTGGCCGGTGACGATCGCATTGGGCATGCCGGCCAACGAGCGCATGGACATGGTGGTGGAGAAGGCCACCGAGCTCGGCGTGGCGCAGATCCAGCCGCTGCTCACGGACCGCAGCGTGCTGCGCCTGACCGGCGAGCGCGCCGAGCGCAAGCGCGCCCATTGGCAGGCGGTGGCCGAGGCCGCCAGCGAGCAATGCGGCCGCGCCCGCGTGCCGCAGGTGGCGCCGGTGAGCACGCTGCACGACTGGCTCGCCGCGGCGCCGGCGGGCGGCCTGCGGTGGGTGCTCAGCCTGCAGGTCGACGCTGCGCCGCTGCACGCCAGGGATGCCGCGCTCGCGGCGGTGGGCACGGCCATCACCACCCTCGGCGGACCCGAAGGCGGGCTGACGCCCGACGAGGAGGCGGCCGCGCGACAAGCGGGCTTCCTGCCCACCGCACTCGGCATGCGCGTGCTGCGCGCCGACACCGCGCCGCTGGCCGTGCTCGCCTGGCTCGCGCTGCACCCGCGGGCGGGTCCGGGCGCGGCGTCGCCGGCCGGGATGCCGCGCGCGTAGCAGGGCGCCACGAAGTCGCAGTTGACAGCACGCCCGGAGCGGGCAAAGTCGCGTTCTCGTCAACGAGGAGTGCATCGAGATGGGCTTGCTGGATTCGGTTCTTGGGGCCATCGGCCAGGCGCAAGGGCAGCCTGTGCCGGGGGGTGCGCAGCGCGACCTGCTCAATGCGGTGATCGGCATGCTCGGCCAGGGCCAGGCGGCCGGCGGCCTGGGCGGCTTGGCCGGTCTGGTGGACAAGTTCCACCAGGGCGGGCTGGGCGACGTCGTGAACTCGTGGATCTCGACCGGCCAGAACCTGCCGGTTTCTGCCGATCAGATCCGCCAGGTGCTGGGTCCGGACACCATCGGCAAGCTGGCGCAGCAGCTCGGCCTGGGTCATGGCGATGTCGCGGCCCAGCTCGCGCAGGCCCTGCCGCACCTGGTGGACCACCTCACGCCCAACGGGCAGATGCCAACGGGAGGCGGGCTGGGCGAGCTCGCCGGCGCGCTCGGCGGGCTCTTCGGCAAGGGCTGACCCGGCGGCCGCGGCGGCGGCTGCCGGCCGCCGTCCGAAGTCGAGCCGGACGCGTCCGCCGCCAACAGTTACCGCCCAGGCCCCTGGGCGAGCGGCGCTGCGGCCGGGTTGCGGTGCCATGATTCGGCGGGCCGGACGGGTGCCGAACTGCGGGTCCGGCTGCGTCCTTCTTCGCGTCGCCGCGGCGACGCTGTCCGAATCCTGCCGAGGAACCAGCCATGAACCGCCGTCGCGTGATCCAGCAGTTCGGCGCCGCCTGCGCGGCGATGAGCCTGCCGGCCCTGGCCCAGGCCAAGCCGCTGGTGCTGGGGCAGTCGGCGGCCTTCACCGGACCGGCGCGCGAACTGGGCGAGCAGTTCCGCAGCGGCGCGATGATCCACTTCGACCGCGTCAACGCCGCCGGCGGCGTCGCGGGGCGGCAGATCGAGCTGCGCAGCCTCGACGACGGCTACGAACCGGACCGCTGCATCGCCAACACGCGCAAGCTGATCGACGGCGGCGCGTTCGCGCTGTTCGGCTACATCGGCACCCCGACCAGCCTGGCGGCGCTGCCGCTGGCGACGGCGGCCAAGCTGCCGTTCATCGCGCCCTTCTCGGGCGCCGAGGCGTTGCGCGTGCCGTTCAACCGCTATGCCTTCCACGTCCGCGCGTCGTACTTCGACGAGACGTCCGCGATCGTCAAGCAGGTCACCGCCGTGGGCATCAAGCGCGTGGGCGTCTTCTATCAGAACGACAGCTATGGCAAGGCCGGTCTCGAGGGCGTGACGCGCGCGCTGGCACCGCTGGGTCTTGCGCCCACCGGGCTGGGCACGGTGGAGCGCAACACGGTCGACGTCGGCGCCGCGGTCAAGGCGATCCTCGCTCAGCGGCCCGACGCGATCGTGCAGATCAGCGCCTACAAGTCCTGCGCCGCTTTCATCCGTGCCGCGCGCAGCGCGGGTTTCAGCGGCACGTTCTACAACGTCTCGTTCGTCGGCACGCGTGCGCTGGGCGAGGAACTCGGCCCCGCCGCCCGCGGGGTCGTCGTGAGCCAGGTCATGCCCTACCCGTACTCGCCGGGGCTCGCGATCTCCGGCGAGTACCTGGCCGCCGGCAACGCGGCGCAGGGGGCGAAGTTCGCGCCCAACTACGGCAGCATCGAAGGCTACATCGCCGCCAAGACCTTGGTCGACGGCCTGCAGCACGCTGGCAGCAACCTGAGCGCGGACGGCCTGATCGCGGGCCTCGAGTCGCTGCACAACCTGGACCTCGGCGGCTTCTTCGTCGACTTCTCGGCCCGCAAGCACACCGGCTCCAGGTTCGTCGACCTGACGATGTTGATGGCCGGCGGCAAGGTCCTGCGCTGAGAGATCCACCGCCACGCGTGGCCGGTCCGCGACAAAGTGCGACGCTGCCTGGCGTGGCTCATGCAGCGCCGCCGAGCACGCGCAGGATCTCGACGCCGTAGGCCTGGAGCTTCTTCGCCCCGACGCCGCTGATGCCGGCCAGTTGCTCCAGCGTGGCGGGGCGCTCGCGCGCCATCTCGGCCAGCGTGGCGTCGTGGAACACGACATAGGCCGGCAGGTTGTGCTCGCGCGCGACGTCGGCGCGCCAGCGCTTCAAGGCCGCGAAGCACAGCGCGCCGGCATCGTCCAGCGGCAGTGGCGGTGCCTTGGCCGCGCTGCCGGCGCGTGGCCGCGGCGTCTTGCCGCGCGGCCGTGTCTCGGTCGGCACCCGCAGCCGGACCAGCACCGCGCCGCGCAGCACCTCGCGCGCGCTGTCGGTCAGCGCCAGGGTGTTGAACTCGCCCTCGGTGCGCAGATGCCCCAGCGCGACGAGTTGGCGCAGGACCAGGCGCCACTGCGCTTCGCTGACGTCGGCGCCGATGCCGAAGGTGGACAGCTGCGCGTGCCCGAACTGCGCCACCTTGTCGGTGGCCTTGCCTCGCAGCACGTCGATCAGGTGACCGGCGCCGAAGCTGCGCGGCCCGTGCTGGCCGCCGCCCTGCTGGCGAAAGCGATAGATGCACGACAGCGCCTTGCGCGCGGCCTCGGTGGCGTCCCAGGTGGCGGGCGGCTGCAGGCAGTTGTCGCAGTTGCCGCAGTAGTAGCGAGCCCCCGGGCTCGGCCCTGCGGGCTCTCGCTGCCCCCCGAGGGGGCGTTGCCCGCCTTGGGGCGGCCCTGCGGCGGGCGTGCTCTCCTGCCCGAAGTAGGCCAGCAGTCGCGCGCGCCTGCAGTCGTGCGCCTCGGCCAGCGCGAGCAGGGCGTCGAGCTTGCCGCGCTGCAGGCGCTTGAAGTCCTCGCCGGCGTCGCCATCGTCGATCATGCGGCGCTGGTTGACGACGTCGGCCAGACCGTAGGTCATCCAGGCGTCGGCGGGCAGGCCGTCGCGGCCGGCGCGGCCGGTCTCCTGGTAGTAGCTCTCGATGTTCTTGGGCAGGTCGAGGTGGGCGACGAAGCGCACGTCGGGCTTGTCGATGCCCATGCCGAAGGCGATCGTCGCGACCATCACGACGCCGTCTTCGCGCAGGAAGCGGTCCTGGTGGCGCCGGCGCACGTCGGCGTCCAGGCCGGCGTGGTAGGGCAGCGCGGCGAGGCCCTCCTCGGCCAGCCAGGCCGCGGTCTCGTCGACCCGCCTGCGGCTCTGGCAATAGACGATGCCGGCATCGCCTTCGTGCTCGTCGCGCAGGAAGCGCAGCAGCTGCTTCCTCGGCTCGTCCTTCTCGACGATGGTGTAGCGGATGTTGGGTCGGTCGAAGCTGGCCACGAACAGGCGCGCGGCGTCCAGCTTCAGGCGCTCGACGATGTCGGCGCGGGTGTGGTCGTCGGCGGTGGCCGTGAGCGCCAGCCGCGGCACGTCGGCGAAGCGCTCGTGCAGCGCCGACAGCCCCAGGTACTCCTCGCGGAAGTCGTGCCCCCACTGGCTGACGCAATGCGCCTCGTCGATCGCGAACAGGCTGAGCAGGCCGCGCTCGTGCAGCGACTCCAGCATCGCCATGAAGCGCGGCGTCAGGATGCGCTCGGGCGCGGCGTAGAGCAGCACGAGCTTGCCGCCGAGCAGATCGCGCTCGATGCGGCGCGCCTCGTCGCCGTCCAGCGTGCTGTTAAGAAACGCGGCCGCGACACCCAGCTCGTCGAGCGCGCCGACCTGGTCGTGCATCAGCGCGATCAGCGGCGAGACCACCACCGTCACGCCCAGTCCGGCGCGATGGCGGGCGATCGCCGGCACCTGGTAGCACAGGCTCTTGCCGCCGCCGGTGGGCATCAGCACCAGCGCATCGCCGCCGGCGCAGACGTGCTCGATGATCTCGCGCTGCTCGCCGCGGAAGCTGGGGTAGCCGAAGACCTCGTGCAGCACCTGCTGCGCTGACTGCGCGAGATCGGGAGCGGGTGGTGACAGCACGGCAGACATGGGCTGGGCCGGATGCTACGCGAGCCCACCGCGCCGGCCTTCGCCGCAGCGGGCGTGCCGGCGGGTGCCCCGTTCCGGGTGACACCGCAGGGCGATCGCGCAGGCGAGGTGCGGCGCGATAATGGCCTCATCCCGGCTTCCCTCAAGCCCTGTTGGAGCAGCCCATGGCCTCAGTCAACAAAGTCATCATCGTCGGCAACCTCGGCAAGGATCCCGAGGTGCGCTACATGCCCAGCGGCTCGGCGATCTGCAACGTCACCATCGCCACCAGCCGGCAGTGGAAGGACAAGACCAGCGGCGAGCGCCAGGAAGAGACCGAGTGGCACCGCGTCGTCTTCTTCGACCGCATGGCCGAGATCGCCGGCGAGTACCTGAAGAAGGGCCGCCCGGTCTACGTCGAAGGCCGGCTGAAGACGCGCAAGTGGACCGACAAGGACGGCGTCGACAAGTACACCACCGAGATCGTGGCCACCGACATGCAGCTGCTCGGTGGCCGCGAAGGCGGCGGGGTTGGTGGCGGCGCGGGCGACGAGATGGGCGCCGCGGCGGCCCCGCGCAGCGCGCCGCCGGCACGCACCGCGCCGGCAACCAAGCCGGCCGCGAAGTCGAGCACCGGCTTCGACGACATGGACGACGACATCCCGTTCTGATTCACGCATGAACGATCACCCCGTCACCCTGCGCCAGCAGCAGGACTTCCGCTTCGAGATCGGCTTCGGCGCCGGCCTGCCCTCACTGCAGTCCGACGAGGGCCCGCCGCTGGGCCAGGGGGCCGGGCCGACGCCGGTGCAACTCCTGGCCGCCTCGGTGGGCAACTGTCTGTCAGCGTCGCTGGTCTTCGCGCTGCGCAAGTTCAAGCTGGCAGCCGAGCCGCTGCAGGCCACCGTCGAGCCCGAGGTGGGCCGCAATGCCGACGGCCGCCTGCGCGTGCTGTCGCTGAAGGTCGTGCTGACGCTGGGCGCCCCGGCCGCGTCGCTGGCGCACCTGGACCGCGTGCTCGGCGGTTTCGAGGCCTACTGCACCGTGACGCAGAGCGTGGCGCCGGCGATCCGGGTGGACGTCCAGGTGTTCGACAGCCTCGGCGCGCGGCTCAAGTGAATCGGGCGGCACCGCCGCCGCGCTGAACCCCCTGCCGGCGCGCGGCCGCGAGCGCGTTGCCCTACGATGCCGGCCTCCGATGGAGGCTTGCCCATGACCTGGTCCCGTTTCACCGCCTGGCTGGCTGCCGCCCTGGCCGCGTCGACCCTGGCCCTGCCCGTGGCGCAGGCGCAGGCCGAGGCGAAGGGGGCCAAGGACAGCGTCGTGCTCGGCATGACGCTGGAGCCCACCGTGCTCGACCCCACGGCCAACGCCGCGTCGGCGATCGCCGAGGTCACGCTCTACAACATCTACGAGACACTGACCAAGGTCGGTAGCGACGGTGGCACGTCGCCGCTGCTGGCCGAGAGCTGGTCGGTCGCGCCCGACCTGCGCCGGTGGACCTTCCACCTCAGGCGCGGCGTGCGCTTCCAGAACGGCGAGCCGTTCTCGTCGGCCGACGTGAAGTTCAGCTTCGAGCGCGCCGCGGCCAAGGACAGCGTCAACAAGGACAGGCCGGTGTTCGCCAACATCGAGCACATCGACACCCCCGACGACGCCACGGTCGTGCTGCAGCTCAAGAACGGCAATCCCGACCTGCTGTTCCAGCTCGGCCAGGCCACTGCGGTGATCGTCGAGCCCAGGAGCGCACCGACCAACGGGACGCAGCCGGTGGGCACGGGCCCCTATCGACTCGAGCGCTGGGCGCGTGGCGCCTCGATGACGCTGGAGCGCTGGGACGGCTGGCGCGGTGCCGCTCGCGTGGCGCTGCGCCAGGTCACGATCCGCTTCATCGCCGACCCGTCGGCGCAGGTCGCCGCGCTGCTGGCCGGCGATGTCGACGACTTTCCGCGCGCCGCGGTGGCGCGCAGCCTGAAGCAGTTCGAGGGCGACCCGCGCTTCCAGGTGCTGGTGGGCGGCTCGCGCGCGAAGACGATCCTGGCCATCAACAACCGGCGCAAGCCGCTGGACGACGTGCGCGTGCGCCGGGCGATTGCCGCCGCGATCGATCGCAAGGCGGTGATCCAGGCTGCGGCCGACGGCTTCGGCGTGCCGATCGGCAGCTTCTACGTGCCCGGCGCCCCGGGCTATGTCGACACGACCGCGATCAACCCCTACGACCCGGCTCGTGCGCGCGCGCTGCTGAAGGAAGCCGGCGTCGCGCTGCCGCTGCACCTGACGATGAAGCTGCCGCCCACGCCGTATGCGCGTCAGGGCGGCGAGGTCATCGCCGCGATGCTGGCGCAGGTGGGGATCGAGGCGAAGATCGAGAACGTCGAGTGGGCGCAGTGGCTCAGCAGCGTCTATGCGCAAAAGGCCTACGCCCTGACGGTGATCTCGCATGTCGAGCCGCTGGACTTGGGCAACTTCGCGCGGCCGGACTACTACTGGGGCTACCGATCGGCCGCGTTCGACGCCCTGTGGGCGCGCATCCAGGCCACGATCGAACCCGGCGCGCGCAACCTCCTGCTGGGCGAGGCGCAGCGCCTGGTGGCGCGCGACGCGGTGGCCGTGTACCTTTACCAGCCGACCTGGATCACGGTGGCCAGCGTGCACCTCCAGGGCCTGTGGAAGGACATGCCGCTGTTCGTCAACGACCTGGCGGCGCTGCGCTGGCAGTGAGCCGCCGAAGCGGCGGCGCCGCGCCGGCGGTCAGAGGCGCGGCGCGAGTTCCGTCGCGTGCGCGTCGTCGGCCCAGGCCTCGACCTGCAGCGCGCCGCCGGCCCAGCGCAGACGGTTGATGCCGGTGTTCGGGATCTCGCAGGCGCGCTGGCCGTCCAGCGGCAGGCCGTGGGCGGTGCGCCAGAGCATGTCCAGCACGCCGCCGTGCGTGACCACCGCCACCTGCCGGCCGCCGTGCGCCGCGGCGAGCTCGCGCACGGCGCCGATCACGCGGGCGTGGAACTGGCGCACGCTCTCGCCGCCGGGCAGCGCGTAATCGGCCCGCTGCTCGAGCCAGCGCAGCCACAGGTCCGGGTGACGCGACTGCACCGCGGCGGCGTCGAGTCCTTCGAGGACGCCGAAGTTCTGCTCGCGGAAACCCGCCAGCGGCACCGGCGCCAGGCCCCACGCGGCGGCCAGCGGCGCCGCGGTCTGGCGCGCGCGCGCCAGGTCGCTGCTGAACAGGGCGTGCGCCGGCTCGGCCGCCAGCCGCACCGCCAGCCGCTCGGCCTGGGCCCGGCCCGCGGCGTTCAGCGGCACGTCGATGTGGCCCTGGAAGCGCTGCTGCAGGTTCCAGTCGGTCTGGCCGTGGCGGATGAAGAGCAGCTCGGTCATCGGGTGACGCGCTGCTGCAGGCTCACTTCGCAAACAGCTGCGAGCGGTCGCGGAACGACTTGAACTCCAGCGCGTTGCCCGAAGGGTCGCGGAAGAACATCGTCGCCTGTTCGCCGACCTGGCCGGCGAAGCGGATGTAGGGCTCGATCACGAACTTCACGCCGCGCTCGCGCAGCCGGGCGGCCAGCGCATGGAAATCGTCCCAGTCGAGCACGACGCCGAAATGCGGCACCGGCACGTCGTGGCCGTCGACCTCGTTGTGGTGGTCGCCGGCGCCGGCCGGCTTCGGTGGCGCGAGGTGGGCGACGATCTGGTGGCCGAACAGGTCGAAGTCGATCCATTCGCTGCTGCTGCGGCCTTCGGGGCAGCCCAGCAAGCTGCCGTAGAACTCGCGCGTGCGCGCCAGGTCGGTGACCGGGAACGCGAGGTGGAAGGGGGCGATGGCGGGGGTGCTCATGGTGAGGCCGAGGATACCGCGACGCCGCTGGCGGGACTGTGTCGACGCGTGACGCCGCCGGCCGGCGCCGACTTCGTTCAGCGCTTGATCTCGGGCGCGAAGACGCTGGTGTCCGCGGTCAGCAGATCGAGCGCATACCGGCGCCCGGCCAGGTGGTCCTCCAGGCAGCGCAGCACCAGCGGGCTGCGGTGTCGTGCAGCGCTGGCGCGCAGCTCGTCGGGCGTGAGCCACAACGTGCGCACGATGCCCTCGTCGAGCCGCCGCCCCGGCATGGCGTCGCCGACGGCGCCGCAGAACGCGAATCGCAGGTAGGTCACGTCCTCGCCCGCAGCCGAGAGGCGCGGCGGGCGGACGAAGCGCGACAGATAGACGCCGACCAGTGCCGTCGGCGAGAACGCACGGGCCGTCTCTTCCAGCGTCTCGCGCACGACGGCCTGGAGCAGCGATTCGCCGGGATCGAGATGACCGGCCGGGTTGTTCAGCTTCAGGCCCTCGGGCGTGTGCTCCTCGACCATGAGGTAGCGCCCATCGTGCTCGACGACGGCGGCCACGGTGACGCCGGGGCGCCAGCGCTCGGCGCTCGTCATGCCCGCTTTGCCGGCGCCAGGGGCGGCCGGTTCAAGCGCGCTTGGCCTTCTGCCGCCACGCGTGCAGCAGCGGCTCGGTGTAGCCGCTGGGCTGCTCGACGCCCTTGAACACGAGGTCCAGCGCCGCGCGATACGCGAACGAGGTGTCCCAGTGCCCCGCCATCGCCTTGTACAGCGGGTCGCCCGCGTTCTGCCGGTCCACCACCGCCGCCATGCGCCGGAAGGTCTCGTGCACCTGCGCTTCGCCGACCACGCCGTGCAGCAGCCAGTTGGCGATGTGCTGGCTGCTGATGCGCAGCGTGGCGCGGTCCTCCATCAGGCCCACGTTGTGGATGTCGGGCACCTTGGAGCAACCCACGCCCTGGTCGATCCAGCGCACCACGTAGCCCAGGATGCCCTGCACGTTGTTGTCCAGCTCCTGCTGGCGCTCGGCCGCGGTCCAGGTGGCTTTGGCCACCACCGGCACCGTGAGCAGGCCATCGAGCAGCACGTCGCGCTGCGCGCCGACGTCGGTCTTCTCCATCTCGGCCTGCACCGCGGCCACGTCGACCTGGTGGTAGTGGAGCGCGTGCAGCGTGGCCGCCGTCGGGCTGGGCACCCAGGCGGTGTTGGCACCGGCGCGAGGGTGGGCGATCTTCTGCTCGAGCATGGCGGCCATCAGGTCGGGCATCGCCCACATGCCCTTGCCGATCTGCGCCTTGCCGCGCAGGCCGCAGGCCAGGCCGACGAGCACGTTGTTGCGCTCGTAGGCGGCGATCCACTCGCTGCTCTTCATGTCGCCCTTGCGGCGCATCGCGCCGGCGCGCATCGCGCTGTGCATCTCGTCGCCGGTGCGGTCGAGGAAGCCGGTGTTGATGAAGGCCACGCGAATGGCGGCGGCGGCGATGCAGGCCGCCAGGTTGATGCTGGTGCGGCGCTCCTCGTCCATGATGCCGAGCTTGACCGTGCTGTCGGGCAGGCCGAGCATCTCCTCGACGCGGCCGAACAGCTCGCTGGCGAAGGCGACCTCGGCCGGGCCGTGCATCTTGGGCTTGACGATGTAGACCGAGCCGGCGCGCGAGTTGACGATGCCACGCTCGCCGTCGTGCTGCAGGTCGTGCAGGGCGATCGCGGTGGTCACCACGGCGTCGAGGATGCCCTCGGGGATCTCCTTGCCGCCGTCCCACAACACCGCCGGGTTGGTCATCAGATGGCCGACGTTGCGCAGGAACATCAGGCTGCGGCCGTGCAGGACCACGTCCTCTCCCGCGGCGCCGTGGTAGCGGCGGTCGGGGTTGAGGCCGCGGGTGAAGGTCCTGCCGCCCTTGCTCACCTCCTCGGTGAGCGTGCCGCGCAGGATGCCCAGCCAGTTGCGGTAGCCCAGTACCTTGTCGTCGGCATCGACGGCAGCCACGGAATCCTCGAGATCGAGGATGGTGGACAGCGCGGCCTCGAGCACGACATCGCACACGCCCGCGGGGTCGGCCTTGCCGATCGCGGTGGTGCGGTCGATCCTGACGTCCACGTGCAGGCCGTTGTGGCGCAGCAGCACCGAGGTGGGGGCCGCCGCGTCGCCCTGGAATCCCGCCAGCGCCGACGGATCGGTCAGCCCGACCACGCGGCCCGAGGCCAGCCTGACGTGCAGGTGGCCGCCGTCCACCCAGTACGCGGTGCTCTGGACGTGGCTGCCTTCGGTCAGCGGCGCGGCCTGGTCGAGGAAGCGGCGCGCGAACTCGATCACCCGCGCGCCGCGCACCGGGTTGTAGGCGCCGCCGCGGGTGGCGCCGCCGTCCTCGGCGATCGCGTCGGTGCCGTACAGCGCGTCGTACAGCGAGCCCCAGCGCGCGTTGGCGGCGTTGAGCGCGTAGCGGGCGTTGAGGATCGGCACCACCAGCTGCGGACCGGCCTGCAGGGCCAGCTCGGCATCGACGTTGGCGGTCGTGGCCCGCACCTGCGCCGGCTGCGGCAGCAGGTAGCCGATGCGCTCGAGGAAGGCGCGATAGGCGGGCATGTCGGCGATCGGCCCCGGGTGCGCACCGTGCCAGGCGTCGAGCTCGCGCTGCAGGCGATCACGCTCGGCCAGCAGCGCCGCGTTCTTCGGTGCGAGGTCGCGCACGATGGCGTCGAAGCCAGCCCAGAACGCGGCCGGCGCGACGCCGGTGCCGGGCAGCACCTCGTCTTCGATGAAGCGGAAGAGGACGTCGGCGACTTGCAGGCTATGGACGGTGGTTCGCATGGGGGGCTCGATCGGTGGTCAGTCGGGGGTGAAACGCTGCGGGAAAAGGGTCAGCACGTCGCGCAGGCTGCGGCCGGTGTGGCTGGGCTCCGTGTCGAGGCGGTCCAGCGGCAGGCCGGCGCGGTTGACCCACAGCGTCGTGTAGCCGTACCAGGTGGCGCCGATGGCGTCCCAGCAGTTGCTGCTGACGAACAGGATCTCGCGCGCCGGCAGCCCGAGCGTGGCCGGGCCGAGCGCGTAGGCGGCGGGGTCGGTCTTGAAGCGACGCACCGGGTGGACGCTGATCACGTGGGTCAGCAACCCGGCCAGGCCGGCACTCTTGACCGCCACGTCGAGCATTTCCGGGTCGCCGTTGCTCAGGATCGCGGTCGGGACGCCGCGGCGCCGCAGTTCGGCCAGCACCTCGCGGTTCTCCGGAAAGGCGCTGAGGTGGCGGTACTCGTTCATCAGCCGCTCTTCGGCATTGCCGGCGAGGCCCAGGCCCAGTCGCTCGGCGGCGTAGCGCAGCGCACCGCGGGTGAGTTCCCAGAACGGGCGGTAGTGCTCGCTGCCCTGCGCGCCGGGGCGCCCACTCATCGAAACCAGGCGCGAATACTCGATCTGCTTTTCGCGCCAGAGCACCGACAGCTTCTCGCCATGGCCCGGGAACAGCTGCTCGGCGAGCAGGCCCACGCTGTAGACGTCGAACAGCGTGCCATAGGCGTCGAACACGGCTGCGCGCAATTTCATCGCGACAATGTATTCGATATGGGTCTCGGCATTAAGGGTCCCGAATGTCAGGAATTGGTGCTCCGAATAGGCATAATCGACCGCCATGGACCGGCTCAAGCAGATCGAGTCATTCGTCGCCGTGGCCACCAAGGGCAGCCTGACGGCCGCCGCGCAGGTCGAGGGCGTGGCCCCGGCAGTCATCGGCCGGCGCATCGACGCGCTGGAAGAGCGGCTGGGCGTGAAGCTGCTGCTGCGCACGACGCGGCGCATCACGCTGACGCACGAGGGCAGCGCCTTTCTGGAAGACTGCCAGCGCCTGCTCGCGGACCTGGCCAGCGCCGAGGCCAGTGTCAGCGCCGGCGGCGTCAAGGCCAGTGGCCACCTGCGCATCACGGCGCCAGCGGGATTCGGCCGCCGCCACGTCGCGCCGCTGGTGCCGGCTTTCATCGCTGCGCACCCCGAGGTGAGCCTGTCGCTGAACCTGAGCGACCGCGTGGTGGACATCGTCAACGAAGGCTTCGACTGTGCCGTCCGCGTCGGTGACCTGCCCGATTCCAGCCTGGTCAGCGTGCGACTGGCCTACAACCGGCGCCTGTGCGTGGCCAGCCCCGCCTACCTCGCGCGCGCCGGTGTGCCGGCGACGCCGGACGAGCTGATTCGGCACGACTGCCTGACGCTGAGCTCCGACGCCAGCCAGACCCGAGGCTGGGCGTTCACGGTCGATGGCGAGGTGACCCACCTGCGTCCCAGCGGTCCGCTGGACTGCAGCGATGGCCAGGTGCTGCACGACTGGTGCGTGCAGGGCCTGGGCGTCGCCTGGCGGAGCAGCTGGGAAGTCGAGGACGACCTCGCCAGCGGTCGTCTGCAGGCCGTGCTGGAAGACTTCGCGGCGCCGGCCAACGGCATCTTCGCCATCTTTCCGCAGCGCAAGCACCTGCCGCTGCGGGTGCGGCTGTGGATCGACTTCATCAAGCACAGCTATGGCGATCCTGGCTACTGGGCCGCCGCATCGCGTCCCGCCTCGCGGCCATGACCGCCCCGCGAGCTGCCAGAAGGCACAAGGGGCGCCGCGGCGCCCCTTGTCGTCCCGGCCGGCGGAAGACTACTTCTTCGGCGCCGAAGCCGCCTCGTCGGCGGTGCACTTCTTGACGAAACTGGTCTTCGCCGCGCCGTGCAGCTTCTTCTCGTCGGCCTGCTTCTCGCATGCGGCGCTCACCTTCGGGGCGGCGTCCTTCTCGCACTTCTTGATGAAGCTGGTCTTCGCGGCGCCGGACAGCTTCTTCGCGGCCGCCTGGGCGGCGCAATCGCTGTCGGCGGCGAAGGCCTGACCGGCCAGCAGCGCGAAAGCGGCGACCGCGGCGGTCAACAGGGTCTTCTTCATGGGGCTCCTCGTCTCGTGATGGGTTGGCGACATGCCGTCGTCGATTCCATCACGGTCGGCGACGTCCGGCCATACGCAAACGCGCCAGTGTTGCTTTGCGATGACCGGCGGGCCGCAGAAACGGCACCAGGAGGCGCGAGAGCCCCCGACCGCACCGACCGGGTCTGCCCGCCGGGCCCGCGTCGGCGCGGCTACAGGATGCGCCGCGGGTGCGCCAGCGACTCGTGCGCCGCGTGCCGGCGCCGCACAAGCACGCCGATGAAGGCCTTGTCGAACAGGTGGCGCGTGGCCCCCCAGAGTTGGTCCAACGCCTGCGGGTCGAAGGACACCGTGGTCGCCGGCTGCGAGGCCGGGATGTCGACCGGGCGCACGCGCAGCTCGGGTTGGGCGCGAGAGGCTTAGCGGCGCTGCAGCCCGTGACGCAGGGACTTCAGCAGCAACACGACCTGGTTCGACGCGTGTCGGTAGCTGCTGTTGAGCGTCGCGGCGGCCTGCTCATGCTGCCCCGCCTGGGCCTGCGCCACGACCGTCGATGCCTGGACGTGGAAGTACTTGTGTCGCGCGACGAGCACGCTGAAGGCGGTGTACTTGCCCAGCCGCTCGCGGCCGGTGCCGTGCAGCCAGCGGCCGAGGTCGCAGCGGTCGTCGAGGCACACGACCTCGGCGCGCAGGTCCTCGCTCGAGCGGCCTTCGAGGTAGTTCTGCAGCCGCAGCTTCCAGTTCTCGTGCGCGGCGATCGCGGTATCGATGTCGATCTCGGCCAGCACCGCTGCCGCCTCCTTCGGATCGAGCGCCATCTCGTCGGCGTCGTCGGCGATCGTCGACGTCGCCGACAACGTCGACGCCTTGTCGTCGCGCCGTTGAAACAGCCGGCTGAAGAATCCCATTCCTGCGTCCTCCGTGGGGGCTGATCGCCCAGTGCATCAACTCAGCGTGGTATCGGCCGCCGAAGAGGCGGGGTGGAGCGGCGGAGCAGGGACACGGGGCGTGGTGCGTGCGCTTTGCCACGCGGTGTCTGCGTGCGGTGCAGCCACCGCGTCGTCGGCGCGCCTGGTGGCCGGTGGACGACCCGGTACGATGCGGTCCCCGCCGCGCTCGACGGCTTCACCGGTGCGATGCGTGCCGAGCTGCGCGGCTTCTGTGGACCTGCTTCCTGGGCGCCGATCAGGCCTTCTGGCAGGCCACCGCCGTCGTCGAGGCAGCCAGCGCCGGCGCGTTCCGCAAGGCCTTCGGCGAGGAATCTGTTCGAGACGTATCGACCGTCTCGACCGGGACCGCCCGCCGGGCCCGCGCCGGCGCGGCTACAGGATGCGCCGCGGGTGCGCCAGCGACTCGTGCGCCGCGTGCAGGCGCCGCACCAGCACGCCGATGAAGGCCTTGTCGAACAGGTGGCGCGTGGCCAGCGACAGCTGGTCCATCGCCTGCGGGTCGAACGACACCGTGGTGGCCGGCTGCGAGACCAGGATGTCCACCGTGTGCAGGCGCAGCTCGGGGTTGGGCGCGAGGTAGGCCATCTCGCCGACCGAGCTGCCGGCGCCCAGCGAGGCCACCGAGCGCCCGTCGCGATAGACCTCGACCTGCCCCTGCGTGATGATGTGAAAGGTGTTGCCTTCTTCGCCCTTGCGGAACAGCGCCTGGCCATAGGTGTGGCGCTGCCAGCGGGCGCGGTGCACCACCTCCCAGAGCTCGACGTCGCCGAATCCGGCGAAGAAGTCGAGCGACCGCAGCAGCGTGAAGCGCTCCGAATCGAGCACCTCCTGCAGCGGCCCGCGCGGCACCTGGCGGTCGGCGATCAGCCCCGAGAGTTCCTGCGCGAACAGTTCCCAGTCGGCCGGACGCTGCTCGCGCGGCTTGGCCAGGCTGCGCTCGATCAGCGACTGCAGGGCCGGCGAGACGCCTTCGCGCAGCTGCGCCAGCGGCGGCGGCGTGCCGTTGTAGATCTGGTTCATGATCGCCTGCTGCTGCACCGCGTCGAAGGGCGGCCGCCCGGCGATCAGGTGGTAGAGCACGGCAGCCAGCGAGTAGATGTCGGCTCGGCAGTCGAGCGCGTCGCCGTCGAGTTGCTCGGGCGACATGTAGGCCAGCGAACCGACGCGGTAGATCTGCGTGTGATCGGCGCCGAGGTTGAAGACGCTGCCGAAATCGGTGACCTTGACATCGACGATGCGGTCGCCTTCCTGCACCGCGAGCAGGTTGGCCGGCTTGACGTCGCGATGGATCAGCCCCTGGCGGAAGCAGTAGCCGAGCGCCATCGCGCACTTGAAGCCGATCTCCACGACCTGCGTCAGCGGCAGCAGGCTGTCGGCGCGGCAATAGCGGCGCAGCGTGACGCCGCTGACGTACTCCATCACCAGGTACGGGGCATCGTCCGCGGCCACCGCATCGAGGATCTGGACCACGTTCGGGTGGTTCAGCCGTCCCACCAGCGCCGCCTCGGCGGCGAAGAAGCGCTGCTGGAAATGAGACTCGCGCGAGTCGGGGATCAGCCCCGGGCGCACGCGCTTGATCGCCACGTCGCGGCCGCGGAACGGGTCGTGGGCCAGGAAGACCTCGCTCGTCGCTCCTTCGCCGAGCTTGGCCTTGACGCGGTACTTGCCGATCTGCGCCGGCAGCGCGGGGCCGGCGGCGGCATTCTCGGTGGCGGCAAGTCGGCTCAGGGGCATGGGGCGGGGCCTGGGGACGAGGGCCCCGAAGTGCCAGCATGGTCGCCTGCACGGGCGCAGCGCAAAGCCGCGATGACGGGTGCAAAGGCCGCGCTGTTCGGGTGACCGCAGCCGCTGCCTGGCGGGTCGGCGGCAGGCCCAAAAGTAGAATCGTTCGATGATCCAAGCCAAGCAGGAGTTGCGCGCGGCGCTGCAGGTGGCACTGACCTCGCTGGTCGGCGACCTCGCGCCCGCGCCGGCGGCGAGCTTCGAGTCGCCCAAGCAGGCTTCGCACGGCGACCTCGCGATCACCGCCGCGATGTCGCTGGCCCGCGCGCTGAAGAAGAGCCCGCGCGAGGTGGCCCAGGCCCTGGTGCAGGTTCTTCAGGCCCAGCCCGCGGTGCAGCGCTGGGTGCAGGCGATGGAGATCGCCGGCCCCGGTTTCATCAACCTGCGCCTGTCGGCGGCGGCCAAGCAGGCCGTGGTGCGCGAGGTGCTGATGGCCGGCGACGCCTACGGCCGCCAGCCTGCCAGCGGCCAGCGCGTGATGGTCGAGTTCGTCTCCGCCAACCCCACCGGCCCGCTGCACGTGGGTCACGGCCGCAACGCGGCGTTGGGCGACAGCCTCGCGCACCTGCTGCAGACCCAGGGCGCCGAGGTGCTGCGCGAGTTCTATTACAACGACGCCGGGGTCCAGATCGCGACCCTCGGCCTGTCGGTGCAGTGCCGGCTCAAGGGCCTGTCGCCGGGCGACGACGGCTGGCCGGAGCAGGCCTACAACGGCGACTACATCGCCGACATCGCGGCCGATTTCGCGGCCGGCAAGACGGTCCGCGCCGACGACCGCGAATTCACCGCCTCGGGCGATGCCGAGGACATCGACGGCATCCGTCAGTTCGCAGTGGCCTATCTGCGCCACGAGCAGGACCTGGACCTGCGTGCCTTCGGCGTTCGCTTCGACCACTATTACCTCGAGTCGGGCCTGTACACCAGCGGCCGCGTCGAGGAGACGGTCCGCCGCCTGGTCGCTTCGGGCAAGACCTTCGAGGAGGGCGGCGCGCTGTGGCTGCGCACCACCGACTACGGCGACGACAAGGACCGCGTGATGCGCAAGTCCGACGGCAGCTACACCTATTTCGTGCCCGATGTCGCCTACCACATCGCCAAGTTCGAGCGTGGCTATGCCAAGGTGGTCAACGTGCAGGGCACCGACCACCACGGCACCGTGGCCCGCGTGCGCGCCGGGCTGCAGGCCGCTGGCGTCGGCATCCCGGCCGGCTACCCCGACTACGTGCTGTACAAGATGATCACGGTGATGAAGGGCGGGCAGGAGGTCAAGATCTCCAAGCGCGCCGGCAGCTACGTGACGCTGCGCGACCTGATCGAGTGGACGAGCCGGGACGCCGTGCGCTTCTTCCTGGTCAGCCGAAAGTCGGACACGGAGTTCACCTTCGACGTCGATCTGGCGCTCAAGGCCAACGACGAGAACCCGGTCTTCTACGTCCAGTACGCCCATGCCCGCATCTGCTCGGTGCTGGCACAGTACGCCGGGCCGCGTGACTTTGCTGCCGCCGACCTGACGCTGCTGACCGCAGCCACCGAAGACGCCCTGATGCTCAAACTCGCCGACTACCCCGAGATGCTCACGCGCGCCGCCGCCGAGCAGGCCCCGCACGATGTCGCTTTCTACCTGCGCGACCTGGCAGCGCTGTTCCACGCCTACTATGCGGCCGAGCGCTTCCTGGTCGCCGAGACCGCGCTGGCACGCGCGCGCATGGCGCTGCTGGCGGCCACCGCGCAGGTGCTGCGCAGCGCGCTGGCCGTTCTCGGCGTCTCGGCTCCCGAGTCGATGACGCGCCAGGCGGCCCCGGCCGCGGAGGTGGCCGCATGAAGGCGCAGCGCGGCGGTTTCGTGCTCGGCCTGGTGATCGGGTTGCTGATCGGCCTGGCCGTCGCGCTCGGCGTGGCGCTGTACATCACCAAGACGCCGGTGCCCTTCATCGACAAGGTGCCGCCGCACTCGCCGGAGCAGGACAGCGCCGAGGCCGAGCGGAATCGCAACTGGGACCCCAACGCGCCGCTGAGCAACAAGATCAGCGGCACGGTCGGCAGCGCGGCGTCGGGCGCGGCAGCGTCGGCGCCTGTCTCGCCGCCGGCCGCGCCGTCGCCACCGCCAGAGACCGTCCCGGCGCCGGTGGCCACGCCGAGGCCGGCGCCCGCCAATCCCGCCGCGATCCTCGGTGGCGCGGCCGCATCGGCCGCCACCGGCGACCCGTTCGTCTATTTCGTCCAGGCGGGCGCCTACACGCGCAACGAGGACGCCGAGCAGCAGCGCGCGCGGTTGGGTCTGCTCGGCCAGGTGGCCCGGATCGTTGCGCGCGACCAGGCAGGCCGGACCGTCTATCGCGTGCGCCTCGGCCCGTTCGACACCCGAGACGAGGCCGATGCCCTGCAGACGAACCTGCAGGGGCAGGGCGTCGATGCGCGGATCGTTCGCGTCGATCGCCAGGCAGGCCAGTAGGCCTGGCCTGAAGTGGCGCGATCGACGTCAACAGCCCGGGGTGGCACGGCGTTGAGCTTGCACGGTGCGTCGTTGCGGCGCCGGAACTCCGGCACAGGCACCGCGGTCGATCTCTGAATGCCACCGCCCCTGAAAATCTCCCGCAAAGGATTGCCATGAAACGGCGCGACTTCTCCCTCCAACTGGCTGCCACCGGGCTCGGGCTCGCGCTCGCCGGCCCGGCGCGCGCCCAGGGCGCGCCGACGCAAGGCCTGCAGTACACCCGACTGCGTGCACCGATGCCACCCGAACTGCCCTCGCCGCAGAAGAAGGTGGAGGTGGTCGAGTTCTTCTGGTACGGCTGCCCGCATTGCTTCGCTTTCGAACCGGCGCTGGAGGGTTGGGTCAGGACCCTGCCTGCGGACGTGTACTTCCACCCTTTCCCCTTTGCGTTCATCGGCCCGGTCGAGCACCAGAAGCTGTTCTATGCCCTCGAAGACCTGGGCCAGCGCGTGGCGCTGCACGACAAGATCTTCGACGCCATCCACGTGCACAACCGGCATCTGAACACCGAATCCGAGATCACCGACTTCGTCGCCGCCAACGGCGTCGACCGCGCCAAGTTCACGGCCGCGTTCCGCTCGTTCGACGTGGCCACCAAGGTCGGCCGCGGCAAGCAGGTCTCCAGCGCCTGGGGCATCGACGGTGTGCCGACGCTGGGTATCCAGGGCCGGTACTGCACTTCCCCGGCCCAGGCCGGCTCTCACGAGCAGACGCTGGAAGTGGCCAACTACCTGATCGCGAAGTCGCGCGGGAGTGCCTGATCGGGACCCGACGGCGTGTCGCGCAAGCGCTGAAATCGGGCTCGAATTCACGCCGATCGCGCCGGCGCGGCGGCGACTTGTGGATAAAATGATCTGCAAGTTTCATGCCGTTCAAATGTTCCTGCTGCGTTTCCGTTGTCCTGCCTCTGCCCTCGCCCTGGCCCTCGCCTTGGGCGCAACGGCGGGCGCGGCGCGCGCCGAGAACGCCGACCGCAGCAAGCCGATGGTCGTCGAAGCCGACCGCCCCGGCACCGTGGATCTGCAGCGCCACGTGGTCGTGTTCAACGGCAACGTCGTGATCTCGCAGGGCAGCATGGTCATCCATGCCGACCGCATCGAGACGCGGGAGTTGCCCGACGGCTACCGGGCCGCCACCGCCATCGGGACCCCGGAGCACGCCGCGACCTGGCGCCAGCGCCGCGACGGCGTCGACGAGACCGTCGAGGGCAGCGCCGATCGGATCGAGTTCGACGGCCGCAGCGACACGCTGCGGTTCATCGGCCACAGCGTGGTCCGGCGGTTGCGCGGGGGGCTGGTCGCCGACGAGATCACCGGTGACACCATCGACTGGGACAACGCGGCCGAGACCTTCAAGGTCGAAGGCGGTGCCGCCACCGCCAGCAACCCCGGGGGCCGCGTGCGCGCGGTGCTCAGCCCGCGCGCCGAGCCGTCGCCGCCGGCCAGCGCCGCCGCGGGCGCCGCATCGGCCGCGGCGCCACTGGTGCCCAGCCGGTCGATCCAGGAGCGTCGCTGATGGGCTCCGCCGAGGCCGGCGTCGTCAGCCGCCTGGAGGCCATGCGGCTGCAGAAGAGCTATGGCCAGCGAACGGTCGTCAAGGACGTGCACCTCGCCGTCGGGGCGGGCGAGGTGGTCGGACTGCTCGGCCCCAACGGCGCCGGCAAGACGACGACCTTCTACATGGTCGTGGGCCTGGTGCGCGCCGACGAGGGCGAGATCCTCATCGATGGCAAGGCGGTGCAGACGCTGCCGATCCACCGCCGCTCGCGGTTGGGGCTGTCGTACCTGCCGCAGGAGGCGTCAATCTTCCGCAAGCTCACGGTCGAGGAGAACATCCGCGCCGTGCTCGAACTGCAGTTCGGCACCGACGGGCGGGCGCTGCCGCCGCGCGAGATCGAGGAGATGCTGAACCGGCTGCTGCGCGAGCTCGCGATCGAGAAGCTGCGCGGCACGCCCGCGCCGGCGTTGTCGGGCGGCGAGCGGCGGCGGGTGGAGATCGCCCGCGCGCTGGCGACCCAGCCACGCTTCATCCTGCTCGACGAGCCCTTCGCCGGCGTCGACCCGATCGCGGTGATCGAGATCCAGCGCATCATCCGTTTCCTGCGTTCGCGCGGCATCGGGGTGCTGATCACCGACCACAACGTGCGCGAGACGCTGGGCATCTGCGACCGCGCCTACATCATCAGCGAAGGACGCGTGCTGGCTGAAGGCACCCCGGCCGAGATCGTCGCCAACGCCGAGGTCCGCAAGGTCTATCTCGGCGAGCATTTCCGGATGTAGGCGCAGCGAGATGATGAAGCCCTCCCTGCAAGTCCGCCTGTCGCAGCATCTGGCGCTGACGCCGCAGCTGCAGCAGTCGATCCGCCTGCTGCAGCTCTCGACGCTGGAGCTGCACCAGGAAGTCGGACAGATGCTCGAGCTCAACCCGTTCTTGGAGGCTGACGACGAACTGCCGGCCAATCCCTTTGAGACCCCGCCTGAGCGCCAGGCCGTGGACCGCGTGGCCGAGACCGAACCCAGCGTCGACACCCCCGACGGCGCCGACGCCGCCACGGAGATGCGCGGCGACGACTTCGGCACCCCCGGGCGCGAGGATTGGGAGAACGGCACCGAGGGCGACGACTTCGACGGCATCCGCGAGACGCCGTCGGCGTCTGTCAGCGCCAGCGGCGGCGAAGGCGAGGAGATGGAGTCGCAGGATGGGCGCGCCGCCGCCAGCTCGCTGCAGGACCACCTGCGCGGCCAGGTGCTGGGCATGCGCCTGTCGGAGGAGGACAACGCTGCGCTGCAGGTGCTGATCGAGTCGCTGGACGAGGATGGCTACCTCGCCGACGCGCTCGAGGACATCGCCGCCCGGCTCGCCGAGATGTTCGGTGCCGACAGCGCCGAGGCGCGAGCCGAACTGCTCGAGCGGCTGCAGTGCGCGCTGCGCTGGCTGCAGAGCATGGAACCGATCGGCGTCGGCGCGCGTTCGCTGGGCGAATGCCTGGCGCTGCAGATCCGCACGACCCCGCGCTGCGCGGCACGGCAGCTCGCGCTGCGCATCTGCGAGCAGCACCTCGACCTGCTGGCCAAGCGCGACATGAAGCGGCTGACCGCGCTCACCGGCGCCGACGAGACCCTGGTGCGCCAGGCGCAGGCGCTGATCGTCGCCTGCGAGCCCAAGCCGGGTCGGCCTTTCTCGCCCGCCGAGTCCAACGTCGTCGTGCCCGACGTCATCGTGCGCAAGAGCGGCCGAGGGCTGAGCGTGGCGCTCAACCCCGACGTGATGCCCAAGCTGCGCATCAACGACCTCTACGCCCAGGCCGTGCGTGGCCAGCGCGGCGCAGGCAGCCATGCCGGCATGTCGTCGCGGCTGCAGGAGGCACGCTGGTTCGTCAAGAACATCCAGCAGCGCTTCGACACGATCCTGCGCGTGAGCAAGGCCATCGTCGAGCGCCAGAAGGCCTTCTTTACCCATGGCGCGATCGCGATGAAGCCGCTGGTGCTGCGCGAGATCGCCGACGAACTGGGCCTGCACGAGAGCACGATCTCGCGCGTCACCACCGCCAAGTACATGGCCACGCCGCAGGGCACCTTCGAGCTGAAGTATTTCTTCGGCTCGTCGCTCAACACCGAGGCCGGTGGCAACGCGTCGAGCACCGCGGTGCGGGCGCTGATCCAGCAGTTCGTCGGCGCCGAGGACGCGGCCAAGCCGCTGTCGGACAGCCAGATCAGCGAGATGCTCGAGGAGCAGGGCATCCAGGTGGCGCGGCGCACGGTGGCCAAGTACCGCGAGGCGCTGAAGATCGCGCCGGCGAGCCTGCGCAAGGCGATCTGAAGTGACTCCCCCCCGATGCGCCGTCGGCGCCTTCCCCCCAAGGGGGCCGAGCGGCGACGAGGAACAGGCCCTGCGGACTGTTTCTCGCCCGCCAGGGCCAGCCGGCATGCTTGCCGGCTGGCGCCGCCCGCGGCCCGGCCTAGCCGGTTCCGCGGCGGCCGCTGGGTTGCACTCGATGCAGGCGCCGCAGGGGGCACCGAGCGCCGGGGCGAATTGAAATGGCAACGCTGTTCCTGCCTTGCGCAGGCGGGGTCGAGGCGCTGCTGCAGGACGAGGTGCTGCGCATCACCGGTCAGCCGGCCGAGGCCGGCCGCGGCGGCGCCTGGGTCGAGGGCGACGAGCGCATGGCGATGCAACTCAACCTCGAGAGCCGGCTCGCCCAGCGCGTGCTGTGGCCGCTGGCCGAAGGACCCTACCGCGACGAGCACGACCTCTACGCGCTGGCGCGCCGCGTGGCCTGGGGCCGCTGGATCACACCGGCGCAGACCCTGCGCGTCGATGTCAGCGCTGTGCGCTCGCCGCTGACGAGCCTGAACTTCGCCGCCTTGCGCGTCAAGGACGCCGTCTGCGACACGCTGCGCGAGAGCACCGGCCAGCGGCCCAGCGTGGACACGCGCCGCCCCGACCTGCCGATCGCGCTGTTCGTCGGCCCCGACCACGCCACGCTGTACGCCGACACCTCGGGCGAGGCGCTGTTCAAGCGTGGCTGGCGCGAGGACACCGGCGAGGCGCCGCTGAAGGAGACGCTGGCCGCGGCGATGCTCGCTGCCGCCGGCTGGCAGGGGCGCGCCGAGGACGGCCCGCTGTTCGACCCCTGCTGTGGCGCCGGCACGATCGTCATCGAGGCGGCGCAGATCGCCTGCGGCATCGCAGCGGGCGGCCAGCGCGGCTTCGCGTTCGAGCGCCTGCAGCCTTTCCAGCCCTTCGCTGCCGCCTGGCGTGAGTTGCGGTCGGCTGCGCGGGCCCGCGTGCACGCCCCTGCGGTTGCGATCTACGCCGGCGACGTGAGCTTTCGCATGACCGACTTCGCCACCCGCAACGCCGAGCGCGCGGGCGTGCGCGCGGCCATCGATTTCAAGACCGCCGATGCGCTGCAGCGACCGCCGCCGGCCCCGGTCGGCACGCTGATGCTCAACCCGCCGTATGGCGAGCGCATCGCGGCCAAGGGGCGCGGTTCGGTCGGCGAGAAGGGCGCGGCGCGGCAGACCTTCGAAGGCGGTGGCACGCCGGTGGAGTTCTTCGGCGCACTGGCCGCGCATTGGAAGCGCGAATATGCGGGCTGGACGGCCTGGCTGCTGAGCCCCGAGATGAAACTGCCCACGCTGATGCGGCTGAAGGAAAGCCGCCGCGTGCCGCTGTGGAATGGCGGCATCGAGTGCCGGCTGTTCCGCTTCGACATGGTCAGCGGCGCCGGGCCGGGCGCGCGCGCTGTGGCCACCGGCGGTGTCGTCTGACCCGGCCGCCACGGCGCGCGGGCGGCTCGGCGGCCTTCCCGTTCGAGCTCGAGATGCGGGCGGTTGCGGGGTGCGGCCGGCCGGAACGGTGGTGTAACCTCGGCCCGCCGCGACCGCGGGCCGCGGCCCGTCGGCATCGCGCGCGCAGGGAGGTCCATGAACCACAAGATCCGTCGGCCGGCCCTGAGGAGGTTGCGCCAGCTCGTCTTCGCGGCCGGCCTGATCGCGGCCCAGGCGGCGCCGGCGCAGTTCAGCATGCTGCCGGCGCCGTCGTGCGCGACGCCGCACGAATCGATGACGACCGAGGTCGAGGCCTACCGCATCGATGTGGCCCACCACCTCTACACCTGCTACCCGCTGCGCGTCTATCGAGGGCGCGTGCCGCCGCTGCTGTACGGCGTGATGGTGGTCGAGACCGACATCGATGGCTCGGGCCAGGTCGTCGACGTCCACGTCGTGCGCAGGCCCGCGGCCGACGAGGTCGGGCCCTGGGTGGTGGCGATGATCCGCAGCGCGGCGCCGTTCCCGGTGCCGGCGCACCTGCCCGGCCAGCAGGCGCAGGTCACCGAGACCTTCTTCGTCGACAGGTCGGGCCGGTTCCAGGCCCTGTCGCTGACCGAGGGCCAGCGTGACCGTTAGGCGCCGCCGTGCGGCCAGCGCTCAGCGGCTGGCCTGCCGTTTCAGCCAGCGCATCAGCGCGCCCACCGCGGGCAGCTTCTCGTACAGCTCCTCGGCTGCGTCCCAGTAGTCGCGGTGCACGGCGATGCGGCCGTCGGCCGCCAGCTTCAAATGCGAGGCGCCGCGAATCGTCTGCTCCTCGCGGACGAAGCGTCGCATGCGGAAGCGGAAGTCCCAGCTCAGGAAGCACTGGTCGCCCTGCACGACGACGTCGCGGACGACGAAGCGCGGCGCGTCGAGGGCGGCGAACATGTGCTCGAAGATGGCGCGGACCGCGGGCAGACCCTGGACTTCGTTGAACGGGTCCTTGAAGCGCGCGTTGTCGGTGTAGATGGTGCCCAGCCGCGCCAGGTCGGCCGGCGCGAGATGCTCGAACAGCGCCACGATGCGCTCGACGTGGGCGTGCATCACAGCCCGGTCGAACGGCGCACGGCCGCGAAATAGGGCGCATAGCCCAGGTGGCGCAGGCCCTTGAGCCAGAGCGTGAAGCGCTTGGGGAAGTGGATCTCGAAGTCGCCGTGGCGCCAGCCGCGCAGGATCTCGCGCGCGGCCTGCTCGGGCGTGATCAGCGCCGGCATGCGGAACTCGTTGCGTGCCGTCAGGGGTGTCTCGACGAAACCCGGGTTGATCACCGAGACGCCCAGGCCCAGCGGTGCCAGGTCCAGGTGCAGCGTCTCGGCCAGGTTGATCAGCGCCGCCTTGGTCGGCCCGTAGGCCAGCGACTGCGGCAGCCCCCGGTACCCGGCGACGCTGCCGACCAGGCTGACGTGCCCGCCCTGCCCGGCCCGGGCCTGCGCCAGCAGCGCCGGCAGCGTCGCGTCGAGCAGGTGCAGCGCGCCGACATAGTTGACCCGGACATGGTGCAGCGCGGTGTCGAGGTCGAACGCGCTGGCCCGCATGGCGGTGTAGGTGCCTGCACAGTACATCGCCAGGTCGATGCGCCGGTGCACGCCGATGATGTGGCGCGCCGCGTCGCGCATCGCGTCGCGATCGGTGGCGTCGAGCGCGATCGCGTCGCTGCGCGGATGCTCGGCGACGAACGCGTCCAGCGCGTCGCGGTTGCGCGCCGAGGCGATCACCTGCGCGCCGGCCGCGTGCAGCGCGCTGGCGGTGGCGCGGCCGATGCCGGTGGAGGCACCGACCAGCCAGACGGTCTTGCCGGCCCAGGTCCGGATCCGCGGGTTCAGCGACATGGCATCGACTCAGGGTTTGGTGAAGGACAGCGTCACGTCGCCGAGGTGGAAACCGAACTTGCTCATCGCCGTCCGGTTGAGCATCACCCGGTCATCGACCAGGACCATCCAGTCGTCCATCTGCACGTCGTAGAGCTTGTCGCCCACCGGCAGACGCAGCGTGTAGTGCCAGTTCAGCGCGTTGCCGGCCGCCACGCCCTGCGCCGTGCCGACGATGTCGTCGGCGCGGCCGCTGTAGTGGCCGCTGCCTTCGTCGACCAGGTGCCACACGCGCTGCTGCGTCTTGCCGTCGCTGTAGGTGAAGCGCTCGTCGAGCGTGCCCTGGCTCCCGTTCCAGTGGCCGGCGATGACCACGACGAATCGGCGGACGACCTTGCCCGCGCGGTCGGTGAACATGCCGTGCGCGACCAGATCGCCGTTGAGGTACTGCCTGAGGTCGAGCACTGGCTTCTCGTTGGCGTAGTCGGCCGGTGTCGGCGCCGACGCGCAGCCGGCGAGCAATGCAAAGGCAGCCAGCGCGGCGGCCAGGCGGGTCGAGCGACGGGTCATGGCGGGGGGTCCTTTCGAGGCCAGAGGGTCCACAGCAGCACCGCGGCGGCGAGCTTGAGCACGCAGGGCAGCAGGCAGTAGGCGATGCCGAGCGAGCGCAGGCCTGCCTCGCTGCGGCTGCCCGGCGTGTATCCGAACGCGCCCAGCAGCGGCAGTGCGATGCCCGCCGCCAGCGCCAGGTTGAGCTTGGTGGCGAAGTTCCACCAGCCGAAGTACGCGCCTTCCAGCTGCTGCGCGTGGCCGGCGCGCTGGATCACGCCCGTGAGCAGGGCGCCGGGCAGGGTCAGGTCGGCGCCCAGCGCCATGCCGCTCGCCAGGCAGACGACGGTGAAGGCGCCGACGTCGCCGGCACCCAGCGTCAGCGCCCAGGCGAAGGTCACGATGGCCAGTGCCATGCCCGCGAGCCAGGACCGCGCCAGCCCGAGCCGGTCCACCAGGCGTACCCACAGCGGCATCGACAGCGCGCCGGCAGCGAAGTAGCTGGCCAGGAACAGCGGCTCCCAGACCTGCGCCTGCAGCCGGTCGCGGATGAAGAAGAGCACCAGCGTCGCCGGCACCGCACTGGCGACGCCGTTGACGAGGTAGATGGCGAGCAGGCGCCGGAACGCGGGTGACGTCAGCGGCCCGGCGGACGATGGCGAGGCCGGGACCGCCGGCGCCGGCGCCGGGACCGGCACCGGCTGCGGCGCTCCGCCCAGCAGGACCAGCGCGCCGCACAGCGCGAGCGCGAACACGATGCTGGCCGCGGACAGCCCGGCCAGCGCCGGCAGCAAGCTGGCCACGAGCACGCCGACCAGGGCCAGGCCTTCGCGCCACGAGACGATGCGCGCACGCTGCGCCGCGTCGCCGCCGAGCCGGGCACCCCAGGCCTGGTGCAGCACCGACAGCACGCTGTAGCTGAGGTAGGTCAGCGCCAGCAGCGCCGCGCACCAGGCCAGCAGCGCGGCCTCGCCGCGCACCGGCGGGAAGAACAGGCCTCGAAAACCCAGCGCACAGACCAGCGCGGCGGCCGCCGCGCGGACCATGACCCGCACCGTCGACTGTCGGAGCCAGCCATCGACGCGACGGCCGATCCACGGGTCGGCGACGGCGTCGATCAGACGCGCGCCCAACAGCAGGGCGCCGAGCGTGGCCAGCGGGATGCCGAACGCGCTGGCGTAGTGGTTGGGCAGCACGACGTACAGCGGCAGCGCGACGAAGGCCAGCGGCAGGCCGAGTGCGCCGTAACGCAGTCCCTGCGCCCAGCCGCCGCGCCAGGGGGCCCCCGCTGCCGGCGTCACGATGCACCGCGCCCGAGCAGCGACAGGCGCAGGTCGGGTTCGGAGGTCTGCGGCGCGAGCCAGATGCCAAAGAACAGGCGGGCGAACGCAGGGTCGGGCGCAAGGCCGCGGAAGCGGCCGTTGACGTACAAGCGTGCGCCTCGGCCGGGTTGGTTGACGCCGGTGATGCGGTCGCCTTCGTCGACGTCGGGGACCAGCCGCGCGAGCAGTTGCAGCCAGCGCGCCTCGTCGGCCGGCGCGATCTCGCGCTGGCGTTGCATCTCCTTGAGCGAGCGCTCGGCGATCTTCTGGCCGCTCAGCGGCCTGGCGTATCGCAGTTCGAGCGCGAAGGGCACGGCGGCCCAGTCGGCCCCGACCGGCTGCGCCGCCGACCACAGCCGCGCGTCGTAGATGCGCAGGCCGAAGAAACGCAGCTGGCCCTGGCCTTGCAACACCGCGCCGGGCAGTGCCTGTGCCACCTCGGGGGGTACCTCCACGAAGCTCGTCGGTGCGGCCGGCACGCAGGTCGCGATCGGCAGCGCCGCGGCAACCAGCACGGCGCGCCGGTGCATGGGCTTCATCCCGGGCGCCGCAGCGTGAACTGGACGACGTCGGTGCTGCCGGTGTCGAACGCCGCCTCGCAGTAGGCCAGGTAGAACTCCCAGATGCGCATGAAGCGGGTGTCCAAGCCGAGCCGGCGCAGCGGGCCGTCCTGGCTCAGGAAGCTCGCGCGCCAGCGGCGCAGCGTCTCGGCGTAGTCGGGGCCGAAAGCGAATTCGCCCACCACCTCGAGCCCGGCCCGGGCCGCCTCGGCGCGGAACGCGCTGCGGCTGGGCAGCAGGCCGCCGGGGAAGATGTACTGCTGGATGAAGTCCGACGAACGCAGGTAGCGCTCGAACAGGTCGTCGCGGATCGTGATCGACTGGATGCACGCGCGGCCACCCGGCTTGAGGCGGTCGCGCACGGTGGCGAAGTAGCCGCCCCAGTACTCGCGGCCCACGGCCTCGAACATCTCGATCGAGGCGATGGCGTCGAAGGGTTCGTCGCGGATGTCGCGGTAGTCCTGCAGGCGCATCTCGGCGCGCCCTGCCAGGCCGGCGCGCTGCAGGCGCTCGCGCGCGTAGTCGAGCTGTTCGCCGGACAGCGTGAGGCCGGTGACCTGCGCGCCGGCCTCGGCCGCGGCGGTCTCGGCCAGCGCGCCCCAGCCGCAGCCGATCTCGAGCAGGCGCTGGCCCGGCTTCACGCCGCACTCGGCGATCGCGCGTCGCACCTTGGCCGCCTGCGCCTGCTCCGTCGGCAGCGAGAAATCGCCGCCGAACAGAGCGCTCGAATAGTTCATCGTCTCGTCCAGCCACAGGCGGTAGAACGGGTTGCCGATGTCGTAGTGGGCATGGATGTTCTTGCGGCTGCCACGGCGCGAGTTGCGGTTCAGCAGATGCTTGACGCGGTACGCCAGCGAGCCCCACCAGGTGCCGTAGATCACCGCCTCGAGGGCCTCGCGGTTGACGATGAAAAGGCGCAGCAGCGCCGCCAGGTCGGGGCTGGTCCAGCCGCCGGCGATGTACGACTCCGCGAAGCCGATGTCGCCGCTCGTCAGAGCCGCACTGCAGGCGCTCCAGTCGTGCAGTCGCAGCGCCGCGCGGGGCTCCTCGTGGGCGCCGAAATGCAGTTGCGAGCCATCGGGGAGCTGGACGTCGAGCGAGCCTGCGTGCAGCTGGCGCAGCAGGCCGAAGACGGCGCGCGCTGCGGCCGGGGCGGTCTCGGGCAGGGCGAAGGCACGGGCAGTGGAAGTCGTCATGGCCGGCAGCAAGGGGCGGGTCGTGGCAGCTCAGCGGCTGATGAAGGCCTGCGGCGGCGCAGGCTTGGCGAAGAAGGGCACGCGCTTGAGCCACAGTCGCAGCGCCTGCCAGTGGATGCGCAGGATCACGCCCAGCGTCATCATCGGCATGCCGAAGAAGGCCGCGTGCAACGCGCGCTGGTTCACCGGCGTGAGATCGCCCGAGACGCTGGTCTGCAGCAGCGGTCCGAGTTCGTCGTCAAGATCGACGCGGGCGACGGTGCGCGCGGGGGTGCGCATGAAGCGGAAGCGGTAGCCGCCCCGGATGCCGCAGAACGGCGAGACGTGGAAGACCTTGTTCGCGCGCAGCTCGCGGCCCCAGCCCAGGCCGGGCCCCTCGAGCAGGTAGCAATGGCGTTCGCCGAAGGTGTTGTTGACCTCGACCACGATGGCTGCCAGCGTGTCGTCGCTGCGGTGGCAGTACCAGAAGCTGACCGGCTTGAATGCATAGCCCAGCACCCGCGGGTAGGTGTGCAGCCACACCTCGCCGTCGGCATCGGCGAGGCCTTGGCCGCGCAGCAGTTCATCGAGCCAGGCCAGTGCGTCGTCCCGGCCATCGCCATGGTCGCGGTCGTGGAAGCTGAGCAGGCCGAAACGGTTGCGTGGCAGCGCCTGCGCACCGCTGTGCCGCAGCGCGCGCATCGGCAGGAGCACGAAATAGGTCGGGTAGGCGAACGCATGCACGGTCGGCCGCAGCCGGCGGTGGCGGACCACGCCGGTGCCCAGCAGGGGCTGCGCCGCCGGCTTCATGCGGCGGCGCGCAGGGCGCCCTCGGCGGCTCGCTCAGACTGCCAGCGCTGGCGCAGCCGCGCGACCACGTCCAGGGCAGAGCGCAGCCCGTCCTCGTGGAAGCCGTAGCGCGTCCAGGCGCCGCAGAACCAGACCCGGCCCAGTCCCTGGATCGACGGCAGGAGCCGCTGCGCTTCGATCGCGGCACTGTCGAACACGGGGTGGCTGTAGGCGTAGCGGGCGATGACGTGCGCCGGGTCCGGCGCTCGCGCCGGGTCGGGATTGAGCGAGACGATCACCGGCCGCTGCCATGGCAGCGGCTGCAGTCGGTTGATCAGGTAGTGCAGGCATACACCGGCCCGCTCGCGGCCGGCGTCGGACGCGCGCACGTAGTTCCAGGCCGCCCAGGCCCGGCGGCTGCGCGGCAGCACGGCGCTGTCGGTGTGCAGCACGGCGTCGTTGGGGTGGTACCGGATGCCTCCGAGCACGCTGCGCTCGGCGGGTGTGGCGTCGGCAAGCAGGGCCAGGGCCTGGTCGCTGTGGCACGCGAGCACGACCTCGTCGAAGCGTTCGGTGCCGCTGTCGGTGGCCACCAGTACGCCGGCGCTGCCGTCGCCCGGCGGCTGCCGCCGGACCGAACGCACCGGCGTGCCCGGCCTGGCGTCGGAGATCTCGCGCAGCACCCGCGTGACGTACTCGCGCGAGCCGCCGCGCACGGTGTACCACTGCGGTCGGTCGGTGACCTGGATCAGCCCGTGGTTGCGGCAGAAGCGGATCATCGTGGCGATCGGGAAACGCAGCATCTGGTCGGTCGGGCACGACCAGATGCAGCCGATCATCGGCAGGAAGTACCAGTCTCGAAACGCGGCACCGAAGCCATGGCGGTCGAGGAAGTCGCCGATCGGCTCGCGCAGCTCGGCTTCGGCTTCGCGCTCGGCGATCGCGGTGGCCAGGCGGTTGAACCGGATGATGTCGGCCAGCATGCGAAGGAAGCGGGGCCGCAGCAGGCTGCCGCGCTGCGCGAACACGCCGTTCAGGTCGCTGCCGCTCCACTCCAGGCCGTGCGCAGGCGACTGCACGGAGAAGGACATGTCGGAGGCCGCGGTCGGCACCTGCAGCCTGTCGAACAGGCGCACGAGTTCCGGGTAGGTGCGGTGGTTGAACACGAGGAAACCCGTGTCCACGCCGTGCGTGACGCCGTCCAGCGTGACATCCACCGTGTGCGCGTGGCCGCCGAGGTGGGCATCGGCCTCGAACAGGGTGACCTTCGCCTGCGCGCCCAGCGCCCTGGCTGCCGCCAAGCCGGCGATGCCCGCACCGACCACTGCGAGGCGCTTCATCGCGGGCCGCCGGCAAAGCGAAAACGGGTACCGCACCACGCGGTACCCGTGTCTTTAAAGACTGTCGTGCGGCGTCCCGGAACGAACGAGGGAGGGAGGGAGGAGGAGGAGAGACGCTCCGGGCTTGCCGTCGGTGAACCCGACAGGCGGCCGCACGACAGGAAAAAAAAGTCCTTCCGACGATCTCTGCACCGAGCAGACTTAAGCATGAGAGCGGGCGGCGGCGAGGAAAGTTCCGCTTCCCTCCCGGCGTCGCCGCGAAGAAGCGCTGGCGGTGCCTCCACGGCGGGATCACGAGGACGTCGGATGCTCATTGCCGAGGGCACTCCATCGGAGGTTTCTTGTTTGGCGGACGCTGGTCCGCCGCTCAAATTTAAACTTGCCAGTCGAAATGCGACCGAATAGTATTGTGCCCGACATCACCGCGCCTTGCAGCCACGTTGCGAGCAGGGTTTGAATCCAGCGGGACCGCCGCGCTCGCTCACGTCCTGTTCAAAGGACGTTCTTAGGCGTATATTAAGGCTAAATTTAGCTGAATTTCAAGATCTGTCCAAGACAGGTATGACCTGACATGCCGGCTCACGCCGCATCTGACATCGCGATCTGCCGTGAACGAGCGCTCCTTGAACACCCCCCTCACCTTGTCGATCGCGGCTGTCGAGCGCGATACCGGCCTGAGCAAGGACACCCTGCGCGTCTGGGAGCGGCGCTATGGCTTTCCATCGCCGTCGCGTGATGCCATCGGCGAGCGTGCCTACACGCTGGAGCAGATCGAGAAGCTGCGCATCGTCAAGCGGCTGCTGGACGCTGGGCACCGGCCCGGCCGCATCGTGCCGCTGCCGATCGGCGAACTGCAGCAACTGTCCGAGCGGACCGTGGATCAGCCGCTTCGCAACATCGAAGCCGCGCTGGGGTCCGACGATCTGCGCGAGCACCTGGCGCTGATCCGCAGCCATGACGTGCCGGCGCTGCGGGCGCAACTCGGCCGGTTGTTGGCGCGTCTGGGCGTGGCGCGCTTCGTGATCGACGTCGTGGGGCCGCTGAACACTGCCGTCGGCGATGCCTGGCTGCGTGGACAGATGGAGATCTTCGAGGAGCACCAGTACACGGAGGCGATGCAGAACCTGCTCAGGCTGGCGATCGCGGGGATTCCGGCGCCCGCGGGGTCCGGTGCACCGCGGGTGCTGCTGTGCACGCTTCCGGGCGAGCCGCACGGCATGGGGCTGCTGATGGCCGAGGCGCTGCTCGCGCTGGAGGGCAGCGCCTGCATCCCCCTGGGTGTGCAGACCCCGCTGTGGGACATCGTGCTGGCGGCGCGCGCGCACCGTGCCGACGTCGTGGGGCTGAGCTTCACCGGCTGCATGAACCCGAACCAGATCGTCGACGGGCTGGCCGAGTTGCGCGCCAAGCTGCCGCCGGTGGTCGAGGTCTGGGCCGGCGGCAGCGCGCCGGTGCTGCATCGGCGCCCGCCGGCCGGCGTCGCGCCCCTCGCCGCCATCGACGCACTGCCGGCGCAAGTGCAGCGCTGGCGGCTTGCGAAGATGACGATGCATGACGCGCAAGGCGCCGCGTCCCTAGAATGCTGACCATGCACCCGGCAAAGTCCATGCTCTATCCCGAACTCTTCCGGCAACTCGAGGCCGTACGCTGGAACATGGACCGGGACATCCCCTGGGATAAGTTCGACCCGGCACAGCTCAGCGAGGAACAGGCGCAGACGGTGAAGATGAATGCCATCACCGAGTGGGCGGCGTTGCCGGCGACCGAGATGTTCCTGCGCGACAACCGCGAAGACAGCGATTTCTCGGCCTTCATGAGCGTCTGGTTCTTCGAGGAGCAGAAGCATTCGCTGGTGCTGATGGAGTACCTGCGCCGCTACCGCCCCGACCTCGTACCGACCGAGGACGAGCTGCACGCGATCCGCTTCGAGTTCGACCCGGCGCCGGCGCTGGAGACGCTGATGCTGCATTTCTGCGGCGAGATCCGGCTCAACCACTGGTACCGGCGCGCGGCCGAGTGGCACACCGAGCCGGTGATCAAGGCGATCTACGAGACCCTCGCGCGCGACGAGGCGCGCCACGGCGGCGCCTACCTGCGCTACATGAAGCGGGCGATGGGCAAGTTCGGCGACGAGGCGCGCGCCGCGTTCGCCAAGATCGGCGTGCTGATGGCCAGCGCCCGGCGCACCGCGCAGGCGCTGCACCCGACCAACCTGCACGTCAACGTCAACCTGTTCCCGCGCGACACGATCCAGAGCCGGCTGCCCAACCCCGAGTGGCTCGAGCAATGGCTCGACAAGCAGATTCAGTTCGACGCCGTCTGGGAGAGCAAGGTCGTCGAGCGCATCCTGCACAACCTCAGCCTGCTGATGGAGCGCAGCTTCGCCAGCGTGCAGGAGCTCAACCGCTACCGCAAGGAGATCACGGCCGCGATCGCCGCCAAGGCACTGCCGCAGCCCGTCTGAGCGCGCAGCGGCCGGCCGCGCCGGCCGGTGCCACGACGATCAGGATTGCAGGTCGGCCTTGCGGTCGGCCGCCACGCGTACCGCGCTCGGGCGCTCGCCGACGCGCCGCACGTATTCCTTCCAGCCGATGCCGGCCGTCTCGAGCAGGTCCTCGCCGAGCACCGCCTTTGTGGCCATCGCCACCAGCGGCAGGCTGCACCAGGCGGCGCAGTCGGCCAGCGTGAAGGTCTCGCCGGCGACGTAGGGTGCGAACTTTGCCAGCCGTCGGAAGCCGGCGATGTTGCGCGTCAGCGCCTTGCGCACGCGGGCCTGGGTGCCGTCGCTGACCGTGCCGCCGAAGAAGGCCTGCGGGTAGAGCTCGCGCGCCACCAGCTCCAGGTGCAGGTCGATGAAGGTGCACAGCTCGCGCACCTTGGCCGCGGCCAGCGGGTCGGCCGGCACCAGCGCCGGTTGCGGCCGCAGGGCCTCGAGGTAATCGACGATGACCTGGCTCTCGCACAGCGTCTGGTCTCCGACGCGGATGAAGGGGATCTTGGCCAGCGGCGACGCCGCCAGCACCGCGTCGTCGGTGGAGCCGGTGCCGACCCGCTCCTCGACAAACGGGATGCCCTTCTCGAGCAGCACCAGCTTGACCTTGTTGTAGTAGTTCGAGATCGGGCGTCCGCACAGGGTGATGGGGTTCATGTCGTCGTCGGGTGAAGCTGCCGCTGCTGCGAGTCTAAGCGCGCCGCAGCGGCCGGTTGACGAGCAGGATGCCGCCGCACACGGTGACCAGCGCGGCGAACAGGCGCAGCGTCAGCGGCTCGCCCAGCAGCAGCACGCCGGCGAGGAGCCCGAACACCGGCGTCAGCAGCGTGAAGACCGAGATCTTCGTCGCCGGATAGTGGCGCACGAGCCAGAACCAGGTCAGGTAGCTGGCGAAGCTGACGACCACGGTCTGGAACGCGAGCGACGCCAGCGGCAGCGTGCCCGGCTGCGCCGGCCAGGGTTCGCCACGCAGCACCGAGGCCAGCGCCAGCGCCAGGCCCGAGGCCCCGAGCTGGTAGAGCAGCGTCTTCTCGGGCAGCGCGCTGGCCAGCCGAGTGCCGCGGACGGTCAGCGTCGTCAGCCCCCAGGCCAGTGCCGCCCCGATCCCTAGCGCGTCGCCCACCCATTGTCGCGGCCCGGCCGCGGGCCGCACGAAGCCTTCGGCGAAGGCCCAGACCACGCCGCCGAACGCCATCAGCAGGCCGGCGGCACCGACCGCGTCGAGCCTTTCGCTGTGTGCGATCAGCGGCATGCCGGCGGCGACGATGAACGGTGCGAGGTAGATGAACACCGCCATTCGCGATGCGCTGGTGTACTGCAGGCCGACGAAGATGCAGCCGAACTCGGCCGCGAACAGCGCGCCGGCGAGCAGACCGGCGCGGCCACTGCCGTCGGCGCTGAAGACGGCCAGCCCGCGGGCGCGCGACCACAGCAGCAGCAGCAGTGCTGCGCCGAGCGAGCGCACTGCCCCCTGCAGCAGCGGCGGGAAGCCGCGCAGGCCGATCTTGGCCGCCACCTGCCCCAGCCCCCAGATCGCGCTGCAGCCCAGCAGCAGGGTCATCGCGAGGGCGTCGAGTTCGGTCTTGCGGCGATCGGTCATGGCGCGGATTGTCGGCGCGCGTGCGGCGGCCACGCGATCGCCAGCGCAGCGCAAAGGCCGCCGGCCAGCGTGCCGGTGAGGTGCGCCAGTGGCGCGACAGCGATGTCCCAACCCGCCTCGGTGCGCAGCGCCGGCCCCCAGGGCTGCTCGCTCACGAGCTTGGCGATCAGGCCGACGAGGACGGCGGCGCCGATCGCGCGCCGCGCTCCGCGCTCGGCGACCACGAGCCAGAGCACGACGATCGCGACGCCGGCGTGCAGCACGCCCGACAAGCCGCCGTAATGCGCCAGCGCCGGCTGCAGCAGCAGGCCGGCCTGCGTCAGCGGCCAGGCTGCAAACCAGGCGACGGCGAGCCGCGTGGGCACGCGGGCGGCGCGGCCGAAGCCGGCGATCACCGCGGCGGCGCCGAGGTTGGTCGCCAGGTGGCCCGGGCTCCAGTGCACGAAGACCGCGCTCCAGGCGCGCCAGGGTTGGCTCGCCGCGAGGGCGGGCTGCCAGTCCAGCAGCGCGGCCGGCAGCCACCACGCCAGCAGCGAACCGAGCATCAGCCCGCCGGCGAACCCGACCCAGGCGCGGCCGTCGCCGTCCGGCGCCGAGGTCAGCCGAACACCGCCTGCCACAAGGCCAGCACGGCCTCGCGCGCCCACGCCAGCGCCGCGGGCTCGAACTGCGTCGGCTGCTCGTCCAGGCGCGCCCGGTGTTGGGCGCGCCGCAGTTCGCGGTAGGCGTCGGCGGCGGCGCAACCCACGCCCGGCGGCAGCAGCCCCGCGGCCTCGGCGCGCTGCAGCAGCGCGATGTTGCCGGCGTTGTCGAGCAGCGTCGGGTGCCCGCCGGCATGGGCGAGCACGAGGTATTGGACCGCGAACTCGACGTCCATCATGCCGCCCGGGCTGTGCTTGACGTCGAAGCGGTCGGCCGGCACCGGGCGTGCGGCACGTACCTTCTCGCGCATCGCGCGCACCTCCTCGCGCAGCGCCGCGGCATCGCGCGGCGCGGTGAGCACGGCGCGCCGCGTGGCCTCGAAGCGGGCGGCCAGTGCCTGCGTCCCGGCGGCGCAGCGGGCGCGCGTGAGGGCCTGGTGCTCCCAGGTCCAGGCGGTGTTGCCGCCGCGGCCGACTTGGTAGCGCTCGTAGGCGCCGATCGAGGTCACGAGCAGCCCCGAATTGCCATTGGGCCGCAGCGCGGTGTCGATGTCGAAGAGTTCGCCGGCCGCGGTGCGCAGCGTCAGCCAGGGGATCAGCTTGCGCACGAAGGTGGCGTAGATCTCCTGGGCGCGCAGCTGAGCGGCCGGTTCGGTTTCCTCGGTGTTGTCATAGACGAAGACGACATCGAGATCGCCGCCGTAGCCGAGCTCCTTGCCGCCGAGCTTGCCGTAGGCGATCACCGCCAGCCCCGGCGTCTCGCGGTGCCGCTGCTTCAGCCGCGCCCAGCACCAGCGCACCGCGGTGTCGAGCACCGCGTCGGCCAGTGCCGAGAGGTCGTCGGCGACCTCCTCGACCGTGAGCTCGCCCTCGACGTCGCGCACCAGCGTGCGGAAGACTTCGGCATGGTGGGCGCGGCGCAGCGTGTCGAGCAGCTTGTCCTCGTCGTCTTCGCCGGCGCGCTGCCAGGCGCGCCGGCGCTCGTCGAGGTCGGCGATGAACGCCGGGCGGTCGAAGCGCAGGTGCAGCAGCCGCTCGTCGGCGAGCTCGTCGATGACGCCCGGGTGACGCATCAGGTACTGCATCGGCCAGCGTGCCATGCCCAGCAGCCGCAGCAGCCGGCGTTGGACGTCCGGTCGCTCGACCAGCAGCGCAAGGTAGCTCTCGCGTCGCAGCAGCGGCTCCAGCCAATCGACGAAGCGCAGTGCGCCAGCGGCCGAGCAGCTGCCGTCACGCAGCGCGATCGCGGTCTTGTCGATCAGCCGGCCCAGGCGCAACCGGCTGTCGTCGCGCAGCGCGAGCACGCGCGGCTGCTTCGCCCACGGACGCACGCGGTCGGCGAGCGCCTCGGGCAGGCGCTCGAGCAAGGCTTCGCTGTCGATCGGCAACGGCCCGGGGCCGCAGCTGCGGCAGCCGCCGCGGGCGGCGTCGGGCATGCTGCCCTGGCCCTCGCGCAGCAGGGCGTCGAACTCGGCGGCCACCAGCTCGCGTACTTCGCACAGGCGGCCGAGCAGTTCACAGGCCGGAGGCTTGGCGCACACCAGGCCCATGCTGCGCGCGATCCACGACAGGTCCTCGTCGGCGGCCGGCAGCAGGTGCGTCTGCTGGTCGTCGAGGAACTGGATGCGGTGCTCGACGCGGCGCAGGAAGGTGTAGCCGGTGGCCAGCTTGTCGGCCGTCTCGGCCTTCATCAGACCGCGGCCGACCAGGCGCTGCAGGCCGCGCAGCGTGCTTCGGGTCCGGATCTCGGGGAACTGCCCGCCGCGCACGACCAGCATCAGCTGGACGATGAACTCGATCTCGCGGATGCCGCCGCGGGAGAGCTTGACGTCGTTGGCGCGCTCGGGCCGGCCGGCGGCGCGGCGCTGGGCCTCGTCGCGGATCTTACGGTGCAGCTGGCGCAGGCCCTCGAAGACGCCGTAGTCGAGGTAGCGCCGGTAGACGAAGGGCGTGACCAGCGAACGCAGCGCCAGCGCGCGGCCGCCGGCCACCGCGGCGCGCGGCGCGACGACGCGGCTCTTGAGCCAGGCGAAGCGTTCCCATTCACGGCCCTGGACCTGGAAGTACTCCTCCAGCATCGCCAGGCTGACCACCGGCGGGCCCGAGTTGCCGTTGGGCCGCAGCGCCAGATCGACGCGGAACACCAGCCCGTCGTCGGTGGTCTCGCCGATCAGCGCGAACAGCCGCCGCGCGACATGGCTGAAGTACTCGTGGAACGAGACGGGCCTGTTCGCAGGCCCGCCGGCGGTATGGCCGTCGTCTTCGTAGACATAGACGAGATCGACGTCGGAGGACACGTTGAGCTCGCGTGCACCGAGCTTGCCCATGCCCACGATCCACAGGTCCAGCCGCCGCCCCTGTGAGTCCAGCGGCTGGCCGTGGCGCTCGTCGGCCTCGGCCTGCGCCTGCGCCAGCGCCAGTTCGAGCGCGGCCTCGGCCAGTGCGGTCATCGTGCCGGTGACGACCTCCAGCGCGGCGCCCTGCTCGGTGTCGAGCACCGCCAGGCGCTCGATCACCAGATGCCGCGCGACGCGCAGCGCCGAGGCCAGGTCGCGCCCGCCGGCCTGCAGCCGCGCGATCAGCGCGGCGATGGCCTCGAAATCGGGCGCACCCGGCGGCAACAGCGCCAGCTCTGCGGCGTAGCGGCGGCGGACGCGCTGGACGAAGCGGCTGTGGTCTGCGTCTGCCGTCGGCGTGGCGGCCAGCAGCAGCAGCGGCGCAGCAGCGGCAGGGTCCATCTCAGCGGACGCCCGAAAACGCAGCGCCTGACGCGGGCGCGCGGCAGCGTGGGGCTGGCATGTTCGAACCCTCCGAGCTCATCATGTCTTGACGCCGCAATCACAAATCCGCGACAGGTCTGCGGTCGTTGCTGCGGTCGGCTTTGTGGCGCCAAGGTTAGTCTCGAACGCATGGCCCACTGGGCCGGGGGGATATGGCGCCGGCGCGAATGTCGCCACGCGCTGCACAATGTCACGATGAAGATCGCCGCAGTGCAGATGGTCTCGGGCCCCGATTGGGCGGCCAACCGCGACACCGCCGAGCAACTGGTCGCCACGGCCGCCGCCGCGGGGGCCGGTCTGGTGGTCCTGCCGGAATACTTCTGCCTGATGGGCCTGCGCGACAGCGACAAGCTGGCCCTGGCCGAAGCGCCGGGCAACGGGCCGATCCAGCACTTCCTGTCCGATGTCGCGCGCGAGCATGGCGTGTGGCTGGTTGGCGGCACACTGCCCGTGAAGGCCGGCGAACCCGACCACGTGCTCAACCGTTCGATCGTCTTTGCGCCCGACGGCCGCGAGGTGGCGCACTACGACAAGATTCACCTCTTCGCCTTCGACAGCGGCCGCGAGAGCTACGACGAAGGCCGCACCTTGCTCGCCGGCAGCGAGCCCATGGCGCTGCAGCTGGGCCCGGCGCCGTCCGGTGAACGGCTGCGCGTGGGCCTGTCGATCTGCTACGACCTGCGATTTCCCGAGCTGTATCGCGCGCTGATGACACCGCCTTGCGATCTGCTGGTGGTGCCGGCCGCCTTCACCCACACCACCGGCCGCGCACACTGGGAACTGCTGGCGCGCGCCCGCGCCGTCGAGAATCAGTGCTACGTGCTGGCCGCGGCCCAGGGCGGACAGCACGCCAACGGCCGGCGCACCTGGGGCCACAGCATGGTCGTCGATCCCTGGGGCGAGGTGCTGGCCGTGCGCGAGGAAGGCGAAGGCTTCGTGATCGCCGAGCTGGACCCGGCACGCCTGGTGCAGGTGCGCACGCAGTTGCCGGCGCTGGCGCACCGGCGGCTGTAGCCGCCAACGGACAGGCCGCGCAGCCCTCAGCGGGCGCCGAACATCATCTGTCGAGCCAGCCAGTCGCGCACCGGCGGCAGCGCCTGCAGCGCGGCCAGCCCGAGTCCGCGCGCGGCGGCCGCACCGGGCAGCTGCCAGGTGAAGCTGCGGGCGAGGAAATCGGTGGCTGCGATCGTCGCCCAGCGGTCGGGGGCGCGGGCCCATTCGGCGCGGCGCAGTGCGGCGTCCAGATCGTCGGCCCAGCGCAGCACCGAGACCAGTTCGTGGGCGTCGCGCAGCCCCAGGTTCAGGCCCTGGCCGGCGACCGGGTGCAGGGTCTGCGCGGCGTTGCCGATGCGCACGACGTGGCCGTCGACCAGCGTGCGCTCGGCGTTGAGCCCGAGCGCGAAGGCCTTCAGCGGCGTGATGTCGACCAGCCTCCCGGCCGCCGGCGGGAAGATCGTGTTCAGCACCGCCAGCCGCTGCGAGCCGTCGAGATCGCGCACCGGGTCGTCTGCGCTCGGCACGCACCAGACGACCGAGGCGCGCGAGCGCCCGTCGGCGGCTGGCGGCAAAGGCAGCAGCGCCGCCGGGCCGTGGCGCGTGAAGCGCTCGATGGCGCGTCCGCGGGTGGCGCCCTCCAGCGTCGCACTCCCGACCCAGGCCGTCTGCCGGTAGTCGCGGTTGATGGCGCGGCGCGCCTGGTCGGCGAAGACGCCGCCTTCGGCGACCACGGCAAGGTCGAAATGCTCGGCGATGCCTGCATCGACCTCGACGCCGTGGGGGGTCGCCTTGAACGCCTTCACCGGCGTTCCGAAGCGCGTGTGCAGGCGCCCGGGCTGCCCTGCGGCCTCGGCCTCCCAGGCGCGCTGCAGCGTCGCCACCAGCGCGCCGTAGCGCAGCACCGCGCCGAGCTGCGGCACGCCCAGCGCGGCAGCGTGCAGACGCACTTCCGCGCCGGCCAGGCTGGGCGGCTGCTGCGAGACGTGGACCTCGGTGATCGCCTCGGCCGCCGCCGCCGGCCAGCTGCCCAGGCGCTGCAGGAACTGCACGCTGCCCAGCGACAGCGCCAGCGTGCGCGGGTCGGCGCCGACGTCGCTGCCGGCGGGGCGGGCGTCGAACAGCGTGATCCGCGCGTGCGGGAGCAGCCGGGCCGCATGCAGTGCCAGTGCCAGCCCCACCGGGCCGGCGCCCACCACCGCGATCTGCCAGGCCGTCTTGGTCACCGAAGCTCCTTCTCGCAGCGAGTGTCTGCCGCGTATTATTCGCCGCACCTCGCGACGAGGGTCGAACGGAGGGTGATGCCATGGCGCTGATGGACTTCATCAAGAAACAGTTCATCGACATTCTCGAGTGGACCGAGGGGGGCGACGGCACGCTGGCCTGGCGCTACCCGATGGCTGACCACGAGATCCAGTACGGCGGCATGCTCACCGTGCGCGAGAGCCAGGCTGCGGTGTTCGTCAACGAAGGCAAGATCGCCGACGTCTTCGGCCCCGGCCTGTACAAGCTGACGACGCAGACGCTGCCGGTGCTGACCTATCTCAAGAACTGGGACAAGCTGTTCCAGAGCCCGTTCAAGAGCGACGTCTACTTCTTCAGCACGCGCCAGCAGCTCGACCGCCGCTGGGGCACGACGCAGCCGGTGACGATCCGCGACAAGGACTTCGGCGCCGTGCGGCTGCGCGCGTTCGGCAACTACGCCTACCGCATTGCCGACGCCAAGGCCTTCCATACCGGTGTCTCCGGCACGCGCGAGCGCTACACCGTCGACGACCTCGACGGCCAGTTGCGCGGCCTGATGCTGCAGCACATCAGCGACGCGGTGGCGTCCAGCGGCGTGCCCTTCCTCGACCTCGCGGCCAACCAGCTCGAGTTCGCCAAGCTGCTGCAGGACGCCTCCGCGCCCGAGTTCGCCAGGCTCGGCCTTGCGCTGGAATCGGTGACCGTGCAGAACCTGAGCCTGCCCGAGGACCTGCAGAAGATCCTCGACCAGAAAATCGGCATGGGCATGGTCGGCGGCGACATGGGCAAGTTCATGCAATACCAGACGGCGCAGGCGATCCCGAAGTTCGCCGAAGGCGTCGGCCAGGGCGGCGGTATCGCCGGCGACGCGATGGGGCTGGGCGCAGGCGTCGCGCTGGGCCAGGTGATGGCGCAGCAGCTTGCCCAGGGCCTGCAGGGAGGTGGCGCTGCCACAGCAGCGGCCGCGGGCCTGAAGCCGGGCGACGTCATGGCCACGATCGAGAAGCTGGCCGAGCTCAAGGCCAAGGGCATCCTGACCGACGACGAGTTCAGCGCCAAGAAGGCCGAGCTGCTGAAGAAGCTGGTCTGATCACCGCCCGCCGCTGACCGCCTCTCCGGTGGCCGCCTCCCCACAGCGCGCCTACCGCGCGGTCTGCCCCCAATGCGGCGCGGCAGTCGAGTTCACGTCGGCTGCGTCGGCCAGCGCGGTCTGCAGCTACTGCCGCAGCACGCTGGTGCGCGACGGCGAGGCGCTGCGGCGCATCGGCGTCAGTGCCGAGTTGTTCGACGACCATTCGCCGCTGCAGCTCGGCGCCGCCGGCAAGCGCCAGGGCATCGCCTTCACGCTCGTCGGCCGGTTGCAGTACGGTTACGAGGACGGCACCTGGAACGAGTGGCATGCGCTGTTCGACAACGGGCGCAGTGCCTGGCTGAGCGAGGACAATGGTGCCTACGTGCTGGCGTTCGACGCGCCGCTGCCGGCGGACGCGCCGGCGCCGGACACGCTGCGCGCCGGCGCTCGCGTGACCGCCGACGGCCGGGCCTGGGACGTGGCCTCGGCGGTTCGCGCACACCTGATCGCCGCCGAGGGCGAACTGCCCACGCCGCCCAGGCTGCAGGGCGAGTTTCTCGTCTGCGACCTGCGCAACAGTGCCGGCGAGGTGGCCACGCTCGACGCCAGCGACCCGGCGCGCATCGGTTGGTCGGTGGGCCGTTCGGTCGCGATCGGCGAGCTGGCGATGAGCGGCCTGAAGGAGGCCAGCGAGAAGACGCTGGCCGCGCGCGCGATCGAGTGCCCGAACTGCGGCGCGTCGCTGGCGATCACGCTGGCGAGCACGAAGACCGTGGTCTGCCGGCAGTGCAATGCGGTCGTCGATGTCTCCGGCGGCGTCGGTGGCGAGCTCGTGCACTACCAGCAGAACAACGCCGGCGCGACCGGCCTGACGCCGCAGATTGCGCTCGGCAGCACGGGCAGGCTGGCGCTCGGCGGACCGCCGCTGCCGTGGCAGGTCGTGGGCTACCAGGAGCGCTGCGACATGCCGCAGGCGGGCCCGGACGACGCGAGCGAGACCAGCGTCTGGCGCGAGTACCTGCTGTACCACCGCGAGTCCGGCTTCGCGTTCCTGGTTGACACCGACGAAGGCTGGAGCTGGGTGCGGCCGATCACCGGCGCCCCGACCGTGCGCGGCGACGAGGCGCAATGGGATGGCGTGCGCTACTTCAAGCGCTGGCAATACCCGGCGCAGGTGACCTGGGTCCAGGGCGAGTTCTACTGGCGCGTGCAGCAGGGCGAGCGCGCGCTGGTCACCGACTACGAGGGCCGCGGCGCGGACGCGGCCGCGCGCCTTTCACGCGAGCAGACCGGCGACGAGGTCATCTGGTCGGCCGGCCGGACGCTGGACGCGGCCGCGGTGGCCGACGCGTTCGCGATCGTGCCGTCGGCGCGCGCCGCGCTGCAGCGCGACGTCGCGCCGTTCACGGCCAGCGGCGGCGGCACGCGGATGGTGCTGTACCTCATCATCGCAGTGATCGTCGTCATCGTGCTGATGTCGCGCTGCGGCGGCGACGATTGCGACCAGGTGCGCCGGACCTTCGGCGTCGCCAGCGCCGAGTACCGGCAATGCCTGGCCCAGCACGGCAACTACGGCGGCTACCGCGGCGGCTCCTTCGGCGGCTGGTCCAGCGGCGGCGGCGGACACAAGTGACGGATCTGCAACGACAGGAGAGACGAGATGATGGGAATCGAATGGCTCAGGCCCGGCGTGTTCGTCGGCTCGGCGCTCTTCGCGCTGCTCGGCGTGGCGGTGTTCTGGCTGTGCTTCGTGATCATCGACAAGTTCACGCCCTACCACCTGTGGGGCGAGATCATCGAGAAGAAGAACATGGCCCTGGCGATCGTCGTCGGCTCGATGTGCATCGCCATCGGCCTGATCGTGGCTGCTGCGGTCCACGGCTAGGTGGCCCGCCGTTCAGGCGTAGCTGACCCAGTCGCGCCGCTCGGGCGGTTCCAGGTGCGGCAGGTGGTTGTAGGCGAGCAGCGCGTGACGCTTGGGCGTGAAGGCGAACTCGGTGATCGAGCTGTTGCGGATGCGCATGTTCAGCTCGATCGCCGTCTCGTCGGGCGCGCCCAGCACCCGCGCCACGGCGGTGGCGATCGGACCGCCGCTGCTGACGACGAGCACGTCGCCCGCATGCCGTTGCCGCACGTGGTCGAGCGCGCCGGTGACGCCGGCGACGAAATCGCGCCAGCTCGGCATGCCCTCGGGTTCGGTCTCGCCGGCCATCCAGCGTGCCAGCGCCTCGCGCAGCAGCCGGAAATGCGCGCGGTAGCCCTCCGGCGAATCGGGCCTGGCCAGCGGCCCGGCGTGCACGGCGCGGATCAGCGCCTCACTGTCGTACTCGTTCAGACCCGGCCATTCGAGTGCAGCGGGCAAGTCGCCGTGGCCCGCGGCGATCGCCGCCAGCGACTGCGTGTGGCGCCGCAGCGTGCCACGCAGCACGGCCTCGAAGGCGAGGCCGCGCCCGGCGAACCAGCGACCCAGCGCCTCGCACTGACGGGTACCGAGATCGCTCAGCTGGTCGTAGTCGGCGGCCCCGAACGAGGCTTGGCCGTGGCGCACGAGGTACAGGGTTCCCATCGCGCGATTGTCGTGGCGCCGCGGCAGGTCCTCTGTCACCGGGGTGACCGCCCGGCCGCAGCGGCGCGCTGCGCTACCCTCGCCCGGTGACCCTCGCCTCTGACCCCGGCCCGGCTGCGCCCGAAGCGCGGCTGGCCGACGCCGACCGCGTCGGCCCGGCCGAGCTCGTGCTGCTGGCCTCGGTCTTCGTCGTCGCCGCCTGCGGCCTGGTCTACGAACTCGCCGCTGGCGCCCTGGCCAGCTACCTCCTCGGTGACTCGGTGCTGCAGTTCTCCACCGTGATCGGCATCTATCTGTTCGCGATGGGCCTGGGCTCGTGGGCCAGCCGCCACCTGAAGCGGCAGCTGGTGGCGCAGTTCCTGCGCATCGAGCTGCTGGTGGGCCTGTTCGGTGGTCTGATGCCCACGCTGCTGTTCGCTGCCCACGGCACGCTGCCGGCGCAGGACGGCGGCGCCTTCCACGCCCTGCTGTTCCTGCTCGTGGGCTTGATCGGCGTGCTGGTCGGACTGGAGATCCCGCTCGTGATGCGCATCCTCAAGGACCGCTTCGCCGCGCGCTGGGCGCTGTCGGAGCTGGTCTCGCAGGTGCTCACCTTCGACTACCTCGGCGCGCTGGTGGTCGCCATCGCGTTCCCGCTGCTGTTCGTGCCGCACCTGGGGCTGATCCGCACGGGGGTGTTCTTCGGCCTGCTCAACGCCGCGGTGGCGGTGTGGGCGCTGGTGCTGTTCCGCGCCGAGCTGCGCCGCTGGCCCGCGCACGCGCTGGCCAGCGCCGGCGTGATTGCGGTGCTCGGCCTGGCCATGCTGGGCGCCGATAGCCTCACGACCTGGGCCGAGGACCGTTTCTACGGCAACGACGTGATCGTGCGCGAGAGCAGCGCCTACCAGCGCGTCGTCGTCACGGCCGGCAAGGCCGGCGTGCGTCTGTTCCTCAACGGCAACCTGCAGTTCGACTCGCGCGACGAGTACCGCTACCACGAGACCCTGGTCCATCCAGCGATGGCGGCGCAGGGTGAGCCCAGGCAGGTGCTGGTGCTGGGCGGCGGCGACGGCATGGCCGCGCGCGAGATCCTGAAGTACCCGAGCGTGCGGCAGGTGACGCTGGTCGACCTCGACGCGCAGGTCACGCGGCTGTTCGCGACCGACCCGCGGCTGACGCGGCTCAACCACGGCTCGCTCACCGATCCGCGGCTGCGCGTGATCAACGCCGACGCCTTCATCTGGCTGGAAGGCAACCGCGATCACTACGACGTCATCGTGGTCGACTTTCCGGACCCGTCGAACTTCGCCATCGGCAAGCTGTACACGACCAGCTTCTACGAACGCGCCGAGCAGGCGCTGGCCGCCGACGGCTACATGGTCGTGCAGACGACCTCGCCGCTGATCGCGCGCAAGAGTTTCTGGACCGTGGTCGCCACCCTCGAGGCGGTGGGGCTGACGACGACGCCGATGCACGTGCACGTGCCGAGCTTCGGCGAATGGGGCTTCGTCGTCGCGGGCCACCGGCCCTGGCGCATGCCGAGCGCGCTGCCGCCAGGGCTGCGCTTCCTGAGCCTGGCCGACCTGCCGACGCTGCTGCAGTTTCCGCTCGACATGGCCCGCGTCGATGTGCCGGCCAACCGGCTGTCGGACCAGGTGCTGGTTCGCACCTTCGACGAGGAATGGGGCCGGGTCGCACGCTGAGCCGCGCCGAACTCACGCGCCGGCGCTTGCTGGGTGCGGGGGGCCTGGCGCTGGCGGGCTGTTCGGCGCACGAGTCGCCATCCGCCCCGCCGCCCGCGCAATGGGTCGGCGCAAGCGTCGCGCGTGGGCACCGGCTTCGCTCGCCCCTCGCCCTGCCACCGCCGGCGGTCCAGCGCCGTGCCGCCGTGCTGGTCGTCGGCAGCGGCATCGCCGGCCTGGCCGCGGCGCGGGCCTTCACGCGCCGGGGTGTCGACGACGTCCACGTGCTGGAACTCGAGGACAGCGCCGGCGGCAACAGCCGCGGCCATCGGCTGGGCGGCATGGACTGTCCGCTGGGCGCGCACTACCTGCCGCTGCCCGGCCCGCAGGCGCGCGAGGTCAGCGGATGGCTGCACGAGATCGGTCTGCTGAAGACCGTGCTCGGCCGCACGGTCGCCGACGAGCGCCACCTGTGCTTCAGCCCGCAGGAGCGCCTCTACATCGAAGGCGCCTGGGTCGATGGCCTGCTGCCACCGGCGGCAGCGGGCTCGCCGACCCTGGCGCAATACCGCCGCTTCGAACAGGCGGTGACGCAGGCGCAGGCGCTGGGCTTTGCGCTGCCGAGCTTTCGCGCGCCGTGGACGCCGGCGCACGTCGCGCTCGACGCCGTCTCCTTCGACAACTGGCTGGCGCGCGAGGGCCTCACCGACGCTCGCCTGCGCTGGTACCTGGACTACTGTTGCCGCGACGACTACGGCGCTGGCTCGGCCACGGTCTCGGCCTGGGCCGGGCTGCACTACTTCGCCAGCCGACATGGATTCAAGGCGCCGGGCGACGGCGACGACGACCGCAATCCGGTCTTCACCTGGCCCGAGGGCAACGCCTGGCTGTCGGCTCGCCTGGCGGCGCCGCTGCGCGACCGGCTGCACACCGGCCGCACGGTGCTGCGCGTGGTCGAGGGGCGCCACGAAGTCGCCGTCTCGGCCTGGGACGAAGCCGCCTCGCGCGTCGAGCGGTGGGTCGCCGACACCGTGGTCCTGGCGCTGCCGTTGTTCATCGCCGCGCGCATTGTCGAGTCGCCGCCCGCGGCCTTGCGAGCCGCCGCCGGGCAACTCGGCTACGCGCCCTGGCTGGTGGCCAACGTGCTGCTCGACGCGCCGCTGCTGGCGCGCACGGGCGCGCCGCTGTCGTGGGACAACGTGGTCTACGGCAGCGACGACCTCGGCTACGTCGACGCGATGCATCAGAGCCTGCGCAGCGCGCCGGGGCCCACGGTGCTGAGCTTCTATCGCTCGCTGCCGGCCGGCCAGCGCCGCCGGCTGCTCGAGGGTTCGGCCGAGGCTTGGGCGGCACGCGTGCTGCAAGGCGGCGCGGCCCTGCACCCCGACCTGCGACGGCACGTGCAGCGCGTCGATCTCGTGCGCTGGGGCCACGCGATGGCGATCCCGGCGCCCGGCGTCCGCGGCAGCCCGGCACTGGCCGCGCTGCGCGCACAGCGCGGCCGACTGCGCTTCGCGCACGGCGACCTCGCCGGCTATTCGGTATTCGAGGAGGCGTTCAGCGCTGGAAGCCTGTGCGCGTGATGCGGGTTCCCGGCCTGCGCGGAGGCGTGGATCGTCCAATCGACCCGATGCTGCCGGTCGGGCTCGAGGGCAGCAGACCAGCGCACGCTTCGCTGCCTGGCCGCGATCGGTCGGTCCGAGCCATCCCGGTGGCCGTCGACGCCCTGCGGCGGCTTCATCGAACGCGCCGCGCTCAGGGTGCCGGTGTGCCGGCGACCGAGCCGCTGCCCGCCGCCGCGGCAGGCGCCCGGCGCAATTCCCGGCGCAGGATCTTGCCGATGTTGGACTTCGGCAGGGGCTCAGCGCGGAACTCGACGATCTTGGGCACCTTGTAGCCGGTCAGGTGTTGCCGGCAATGCTCGAGCAGGACCTGTTCGGTAAGCGCCGGATCCTTCTTCACGACGACGATCTTGACGACCTCGCCCGAGCGCTCGTCGGGCTCGCCGATGGCCGCAACCTCGGCCACGCCCGGATGCAGCGCCACGACGTCCTCAATCTGGTTCGGGAAGACCTTGAAGCCGGAGACGACGATCATGTCCTTCTTGCGGTCCGTGATCCTGAAGTACCCGCGCTCGTCCACGAAGCCCATGTCGCCGGTGCGCAGCCAGCCGTCGCCGGTGAACACCTTCTCGGTCTCGTCGGGGCGGTTCCAGTAGCGCGGCATGACCTGCGGGCCGCGCACGCAGATCTCCCCGACCTCGCCGACCGCGAGTTCGGTGCCGCCTTCGTCGAGGATCGTGACCTGCGTCGAAGGAATCGGGATCCCGATCGTTCCGGTCCACTCATCGATGTCCAGCGGGCTGGCGACCACCACCGGCGAGGTCTCGGTCAGGCCATAGCCCTCGATGATGGTCACACCGGTGCGCCGCTTCCAGCGTTCGGCCACCACGCGTTGCACGGCCATGCCCCCGGCGCTGGTGAGCTTCAGGGTGCGCGTGTCCACGTCCGCGAATTCGGGTGCATCGAGCAGCGCCCGGTACAGCGTGTTGACACCGATGATGATCGTGAAGGGGTACTGCTTCAGGTCGTGGATGTAGGCCTTCATGTCCCTCGGGTTGGTGACCAGGACGGTGTGCGCGCCCATCTTCATGAACACGAGAGCCGAGGTCAGCGCGTAGACGTGATATAGCGGCAACGGGCAGACGAACACCTCCTTGCCCTCCACCAGGTCGCGCGCCATCCAGGCCGTCATCTGCTGCACGTTCGCGACCAGGTTGCCGTGCGTCAACACGGCACCCTTGGCCACGCCGGTCGTGCCGCCCGTGTACTGCAGGAACGCCATGTCCTCGTGGCTCAGCGGCACGTCCTCCAGGTCCTGCCCGTGCCCCGCGCGCAACGCGGCGTTGAATTCGGTCGCACCCGCGATCTTCCATCCGGGCACCATGTGCTTGACGTACTTCACGACGACGTTGGTGAGCAGTTCCTTGAGCACCGGAAACATGTCACCGACTTCGGTGGTGACGACGGCCAGCGTCAGCGCCGGGTTCCGGTCCAGCACCTCCTGCAGCGTGTGGGCAAAGTTCTCCAGCACCACGATTGCCGCGGCCCCCGAGTCCTTGAGCTGGTGCTCCAGTTCGGGCGCGGTGTATTGCGGATTGACGTTCACGACGACCAGGCCGGCCCGCAGAGCACCGAACAGCGCCACCGGATACTGCAGCAGGTTGGGCATCATGATCGCCACGCGGTCGCCCCTGTGCAGGCCCAGCGACTTGCGCAGGTAGGCGGCGAAGTTGCGGCTCGATCGGTCGAGCTCGGCATAGCTCAGCGATGCCCCCATGTTGGTGTAGGCGGGCAGGTCGGCGAAGCGCCGGCAGCTGTGCAGCAGCATGTCCTTGAGCGACGCGAACTCATGCACGTCCACCTCGGCCGGGACCCCGGCGGGGTAGTGCCTCAACCAGATGCGTTCCATATCCACCTCGTGCTGACCCGTCGGCGAGCCTCGATCTCTACGGGTGGCGTGCCGCCCGTCAACCTTTCCCCGCCGCTTGCATTCAATGCCGCGATCGGCTCGCCGTCGTTGATCTGCGTCAGTGCAAACGGGCCGACGGTGACGGCAGTTCCGGTGACCCGGTCGGCGACGGTGTCGGCACGCCAGCGCATCTGCGCTACCCTTGGCGGTCTTCCATCCCGCAGGACATCACGCCATGCAATACCGTCGTCTGGGCCGCTCGGGGCTGCGCGTCAGCACCCTGTCGCTGGGCTCCTGGGTCACATACCACAACCAGGTGGACAGCGGCGCGGCCGCAGAGATGCTCGCCGCGGCGCTCGACGCCGGCATCAACTTCTTCGACAACGCCGAGGTCTATGCCGGCGGCCGCAGCGAGGAGATCATGGGTCAGGCTTTCCGGCAGCTGGGCTGGCCGCGCCTGAACTACATCGTCTCGACCAAGTTCTTCTGGGGGCTGGACCGCGCCGGCGACGCCGTCAACCGCAAGGACACCTTGAACCGCAAGTACCTGATGCAGGCGATCGACGGCTCGCTGAAGCGCTTCGGCCTCGAGCACATCGACCTCGTCTACTGCCACCGCAGCGACCCGCACACGCCGGTGGAAGAGACCGTGCGCGCGATGAGCGACATCATCACCCAGGGCAAGGCGCTGTACTGGGGCACCAGCGAATGGAGCGCGGCCGACATCCGCGCCGCGTGGGACATCGCCGACCGCCACGGCTGGCACAAGCCGGTGATGGAGCAGCCGCAATACCACCTGTTCCACCGCAAGCGCGTCGAGCACGAGTATGCGCGGCTGTACGAGGACATCGGTCTCGGCTTGACGACCTGGAGCCCGCTGGCCTCGGGCCTGCTCACAGGCAAGTACCGCGCCGGCATCCCCGAAGGCAGTCGGGGCGCGCTCGAGAGCATGGGCTTCCTGCGCGACGGTCTGACGAACCCGGCCAAGAATGCGGCCGTGGCGCAACTCGAGCCGATCGCGCACGAACTCGGCGCCACGCTGGCGCAACTGGCGATCGCCTGGGTGGCGAAGAACCCGCGCGTCAGCACGGTGATCACCGGCGCATCGAAGCTCTCGCAGCTGCAGTCCAATCTCGGCGCGCTGGATCTGCTGGACAGGCTGACGCCCGACGTGATGGCGCGCATCGACGACGCCACGGCCGGACTGGCCGAGTAGCCTGCGCGGCGGGTCTCCCGCCCGCCGTCAGTGGCCCGAGAATGCGCCGGCCTCGTCGGCTTCGATGAAGACCCGCCAGTCCCGCACGACCTGCTTCGCGCTGACCCGCGCCGCCTCGCACAGGGGCTCCTGCCATCTGCCGCGCGCGGCGCCGAAGTCGATCAGCGCGTCGGCGATCGCCGAGCCTTGCCGGCCCGCGCTGCGCAGCTGCGCCCAGGCCAGCAGGCGGCCCATCTCCTGCATCAGCCCCTCGATCGACGCTGGATCGATGCCCGCCGCACCCAGATCGACGCGGTCCTCGCTGGGTTGGAGGCCGCGCAGGAGGTACCCCAACTTGCCCTCTACGATGGGCTGCAGGAAGGCCATCGAGACGGCCTGCAGTCGGCGCTGCAGCTCGGCCACCCGGTGCGCCTGCGAAGGCCATTTCGGCTGCGCGATCTTCAGGTGCGAGGCCAGCGCCGAAGGCAGTGCCTGCTTGAGGTCGAGCAGGTAGTTGCCGTCGGGCGAGCCCTTGCCGGCCACCAGCACGGCGAAGCGGTCCACGCCCAGGCTGCCGGTGCCGGCGACGCGGCGCGCGACGTCGAGCACTTCGAAGAAGCCCGGGTCGGGCTGGTCCGAAGCGAAGCCGCCGATCATCGCCGTGACGCGCTCGCGCTGGGCCTCGGAGGCCGGCAAGGCATGGCGGCCATCGCACCGGATCGTGCGCCGCCGCCGCCTGCGTTCGGTGCGCGTGTTGAGGAAGTCGACCCGGCTGCGGCCGCGCAGCGACTCGAGAAGCTGCCTCACCAGGCCCTGTGCGGTCTCGCGTTCGACCCAGCGCGCCTTGCCGAGCACCAGGGCCTGTGCGTACGACTCGAGCAACAGCCGGCACAGCTGCAGCGCCTGCGGTGGCCGGACATGCAGCGTGTCGCCGGCCAGCAGCACGCTGGCCAGCAGCCGCACGAGGTCCCAGGTGGCCGGCGCCAGCGCCGCCTCGTCAAAGTCGTTGATGTCGAAATAGACGAGCCGGTTATCGCCCTTGTAGCTGCCGAAGTTCTCCAGGTGCAGGTCGCCGCAGGACCACACCAGGGGTGCCTTGCGAAAGAGCTTGTCGGCCGGCAAGCGGTCGTAGAAGAGATGGCAGGTACCGCGCAGGAAGGCGAAGGGGCTGGCGCGCATGTTGCGGTACTTCAGCGCCAGCCGCTCCTGCTCGCGCCCGGCGTTGAAGTCGCGGATGGTCCTGACGGCGTCCACCAGCGGTTCGCTCCGATCGACGGGCCATGCGGCGCCGCTGCACTGCGGGCCGCCCCGGCTTCAGCCGGCGGCCTTCGGCGCTGCCGCCCTCTTGACGGCGGCCTTCTTCGCGGGCGCCTGCTTGGCAGCCGCCTTCTTCACGACCGCCTTCTTCGCCGCCGTCGTCTTCAGCGGCGCCTTCTTCGCCATCGTCTTCGGGGGTGCCGCCTTGGCCTTGGCCGCCGACTGGACGCTCTTCAGGTTGGCCTGCGCTGCCTTCTTTGCCTCCTGCAGCCGCTTGTCGGCATCGCGCACCACCCTGTGCAGGGACTTCTTGGCCTCGCCGATGGACTTCTTCAACTGCTTCTCGACCTTGTTCAAGAGCGTCTCGAACTTGCGCGAGGCCTTCTCGCGCCCGGTCTGCGCGGATTGCTTGGCCTTGTCCAGTTCGGACGCGGCGGCGGCGCCGATCTGGTCGCCCTTCTGGCTGACCGCCTGGCCGACGTGGCGGGCGGCGTCAGCCAAGCTGTCGGCCGCGGCAGTCAGTTCGGGTTTCTTCGGTCTCCGTGTGGCCATGACTCTCTCCTTTTGCATCGTGGATGAAGTTGTCAATGTATCGCGTTGCCGCACCGGACAACCCGTCTCGTGCGTGCACGTGCAGTGGCCACGCAACACCCCCGGCCGGTCCGAGCTGCCGCTTCGCCTCGCGCCTCGATGAGCGCCGCCCGGATCGGCCGCGGCCGGGGATGTCCTTTGACGATGCTCAATGCGTTGCCCGTGGCGGAAGTGTCTCATTCCAACGTGTTGTGGCGAGTGCAAGCCACTGGTCTGCGATTCGGCTATCGGGTCAATCGCGCGGCGCGTGAGGATTCGGGTGTCTGAGACGACGCCGTCTGCCCTGGGCCGCGTCAAGCCGTTCCAAAGGAGGCCACATGCCAGACCGTCAAGGCGACTTCGAACCGCTCGATCCCGGCCGCGTGAACACCATGGACCCGGCTGAACTTCATTACTGGTGCAAGGAGTTGCGCTGCACCGAGGCCGAGTTGAAGGATGCGGTGTCCAAGGTCGGCGAGCACGTTACCGCCGTGCGCGAGCAGCTGGCGTCGCGCCCGTGAGGCGGATGGCCAGCCACCGGGTCGGGATCAATCCAGTGCCTTCTTGAAGCGCAGCACCGAGGCCGCCAGCAAGGTGGACCCGATCAGTCCCAGACCCAGCATCTGCGGCCACAGGATGTCGAAGCCGACGCCCTTGAGGAACGTGCCGCGGATGATGATGAGGAAGTAGCGCAGCGGGTCGGCCAGCGTGAGCCACTGCAACACGGCGGGCATGCTCGAGATCGGAAAGCTGAACCCCGAGAGGATGAACATCGGGTTGAGGACGAAGAAGTTCGATGCGAAGGCTTGCTGCTGCGTCGTGCACAGCGTCGAGATCAGCAGCCCGATGCCCAGCGCGCTGAGCAGGAACAGGCAGGTGCCTGCCAGCAGCACGAGGGGATTGCCGGCGAACGGCACCCGGAACCAGAGCAGGCCGACGCCGGCGACGATCGCCACCTCGAGCAGCCCGATGACGAAGAACGGCAGCGTCTTGCCGAGGATGAACTCCACCGGCCGCATCGGCGTCACCAGCAGCTGCTCCAGCGTGCCGACCTCTCGTTCGCGCACGATCGCGAACGCGGTGAGGTTGACGATCGTGACCAGCACCAGAGTGCCGATGACCCCGGGCACGAAGAACCAGCGGCTGTTGAGGTTCGGGTTGTACCAATAGCGTTGCGCCACGTTGACCTGCACCAGCGGCTGGCCCAGCGCACGGCCGGTGCGCTGGGCCAGATCGAGCGCGTACGCGCGGCCGAACGACCCGGTGATCTCGCCGACGTAGCCGAGCGCGATCAGCGCGGTGTTCGAGTTGGTGCCGTCGAGCAGCACCTGCAGCGGCGCGCTCTGGCCCTTTCGCAGCAGCTCGGAGAAGCCCGCCGGCACGACGATGCCGACGTTGGCCGCGCTGCTGGCCACCGCGTCCTCGACCGCGCGGTGCGTTTGCGCCGCGGACGTGACCTCGAAGCGGCTGCTGTGCACGAACGCCGCCACCAGCGCCCGGCTCTCGGGCGAATGGTCCTGGTCGAGCATCGCCGTCGAGACGTTGAAAACCTCGAAGGTGGCCGCGTAGCCGAACAGCAGCATCTGGATCACCGGCGGGATCAGCAGCCTGAAGCGAGCCGACTTGTCGCGCCGCAGCTGCAGGAACTCCTTGATCAGCAGTTGCAGGATGCGCCCGAACATCGCCTAGTCCAGCGTCTTGCGGAACGAGCGCGCCGCCAGCGTCACCAGCGCCGCCGCGTACAGCGCCAGGAACGCGATCGGCACCGCCAGCTCGGGAACCGTCGAGCCCTTCAGGAACACCGCCTTCAGGATCGTCACGTAATAGCGCGCGCTGACCAGGTAAGTGACGGCGCGCACCGGCGCGGGCATCTGGTCGATCGGGAACGAGAAGCCCGACAGCAGCGTGGTCGGCAGCATGGTCAGGATGAGCGCGATCTGGCTCGCGCCGACCTGGCTGCGGATCTTGACCGAGATGAAGTAGCCGATGCAAAGGACGACCAGCAGGAACAGGCTGGTGGTGGCGAACAGCGTCGGCAGGGTGCCGCGGAACGGCACGCCGAACCAGCCGACCGCGATCGCCAGGCAGATCGCGGCATCGACCATGCCGACGACGAAGTACGGGCACAGCTTGCCGACCATCAGCTCCATCGGGGTGACCGGCGTCGACACCAGCAACTCCATGGTGCCGCGCTCCCACTCGCGCGCGATCGTCAGCGAGGTGAGTTGCGCGCCGACGATGGCCATCACCAGCGCGACCACGCCCGGGATGATGAAGTAGCTGCTGTCCAGCTCCTCGTTGAACCAGACCCGGGCCTGCACGTCCACCGGCGTCAGCGTCTCGAGGTGGCCGCCCCGGCGCTGGATCGCGGCCAACTGCACCGTGCTCGAATAGCCGGCGATCACCGAGGCCGCGTAGCCGGCCGCGATCGTCGCGGTGTTCGAGTCGGTGCCGTCGACCAGCACCTGGACGGTCGCCGCACCCTCGTCGACCAGGTGGCGCGAGAAGCCCGGCGGCACGACCACCGCGAGCCGGCACGCGCCGTCGTCGATCTGGTGCGCGGCCCGGGCGACGGTGGGCGACACCTCGCGCAGCTCGAAGTAGCGAGAGGCGGTGAAGCGCCTGAGGAAGTCCTGCGACTGCGGGTTGCCTTCCTGGTCGACCGCGCACAGCGGGATGTGCTTGATGTCGAGGTTGACGCCGTAGCCGAGCAGGAACATCTGCATCAGCGGCAGCAGCAGCGCGATCATCAGGCTGCGCGGGTCGCGCACGACCTGCAGCGCCTCTTTGCGCGCGATCGCGACGATGCGGCGCAGCCTCATGCCGCCGCCTCGTCCACCTCGGCCGGCTGCGGCGCGCGCGACGAGCGCACGAGGTGCACGAACATGTCCTCCATCGACGGCACGATCGGGCGCAGCGCAGCGCCCGCGAGTCCGTGCTCGGCGAGCCGCGCGGTGACCGCGGCCGCGACCGGATCAGCCCGTTCGACCAGCAGGTGCAGCGCGTTGCCGAAGACCGCCGCGTCGCGCACACCGGGCACCGCAGCGACGAGCTCGAGCGCCGCGCCGATGTCGTCGCAGCTCAGCTCCAGCAGCTCGCCGCCGATCGAGCGCTGCTTGAGGTCGTGCGGCGTGCCCAGGGCGATCAGCTGGCCGGCGGCGACCAGCGCGATGCGCATGCAGTACTCGGCCTCGTCCATGTAGTGGGTCGAGACGAGCACGCTCACGCCGCCGGCGCTCAGCTCGTGGATCAGGGTCCAGAAGCGGCGGCGCGAGCTGGGGTCGACGCCCGAGGTCGGCTCGTCCAGGAACAGGATCGCCGGCTCGTGCAGGATCGCGCAGCCCAGCGCCAGGCGCTGCTTCCAGCCACCGGCCAGCGTCGAGACCAACGCCGATTCGCGCCCGGCCAGGCCCGCCATCTCGACCGCGAAGCCGATCCGCTCGTCGAGGCGGCTGCCGGAGACGCCATAGATGCCACCGAAGAAGCGAAGGTTCTCGACCACGCTCAGGTCGTTGTAGAGCGAGAACTTCTGCGACATGTAGCCGATGCGCCGCCGCACCGCCTCGGGGTCGCGGGCGACGTCGATGCCGGCGACGGTGGCACGCCCGGCGCTGGGCCGCAGCAGCCCGCACAGGACGCGGATCAGGGTCGACTTGCCGGCGCCGTTGGGGCCGAGGAAGCCCACGATCTCGCCGCGCCCGACGTCGAAGCTGACGTCGTCGAGCGCGGCAAAGGCGCCGAAGCGCTTGCTTAGGCGGTCGACGACGATGGCGGGGCCCGCGTCCAAGGCCGCAGCGGCGTTCACGATGTCGCCCGCTGCTGCTGCTCGAGCAGCACGACGAACACGTCCTCGATGCTCGGCTCGATCGGCGCGATCTCGCCAGCCTCGGCGCCGGCCTGCGCGATCGCCTGCGCCAGCTCGGGCACGCGCCGCGCCGCGTCGTCGACGTGGACGTGCAGCCCGTCGCCGACCAGCAGCGCGCCCTCGACGCCGGCCAGCCTGCTCACGATCGGCAGCAGCGCGCGCGGGCGGGCGGTCGCGATGCGCACGATCGCCCCCGGCAACTTCTGCTTGAGCCGGGCGGGCGTGTCGCTGTACATCACGCGGCCCTGGTGCAGCAACGCGAGTCGGTCGCAGCGCTCGGCCTCGTCGAGGTAGGCCGTCGAGATGACCATCGCCACTCCTTCGGCCCGCAGCGAATACAGGATTTGCCAGAACTCGCGCCGCGATACCGGGTCGACGCCGGTCGTCGGCTCGTCGAGCAACAGCACCCGCGGCGCGTGGACCAGGGCACAGGTCAGGCCGAGCTTCTGCTTCATGCCCCCCGAAAGCTGCCCGGCCAGCCTCTTGCCGAAGGGCGTCATCCCCGACGCCGTCAGCAGGTGCTGCGCGCGCTCGCGCCAGACGCGCGCGGGCACCTCGAACAGCTCGGCGTAGAAACGGATGTTCTCGTCGACCGTGAGATCCTCGTACAGGCCGAAGCGCTGCGGCATGTAGCTGACGTGCTGCTTGGCCTGGTCGGGGTCGGCGACGACGTCGACGCCGTCGATGCGGATGCTGCCGGTGTCGGGCCGCATCACGCTGGCCAGCATGCGCATCGTCGTCGTCTTGCCGGCGCCGTCGGGCCCCACGAGACCGAAGATCTCGCCCGGCGAGACCGCGAAGCCGACTTCCGCGACGGCCTGCAAGTCGCCGAAGCGCTTGCCCAGTTCGCGCACCTCGATGACTGTGGCGGTGCTGGCCACCATGACTACTTCGGCGTCGGCGTCGGCGTCAGCCGGACGTCGACCGGCATGCCCGGCAGGAAGAAGTGTCCGGGATTGTCGACGTCGATCTTGACGCGGTAGACCAGTGTCACGCGCTCGGCGTGTGTCTCCACGCTCTTGGGCGTGTACTCGGCCTGCGACGCGATGAACGAGACCCGGCCCCGGGAGGGCTTGTTCGGCGTGGTGTCGGTGGTCACCGTTGCCGCCTGCCCCAGCCGGATGCGCCCGAGGTCGGTCTCGTTGAGGTACGCGCGGACCCAGACATGGTCCAGATCGGCCATCGTGACGATCGGCGTGCCGGGCGCGACGACTTCACCCAGTTCGGCCTGGCGCGCCAGGATCACGCCGTCGAAGGGCGCAAGCAGGGTGGCATAGCTTTCGATGATGCGGCTGAGCGCGACCGCCTGCTCGGCGCTGTGCGAAGCCGCCTGCGAGACCCGGATGTTGCGCCGCGCGACCTGCTCGAGTGCCTCGTCGCGCGCGAGCACGGCACGCGACTGCGTCAGCGCTGTCCGGGCCGTGTCGAGCGCGGCGCTCGAAACGAAGCCCTGCCGCTGCAGGTCCTGGGCGCGCTGGAGGTCGAGCTGGCGCTGCGCCATGTCGGCGCGATCGGCCTCGACGACGCGGCGGGCCGCCTGCACGTTCTCGATCGCCGCGTCGAGCTGCCGCCGCTGCACCGCGACGGCAGCATCGCCGATCGAGACCTGCTGCCGCAGGTCCTGGCTGTCGACGACCGCGACCGGCGTGCCCTGCTTGACCCACTGGCCCTCGTCGAACGGCAGGCCGACGATGCGCGACTGCACGCCCTTGAAGCTGAGCTCGCTCTCGTGCGCCTCGATGTTGCCCGACAGAACGATGGCCGCGTCGGCGGCCCCGCCGCGCAACCTGACCCAGACCGATGCCAGCGGCTCGCGGAAGAGGGCGACTGCCAGCAGCACGAGCACTGCAACGACGCCAACGACTTGATACGGTCTTCTTCTGCCCATGCGACACCGCCACCGACCGCAAACCAGCACCTGCCAGTGCGAGGCGCCCCGCAGGCGATCTTCGGCTCGACCACATCGGCCCTTGTTGATCGCGGTCAAGGAGACCGCGGCGTCGGCGACCGACGAGGACGCGCCGCGCGAAGGCGTCGGTCGTCGTGAAGCAGCGTGAAGTCCAACCCCAGGGGTCCGCTGTCGATGACGTTGCTTTACGTCCGGTCGCGGCGATGAAATTTGCGCTGACGGCCGTCGGCGGCCATGGGCGGCGGCGCTTCGAACGCTTGCTTCACGCAGTTCGCCGCCATCGGTTCCGCCGACCCCAGGACCCGCATGGGATCGGCCGCGTCGGCCAATCCGCGCGAAGGCGACCCGCCTCGCGGCGTCACGCTGCGCGCGCTCGTTTGCCAACAGCGGGTTGGTCTCCTCGCGAAGAGACTGCCGGGCGCATGCTCAGCGCCACCGCGAATTCAAGGATGCCTAGAGAAAGACGCCACTACCCACTGAGCGTTTTCATGTGCTCCTTGAAGAGCGCCGCACGGGCAACCTCCTGGCTGCCGATCTTCAGGCCCGGGACCAGATCGGCTTGCTTGACGCCATCGCGCTTCATGCACAGCGGGCAGATCAGCACGACGACACCCTCGGCCATCATCTCTTTCAGGGCCTTCTGCTGGTCACCGTATTTGGCCGCATTCGCAGTCGAGCCGACCAGAACCCCCTTGTCGTCGAGGAAGATCGTCAACGGGTGGCCGCGTTCGAACTGCTTCTCACTGAACGTGATCGCGCCTATCGGCGCGGTGTCCATCATCGGTGGTCATGTTCGCGAAGAGCGGGTCCGAATCCGCCGCCAATGCCGGCCCGGCCACCGCGCCGAAGCCCAGTGCCAGAGCGAAGAAGAGTGGCACGAGAAAGCGCATGAAGACTGCCTTGGAGATCAAGCGGACAACGAATTCATCCGATCGATGGACGTAGCGCGGGTTGTTGATGAAGAGCAATCCCGCTGCATCTCGGGCGGCTGGTGCAGGCGCAGCGGTGCCTCCGGTGAGCGCTGGCGATCGCGCGCGTGCGCCGACCAGCATCGTCGGCGCCTGCGGGGCCGCGCATCGGCTGCGCGGTTGCGGGGATGCGCTGGAGCGCATCGGGTCCGATACGCCTTCGGCGAGTCCGCCGCGCAGCCGGCATCCGGGGGGCCTGCTCTCGACCGCGTGATCGCACTGGCAAACCCTGGCCATACACCCGGTGAAGGCCGATGGCGCTGAACGCTGCGTGCCCAAGCCATCGGCGAGCGGCTGATGGCCGAGCAGGCCCGGATTCACGGCTTTCGCACCGAGAGGCCGTTCGGGAGGGTCGACATCGATGCCGTCGGCGTCTACACGTACGCTGTGGTCGGCAGCAACAACATCAAGGACCACGGCTGGAACATGTCGCTCTGGCCCGACGCGACACCGGCGCGCTGGCGGAGACGGACCTGCCCAGCGGCCAGCACGCCGGCTGCGCGGTGGATCGCTGGGGCCTGCGCCGCGCAAGGCTGTCCAGGCGCAAAGCCCGGCCGATGGCGCGGCACTCGCAGACACCGTGGTCGTGACCGCGTCGGAACCGACGGCAGGGAGCCGTCGTCGCATCAGAGCGTTCCCGTCGAGCCGTAGTGACGGTTCGGTTGACATCCTGCCCGACCTGAAGGCCGGGGATGCCTGCTGCGCAGGCTTGGCCTGCGGT
>JBBINW010000011.1:0-86265 GCA_037443665.1 Betaproteobacteria bacterium
GGGCGTCGGGCAGCCAGGTGTGCAGCGGCACCATCGGCACCTTGATCGCGAAGCTCAGGGCGAAGGCCGCCAGCAGCCAGGTCTGCACGTTCAGCGGCAGCCGCGCCTTGAACAGGTCGGCGAAGGCGAACGAGGTCAGCCCGGTCGTCGTCTTCAGCGCATAGACGAGGTAGATCAGCGCCGCCAGCATCAGGATGCTGCCGAAGGCCGTATAGAGGAAGAACTTGATGGTGGCGTAGATGCGCCGCTCGCCGCCCCAGATGCCGATCAGCAGGAACATCGGGATCAGCATCGTCTCCCAGAACAGGTAGAACAGGAACAGGTCCTGGGCCAAGAAGGTGCCCATCATCGCGAACTGGATCAGGAACACCATCGCGTAGAAGAGCGTGACGTCTTTGGTGATCGCCGTGAACGCTCCCGCCACGACCAGCGGGCCGAGGAAGGCGGTCAGCAGCACCAGCAGCACGTTGTAGCCGTCCAGGCCGATCTGGTAGCTCACGCCCCAGGCCGCGATCCACGGTATGCGGGTCTCGAACTGCAGGCCGGCCACTTGCGGGTCGAAGCGCGTGTAGAGCCAGGCCGTGACGGCCAGCTGCACGACCATCACCGTTAGCGTGATGCGGCGCGTGAAGTCGTGGTTGTCCGCCGGCGACAGCAGCAGGATCGCGATGCCCACCAGCGGCAGGAACAGCACCAGGTTGAGCAGGCCGGCGTCAGACATGGTGCCAGCTCCACAGCAGGGCGCCGACGATGCCGACGAGCACGAACCAGACGTACAGGCTGAGCTTGCCGGCCTGCACGCGGCCGAGCACGCCGCCGCTGAAGCGGCCCAGGGCGCCCAAGCCGTTGAGCGTGCCGTCGAGCAGAATGCGGTCCGACAGGCGCAGGAAGACACGGTCCGAGACCCAGACCAGCGGCCGGCCGATCGCGCGTTCGTAGAGCTCGTCGACGTAGTACTTGTTCGTCAGCCAGCGGTGCAGCCCGGCGAAGCGCAGGCGCAACGCATCGACGCGCGCCGACGGGCCACCGTACAGGAAGGCGGCGCCGGCCAGGCCCGCCAGCGCAAGGATGACCGACACCACCAGCAGCGGTGTCTCCAGAGCCTCCAGCGATTCGTGCACCGGCGGCAGCGGCAGCTGCGGCTCGAGGAACTGCGGCAGCGCGATGAAGCCCCCCACCGCCGACAGCGTCGCCAGCAGCACCAGCACGCCGGTCATGTTCAGCGGCGACTCGTGGACATGGTGCTCGACCTCCGGCGTCATTCGCGAGCGGCCGAGGAAGGTCAGCCAGAGCAGCCGGAACATGTAGAACGCCGTCATCAGCGCCGTCGCCGCGGCCACGAGCCACAGCAGCGGCGAGCCGCCGCGGGTGCTGGCGAAGGCGTACCAGAGGATCTCGTCCTTGCTGAAGAACCCGGCCAGCGGCGGGATACCGGCGATGGCCGCGGTGGCCACCGCGAAAGTGACGAAGGTGACCGGGATACGCCGGGCCAGGCCGCCCATCTTGCGCACGTCCTGCTCGCCTCCCAGGGCGTGGATGACGCTGCCGGCGCCGAGGAACAGGCAGGCCTTGAAGAACGCGTGGGTGACGACGTGAAAGATCGCCACGCCGTAGGCGCCGACGCCCAGCGCCAGGAACATGAAGCCCAGCTGCGAGACGGTGGAGTAGGCCAGCACCTTCTTGATGTCGGTCTGCACCAGCGCCACCGTGGCGGCGAAGAAGGCGGTGGCCACGCCGATCACGGCGACGACGGCCGAGGCCTCGGGAGCATGCAGGTAGATACCCGACATCCGTGCCACGAGGTAGACGCCCGCCGTCACCATCGTCGCGGCGTGGATCAGTGCCGAGACCGGCGTCGGCCCGGCCATCGCATCCGGCAGCCACACGTGCAGCGGGATCTGCGCCGACTTGCCGCTGGCGCCGACGAACAGCAGGATGCCCACCAGACTGGCCGAGACCGCCGGCGCCGCGCTGCCGGTGAAGGCGAAGGCGGCGTTGATGCGGTCCATCTCCAGCGTGCCGAAGGCGTGGTACAGCAGGAACATGCCGAGCAGGAAGCCGGCGTCGCCGACGCGGTTGGTGATGAAGGCCTTCTTGCCGGCGCGCGCGTTGGCCAGGTCGTCGAACCAGAAGCCGATCAGCAGGTAGGAGGCCAGCCCCACGCCTTCCCAGCCGACGAACAGCACCAGCAGCGAGCGCCCCAGCACCAGCAGCAGCATGAAGAACAGGAACAAGTTGAGATAGGCGAAAAAGCGGCCGAAGCTCTTGTCGTGTGCCATGTAGCCGACCGAGTAGATGTGGATCACCGAACCCACACCGGTGACGATCAGCGCCATCACCGCGGTCAGGCGGTCGAAGTAGAACGCGATCTCGAAGGGCTTGTCGCCGATCAGCGCCCAGCGGTAGGCGATCTCGATCAGCGGCGCGTAGGCGTTGGCACGCAAGGCCAACAGGGCCTTGACCGCCAGCACGAACGCCAGCAGCGGCAGCCCGCAGCCGACCATGGTGACGAAGGGCTTGCCGACACGGTTGCCGCCCAGGCGGGTGGCGAGCACGCCGTTGAGCAGGAAGCCCAGCAGCGGGAGCAGGACGATGGCGGTGAGCACGGGGTCAGCCCTTGAGGTCGCTGTAGGCGTCGAGGTCCAGCGTGTGCTTGTCGCGGACCAGCAGCAGCACGATGGGGATGGCCAGCGCGATCTCGGCGGTGGCCACGACGAAGGTCAGGAACACCAGCACCGCGCCGGCCGTGGTGGCGGTCTGCTGCGCGAATGTGACCAGGCTCAGGTTGACGCCGTTGAGCATGAGCTCCATGCACATCAGCATCACGAGCACGTTGCGGCGCACGATCACGCCCAGCATGCCGAGCGAGAACAGCCCCACGGCCACGCCGAGCAGCATCTGGGTCCTATCCATGGGGCCTCGTCTTGTCGGTCCTGCGGCTGACCCGGATCACCGCCAGCGCCGCCACCACCGCCGCCACCAGCAGCACCGAGGTCAGCTCGAACTGCAGCCAGTACTCGTTGACGAAGGCGACCGCGAACTTGCCGATCCCGAAGGCCGCGTTGCCGCGGGTGTCGGTGGGCGCGGGCAGGCCGCGCCAGATGCTGATCAGGATCACGCCCAGCAGCATCGCGAAGCCGACGATGCCGGGCACGAGCAGCCTGGAGTAGCGCGTGCCGCCGTGCACGCGCACCTCGAGCAGCATGATCACGTAGACCATGAAGACCATCACCGCGCCGACGTAGATCAGCACCTGGAAGGCGGCGATGAAGTGCACACCCAGCAGGCCGTAGATCCCGCCCAGGAAGACCATCGTCGAGATCAGGGCCATCGCCACGCGCATCGGCTGGCGCAGGAAGATCATCAGCGTCGCGCCGGTCAGCGCGCACGCCGAGAAAAGCACCAGCAGCAGCGTGTCGAGATGGCGCAGCAGGCCGTCGATCAGGGCGGTCATGGCGCGCGCCCCTTCGGCGCCGGTGCGCCGGCGACCTTGGGAGGGTAAGGCTTGGCGACGTCGCTGGCCGGCTGCCAGCCAAGCATCTCGTCCAGTGTCAGCCACATCTGGCGCCGGTCTTCCGACGGCAGGCCGGGAGTCTCCTTGACCATCCGGATCGCGTCCTCGGGGCAGGCCTCGACGCACAGACCGCAGAACACGCAGCGCGAGTAGTCGATCTCGAAGCGCGCCGGGTACTTGGGGTGGGCCGTGTCGGCCGGGTCGAAGGCGGCCTCGATCTCGATCACCTTGGCCGGGCAGACCGTGGCGCACATGTTGCACGCGATGCACTGCGGCCTGCCGTCGGGACGCTGCGTCAGCACGTGCTTGCCGCGATTCAGCGGCGCGTAGTCGGCGCGCGTCTCCTCGGGGTAGTAGGTCGTCAGCGCGCCCTTGCGCCCTGTCATCCAGCGGCCCATGTTGCGCAGGAAGACGCGGCTGGTGATGAACAGGCCGCGCACGATCTCGGGCAGGTACGAGCGCTCCCAGGCGCTCTGCTCGGGCTCGTTCCAGTACTGCTTGCGCTTGTACGGCGTCATCACCACGGGCCCCTCTGGTGCGACCACACGAGCACGACCGTCAGGGTCAGATTGGCCAGCGCCAGCGGCAGCATGAACTTCCAGGCGAAGCGCAGCACCTGGTCGTAGCGGAAGCGCGGCAGCGTCCAGCGCACGAGGATCTGGAAGCTGCACACCACCAGCACCTTGAGCAGGAAGACCACCAGCTGCGTGACCACCACCGCGCCATGGCTCATCGCCAGCACCGTCCCGCCGGGCAGCGAGAAGCCGCCGTCGTTCATGTACGGCAGGTTGTAGCCGCCGAGGAAGAGGGTGGTGAACAGGGCACCGACGATTGCGATCTCGATGAACTCGGCGAACATGAACAGGCCCATCTTCATCGCGCTGTACTCGGTGTAGTAGCCGGCGATGAGCTCGGACTCGGCCTCGGGCAGGTCGAAGGGGATGCGCTTGTTCTCGGCGATCGCCGCGGTCATGAACAGCACCGCCGCGAACGGCTGGTAGACCACGCCCCAGGCCGGCAGGAAGCCGAACAGCAGGCCCGACTGCTGGCGCACCATCGAGTCCAGGTCCACGGTGCCGAAGATCAGGATCAGGCCGAGCACCGTCAGGCCCATCACCAATTCGTAGGAGATCATCTGCGAGCCCGCGCGCAGGCCGCCGAGAAGCGAGAACTTGTTGGCCGACGCCCAGCCCGCCAGCATGGTGCCGATGATGGTCATGCCGCTGAACGCGAAGACCATCAGCAGGCCGGCATCCAGCCGCGCGATCTGCATCGGGTAGGTGCGGCCGCCGAACCAGCCGGCGAGCCCGGGGAAGAGCCGGCCGGGGTCGAGCATGCCGCCGAACGGAATCACGCCGAAGACCAGCAGCACCGGCGTGAACACCACCCACGGCGCGACCGCGTAGGCGTACCAGTCGTGGGTGCGCGGCTTGAAGTCTTCCTTGACGAGCATCTTGATGCCGTCGGCGATGCCGTGGAACAGCCCCAGCCAGATCAGCTTGACCTGGGTGTAGGGCAGCCGGATGTAGGCGCGGTTGGCGCCGATGCGGTCGGACATCACCGCCGCCTGCTTGCGCTCGACCCAGGTCAGCACGGTGCCGAACCCCATCAGCATCGCCACCGCATAGGCGATGTAGATGACGTAGATGACCAGGTCCTGGGTCATGGCGACACCGCCGCGACGGTCGGGGCGAGGGCGGAGAACAGCGCCTGCGCGTCGATCACGCCCGGCTTGTTCGCGAAGCAGGCCCCGAACGCGCTGACCTGGCCCTGGAAGTTCGTGTAATGGCCGCTGCGCTCGGTCTGCACGCTGATCGGCAGGAACACGTCGGCGTGGCCGTTCTCGGGCTGCAGCCAGCTGTTCAGGTAGACGATCTTGGCCGCCGGCGGCAGTTGCGCGAAGCTGAAGCCTTCGCCCCAGACCAGCACCAGGTCGGTGTCGCTCGGGAAGGCGCTGCGCGCGTCCTCAGGCAGCGGCGGGAACAGCACGCGCGCGGCGGCAGTGTTGGGGTTCTTGTCGGGCCTGATCAGCAGGTCGTCCTCGAGCCGCTCGCCGGGCTCGGGCTGGCAGTCGGTCTTCACGAAGCCGATGAAGCGCTGGCCCAGGGCCTTGTCGAATGCGGCCAGCTCTTCGTTGGAACCCCAGTTCGACACCAGCGCCACTGCGCGGCGCGCGCCCCGGATCAGGGCCCGCGCCGCCTCGATGGCGACGGGCAGTTCGGTTGGCCGGCCCTTGAGCAGGGCCTGCTCAGCGCGCGCGCGCTCGAACACCTTCGCCAGGTCGCGGCCCTTGTTGCAGATCCACGGGCCGTTGACGGCTGCATTCTCCAGCGGCGTGACGCGGTCGATGCGCGCGTTCTGCTTCGCGTCCAGCGCCTTGAGCTGCCACTCGCTCTTGCGGTGCCAGATGTTGACGGTGCAGCCGCGCTCGCAGCCGGGGCACACCGAGGGCGTGGGTTGCAGGTACCAGACCCGCGCCTTGTGCAGGAAGGGCTTGGACAGCAGCGCACCGACGGGGCAGATGTCGATCACGTTGTCGGAGTACGGGTCGGCCTCGAAGGCGCCGTCTTCCACCGGGCGGACCAGCGAGTGGTCGCCGCGCTGGATCACGCCCAGCGCGTTCGTCTTCGAGACCTCGCGCGTGAAGCGAACGCAGCGCGTGCACAGGATGCAGCGCTCGTTGTCGAGCACGATGCGTTCGGACAGGTCGTAGTGCTTGGTGGCGTGGACCTTGGCGTCGCGCGAGATCGACGGCGAGCCGTTGTATTCGTAGTGGTAGTCCTGCAGCGTGCACTCGCCGGCCTTGTCGCAGATGCCGCAATCGACCGGGTGGTTCAGCGTGATGAACTGCAGCGTCTCCTTGCGGCGGGCGCGCACCTTCTCGGAGTCGGTCAGCACGCGCATGCCTTTGCTGATGGGCATGTTGCAGGCGATGTCGAGCCAGCCGCTGCCTTCGGCCTGGCCTTCGTTGGTCACCTCGACCATGCAGATGCGGCAGTTGCCCGGCACCGAAAGCTGCGGGTGCCAGCAGAAGTAGGGGATGAAGAAGCCGTGGGCGCGCGCGGCCTGCATCACGGTCTGGCTGTCCTCGGCCTGGACCGGCTGCCCGTTGATGAAGAACTCAACCATGGGCGGCCTCCGCCACTTCGAGCCGGCCATCCAGGCGAGAGCGCCCATGCTCGATGAAGTACTCGAACTCGTCGCGGTACTTGGCGATGATGCCCAGCGTGGCGTAGCCGGCGGCGTCACCCATGCCGCAGATCGTGGTGCCGTCGTTGGCCTTGCTGATCCGGATCAGCTGGTCGATGTCGTCCATCCGGCCCTGGCCGGCGACGATGCGGTCGATGATGCGGTGCATCCAGCCCATGCCCTCGCGGCAGGGCGTGCACTGGCCGCAGCTCTCGTGGTGGTAGAAGCGCAGCAAAATCTGCAGCAGGCGCACCATGCAGGTGCCTTCGGCGATCACGACCATGCCGCCCGAGCCGACGCCCGAGCCCGCGGCAGCCAGCGACATGTGGTCGTACGTGAGGGACTCGATCTCGGCCGCGGTGAGCACCTTGGTCGAGATGCCGCCGGGGACGATGCACTTGAGCTTGCCGCCACCGAGAACGCCGCCGCACTCTTCGTAGATGAACTTCGCCAGCGGGTAGCCGTATTCGACCTCGTAGACGCCGGGCCGCTGCACGTGGCCCGAGATCGATACCAGCTGCGTGCCCGGGCTCTTGGCGGTGCCGATCTTGCGGAAGGCCTCGCCGCCCTGGGCCACGATGGTGGTGACGTTGGACAGCGTCTCGACGTTGTTGATGACCGTCGGCTTCTGGTACAGCCCGCGCACCGTCAGCCGCGGCGGCCGGTTGCGCGGGTAGCCCTTCTTGCCTTCGATCGAGGTGATCAGCGCCGAGGCCTCCCCGCAGACGTACGAGCCGGCGCCGCGGTAGATCACGATGTCGCACGCGAAGTCGGTTCCCAGGATGCGCTCGCCGAAGTAGCCGGCGGCGTATGCCTCTTCCACCGCCGCGGCCAGACGGCGGTAGGGCAGGTCGAACTCGCCGCGGATGTAGACGAAGGCGTTGCGCACCTGCAGCGCATAGGCGGCGATCAGCATCGACTCCAGCAGCAGGTGCGGCGCGTTCTCCAGGATCCAGCGGTCCTTGAAGGTGCCGGGCTCGCCCTCGTCGGCGTTGGCGCACAGGAAGTGCGGCTGCTCGTCGTTGAGCTTGATCACGCCCCACTTGCGGCCGGCGGGGAAGGCGGCGCCGCCGTGGCCCAGGATGCCCGAGGCCGTCACTTCCTTCGTGATCTCCTCGGGCCGCATCTCGCGCAGAGCCTTGGCCAGCGTCGCGTAGCCGCCGCGGGCGCGGTAGTCGTCCAGCAGGTGCGAGCTGGGCGTGACCGGGAAGGTCATGATGAGCTTGCGGCCTGTCATGATCGCGGCCCCTTCGGCGCGTGCCGCGCCGGTCCCCCGCGGGCCTCGTTCAGGCCCGTCTTCGCGGGCCGTGGGGAGCGAACCGGCTTGAGGCGGCTCGGCGCTCGGTTCATTGCCCAAGCTCCTGCAGCAAGGCGTCGAGCTTGGCCGGGCTCATGTTCTCGTGATAGGCCTCATTGACCATCACCACCGGCGCCGTGCCGCACGAGCCCAGACATTCCACCGTGGTCAGCGTGAAACGCCCGTCGGCCGTCGTCTGGCCCGGCTCGATGCCGAGCTTGCGGCGCAGGTGCCCCAGCGCCCCTTCGGCGCCGCGCATCGAGCACGACAGGTTGTGGCAGACCTGCAGGTGCCAGCGGCCGATCGGTGCGCGCCGGTATTGCGTGTAATGCGCCAGCACTTCCTCGATCTGGATCCGCGGCACCGGGATGTACGCGGCCAGCTCGGCGACGTCGCTGTCGGCGACGTAGCCGCGGTCTTCCTGGATTCGCCGCAGGCAGGGCAGCACCAGTGACGACTCGGCGCTCGGCGGGTAGCGCTTGCGCATGGCGTCGAACTCGGGGATCAGGTGCTTCACCGGTCGCACTCCCCGCCGATCATGTTGATCGAGCCGAAGGTGGGCACGATGTCGGCCAGCTGGCCGCCGTCGAGCATCAGGTGGGCGCCGCCCATGTGCACGAAGCTCGGCGCGCGGCAGTGCACCTTGTACGGCCGGCCGCCGCCGGTGCTGACGATGTAGAAGCCGAGCTCGCCATTCGGGCTCTCGTGCGCTGCGTACGCCTCGCCGGCGGGCACGGCGGGGCCGTCCATCACCAGCTTGAAGTGGTTGATCAGCGACTCGATCTCGGTATAGACGAGCTGCTTGTCGGGAAAGGTGCAGCGCCGGTCGTCGACGTTGATCGGCCCCTCGGGCAGCATCTGCGCCAGCTGCCGCATCATGTACACCGACTCGTCCATCTCGCGCATGCGCACGAAGTAGCGGTCGTAGTTGTCGCCCTTGATGCCCACCGGCACGTCGAAGTCGAGCTCGGCGTAGGCGAGGTACGGTGTGTCCTTGCGCAGGTCGCGCGGCACGCCGGTGCTGCGCAGGATGACGCCGGTATAGCCGTAGCTCAGCGCGTCCGCGGTGCTGATGACGCCGACGTTGCGCATGCGGTCGATGAAGATCCGGTTGCGATCCACCAGGCCGTGGACGCGGCCGACGAAGTCCTCGTACTGCACGAGGATTTCTTCCATCCGCTTCAGCCAGCCCGCGGGAAGGTCGCGCGCCAGGCCGCCGATGCGGCCGTAGGTGTAGGTGACCCGCGCGCCGGTCAGCGCCGCCAGGTGCTCGTACATGTAGTCGCGGATCATCACCAGGTACAGGAAGGCGGTCATCGCGCCCAGTTCCATCAGCCCGGCGGCCAGGCAGGTGAGGTGGTCCACCAGACGCGAATATTCGCTCAGCAGCGTGCGCAGGTAACGGCAGCGCGGCGTGATCTTCACGCCCATCAACTCCTCGACGGCGCTGCAATAGGCGAAGTCGTTGATCAGCGCCGAGACGTAGTTGAGCCGGTCCACGTAGGGGATCAGGTTGTGCCAGGTGTGGTCCTCGCACTCCTTCTCGAAGCCGCGGTGCAGGTAGCCGCAGTGGACGTCGCTGCGCAGCACGCGCTCGCCGTCGAGCTCGGCGATGATCTGCACCGTGCCGTGGGTGGCCGGGTGCGAGGGGCCGATGTTGACGACGACCGAGTCCTCGCGCAGCGTCTGCTCGAAGATCGAGCGCACGGGGTTGGGGATGGGGCGGCGGGGTGCGTCCACGACGGGGTCTCTAGCTGCGGTAGGGCACGAGCGGCTGCTCCTGCTGCTTGGGGTAGTCCTTGCGCAGCGGGTGGCCGACGAAACCCTCGTAGAGCAGGATCGGGCGCAGGTCGGCATTGCCACGGAAGCGGATGCCGTACATGTCGTGGCATTCGCGCTCCATGAACGCGGCCGAACCGAACAGGGGCTTGAGGCTGTCCACCCTCGGGTCGGCCGCGTCGACGCGGGTCTTCAGTCGCACGCGCACCTTGTGCGTCGTCGAGTAGAAGTGATAGACGACCTCGAAGCGCGGCACCTGGCCGATCCAGTCCACCGCCGTGACGTCGAGGAAGAGGTCGAAGCCGAACTCGTCCCTCAGCCGCTGCACCGTGGGTAGCAGCCGGTCCGGCGGCAGCGTGAAGACCAGGATGCCGTGCGCCGGCACGCCCGCTCCGGCGGCCGGCGCCAGGCGCTCCTGCAGGGTTTCGAAGATGTGCGTGGCCACGCCTTTAGAACCTGTCGTTGAAGATCTTGTGGCTGGCGCCGGCGATCTTCTCCTGCAGCTGCATGATCCCGTCGATGACCATCTCGGGCCGCGGCGGGCAGCCCGGGATGTAGACATCCACCGGGATGATCCTGTCGATGCCCGGCAGCGCGGCGTAGTTCTGGTAGAAGCCGCCGCTGCTGGCGCAGACGCCGAAGGCCATCACCCACTTGGGCTCGCACATCTGCTCGTACACCTTCAGCAGGATCGGCGCCTGCTTGTGCGTGACCGTGCCGACGACCATCAGCAGGTCGGCCTGGCGCGGCGAGAAGCGCGGCAGCGCGGCGCCGAAGCGGTCGGTGTCGTAGGGCGACGCGCTCACGGCCATGAACTCCATCGCGCAGCAGGCGGTGACGAAGGGATAGGGAAAGATCGAGAACTTGCGCGCCCAGCCGATCAGCTCGTCCTTGCGCGTGGTGAGAAATTCGAAGGCGCCGTCCTTGCTGTGGTCGGCAGGCACAATGGGGATGGTCCGCGCGTACATCGGCTACTCCGTCACCGCCTCGATCAGCCGCGCCTTGTAGACGTAGAGCAGGATCAACACGAGGAGGAACATGAACACGAAGAAGGTGAAGAGCATGAAGCCCGACAGCGGCTGGGCCCCCAGCGCCCAGATGAACAGGAACACCGTCTCGAGGTCGAACAACAGGAAGATGATCGCCACCGCGTAGTACTTGATCGGCACCGCCTTGACGTTGATCGTGCCCACCGGCGTGGCGCCGCACTCGAAGGGCTCGAGCTTGACCGCCGTGGCCACGGGCTTGGGCCCGAGCATGCGGTTCATCAGCAAGGTGATGGCAACGAAGCCGAGGATCGCCATCATGTACAGCAGGAAGACGACGTAGGGGTTCACGCCGGCACCCCTGCCAGGTGGCTTGAGCCTGCAGTCCCGACGTGCCTGGCCACGATGTTCTTCCTCATCCCTCTTCTTCGTGCCGTGGTGCCGAACTCCAGGTCACGACCCTACGATGCGCCGCAGGCTAACCGCGGCGCCGCAAATCGACTTGCGCCAGATCAAGCGTCCGGGAAGCGGGATTCCGCTGCCGCGCGCCGTGCGCATCGGGCGGTACGATGCCTTGGCGCCGTGCCGGCGACCCCGGATGTTGTGTCGATGCCGATCCCGCCGGTGAAGGTCGCGTTCATTGATGTGTCGCAAGTTGACGCGTTCGAGCCCCGCATAAAAGGCGGTAACGGGAATTGGGTGGCCAGGTGCCTGTGGTGCGCTCGGGTTTCCCCGATGGTTTGACGGGCATGAGAGCGGCGTCATATCGGCGCCGTCGGAGGGGAAGGCATGAGACGCGCGTCGATGTTGTGGGGCGGGATGGCCCTGGTGCTGGCGTCCCTGGCCGGCTGCGGCGGGGGTTCATCGTCGAACAGTGCCCCGCCGCCTCCGGCGCCAACGCCCCCGGTGGCGGTGCCTAGCGGTTCTTCGCCGATCACGCTGAGTGCAGCGACCCCGGCCGCCACCTTTGCGGCATTGAACCTGAAGCTTCAGGTGGGTCGCGTCACGATCGCCGGCAACCCGGTGGTCGACTTCTCTCTGACCGACACCGACGGCAACGCGATCATCGGTTTCGGCAGCACGTCGCAGAGCTCGACTGCCACCGTCGCCAGCTACCCGAACCTGGCGTTCTCGCTGGCCAAGCTGGTGCCTGGCAGCAACGGCAGCCCGAGCAGGTGGGTCAGCTACATCGTCAGCACGGTGCCCACGACCACCGCCGCGGCCGCGCCGACACGGCCGACTTCCGACAACACCGGCACCCTGGTGGACCACAAGGACGGCACCTACACCTACACCTTCTACCGCGACGTCACGCAGATGCAGGCCTTCGTCGCCGGCGCCACGCTGACGGCGCCGAACGTCGCCTCCGACCTGGGTGACCTGAGCTACGACCCGTCGCTGACACATCGGCTGGTCGTCATCGTCTCCGGCGCCGCGCCGGGCACCGGCTCGAACACGCCCAATGGCGCGACCAGCTTGACCGCGGTGAACATGACTCACCCGCTCAACGTCATCTACGACTTCGTGCCCGCCACCGGCCAGCCGGTGGCCAGCACCGATGCCGAGCGCGTGATCACCAACACCGCCTCTTGCGACACCTGCCATGCCCGCCTCGGCGGCTTGGTGGGCACCGCCAGCGCCAGCTTCCACGGCGGCGCGCGCTACGACCCCGCGGTGTGCACCGTGTGCCACACGGAACAACGCAAGTACGGCCGCACCAACGTCGTTTCCACGAACCTGGCGTTCCCGGCGGGGTCGTCGACCTACCTCGCCGACGGCGCCACGGTGGGCAACCTGCCGGTGCTGGTGCACAAGGTCCACATGGGCACCGAGCTCGTCAAGCAGAACTACAACTTCGCCGGTGTGCTGCTCAACCAGACCAAGTACCCGCAGGACATCCGCAACTGCACGACCTGCCACGACGGCTCGAGCACGGCCGCGAATCCGGCGCCGCAGGGCAACAACTGGAAGAACGTGCCCAACGCCGCCGCGTGCGGCGCCTGCCACGATGGCATCGACTTCGCCACCGGCCTGGGCGTGACGCTGGCCGACGCGGCCCGGGGACTGACAGTCAGCAAGTTCGGCCACATCGGCGGTGCCCAGACCGACGCGACCTGCGCCATCTGCCACACGCCCGACACCATCCCCGTCTATCACACGCCGGTCACACCGCCGGATCCGACGAACTTGCTGCTGGTGAGCGGCGGCAACGCCAACACCAACGCCGCCTCGTTGGCCGGTAACCCGAACCACCTGCCCGCAGGCGCGATCGCGGTCACCTACGAGCTGAAGAGCGTCTCTGTCAACGCGACCACGGGCCAGCCCAGCCTGGTCTTCCGGATGCTGCAGAACGGCACCCCGGTGGCCTTCAACGACCACACGGTGAAGACCGAGATGTGGGATGGCTTCGTCGGCTCGCCGAGCGCGTACTTCGTGTTCGCTGTGCCGCAGGACGGCATCGCCGCGCCGGCCGACTTCAACGCGTCGGCCTCGGGCTACCTCCGCAGCATCTGGAACGGCACGGCCACCGGCACCGGTGCCGGCACGCTGAGTGCGCCCGACGCCAACGGCTACTCCACCGTGACGCTGACCGGGGTGAAGATCCCTTCGAACGCGGTGATGGTCACCGGCGGCTTGGGCTACAGCTACAGCCTGAGCAGCACCCAGCCGCTGACGCAGGTCAACCTGCCGGCCTACCCGACGGCGGTCTCGCCGACCAACCCGGCGCTGCTGACCGGTGGGCTGATCGTTGTCGCGCCCGACGTCTCCATGGTGGCCAGCGGCTACACCGGCCGGCGCTCGATCGTCAACACCAGCAGCTGCAACGCATGCCACCAGAGCCTGGGCCTGTTCACCGCCGCGGCCTTCCATGCCGGGCAGCGCAACGACGGCCCGACCTGTTCGTGGTGCCACAACCCGAACCGCACCAGCAGTGGCTGGTCGGCCGATTCGGCGTACTTCGTGCACGCCATCCACGGCGGCTCGGCGCGCACGGTGCCCTTCACCTGGCACGGCAACTCGGCCACCGACTCGTTCGCCACTATCGGCTACCCCGGCATCCTGAGCAACTGCCAGGCCTGCCACGTCGCCGGCAGCTACGACTTCAGCGCTGCGGCCAACGCCGCCGCGGTGCCCAACCGCCTGTATCGCACGGCGGCCACCGGCAACTTCATCGCGCCGGCGGCGGGCTTCACCACGCAGGCACCCTATGTCGCGGCGGGCAGCTACGGCTCGGGCTTCAGCTTCAACGCCGCCACCGCCAGCCAGGCCACCACCCCGGCCGCGGCCACGACGCTGGTGATCTCGCCGATCACCAGCGCCTGCTTCGCGTGCCACGACGATGCCCTGTCGACGGCGCACATGACGTCCAACGGCGGGCAGCTCTATGCGCCACGCGCAAGCGCGCTCAGCGCACTGGCCAGTGGCAGCGGCGAGGCCTGCCTGGTCTGCCACGGTCCGGGCAAGGTCGCCGACATCAAGGTCGTGCACCCGGCGCCGTGATCGCCAATCCGGGATTGGCAGCAGGGGATCGACCGCCGTTGGGAGCCTTCGGAGACCATTCTTGAACTGCAGACGCTTGCTTGCCCTTCTCGTCGCCGCACTTGCGCCGATGCTCGCGCTCGGCGCGTCGGCCGCGGCGCCGCATGGCGCCGTGGCCGTCGCGACGCCGCCGGCCGGCGCGGCCAGCATGCCCAAGGCGAAGCCCGGGGCTCGCGTGCCCGCGGTCAGGCTCGTCGATGTCAACAGCGCCAGCCGCCAGGCCCTGATGACCCTGCCCGGCATCGGCGCGGCCGAAGCCGGGCGGATCGTCGCCGGCCGCCCCTACCTGACCAAGGCCCACCTGGTCACGCACAAGGCGCTGACGATGGCGCAGTACCAGGCGATCGCCGGTTCCATCATCGCGCGGCAGAGGACGCAGCCCGCGGCCGGAGCGAAGAAGGGCAAGTCATGAAGCATTCGCAACGCCCCTGGCTCGTCGGCTGCGCGTCCAGCCTGGTCGCCGCTGCGCTGGCATGCGGCCTCGCCGCCTGTGGCGGCGGCGGCGGTGGCGGCAACCCGCCTGCGCCCCCCGCGACGCCGCCAGCCACCACCGGCATCTCCACCGGCACCAGCGGCCTGGCCGCGGCGACGAACCTGACGATCACGGTCACCAAGGTCAGCATCGGCGGCCCGCCGGTGGTGGACTTCGTCGTCACCAACGAGGCCAGCCAGGGCATGACCGGCCTGGCCGCGGCCGACCTGCGCTTCAACATCGCCAAGCTCGTGCCTTCGGCCAGCGGCGGTCCGGTCGACTGGCAGAACTACATCAACCGCACGAGCGGCGGCGCGACCCAGGGCAGCCAGGAGCGCGTGGCCACCGGCTATGCGTTCGGCACCCTCGTCGGCCACGGCGGCGGCGCCTACACCTACACCTTCGCCACCGACATCACGAGCCCGACGGCCAACCCCTGCCCGGGCCCCTGCACCGACGCCGCCGGCAAGCCCCTGGATCTGACCTATGCGCCGGGGCTGACGCACCGCGTGACGATCCAGCAGGCGAACAGCGCCTACCCCGCCGCCACCGGCGCCTACGACTTCGTGCCGGCCGGCGGCGTGGTCGTCACCGAGCGCGACATCGTCGCCACGGCCACGTGCAACAGCTGCCACGCGCAGCTTCAGGCCCATGGCACCCGCGTCGACACCAAGCTGTGCGTGACCTGCCACAACCCCGGCTCGTGGGTCGCCGGCGCGACCAACACGACGGTCGACTTCAAGGTGATGATCCACCGGATCCACTACGCCGACGCCGGCGCCGCCCTGCCGAGCGTGATCGCGGGCACGCCTTACACGATCGGCAGCACCGACTTCTCCAAGGTCACCTTCCCGCAGGACGCGCGCAACTGCAGCCGCTGCCACGACAGCGCACCCACCGCGAACACGACCATCGCCACCCCGCAGGGCGACAACTGGCAGATGGTGCCCAGCCGCGCGGCCTGCGGTTCGTGCCACGACAACGTGTACTTCGGCGCAACCCCCGACCCGACGAAGCCGTACCAGACCCAGGCCCACGACGGCGGCGTGATGACCGACGACAGCACCTGCGCGAGTTGCCACGCCGCGGGCAAGTTCACCGGTGGCCAGGACATCGCGATCGCGCACAGCTTGCCGGCGCAGCTCAAGGCTGCGGCGGCGAAATTTGCCTTCAACATCCTGAGCGTCGGCTCGACGGCCCCCGGCGCCAAGCCGGTGATCACCTTCTCGGTGACCGACCCGACGAACAACGGAGTGCCCTACGACATCAAGGCGGCGCCGGCGTTCACCGCCGGCAGCGCGAGCACACTGGCGCTGCAGATCGCCTGGACGACGACCGACTTCGCCAACAACGGCAGCGGCCAGTCATGGGGACAGCCGGTGAACATCAACGCGCTGACGGCTGCCGTGCCCGGCGCGACCGCGGGCACGTTCACCGTGACCTCGCCGGTGGCGATCCCGGCCGGGCTGACCGGGACGCTGCGGGTGACGATGGACGGACACCCCGCCGGTGCGGTCAGCAACCCGGGCACCGCAACCACGCCTGCGAGCTACACGGACCGGCTGGCGGTCACGAGCGTGTTCAAGGATGTCGCCGTCAGCGGCAGCGTCGTCGCGCGGCGCGTCGTCGTCGACATTGCCAAGTGCGATGTGTGCCACGACGTGCTCAGCGCGCACGGCAACAACCGCACCGACGAGCCCGGCGTCTGCGCCGCCTGCCACAACCCGAACGCGACCGATGCGATGGTCCGTCCAGCCACCGGCGCCGTCGACGGCAAGACCGAGGAGGCGATCGACTTCAAGACCATGATCCACGGCATCCACGCCGGCCAGGCCAGCAACGGCGGCTTCCGCACGCAGGGGCTGGTGATCTACGGCTACGGCGGGGCGGTCAACGACTTCAGCGGCGTCGTCTTCCCGGGCCGGTTGAACGACTGCAGCACCTGTCACGCCGGCAACAGCTACCAGCTCGCCGGCATCTGGGCGGCGCCGACGGCCAACGGGATCCTCGGCACCACCATCGCCTCGGGGGCGTCGACGACCGACGCCAGCGACAACCTGCGTATCTCGCCGACCGCGGCCGTCTGTACCTCGTGCCACGACGACGTCTCGACCAAGGCGCATATCAAGAACCCGGGCAACGGCGGCAGCTTCGGCGTGACCGAGGCGGCGCTCGCCGCCGGCGCGGGCGAGGGCTGCGTGCTGTGCCACGGAGCCGGCGCGGTCTTCGACGTGAAGACCGTGCACGGCGTGCAGTAGCTTCGGCGCAACCAGCCGATGGAACCGATGACGAAGCAGGTGACGCACACGACCGAAGGCGGTCGATCGCAAACATGGCCGACGGGCGGGCATCGATGAACATCAAGAATTCGGCATTCCGCGTGCTGCTCCTGCTGGCGGGGCTGGTGGTTTCGTCTCTGGCGGCGGCCGAGGGGCCGGCTTACGCCGTCGGCGTGTCGCTGGCGGCGTCGGCGCCGCCCATTGCCACCGACCAGCAGGGCACCCAGTACACCGACGACGGCGCCGACAGCTGCCTCGAGTGCCATGACAAGGACGACGCCGGCCCGAACTTCTCGTTCGACGCCATCTTCAAGAGCCCGCACGGACGTCGCCACGATCCGCGTGCACCGTTTGGCCCGGGCGGACTGCAGTGCGAGGCCTGCCACGGACCCGGCGCGTCTCACGCCGACAAGCACGCAAAGAAGAAGTTGACGATCAACAGCTTCAAGCCGGATTCGATTTACACGCCGGCGCAGCGCAACCAGGCCTGCCTGGCCTGCCACGAGAACGGTGCGCGCATGGCCTGGCACGCGGGGGCCCACGACCGCGCCGGGATGGCCTGCACCGACTGCCACCGGATGCACGTGGACCGCGACCCGGTGCTCGACAAGAAGACGGAAGCCCAGGTCTGCTTCCGCTGCCACAAGCAGCAGCGCGCCGATTTCCAGAAGACCTCGTCGCACCCGTTGCGCTTCGGCAAGATCGCCTGCAGCGACTGCCACAACGTGCACGGTTCCACCAACCCGACGATGCTGGTCGGCGCCACCCTCAACCAGACCTGCTACAGCTGCCACGCCGAAAAGCGCGGGCCGCTGCTGTGGGAGCACGCGCCAGTGACCGAGGACTGCGGCAACTGCCACGTGCCCCACGGGTCGGTGCGTCCGGCACTGCTGAAACAGAGTCCGCCGCTGCTGTGCCAGCAATGCCACACCGTCGCCGGCCACCCGTCGGTGGCGCGCACCGGCGCCTCACTGCCCGGGGGCAGCGCCGGGACCTCGGTCTTCCTGCTCGCGGGCGGGTGCGTCAACTGTCACTCGCAGGTGCATGGCTCCAACCATCCCTCGGGCGCCAATCTGATGCGATGAGCGCCAGCAACCACGGACACGCGCAACCATGACAACTCCCAGGCCCTGGTTCATGCTCGGCACGCTGCTGTCGGCCGCTGCCGCCAGCAACCCCGCCGCGGCGGTGGACCCTTCGCAGTGGAAATGCGCCTCGTGCCCGGTCGAGACCGGGACCAGCGGCTCGTTGGACGCCGGCGTCGGCGTCGTCTCCGACGCATCGGCTCGGTACGGCGACTACACCGGTCTCGACCGCAAGGGCGGCGTGCTGCTGCTCGGCGGCAGCGTGCGCTACCTCGACGCCAGCGGACTGTGGGGCAAGCTCGAAGCCTCCGACCTCGGCACCGATGCCCGCTCGCTGAGCGCGGTGGGTGGGCGCGAAGGGGTCTTCTCGGCCAACCTCGCCTACGACGAGTTGCCGCGCCACTTCGACGGCGGTGCGATGACGCCGTTCCTCGGCGTCGGGGGTTCGGTGCTGACCCTGCCGGCGGGCTTCACGCCGGCCGGCACCACCGACGCGATGTCGCTGGCGTCGACGCTGCAGAGCGTGGACATCGGCTACAAGCGGTCGCGGCTCGACCTCGGCGCCACCTGGCTGCAGGGCCATCCCTGGAGCTTCAGCGTCGGCGCCCGCCACATGACCCGCGAGGGCACCGAGCCCACGTCGGGCTCGTTCTTCTCCAACGCGTCGCAGCTGGTGGCGCCGGTCGACCAGACCACCGACAACTTCGAGGGCGCGGCGGCCTACGCCGGGCGCGACCTGCAGGCCCGGCTCGCTTACACCGCCTCGGTGTTCCGCAACGACGACGCCTCGCTGACCTGGACCGACCCGTTCACCAGCGGCACCTTGGGCGCCGGTCTGGGCCAGCTCGCGCTGGCCCCCGACAACCAGTTCCACCAACTCCAGGCGAGCATCGGCTACCGGCTCGGCCCGCTGACGCGCGTCAGCGGCGACCTGGCTGTTGGCCGCATGACGCAGGACGCCGCCTTCGTGGCGCCCACGCTCAATGCCGCGCTGGTGGTGCCGGTGCTGCCCCGCAGTTCGCTGCAGGGCGCGGTGGACACGCTGAACGCGAATCTGGCCCTCAGCGCCTCGCCGCTCGAGGGGCTGCGCCTGAGTGCCGCCTGGTCGCATGACGAGCGCGACAACAAGACGCCTACCGCCGCCTTTCCGTCGGTGTCCACTGATCTGTTCCTCGGCCCCGACTACACCAACCGGCCCTACGGCTACAAGCAGGACCGGCTCAAGCTGGGAGCCGGCTACTTCAGTCACGCGGGGCTGAAGCTCGACATCGGCTTCGACTATCGCGAGACGCGGCGCACGCTTCAGGCGGTGGACACGACGCGCGACGCGACGACCTTCGCCCGCCTGTCGGCGCAGGCCACGCCGATGCTGGCGGTTTCGCTGAAGCTGGCCGAAGCCCAGCGCAGCAACAGCGCCTACAGCGACGTGAGCTGGGCCGAGGCGGCCGAGAACCCGCTGTTGCGCCGCTTCGACATGGCGCGGCGCATCCGCGACAGCGCCGACGCGCGCGCCGACCTGACCTTGTCCGACAGCGTGAGCCTGGGCATGGATCTCGGCATCGCCGACGACAACTACCCCGACACGACGATCGGCCTGACCGACGGGCACACGGTGGGCGTCGGCGCCGACGTCTCGGTGGCGTTCTCCGAGCGAACGCGACTGACGCTGTTCGTCCATGCCGACCGTGTCCGCTCCCACCAGGCCGGCAGCCAGGGGGTCGGCCTGCCCGATTGGTGGGCGGGCACCAAGGACGCCGCTGACATGGGTGGCATCGGCGTGCGGCATGCCGCGATCAAGGACAAGCTCGACCTCGGCGCAGATCTCGCCTTCGCGCGCTCTCGCAGCGACGTGGCAGTGGACAACCGCGTTCCGGCGCCGGGCTTCCCGACCGCCACCACTGCGATGGACAGCGCCAAATTCTTCGCCAGCTGGCACTTGAGCAAGGCCATGTCACTGACCGGCAGCTACTGGTTCGAGCACTACGACGCCGCCGACTGGCAGTTGGACGGCGTCCAGCCGGCAACGATCCCGAACCTGCTGGCCTTCGGCGTGCAACCGCCGCACTACAACGTCAGCATGGTGCGGGTGTCTCTGCGCTACCGGTTCTGACCGGCGCTTGCCCCGACGGCCCGGCATGCCGGGCCGGGCACCGTGCCTATTTGGACGACAGCACGACGGCGATGACGGCCTTGATGTCGGCGTCGCTCGCCTCGAGCTTCTTGTGGTCGTCCTCGTCACCGACCTTGCCGCCCTTCTTCAGCTCCTGAAAGAGCTTGTCTGCCGCGCCGGCATCGGCCTTGTACTTGGCAGCCAACGAAGCGAACGAGGGGCCCTTCTTGGTCGTCGTCGCGGTGTGGCACTTGCCGCACTTGTTGGACGCGATCAGATCCTCGCCCGTGCCCGCAAAGGCGGCGCCGGCGGCCGCCGACAGCGCCAGCGCGGCCACGAAAGCCGGTAACGTCTTCATCGCCGTCACTCCAGTGGAATCGGACATGGCTACTTCGACGACAGCACGATCTGCACGATCGCCTTGATGTCGGCGTCACTGCCCTTGACCTGCTTGTGGTCGTCCTCGTCGCCGACCTTGCCACCCTTCTTGAGTTCGGCGAAGAGCTTGTCCGCCGCCCCTGCGTCGCCCTTGTACTTCTCGGCCAGCGATGCCCACGACGGCGCCTTCTTCGTCGTCTTCTCGGTGTGGCACTTGTGGCACTTCTCGTTGGCGATGATGTCCTCGGCCGAGCCGGCGAACGCGGGGGCGGCAACGGCGACCGCGGCGACGGTGGCGGCGATGGCAAGCGGCAATCTCATTTGGGCTTCTCCAGGTGTGGCTGACAGGAAGGCGGATGGCAACATAACCATTCCCGCGCCGCTCAGGTTGACCGGTGCGGAACAGCAGAGGGTGATTTTCGTGGTCACGACGAACGATGGGATCAGAAGCGTTCCGATTCTTGATCCATGTCAAGCGTGCCCGCAACCCCCAGCCCCGTCGCCACGGCCTGGCGCCGATGGATCGCCAGATGGCGCGGCGTCCACGAAGGCGCGACGCGCCGCACGAAGTTCGAGCGTGCGATGTGATAGCTCGGGTCGAACCCGTAGAAGTTGCGCCGCATGCGCGCCAGTTCGTCGTCGCGGTAGGTGGCGAGCGGCTTGCGTGCTTCGTCGTGTTGGCGACGCCGCTGCTTGGCGTGCAGCAGCGCGGGAACCTCGCTGCCGGCAGCCAGGGCGGCCGCGCGCTCGTGGACGTGCGCGACGAACCCGGCCGCGCTGTCGCCGAAGACCGCGTCGATCAGGCCCATCTCCGCGGCCTGGCTCGCCGACACCGGAAGCCGGTGACCCATCAGCGCGGCTGGCGTCACCGACATGCCCCGGCGCGGCAGCAGGTAGGTCCAGTACTCGGATCCGTAGAGGTTGCCCATGTTCTTGTAGTGCGGGTTCAGGATCACGCTGCGCCGGGCCCACACATGGTCGGCCGCGAGCGCCATGAACACCCCGCCGGCACCGGCGTTGCCCTGCATGGCGGCGATCACGACGCGGTCGGTGGCCTCGATCAGCGTTCGTGTCAGGTCGTCGATGGCGTTGATGTTCCGCCACGACTCGTCGGCTGGACTGTCGGCGGCCTCGATGACGTTCAGGTGGATGCCGTTGGACCAGAAGTCGGGGCCGCCCATCAGGACGAGCACCGGCGCCGGCTGGCCTAGCGCGAAGCGGACCGCGGCCGCCAGGCGCTCGCATTGCGCCGTGCTCATCGCGCCGTTGTAGAAGGGGAAGTGCAGGGTGCCGACATCGCCCTCGGTCTCGTAGCGGATCTCGCGCCAGCCCGGTGTGCCGGTCGGCGCGTCGATGGCGATCGGCCGCTCGGGCAGAGTCGCGGTCTCGGCGGGGAAGGCCAGGGCCGTCGGCAGCTTGAAAGTCCCCTCGCGGTCGACGCGCCGCACATGCCCGATCCAGACCGCGCCGTCGATCGTCGTCCGCAGAACGGCTTCGTGCCGCCTGGCGACCACTTCGCCTGGCGCGCGCGGCTGCAGCCAGGCTTCGGCGTGGGCGTCGAACAGGTGGCAGGGCACGCCGAACAGGCTGTCGAGCACGCCGGGATCGCCATCGCCGGCGCGGACCTTGCGCAGCACGGTCTGCGTGTCGTCGTGCTGCCAGTCGATCCGGCGATCGGGCTGCTGCATCAGCGGCCGCCAGCCGCCGCGCCGGCCCGCCGCGGCGGGAACCGGCGCCTGGCCGATGTCGGCGAGGCGCTTCACCGCGGCCGCCACTGCACGTGCCGCCGCGGCAGTGACCTCGTTGCGGTACAGGCTCGACTTCGTCGCCTCGCGCATCGTGAAGGTCTCGGTCGCCCATACCGGGCCGGCATCCATCTGGCCTTCGGCTTGGAGCACCGTCACGCCCCACTCGCGCTCGCCCCCGGCGATCGCCCAGTCGAGTGCCGAGGGCCCGCGGTCACCGACGATGCCGGGGTGGACCACCAGGCACACCGTCTGCCGCCAGATGGCCTCGGGGATGGCGCGCTTGAGGAAGGGTGCGACGACCAGCGCCGGGCGGAACATCGCCACCGCCTCGACCGCCACCGCGTCCGAAATGTCGAACTCGATCGCCACCTCGTGTCCGGCCGCCGTGAGGTCGAGGTACAGGCGCTGCGTCAGGCTGTTGAAGCTGCGGGTCAGGAACAGGATGCGCATGCCGCGCCCCGCCTCTCAGCAGATGCGGGGCAGCTGATCCCCAGTGAGCCAGTCGACGATGCGCTTGCCGCCGAAGCGGGTGCGCATCTGAACGAAGTGGTGCGGATCGGCGACCACTTCGCCCATCATCGCCGCGTCGCGGCCCAGCGCGTGGGCGCGCATCGCGTCGAGCAGCCGCGCGGCATCAGCCGGATCGCAGATCGCGACCAGCTTGCCTTCGTTGGCCACGTACAGCGGATCCAGGCCCAGGAACTCGCAAGCCGCATCGACCTGCGGCCGCACCGGGATCGCGGCCTCGTCGATCAGCATGCCGACGCCCGACTGCGAGGCCAGCTCGTTGAGCGTCGTCGCCAGGCCTCCGCGTGTGGGGTCGCGCAGGCAGTGGATGCCGGGCACCGCGTGCACCATCGCCGCGACCAGGCCGTGCAGGGCCGCGGTGTCGGAACTGATCGAGGTCTCGAAGCTCAGGTTCTCGCGCAGCGACATGATCGCCACGCCGTGGTCGCCGAGCGTCCCGCTGACGAGGATGCGGTCGCCCGGACGGGCGTGGTCGCCGGCGATCTGCACGCCAGCGGGCACCACGCCGACGCCGGTGGTCGTGATGAAGACGCCGTCGCCCTTGCCCTTCTCGACGACCTTGGTGTCACCGGTGACGACCGGCACGCCGGCCTGCCGGGATGCCGCGGCCATCGACTCGACGATGCGCTTGAGGTCGGCCAGCGGGTAGCCCTCCTCGAGAATGAACCCGGCGGCCAGGTACAGCGGCACCGCCCCGGACATGGCGACGTCATTGATCGTGCCGTGCACGGAAAGGCAGCCGATGTCGCCGCCGGGGAAGAACAGCGGCGAGACGACGTGGCTGTCGGTGGCCATCACCAGGCGCCCGGGCGGCACCGTGAACGCGGCCTGGTCGTTGCCCTGGCGCAGCCACTCGTTGTCGAAGGCGTGCAGGAAGAGCTCGTCGATCAGCTGCGCCATCGCGCGGCCGCCGCCACCGTGGGTGAGATCGACGCAGCCGTGCCTGAAGTCGACCGGGCGGATGTAGTTCTTGCGTACGGTGCTCATCGATGGCTCAGGGTGGGCTGCCCGCGAGATCGCACCCCCGTCGATTCCCGGGCATGAGCGGCGACGCGTCCAGGGCAGCGGTCAGGGCGTGAGATCCTTCAGGATCTGCGGATCCTTCTCGTCGTCGGCCAGCACCGCGTGGCAGGCACCGCAGCTGCCCGTGATCTTCTGCCCGTCCGCGGCCACGTGATGCTTGTCGTGGCAGCGCATGCACCCCGGCGAGTCGTCGTGGCCGATGTTGACCGGGTAGGTGCCCCAGGTGACCTTCATCTGCGGGAACACGTTCCAGGCATAGATGTCGCCGAGCGCCTTGCCCGCGGCGGCGATCTCGGCCGCCTTGGACGTCGCGAGATCGGGGTACGAGGTCTTGTAGAAGGTCTCGACCTCGTGCGCAATGCCGGCCCGCGCCTGCTCGTGCGACGTGTACTTGCCGTCCAGGATTCGAAGCGCCTCGCGCTTGACGAAAGGCAGGGTCTTGTCGATGCGCCCGTCGTCGAGAGCGGCGTTGACTTCGTTGGACGGCAGCTTGAACGTGTGCGCTGGCCGGTTGTGGCAGTCCACGCAGTCCATCGTGCGCCATTCGGTCGGGCCGGTCGGCTGGTCCTTGGACTTGAAGGTCTGCACCTTGCCGTCGGCGTGGGTCAGCTCGACGTCGTAGATGTTCTGGCGGCTCGGGTCCGATTGAAATCGGATCTGCACGCCTTTGCCGACGTGCCAGTGGATACCCGAGGCGGTCGTTCCCTCCTGGCCACCGACCTTCATCAGCAGCACCGTCTTGGTCTCGGAGTTCTTCTCGTCGGCAGCGAAATGCTTGTGGATCTCGAGCTTGTCGCCGATGAACTTGGTCGGCCAGTGGCATTGTTCGCAGGTCTCGCGCGCCGGACGCAGGCTGTGGACCGGTGACGGTATCGGCCGCGGGTACAGGCTGAAGGCGACCGAGACCAACTGCCATGAACCGGAGATCTTGGACTTGACGAACCAGTCGGCGCCGGCGCCGATATGGCAGTCGGCGCAGCGCAGCCGGCTGTGCGACGAGCGCAGGAACGCGGTGTGTTCCGGTTCCATCACCGTGTGGCAGACGGTACCGCAGAACGGCACCGACTCCATCACCTCGACGCCCTTGTAGGTCGCGCCGGCAACCAGCACCAGGCTGAACAAGCCGACCGCGACGCAGGCCAGCACCAGACTGCGCGTGTGCTGGTTGTTCAGATCGATGACCGGCAGCGCCGCCGGTGCCGCCTGGTGGTGGGCCGTCGCGGCAGCGTCCTGCTTGCGCTTGCGCCACGTGCCGAAGGGAATCAGCAGCAGGCCGAACACCAGCACCATCGGCAGGATCAAGTAGGTCAGGATCCCGAGGTACGGCCCGCCGTGGAACCCGGACAGTTCCATCGCGAAGAACATGACGATCAACACCGCGCCCGCGAGCGCGATCACGGCCCCGACCAGACTGATCCAGTGCCGCGTGATGAGCGAGAAGAAGCTGTGAACCATCGGTGCCTACCTCTTGTGAATGGGGCGGTCTGCGCCCGGTATCGTCGATCGTGTCATCAATGGTGCATGCTACCCAGAAGTGCCCAGAAGATGAACACCGCCAGCACGATGCCGACGGCCAGTGCCAGGCTGCCGAAGACGTACGCGACCTTGAACTCTGCCGGCGTCGGTGCCGCTGTCAGGCGTTCTTCGAGCTTTCCCTGCGCCACGAGCGTGTCGTATTCGAGCGGCCGCTCCTCCTTGAAGACCTCCAGCGGCATGCGGCCCGTGAACACCACCGTGTCCATCGGGAACGACTCCGGCCGCAGGTGTGTGTGGAAGAAGTGGAAAAGGAAGATGAAGCCGGTGGCCAGCAAGGCCTCGTCGCTGTGGATCACGTGCGCCGCGTTCAAGGCCCAGCCCGGCAGCACGGTGGCGGCCAGCATCGGCATCCACAGGACCAGACCCGAGATGCCGATCACGGCCACGCCCCAGAAGACCCCCATGTAGTCGAACTTCTCCCAGTAGGTGAAGCGGTCGAACTTCGGCCGCGGACCGATGTAGATGAAGTACTTGAACATCGACCACAGGTCGAGCAGGTCGCGCGGCTGCGGAACCATCGAGCGCGGCCCCCAGAAGTAACCCCGCTCCCTCTTGACCAGCCAGCCGTAGGCGAGCGCCCCCAGGTGCCAGGCGAAGTAGCCAAAGGTCACCAGCGCTGCGAAGCGGTGCAGGAAACCGGCCATCTCACGGCTGCCGAACAGCGCCATCAACCTGGGCGCCCACGGCGCTTCCGCGAACTTGAGTGGCAGGCCCGTCGCCGCCAGCAGCAGGAAGCTCGTCACGATCGTGACGTGCAGCGCGATCTGGGCGGTGCTGAAGCGGCGGACGTAAGGCCCCGTCTTCGCGTGCGCGCCTGCGAACTCGCCGCGCAGCTTGCCGACGATGGCGCGCTGCAGCCACAGCAGGTCGTGGACCCCGAAGAAGCCGAATACCCCGAGCAGCAGCGCCGTCATTCCGAGCCAGACGACGAACACGTACGGGTTGCGCTTCGGGTCCTTCGGATCGGCGTGCGGGTCGAAGGTCAGGAACGACGCATTGACGTTCTGGTGGCACGCGCCGCAGGTCTTGCCAAGATTCGCCGGGTTGATGCTCGAACGCGGGTCGGACGCCGGCAGGTTGTGGTGCGGCGTGTGGCAGTCGGCGCAGACCGCGGCGCCGGTGTCCTTCAGGGAACTGGCCTGGCCGTGGAAGGTGTCGCGGAACGAGGTGTAGACCTTGGCGTGGCAATTGCCGCACCGTTCGGCCACCTGGTTGCGCGCGACCGCCGTCTCGGGGCTCTTGATCTCGTGCGGCGTGTGGCAGGTCGTGCAGACCGGCCCGTCGCTCTTCTTCTTCTCGTCGACAGCCTTCTGCCAGAGCGCCCCGTGGGCGCTCTCGCGCCATTCGCGCAGGATGCCGCTGTGGCACTTGCCGCAGGTCTGCGGGATGTTGGTGTGGTTCGTCGTCGCGTCGGCCTCGGTCTTGGCGTGGATCTCGTGCGTGCCGTGGCAGCTCGAACACGAGGGTGCATTGCCCGTCAGCCCCATCTTCAACAGCGCGCGCGCGTGCTCGCTGCTGCCGTAATTCGCCATCATCTCTTCGTGGCAGGCACCGCAGTTCGCGATCTGGTTGACCGGCGACATCGCCGACGCCGGGTCGCCGGCCTTGCGCACCTCGTGCAGGTTGTCGTGGCACGCGACGCAATCCTTGATCGCCTTCTCGCCGCTGACGTGGCGGCCATGGACGCTTTCCGCCAGGGCCTTGAACTGGTCGGCGTGGCATTCCTGGCACACCTGCGGCTTGACCGGGCCGAGCGGATTCTTCGGATGCTTGGCGCTGGTCGCGGTCTCGTGGCAGTCGGCGCAGTCGAGCCTGCGATGGGCCGAGTGGTTGTAGCCTTCGGCCAGCACGGCGACGGACTTGCCATCCTCGGCCTTGATCTTCGGATCGTTGTGGCAGCCGAGGCAGCGCTCGGTCAGGTCCGGGGCAGAGGCAGCAGCAGCGACACCGACGGCAGCGGCCGCGTCCGCGCGAGGCGGTGCCCCGAAGCACGCCAAACAGGACGCAACCACCACGGCCAGTACCTTGCGCGCGGCGGCGCCGGTACGTCCAGCCATCGCTCCGGATTCGGAGTGCCTCATGATCGTGCCCCCCTCTAGTCTGGCGCCGCCAAGCCGCTTCCCGCCTCAAGGCACGATGGATTGTGGTGATCAGCGCCTTCGCCCCCTTGATCTCGAACAAGAAACGGAGGCGACGCCGCTGCCACGCTGCCGCACGGCTTTCGGCGATCGGCGGCCCAGCGTCACGCGGGTCTCGGCGCGGGAGCGCGGCGGAATGTCGGTGTCATTCATGACCGACTTCCGTCCCGCCCCGGCACAACTCGAATTGACATGGATCATGTCGATGTGCCGCTGAGTGATTGACATTCTTGGCGTCGGGCGGAATCCCGATGCAGTTGTACTGGGATGGGCAATGTTCCGGCTTGCTTCAGTCCAGGTCCGGGCTCCGTTGTGCCGAAGTCAGCCGGACTACCGAAGCTTCACCTTATGAAGAGGAACCCATGGGATTTCCTCCTTCCAACGTGCTTGCAGGTGTTGTAACGATGGCGGCGTTGTTTTCTCTTGCCGGTCCGAGCCGGGCCGCCGATGAGGAGGCCGCCAAGGCCTTGGCACGCCAGAGCAACTGCTTCAAGTGCCACTCGGTCTCGAAGGCCAAGGATGGGCCGGCGTGGAAGGACGTCGCCGCCAAGCTCAAGGGCAAGCCCGACGCCCAGCAGAAGCTGATCACGCATTTGACGACGGGGCCCAAGGTGAAGCTCGAGGACGGCACCGAGCAGGAACACCCCAAGGTGAAGAGCCAGGATCCGGCCCAGATCAAGAACCTCGTCGACTGGATCCTGTCCCTGTAGCCGCACCGGCTTGACAGCAGGCGACAGTCAGACGCAGGCAACCGCCAAGCCGGGACCGAAGCCGGGTTGCGGTTGTCCAGCGGCTGCGAAGTTCGAATTCCACCCCGCCCCACATCCCTTCAGGCCGGCACATGAACGACACCGCTTCCGGAGCCTCCCGCTTGATGCGGCTGCGCGACTTCTTCTTCCGGCCGTCGCCGCTGTCGCTGACCGTGGTCGTCGGGATCGGGATGATCATGGGCCTGATCTTCTGGGGTGCCTTCAACACGGGCATGGAGCAGACCATGTCGTTGGATTTCTGCATCTCTTGCCACGAGATGCGCGACACCGTGTACCAGGAGTACAAGGAGTCGATCCACTACAAGAACCGCGTCGGCGTGCGCGCTGCCTGCCCCGACTGCCATGTGCCCAAGGACTGGATGCACATGTTCGTGCGCAAGCTGCAGGCCAGCCAGGAGCTATATGGCAAGTTCGTCTCGCACTGGGTCGACACGCCGGCAAAGTTCGAGTCCCATCGGATGGAACTGGCGACCAAGGTCTGGGACACGATGAAGTCGACCGATTCGCGCGAATGCCGAAACTGCCATTCGTGGGGCGCGATGGATCCTCGCAAGCAGAGCTCCAAGGCGGTCAAGGCGATGGCGCAGGGGCAGAAGGACGGCAAGACCTGCATCGATTGCCACAAGGGCATTGCCCATCTGCTGCCCAAGGAATACGTCGACCCCAACGAATCAGAGGATTGAGCGTCGCGTGACGGTAGAGACCAACGGGAGAGCTTGATGTGGAATGCAGTCTGGATGGTGTTTGCCGTCGGCACCTTGATCGGCGTCTTCGCGGTCAGCGTGGGTGTCGTCGTCGCTGGCATCCGCGTCCTCGAAGGCTACGTGGCCAAGCGCAGCCGCAAGTCGTTGACATGACGGCGGCCCGCCAGGTGGGGGGTTTTCGAATCGCGGGGTGACCCAGGTGAGCAACATGCGTTCAACAGCCACGCCGGCCAAGACCGGAGCCCTCGGTGCGTTGGCCCTGGCGGCGGGAATGCTTGCCGTGTCGCCGGATTGCGCAGCCATCGACGTGATCGCGGCGCGCACGCTCGCGCGGCAGAGTGGTTGTCTGAACTGCCACAGCGTGTACCAGAAGCGGGCCGGCCCTGCCTGGCAGGACGTCGCTGCCAAGTACCGCGGCCAGGCCGACGCCGACAAGCGGCTCTACGACCACGTCACGACGGGTCGCAAGGTTACGCTCGCGGACGGGCACGAACAGGACCATCCGATCGTCAAGACCAGCGACCCGAAGCGGATCGACAACCTCGTGGACTGGATCCTCGCGCTACCGATCGCCGCGCCGGTCGACGCTGCGGCGGCCACGGCGCTCGCCCGGCAGAGCGGCTGCCTGAGGTGTCACGGTGTCGACACCAAGAAGGAAGGGCCGGCCTGGAAGGACGTGGCCGCGAAGTACCTTGGGCACCCAGAGGCCGAGGACCGCCTTTACAAGCATGTCACGACGGGTCGGCAGGTCAAGTTCGAGGATGGCCACGAAGAGAACCACCCGATCGTCAAGACCACCAACCCGGACCGCATCAGCAATCTCGTCGACTGGATCTTGTCGCTGAAATAGCGATCCGCGGTGGCGCGGTCCGAGACTCGCGTGGTGGCGAGTCCGTGGCGGAGGGCCGCCGGGCGCGTCAGGACGACACCAGCGCGGTGGCTTGCACCGCGATCGTTGCGTCCTTGAAGCGGCCGTAGGTGTAGTGCGCCGCGCAGGCCCCTTCGGACGAGACCATGCACGAACCGATCGGGTTCTCGGGCGTGCAGACGGTGCCGAACACCTTGCAATCGGTCGGCTTCTTCACGCCGCGCAGGATGGCGCCGCATTCGCAGGCCTTGTTGTCGGCGACCGACTGGGTCTGCAGGCCGTAGCGGCGCTCGGCGTCGAACAGCGCGAAGGCCTCGCGGATGCGCAGCGCGCTGTAAGGCACCTCGCCCAGGCCGCGCCATTCGAACGAGCGCCGCAGCTCGAAGACGTCGGACACCAGTGCCTGCGCCTTGAGGTTGCCCTCGGGCGTGACGGCGCGGGTGAATTCGTTCTCGACCTCGGCGCGTCCTTCGTTGATCTGGCGCACCAGCATCAGGATCGCCTGCATCACGTCCAGCGGCTCGAAGCCAGCGATGACCACCGGCTTGCGGTACTCCTCGGCGAAGAACTCGTAGGGCTGGCTGCCGATGATGGTGGAGACATGCGCCGGCCCGATGAACCCGTCCAGCGGCAGCGTGCCGAGCTGGCGGACCTCGGGCGATTCGAGGATGTTGGTGATCGCCGCCGGCGTCAGCACGTGGTTGCACAGCACGCTGAAGTTGGCCAGCCCCAGGCGTGCCGCCTCCTTGATGACCAGCGCGGTCGGCGGCGTGGTGGTCTCGAAGCCGATGGCGAAGAACACGACCTCGCGGTCCGGGTGCGCCTGCGCGATCTTCAGCGCGTCGGCCGGCGAATAGACCATGCGCACGTCGCCGCCGCGTGCCTTGGCCTTCAGCAGCGACAGGTTGTCCGAGGCCGGCACGCGCAGGCAGTCGCCGTAGGTGGCGAGGATGACGCGCTGGTCCAGCGCGAGCCGGATCGCCAGATCGACGCGGCCGATCGGCAGCACGCACACCGGGCAGCCGGGCCCGTGGATCATGCGCACCGGCGTGGGCAGCAGGTCGGCCACGCCGTAGCGCGAGATGGCGTGGGTGTGGCCGCCGCAGAACTCCATGAGGTTGTAGCGCCGCGCGGGGTCGGCCTCGGCGGCGATCGTGGCGGCGATCCTCGAGGCCAGTTCGCCGTCGCGGAACTCGTCGATGTACTTCATGCCGGCAGCCCCGCCGCATCCGGCATCGCCGCGAACAGCGCCAGCGTGCGCTCGGCCTCGTCGGGGTCGAGCCGGGCCAGCGCGTAGCCCACGTGCAGGATCACGTAGTCGCCGACCTGCACCCCATCGACCAGCGCCAGCGAGATCTGCTTGCGGATACCGTCGAGATCGACGACCGCGTTGGCCTCGTCCAGCAGTTCGACCACCCGCACCGGTATGGCAAGACACATTGTTCACTCTCCTGCATGCAGCCGGCAAATCGCCGCCCAGGCCTGGCCCAGCGCGATGCCACCGTCGTTGGGGGGCGCCTGGCGCGCTTCCAGCACGCGCAGTCCCCTGGCGGTCAGCCCTTGTACCAGCAACGCCGTGAGCAGCGCGTTGAGGAAGCAACCGCCGCCCAGGGCGACGGTGCGCAGGCCGGTGTGCTCCGCGGCCCGTGCGACCCAACGCGCCAGGCCATCGGCCACCGCGTGGTGGAACAGCGCCGCGCCGCGCGGTGCATCCCGCTCGTCGGCCAGGCGGGCGATCAGCGGCGAGGGGTCGAGGAGGCCCTCGGCCTCGACGCGGACCAGCTCGGCCAGCGCTGCCGGCGACGCCAGCGGCGCGCACCCGGCGGCCAGGGCTTCGAGCAGCATCGGCGCCTGGCCTTCGTAGGCCGCGATCTCGCGCACGCCCAGCAGTCCGGCAGCGGCGTCGAACCAGCGCCCCATGCTGCTGGTGGGTGGGCAGCGCAGGTCGCGCGCCAGCATCCGTGCGACCATGGCGGCGCCGGGCTGCGTATCGAAGCGGCGCTCGATCTGCGCCGCACGGCCGACGCGGTGCAGCGCCGCGGCGGCCATGCGCCAGGGTTCGCGCGCGGCGACGTCGCCGCCGGGCATCGCCAGCGGCATCAGGTGCCCCAGCCGCGTGAAGCCGCCGCAATCGACGCGCAGCAACTCGCCGCCCCAGGCGCCGCCGTCGTCACCGAGCCCCACGCCATCCAGCGCCAGTCCCAGCAGAGGTTCGTCGACTCCATGATCGGCGGCCACCGCGGCGATGTGGGCGTGGTGATGCTGCACGGCCAGCGCGGGCAGGCCGTGCTCGCCGGCGTACGCCGACGCGAACCGGGTGCTGAAGAAGTCGGGGTGCAGGTCGTAGGCGACCGCCTGCGGCCGGACGTCGAGCACCGTGCACAGGTGATCCACGGCCTCGACCAGCGCGTCGCAGCTGGCCTTGTTGTCGAGGTCGCCGATGTGCGGGGACAGGAAGGCCTCGTCGCCGCGCGTGATGCACACCGTGTTCTTCAGCCACGCACCCGTGGCCAGCACCGACGGGCCGGCGCGCGGCAGCCGGATCGGCCGCGGCGTGTGGCCGCGCGCGCGGCGGATGAACTGCGGCGCGCCGGTGGCGCCGATGCGCAGCACGCTGTCGTCGCAGCGGGCGACGATCTCGCGGTCGTGCAGCAGCAGGGCGTCGGCGATGCCGGCCAGCCGTACCAGCGCCTCGTCGTTGCCGATCACGAGCGGCTCGCCGCCGGGGTTGGCGCTGGTCATCACCAGCAGCAGGTCCAGCGGCTGCTCGCGCCACGCGCTGCCCGCCGGTCGCCCGGCGGCCTCGTGGAACAAAAGGGTCTGGATCGGCGTGCCGGGCAGCATCATGCCCAGCCGGTCCAGCCCCGGGGCGACGCCGGCCAGCCGTTCGGCGGTGTCCCGCTGCAGCGTCATCAGCACGATCGGCCGCTCGGGCGACTGCAGCAGCGCCTGCTCGGCCGCACTCGGCCACACCCAGCGCGCGGCCGACGCGAGGTTGGCGGCCATGACCGCAAACGGCTTTTCCTCGCGCTGCTTGCGCTTGCGCAGACGCGCCACTGCCGCGGCGTCGCGGGCGTCGCAGGCGAGGTGGAAGCCGCCCAGACCCTTGATCGCGACGATGCTGCCGGCGCGCAGCAGCGCCAGCGTCTGGGCGATGGCGTCGCCGGCGATCGCGCGGCCCTGCCCGTCGACGAGCGTCAGTGTCGGCCCGCAGGCCGGGCAGGCGTTGGGCTCGGCGTGGAAGCGCCGGTCCAGCGGGTCGCGGTATTCGCGCAGGCACTGCGGGCACAGCGCGAAGGCGGCCATGCTCGTCTGCGTGCGGTCGTAGGGCAGGGCGCAGGTGATCGTGTAGCGCGGCCCGCACTGCGTGCAGTTGATGAAGGCATAGCGCCATCGGCGGTCGGCGGGCGACAGCATCTCGGCCAGGCAGTCGTCGCAGGTGGCGGTGTCGGGCGGGATCGAGGTCGTGACCAGGCCGGGCCGGCTGGGCAGGATGCGAAAGCCCCTCTCGTCGGCGATCGCGTCACAGGTGTGCGCCTGCAGCCGCTCGACGCGCGCCAGCGACGGGGCGTCGCTGCGCAGCCGCCGCTCGAATTCGGCCAGCGCCCGCTCGGGCCCCTGCGCCTCGATGGCCACGCCCTCGGCATCGTTGAGGACCCAGCCCGCCAGCTCGAGCCCCTGCGCCAGGCGATAGACGAAGGGCCGGAAGCCGACGCCCTGCACCGCGCCGCGCACGCGGATCGCGCGACGCACGGCGGTGGCGGTGGGGGCGAGCATGGCCGTCCTGCTCAGGGCGTGCGCTGTCGCGCGACCTGGACCTCGAGCTCGGCCACCCGGCGCTGCAACGCCGCGACCTCATCATCGCGGTGCCGCGCCGCGGCGGGGTCCCGGGGCTGCGGCGCTGCGCCCCGCCCCAAGCGCTGCTGCCTTGCCGCGCCCGCGCCCCGTTCGATCCACTGCAGCCACCGGTCCATGCCCTGGCCGGTGGTGGCCGAGAGCTGGATGATCTCGATCGCCGGGTTGACGCGCCGCGCATAGGCGATGCACCGCTCGACGTCGAAGCGCAGGTGCGGCAGCAGATCGACCTTGTTGAGCAGCATCAGCGCGGCGGCGTGGAACATGTCGGGGTACTTCAGCGGCTTGTCCTCGCCTTCGGTCACCGAGAGCACGACCACCTTGTGCGCCTCGCCGAGGTCGAAGCCGGCCGGGCAGACCAGGTTGCCGACGTTCTCGATCATCAGCACCGAATCGTCGGCTGGCGCCAGGCGGCCGAGCGCGGTCTCGACCATCGCGGCGTCGAGATGACAACCCTTGCCGGTGTTGATCTGCAGTGCCGGCGCGCCGGTGGCGCGGATGCGGTCGGCGTCGAAGCTGGTCTGCTGGTCGCCCTCGATCACCGCCACCGGCAGGCGCTGCGCCATCATTTCGATCGTGCGCACCAGCAGCGTGGTCTTGCCGGCGCCCGGGCTCGACACGAGGTTGAGCGCGAAGATGCCGCGTTCGGCCAGCCAGGCGCGGTTGCGCTGCGCCAGGCCGTCGTTCTTGGCCAGGATGTCGCGCTCGACCTGGACCATGCGCGCCTGCGTCATTCCGGGCGCCGAGGCGCCGGCCGCCCCGGTGCCGTAGTGCAGGTGGCCGTCACCGTGCGCGTGCGCAACTTCGTGCGCATCGCCGTGCGCATGAGCCGTGCCGTCGGCATGCGTGTGCCACCCGGCATCGCCTTCACGATGCACATGGTCGTGCGGATGCGCATGTGCATGGCTGTGCACGGTGCCGTCGGGGTGGGTGTGGGCGTGCGCGTGGTCCGCGCCCTCGATGTGGGCCTCGTCGGTGCCGCAGCCGCAGGTCAGGCACATGGTCGTTCTCCTCGGACTTGTCCGCTCACTCGATCTCGATGTCGATCACCCGCATGCGGTCGCCGCCGGTGACCTGCAGCTGTGCGCTGCCGCAATCCGGGCAGGCGTCGCCGCGACGGGCGATGACCACCGGACGCGAGCATCGCATGCACCATGCGCTGCCCTCGGTCTCGACGATCTCCAGCCGTGCCGTCTCGGCGAGCGTGCCGCGCTTGACGACCTCGAACGCGAAGCGCATCGCCTCGACTTCGACCTGCGACAGCGCGCCGATCTCCAGCCGCACCGCCCCCACCCGGCGCGCGCCGTTGGCGCGCGCCGTTTCCTCGACGATCTCGCGCACGCTCTCGGCCAGCGACATCTCATGCATGCTCGATTTCGATCCGGCAGGCGACACAGGGGTCCAGAGCATGGACCAGAACGCGCGCGCGCGCCTTGACCTGATCGGGGTTGCCGGCATTCTGACCTGCCAGCGACCTGGCGAGCACGCCCGCCGGATGGAAGTTCCATTCGGTGGGTGCGACGATGCGATAGGCGACGACGCGGTCGCCGTCCAGCCGCACCTGATGCACGAGCAGCCCGCGGGCATTCTCGACCCAGGCGACGCCGGCGCCGGGGCCTATCGCTAGCGCGCCGAGCGCGGCCGGTGTACGCCCGGCCAGCAGAAGTGCGAGTTCCCGCAGGCGCGCGAGGAAGCGCGCCGGCGTGCGCGTGGCCGAGCGCTGCAGCACCGCAACCACCAGCGGATCGGCCTGCAGCCGCGCCAGGGCGCCGGTTTCTGCCGGCGCGCCGCGCCAAGTCGGCTGGCGCGAGAAGTCGGGATCGGCCTCGGCCGCGGCGGCCAGCGCCGTCGGAACTGCGGCATCGCAGGGCGTTGCCAGCAGGGGAACGGCGCGCTCCGCGGCCGCCGCTTCGGCGCTGGCGGGTTCGTCGCTGTCGCGGACCCGGCGCATGAAGCGCGCGGTGGCGCTGCGGCCGGCGTCGATCCAGCGGTCGATCTCGGCCACGGTCTCGAGCGCGAGCCATTCGGCCGCAGGGCTGCCGAAGGCGGCGGTGGCGATCGCTTCGGCCGTGCCGCCGGCGCGGTGGGCATCATCCATCGCGGGCGCCACGGCGCCGCGCGCCGCGGCAATCGCCTCGTCGGTCGGCGCCTCGTCCAGCCAGCGCGGCCAGTCCAGCAGCATGCGCCAAGCGCCTTCGCGCAGGACTTCGGCCGCGACCGCGGCGCCCTGGCTGGCCAGCCGCTCGGCCGACGCCGTCTCGCCCGCTGCAGTGGCGCAGGCCAGTTCGCAGGCCGCCAACTGCGACCGGCCGCAGATCGAGAACAGCCGCGGCACTGCGGCGAGCACCTCGGCGCGGCGCCTGCCCCGCAGCAGCGCCCCGGCCACGTCGGGGCGGGTCGAGCGGATCTGCACCGCGGACACGCGCCCCCTGCTCAGGCCCAGCGCGACGAGCAGCTCGCCTTCAAGCGCCACGGTCGGATCGTGGCAGATGCCCGAACAGGAAGTCGCGCTTGCTCAGGGCTGCCGATGTCGGCGCCGATGCGCAAGTGTCGGCCGCGCCGCCTGGAGCCGCCTGGGGAACCGGCTTCTGTGGCACCTGAGCGCCGTCGCGGTGGGCAGCGTCGAACAGCGCTTCGAGCGCGGCCGCGGCGGTCGCGCGCGCGGCCGCGTGGTCGGCAAAGTTGAACATCGGCGAGAACAGCGAGCAGGCCTGGAAGTCGCCGAGCGACTTGTCGCGGGCGCCGATGAACTCGAACACGCCGGCCGGGAACACATGCTGGCGCTTCTCGCGCTCGCCGATCGCGTGCCACCGCGCGGCCACGCGCGGCATCAGCACCAGGTTCATGAACCAGGGCGTCACCAGCACGCCCAGCCAGTGCTCGCCCCAAGGCCTGAAGCCGACCGCCTCGACCGCCAGCGCCGGGTTGACCATCGGCAGGCCCCTCATCTGCTCGCGCAGGATGCGGCGGAACGCGGCTTCCAGCGCGGCGGCGGGCGACGGACGAGCCGCCATCTCGGCCACGGCGCTGGCAGGCGCGGTGTCCTTCGCCAGGCACTCGCGGCCAAGCCCTTGGCCGCTCGGTCCGGTCTCAGTCATCGAGGCGCAGGAAATCCTGCTTCAGAGCCGAGCAGTTGGGGCAGGTCCAGTGCACGGGCAGGTCGGTGAAGGGCGTGCCGGGCGGGATCTGCCAGACCTCGTCGCCCAGCGCCGGGTCATAGACGGTCCAGCAGATCTTGCACTCCATGCGGGTCGTCGGGCCGATCTCCCGGTCGGGCTCGGCGCGAGCGCCGGCATCGGCGGGCGACGGGCTCATGGTCGTCTCGTCTGGGCCGCGGCGCTCAGGTGCCGGCGGTCGATTCGCTCATCCACTGCACGAGGTCGGCCAACCGCTCGTGCGACTCGGCCAGGTCCTCGCGAGCGGCGATCGCCACCTCCGGCATCTCGACGACCTCGATCGTGTTCAGGATCAGGGTCTGCATGTTGTTGAAGTACTGCACGCGCCAGACGTTGCGCGCCGCCGTGCTGCTGATGCGGCAGTTGCCGAAGCCGCGCGAGAGGATCACCACGGCCCCGCCCTCGAGCAAGCCGTCGAGATGCGCTGCGTCCTCGGGCGACAGCGGCAGCAGGGTCAGGTTGATCACGTGCGAGGGCGTCTGCGGGCCGCTGCGGTCCATCGCCTCCCGCAGCTCGTGGACCAGCGCCGGCACGTTCATCGCGCCGGGCGGCAGGGCCCGCTCGCGCAGCCCCGGCGCGCCGTGCTCGCGCGCGCGCGCGGTCACCAGCGGCGGCATCGGCGCGGCGATCAGGTAGTCGTGCAGCAGGGCACCGTCGGCGGCGAAATGCTGCTCGCGCCAGACGCCGGAGAAGACCGATTCCTGGACCCGGATCTCCGCTCCATCATCGACGATCGCCGACACCTCGCCCTCGCCCAACGACTCGTTGAGCACGCGCAGCGCGTCGGGCGCCAGCCCGGCGAGGTCCAGCGCGGGGGGTGCGCCGCCGTCGGCCAGCCAGGCGCCGAAGTGGCGGACGAAGACCGCCAGCACATCGCGCGCGCCGGCCACGTCCATGCCCGGGCCCGGCTCGGGCACCGCCGGCATCGCGAAGGTGCTCATCTCGCGCGGCATCGGCATGTAGTCCACCGCCTCGTCGGGCTCGGGCATCAGGCTGCGGATGGGGATGTTCACGGGTCGCATGGTCGGCCTGCTTGGGATCGTCACGAGCACGAGGGCGGCTCGCTGTCGCCGGCGGCCTTGACCGCGATGCCCACCGTGGGCGGTCGCGAAGGTGCGGCGACCATCAGGCGCTCGAGTTCGCCGACATACACGTCCCAGTCGCGGATGCCATCGACGGCGCCGACGTAGCGGCCGTCACGCAACATCACGAAGGCCGGCCAGCGCGCGAAGCCGAAGCGCGGCGCCAGCGCTCGCGAAGCCGCCGGCGGCAGCAGCCCGACGCGAAAGCGCTGGCCGGCGGTGGCGTAGAGCTCGGGCACGATCACGGCGAGGTCCAGCGTCTCCTTGTAGCGGTCGGGGTCCTCGGCGAAGACGACCATCGCGATGCCGGGTCGGCTGGCCCAGGCATCGAAGTTGCCGGTGTCGAGGATCGATGCCCCGGTCTCGGCCACCAGGCGAGCGAGCAGCGGGTGCAGCGCGGCCATCGCCTCGGCCGTCGCGGTCCAGGTTTCCATCACGGCCCGTCCGGAACCGGCCGCAGGTGCGCGGGCAACTCGGGCTCGCGACCGACGAGGTCGGCAAAGAAGTCGTCGATGCCGTCAGCGCCGCAGAGCACGGCGGCCAACGCCTGCCGCCCGGCGCGTGCCTGCGCCGCCTCGAGGTCGCTCATGACCTGCCGTGCCGCGCCGTGGAAGGCCAGGACCCAGGTGCCCACGGGCTGTTCGCCGATGAGCCGCATGTCCAGCCTCTCGCGCTCGCCGCCGGACTCGCACCAAGCGAAGGGGCCATCGAGTTGCAGCACCTGCAGCGGTACACCGATGCACATCAGCCAGCCTCCGGCGCCGGGTTGAGGAAGCGCGCATCGCCGATGCGGCAGGCGTCGGCCGCACTCGGCCGCTGGTCTTCGTACGCGGCCAGCGCCAGCGCGTCGGGGCCGAGCGGCTCGGCCGGCGGCTCGCGGCGCGGCGTCGGTGCCACGCCCCAGGCGCGCAGTTCGGCCACCGCCAGATCGACCGCCTCGTCCAGCCGCGCCCGAACCCGCGGGCTGAGGCTGCCGCCGAGATCGTCGAGCACCTCGGGCTGGACGCCAATCAGCGTGATGCGTGCCGGAGCGCGGTCGTGCAGGTGGGCCAGCGACAGCAGTTCCTGGAACGTGGCCTGGTGCAGGCTCATCGCGGTGTCGGACCAGACCGGCACCTCGCCGTCGCGCAGGACACGCAGCGTGCCTGGCGGCAGCTTGTAGTCGATCGCGTCCAGCACGAGCACGTTCTCGGCGGCGCAGACATGGTCGAGCAGATAGATGCCCTGCGTGCCGCCATCGACCACCGTCACGTTGTCGGGCAGGCACCAGCGCTGGTGCAGGGCCTCGACCGCGCGCACGCCGAAACCCTCGTCGGCCCACAGCACGTTGCCAATTCCAAGCACCAGCGTCGCCACATCGGCCGCTGGCACAGGGATGGGCGCGGCGGCGGACGCGGGACTCACTTCTTGGACACCCGCCAGCCGTTGATCATCGTGCTGATCACGGTCTCGTTCGTGCAGATGTCCTCGCGCACGACCATGTACACGTGGGCGATCGTGAACACGATCAGGTACCACATGCACAGATGGTGCAGCGTGTGCACGTTCTGGCTGTAGCCCAGCAGTGGCATGACCCAGGACGTGAAGCCGCCGAACACCCAGCTCCGCTCGCCCAGGCCCTCGCCATAGAGGGCCAGCCCGGTCAGGATCATGAACAGCGAGCCCAGCGCGTACATGAAGCCCATCGCCGACATCGCCAGCGGGTTGTGGCCCATCCAGGGCTGCACTTCCTTCTGGATGAACAGGTAGTGGCGGACCTGGTTGAAGAATCCGCGCCAGAACTCCGCGGTCAGCATCTTCAGCGGCACGAGGAAGATCTCGCGCGAATAGCGGTTGCCGAAGAAGGCCCAGATCACGCGCCAGGCGAAGACGACGGCGAAGATCAGCCCGGCCGTGAAGTGCGCGAAGCGGACGTAGCCGAAGAAGAAATGCGAACTGGCCTCGCCGCCCGAGGACGAGATCGGGCTGCCGATCAGGTAGCCGGTCACGCCCAGCACGACCATGCAGGCGGCCATCACCCAGTGCCAGATGCGCACCGGAAGCTCCCAGACGTAGATCGGAGCGATCTTCATGCCGATGGTGCTCATGCTTGCCTCCTGGGCCGCTAGCGGATCGTCACCCGGGTGATCTCCTCACCCGCGGGCGAGATGACGTGGCTGGCGCAGGCCAGGCACGGGTCGAAGCTGTGGATCGTGCGCAGGATCTCCAGCGGCTCGTCGGCCTTGGCCACCTGCATGTTCATCAGCGCCGCCTCGTAGGCACCGATCTGGTTCTGGCCGTCGCGCGGCCCGGCATTCCAGGTCGTCGGCACGACGCACTGGTAGTTGTCGATCTTCGTGTCCTTGATCTTGATCCAGTGCCCGAGCGAGCCGCGTGGCGCCTCGCAGAAGCCGGCGCCCTGTGCCGTCGCGGGCCAGGTGGCGGGCTCCCAGCTGTCGATGTTGGCGGTGGCGAAGTTGCCGGCGTTCAGGTTGGCCATCAGCTTGTCGAAGAAGTAGCGCATCTTGTGCGCCGCCCACGACGCCTCCAGCCCGCGCGCCGCGGTGCGGCCGAGGGTGGAGAACAGCGCCGTGATCGGCACGTCGAGCTTCTTCAGCACCATCTCCACCGGTTCCTTGAACTCGGCGTTGCCGCTGGCGTAGCCGATGACGTAGCGGGCCAGCGGGCCGACCTCCATCGGGTGGCCGCGCCAGCGCGGTGACTTGATCCACGAGTACTTCGCGCTCTCGTCGATCGATTCGATCGCGGTCTTGGTGCCCTTGGTGCCTGCGCCGAGCACGAAGCTGGCCTCGGTGACGCCGTCGAAGGGGTGCAGTCCCTTGGTCCCGTCGGCGTACTTGTACCAGCTGTGGTCGACGAACTCCTGGACCTGCGCCGGGTCCTTCAGGTCCACCGGCTGGATCTCCTTCAGGTTGCCGCCGATGATGGCGCCGCGCGGCATCAGCAGGCTCTTGGCCGAGTCGTCGCCGGCGATGTCGGGGAACTCGCCGTAGGACATCAGGTTCTGGCTCGACAGGCCGCCGCCGATCGCGCCCCAGTCCTTGTAGAACGACGCGATCGCCAGCAGGTCGGGCACGTAGACGTTGTCGATGAAGGCGATGGTGTCGTCGATGATCTTCGACACCATGTTCAGCCGTTCCATGTTGATGGCGCCTACGGCACCCACGCCCTCGAGGTTGATCGAGCAGGGCACGCCGCCGACGAGCCAGTTCGGATGCGGGTTCTTGCCGCCGAAGATGGTCTGGATCTTGACGATCTCCTTCTGGAAGTCGAGCGCCTCGAGGTAATGCGCCACCGCCATCAGGTTGGCCTCGGGCGGCAGCTTGTACGCCGGGTGCCCCCAGTAGCCGTTGCGGAACGGCCCGAGCTGGCCCGAATCGACGAACTTCTTCAACCGGTTCTGCAGGTCGCGGAAGTAGCCGGGCGACGACATCGGCCAGCTGCTGATCGACTGCGCGAGCTCGGAGGTGGCTTTCGGGTCGGCCTTCAGCGCGCTGACGACGTCGACCCAGTCGAGCGCGTGCAGATGGTAGAAGTGCACCAGATGGTCCTGCGCATACAGCGTCGAGTGCATCAGGTTGCGGATGATGTTCGCGTTGTCGGGGATCTTGATCTTCAGCGCGTCCTCGACGCAGCGCACCGAGGCCAGCGCGTGCACGCCGGTGCAGACGCCGCAGATGCGCTCGACGAAGGCCCAGGCGTCGCGCGGGTCGCGCCCCTTGAGGATGACCTCCAGCCCGCGCCACATGGTGCCGGTGGACACGGCATTGCGGATCACGTTCTTGTCGTCGAGGTTGACCTCGATGCGCAGGTGGCCTTCGATGCGGGTGATCGGATCGACGACGACGCGCTTGCCGCTGTTGTCGAGCTTGAAGCCTTGGGTTTCGATGACGGACATGATCAGTGCTCCACCGGCTGGTTGTTGGCGGCGCCGCTCTTGTTGCGGTCGGCGGCGCGCTTGATGGCGGTGACGGCGGCATGCGCGATCACCGCGGCGCCGGTGACGCCGGCGGCGACCAGGCCGATCTTGTCGGCATTGGCCTCGGCGCCGAACTGCGTGATGTTGGTCAGGCGGTCGTAGAAGCTGCCCTTGTCCCAGAAACCGTCTTCCGAGCAGCCGATGCAGCCGTGGCCCGACTGGATCGGGAACGAGGTGCCCTCGTTCCAGCGCGTGGTCGAGCAGGCGTTGTAGGTGGTCGGCCCCTTGCAGCCCATCTTGTAGAGGCAGTAGCCTTGCTTGGCGCCTGCGTCGTCCCATTGCTCGACGAACTGGCCGGCGTCGAAGTGCGGCCGGCGGTAGCACTTGTCGTGGATGCGCTGGCTGTAGAACATTTTCGGCCTGCCCTGGCGGTCGAGCTCGGGGATCTTGTCGAAGGTGACGACGTAGGTCACGACCGCCGTCATCACCTCGGCGATCGGCGGGCAGCCGGGCACCTTGATGATGGGCTTGTCGGTGATGACCTTGTTGATCGGCACCGCGGTGGTCGGGTTCGGCTTGGCGGCCTGGACGCAGCCCCAGGAAGCGCAAGAGCCCCAGGCGATGACGGCCTTGGCATCCTTGGCCACGTGCTTGAGCTTCTCGACGAAGGGCTTGCCGCCGGGCAGGCAGAACATGCCGTCCTCGCCGAGCGGCGGGTTGCCCTCGACGGCGAGGATGTAGTTGCCCTTGTAGTCCTTCATCACCTGCTCGAGCGCGGCCTCGGCCTGGTGGCCGGCGGCGGCCATGATCGTGTCGTCGTAGTCGAGCGAGATCATCGACAGGATCACGTCCTTCGCCAATGGATGTGACGAGCGGATGAACGACTCGGTGCAGCAGGTGCATTCCAGGCCGTGCAGCCAGAGCACCGGGGTGCGCGGCTTGGTCTCCAGTGCGTGGGCGATGCGCGGCGCGAATGCCGGTGCCAGTCCGAGCGAGGCGGCGGTGAGGCTGCAGAACTTGAGGTAGCTGCGGCGGGTGATGCCCTGCCGGCGCATGACGTCGTAGAAGGTCTCGGTCATTTTGTCTTCCTTGCTGGTCTGGCTTGGAGTGACCTCGCGCCGGTCGCGCGGCTTCAGCCGAGTCGAAGTTTCGTCCGCCTGACAAGGCCGATGCTGATCCAGGTCAACAACTCTGTGCTGTGGGCCGCGGTCGGGGCAGCCGGCAGGGTGCCTGGGCACGGCCGGTCGGCGGCGAACGGTGACGGCTACACTTTTCGCGTCGTTGCAGTCTGCTGGAGAGAGCCGTTTGGAACTCAGGCGTTCGGTGCTGGTGCCCTATGCGGCCGAGGCGATGTTCGATCTCATCGAGCAGGCCGAGACCTACCCGCAGTTCCTGCCCTGGTGCACCGGCGCGACGATCCTCGAGCGCAACGACGAGTGGGTCGCCGCGCGCCTGGAGTTCAGCTATCTGAAGCTGCGCTTCGGCTTCCAGACCCGCAACCCCAAGCGCCGGCCCGAGTGGCTCAGCGTGCGGCTCGTCGAAGGTCCGTTCAGGCATTTCCGCGGCGACTGGTCGCTGACACCGCTGGGCGGCAACGGCTGCAAGGTCGAATTCGCGCTCTCGTTCGAGGTCTCGGACGGCGTCTTCGGCCGCATCGCCGGCCCGGCGGTGGACAGCGTGGCGCGCGCGATGCTGGACGCGTTCGTCCGCCGCGCCGAGGCGACCTTGACGCAGTTTGCGCCAGCGCAAGGCGCCGCCGAAGCCGCGGGTCAGACTCGACGCCCAGACGCTTCGCCGGCGCCGACAGGGGCCCCGCCAGACCGGATGCTGCTGGCGTGGCCCGCCGGTGCCGTTCCCGCGCAACCCGTTGCCTGTAGCGAGACTGCCATGACTTCACCCGCCCCCGCGCTGATCGATGCCCTTCGCGCCTCGCCGCTGGCCCAGGACCTGACACCCGAACAGGTCGCGGTGCTGGCCGGCGTGGTCCGCCTGGTCCCGTTCGACGGCAAGGCCTTGCTGGCGCGCGAAGGCAGCACCGACAGCCGCCTGTACGTGATCGTCGAAGGGGCCCTGAGCGTCGTCAAGCACCTGGGCACGCCCGACGAGACCCTGCTGGCGACGCTGAACGCCGGTGACTTCGCGCACGAACTCGGATTCCTCGACGGCGCCGAGCGCTACGCGTCGCTGGTGGCCGCGCGCGACAGCAAGGTGCTGGTGCTCGAACGCGAGCAGCTCGAGAGCCTGCTCGACAGCCACCCGCGCATCGTCTATCGCGTGATGTGCGCCATCGTGCGCACGGTGCACCGCATCCAGAGCCGGCTCGCGATGCAGGCCACCGAGCTGACGAACTACATCGTCAAGCAGCACGGGCGCTACTGACCGCGCTGCGATCGCGAAAGGCTTGCCGATGGGGCCGCTCGGCCTGACCCTGCTGATGCTGGTGGCGGCCACCGCGTTCGCGGCACTGGCTTGGCGCAAGCTGCGCATCGTGGCGGCGCTGCAGCCCGAACCGCGCCTGGACGCGCCGGCCGCGCGCCTGCGCAGCGTGCTCGTCAACGGCCTGCTGCAGCGGCGCATGGTCGCGCGCGAATGGCGGCCCGGCCTGATGCATGCGGTGATCTTCGTCGGCTTCATGTCGCTGCTGCTGCGCAAGCTGCAGCTGATTGCGATCGGCTACCGCGAAGCCGCGTCGTTCCCGGAAGGCTTCGGCGGTCCCTTCGCGGCCTTCAAGGATGGGATCGAGCTGGCCGTGCTGGCGGCCGTGCTCTACGCCCTTTACCGGCGTTTCGTCGCCCGGCCGCCGCGGCTGGAGCGCAACCGCGAGGCCGTGCTGGTGCTCGGGCTGATCTTCGCGATCATGGTCACCGACATCGCCTTCGACGGCTTCCGCTTCGTGCTGCTCGCGCCCGACGTGCCGGCGATTGCGCACGAGCGCGATTTCGCCTTCGTCGGCGGCGCGGTGGCGCAGGCCCTGGCGGGCTGGGCCCCGGCGTCGCTGCACGCCGGCTACGCGTTGTCGTACTGGGCCCAGATGGTGGTCGTGTTCTCGTTCCTGGTGATCCTGCCGCTGGGCGAGCACTTCCACATCGTCACCGCCTTGCCGACGCTGTATTTCCGCCGCGGCCGGCCGGCCAACCGGGTGCCCGGCGTCGACATCGACAAGCTGATGGCGGCCACCGACGAGGCCGAGATGCAGGCCGGCGTGCGCACCGCGCGCGACCTGGTCTGGAAGGACGGCCTGGACGCCTTTACCTGCACCGAGTGCGGCCGCTGCAAGGACGCCTGCCCGACCCACCTGACGGGCAAGCCGCTGTCGCTCAAGGGCGTCAACGACAGCCTCAAGCACCATCTGCTCGAGCAGCGCGAGGCCATCGTCGCCGGCGACCCCGAAGGCCGCCTGCCCGCGCTGGTGCCGGGCGTGATCGGCACCGACACGCTGTGGGCCTGCACCACCTGCGGCTACTGCGAGGCGGCCTGCCCGATCGAGCTCGAGCACCTGCCCCGGTTCTTCCGCATGCGCCAGCACCAGGTGATGATCGAAGGCGAGTTCCCGCACGAGTTGAAGAAGGTCTTCGAGGCCTGGGAGGTGCAGGGCAATGCCTGGGGCCTGCCGGCCGAGCAGCGCGGCGACTGGGCCACGGGGCTGGGCGTGCCGGTGGTCGGCAGCGCGGCCGAAGCGGCGGGGCTCGACTGGCTCTTCTACGTCGGCTCGGCGATGTCCTTCGACCCCCGCGGGCAGAAGATCGCTCGCGCCTTCGCCGTCATCCTGCAGCAGGCCGGCGTCCGCTTCGGCATCCTCGGCCCGCGCGAGGGCAGCACCGGCGAATGCGCGCGCCGCCTGGGCAACGAGGTGCTGTTCCAGCAACTTGCCGCCAGCCTGGTGGCGACGCTGGGGGAAGTGGGCGCCACGCGCATCGTCACCTGCGACCCGCATGCACTGAACACGCTGCGCAACGAGTACCCCGAATTCGGCGGCCGCTATGAGGTCGTGCACCACACCCAGCTCATCGCCGAGCTGCTGCAGCAAGGGCGCATCCGCGTGCAGCCGGGCCTGCAGCGCGTGATCTACCACGACCCCTGCTATCTCGGCCGCCACAACGGCGAGTTCGACGCGCCGCGTGCGGTGCTGGCCCGGCTGTGCGACGAGGCGCCGCTGGAATTCGCGCTGACGCGCGAGAAGGCGATGTGCTGCGGCGCCGGCGGCGGCCGGATGTGGCTGGACGAGACGATCGGCACCCGCATCAACCTGCTGCGCGTCGAGCAGGCGCTGCAGGCGTCGCCGCAGACCATCGCCACCGCCTGCCCGTATTGCGCGGTGATGATGGGCGACGGCCTGGCGGCGCTGGCCTCTGCCAGCCCCGCCGCGACCGTGCAGTCACGCGACATCGCCGAGCTGGTTGCCGATGCGCTGATCGGCGCTTGCGCTGCGCCAGCCGCGGGGGCGCCGGCTTGAATGCCGATGCGCCGCCCGGTGCAGCCGGGCCTGCGGTGCTCGATGCGCTGGTGGTCGGTGCCGGCATCTCGGGTCTGGTCGCGGCCCATCGTCTGCGTTGCGTGGGCCGGGTCGTCGGCGTGGTCGAGGCCGGCCCGCGGACCGGAGGCGTCATCGCCAGCGTGGCCCGCGACGGCTGTCTGTTCGAGCGCGGACCGAACAGCGCGCTCGACACCACGCCGCTGATCGGCGAGCTGGTCGATGCCTTGGGCCTGCGGCCGCGGCTGCGGTTCGCGTCGAAGATCGCTGACAAGCGCTACGTGGTTCGCGGCGGCGTCCTGCACGCGCTGCCGATGTCGCCCGGCGCCTTCCTCGCGACCCCGCTGTTCTCGCCGGCGGCCAAGCTGGCGCTGCTGCGCGAACCCTTCGTGCCGGCCGGCGCACCGGACGCCGACGAGGCCATCGCCGCCTTCGTGCGCCGCCGCCTCGGGCGCGAGTTCCTCGACTACGCGATCGATCCGTTCGTCGCCGGCGTCTATGCCGGCGACCCCGAGCAGATCTCGGTGCGTGCCGCGTTCCCCAAGCTGCACGCGCTGGAGCAGCGCTGGGGCAGCCTGATCCGCGGCCAGATCCTCGGCGGCCGCGAGCGCCGGCGCGCGAAGGAGACAGCGAAGAACACCGCCAGGAGCTTTGCCTTCGACGCTGGCATGCAGGTGCTGACCGACGCGCTGGCGGCAACGCTGGACCGGCTGGCGCTCGACACGTGTGCCCAGCGGCTGGTGCGCGGCGCGGACGGCGTCTTCACGCTGCACGCGCAGCAGCGGGGCCGGCCGGTGAGTTGGCGGGCCCGCGCGATCGTGCTCGCCACGCCCGCCGACGCCGCGGCCTCCATGCTTCGCGAGCACGCCGCCGACGCCGCGGACGCGCTGCAGGCCATCGCCTACGCGCCGGTGGCCACGGTGGCGTCGGCCTACCGTGCGTCGGACCTGGCCCATCCGCTCGACGGCTTCGGCTGCCTGGTGCCGCGCAAGGAGCAGCGGCGCGTGCTCGGCGTGCTGTTCTCGAGCTCGATGTTCGAGGGTCGTGCACCGGCCGGCGCGGCCCTGCTGACCACCTTCGTCGGCGGCCAGCGCCAGCCCGATCTGCCGCGGCTGGCCGAGGACGAGATCGCCGCGCTCGTCCACGCCGAGCATGGCGCCCTGCTCGGGGCGCGCAAGGCACCCTTGTTCCAGGCGGTGACGCGCTGGCCGCGGGCGATTCCGCAGTACGCGGTCGGGCACCTGGGGCGGGTCGCACGCGCCGAGGCGGCCTCGCGTGCGCTGCCGGGCCTGTTCTTCTGCGCCAACTGGAAAGGCGGCGTCGCGGTCGGCGACTGCATCCGCAGCGGCCACCAGGTGGCCGACGAGGCGACGGCCTACCTTCGCGCCGGACCGTGAACGCCGACGCGTGATGGCCGACGCGTGATGGCCGACCGCGCGCCCTGGATCGCGCTGGCGTTGGCCGCGCTGCTGGTGTTGCCTGCCCTCACGCGGCCAGGGGCTCGCGCCTGGGCCGTGGCGAGCGTCGCCACCCTGGCGCTCGTGGTTCTGCTGTTGGGGCTGCCGACGATGGCCGGCTGGCCCGGGTCAGGGGTGCGGCGGAACTGGACCGGCCACCTGCTGGCAGGACTGGCGCTGCTGTGGGTGGCGCGCTCGCTGGTGCGGCATGCCGGCGTGTCTTGGCGCGAGATGGGTTTCACGATCCTCCAGCGGCCGGGGTCGCTGGGTCCGGCGCTGGGGGTCGGTGCGCTGGCGCTGCTGCTGAACGCCTCGTCGGTGTGCCACAGCCTCCTTCGCGTGCAAGACGTACCGCTCCAGGCCTGGCTGTTCCAGGCCACGATGCCGGGTCTGCTGGAAGAGGCGCTCTTGCGCGGCGTCCTGCTGGCGCTGCTGGACCGCGCCTTCGCCGCGCGCCGACGTATCTTCGGCGTCGAAATGGGCTGGGGTGGTGCAGTGGTCACGCTCGTCTTCGTCGCCCTGCACGGATTCGATGCCGGCACCTTCACGGCGGTGCTCCCAGCGGCGCTGCTGTACCTGTGGCTGCGCACGCGCACCGACAGCCTGCTGATGCCGATCGTCTTGCACAACCTCTGGAACCTGTCGGTCTACGCAGCGCTCTTCGCGAAATGAACCGGGCGGGCGGTGGTGGCCCACCGCCCGCCCGGATGTCGCAGCATATGCCCGGATGCCAGGGCTTCGTCTACGACGCGCTCAGGCCCGCGGTCATTGAATGACCAGTTGCTCGGCGTGGGCGGACATCCGTTTCGGCAGCGTCAAGGTAAGAACGCCGTCGACATATTTCGCGACGGCCTTGGCGCGGTCGACCTCGAAACCGAGCGAGAACACCCGGCTCGTATAGCCATAGCTACGTTCACTGCGCAGCACACGGCCTTCCTTCTTCTCCGTTTCGTCCTTCTTGACCTCGGCGGTGATCATCACTTGCGGACCTTCGATCTCGACATGGATGTCTTCCTTGCGCACACCCGGGATCTCGGCCTTGACCGTGTAGGCATCGTCCGCCTCGGCCACGTCGATCTTGATCAGCGGAGTGTCGGGTGGAGTTTCCCAACGGAAGGGCCGCATGAAGCTGCGAAATGCATCATCCAAAACGAAAGATTCAGGGCTAAATAGACTTGGTAGACGGGTGGTGTTCATAACACCTCCTAATTGGCTTCCTGCGCGGTCAGACCCCGCGTTCGGCCACCGCCGCCGAGCTGCCTTTTGAACCGCTTGTTCTCTGGACGACGGCAAATTAAGACTAGGCGACGATGGGTGATCCGCCTTGATCCAGGTCAGACGCTCGCGATGAATTCGGCTCAGGCTGCCGCGACGGGCCGCGTGCGAGTGCAGCGCTCGACGAGGTACAGGATCGACTGGTAAGGGAACTCGGCCATCTCCGACAACCCGATCTCGCAGGTGCGGCTGCTCGAATAGCCTTCGGTGCAGTTCGGGGGCAGGGCGCCCTTGAGGTGGCGCAGCGCGTGCTCGTTGAGCTCGGGGCGCATGAAGCCGCGCTCGCCGGCAAAGCCGCAGCATTGCACGGCATCCACCGTCGCGACCTCGGCGCTGCAACGCCCGGCGATCGCCCGCAGCTTGTCCAGCGTGCCCATCTTGCGCACGCTGCACACCGGGTGCACGGCCACGGGCTGCCGCTGCGGCGTGAACGTCAGCCGCGGCAGCAGGGTGTCGTGGACGAACTCGATGCTGTCGTGCACGGCGAGCCGGCCGGCGAGGAACTTCTTCATCCGGTACGCGCACGGGCTGGTGTCGAACACGATCGGCCAGCGGCCGCCCTCGCTGGCGTCGCCGAAGGCGGATTCGAGCTCGGCCGCCTTGAGGTCCGCGGCGTCGATCAGCCCCTTGCTCTCGAACGGCTGACCGCAGCACAGGCCGTCCATGTTCCCGGGATAGACGACGTCGAAACCGGCGCGCTCGAACAGCCGCTCGGCCACCGCCGGCAGCATCTCGACGCCGTCCTGGCCGCGCTGCGGGCCCATGTTGCGCGCAGCGCAGCTCGGGAAGTAGACCAGCCGCTCTCCTTGCGTCCGTGCCTTGGCGCGAGGGACGAAATGCGCTGGACGCGCCAGCGCCGGCGACCATTTGGGCAGGCGCCCGCCACTGGCGTGGCGCAGGCCCTCGAGGATGGCCTTCATGGCGCCGGTGCCGATCACGGCGTGCATCGCGTCGGCCGCGCCGAGGCCCATCCGCACGCCGGTGGTCAGCGCGCCGTAATGCCGTGCCGCGGTGTCGGCCAGCTTCTTCGCCAGCGGGCCGGCACGGCGGCCACGCAGCGCCTTGATCAGCAGGCCGGTCTCGATGCCCACCGGGCACGCGGTGGCGCACAGTCCGCAGGCGGCACAGGTCTCGATGCCGGCGTAGTCGTACAGCTTCTTCAACTCGGTGGCGCGCTGCGGTGCCTCGCCACCGGCGTCCAGCCGCGCGATCTCGCGCCAGCCCACGATGCGCTGGCGCGGCGACAGCGTCATCCCCTGCGACGGGCACTTGGGCTCGCAGAAGCCGCACTCGATGCACTTGTCGACCAGAGGGTCGGCCGCCGGCATCGGCTTGAGGTTCTTCAGGTGCGACTGCGGGTCGGGGTTGAGGATCACGCCCGGGTTGAGCAGGCCCTCGGGGTCGAACAGCGCCTTCAGGCGGCGCATCGCCGCCATCGCCTGGGTGCCCCACTCCATCTCGATGAAGGGCGCCATGTTCCGCCCGGTGCCATGCTCGGCCTTCAGCGAGCCGTCGTACTTGTGCACGACCATGTCGCACACCGCGTCCATGAAGCGGCGGTAGCGATCGACCTCGGCCGCGCTGCCGAAGTCCTGCGTGAAGACGAAATGCAGGTTGCCGTCGAGGGCGTGGCCGTAGACGATCCCCTCGGGGTAACCGAACTCGCGCAGCAGGCGTTGCAGGTCCATCGTCGCCTCGGCCAGGCGCTCGACGGGGAAGGCCACGTCCTCGATGATCACCGTGGTGCCGGGCGTGCGCACGGCGCCGACGGCCGGGAAGACGCCCTTGCGCACGTTCCACAGCGCCGCCGACTCGGCGGCGTCGGTGGTGAAGCGCAGCGGCGCGGCCAGGGGAAAGGCCTGCACCACAGCCGTCACGGCCTCGATGCGCAGCGCCAGGGCGGCGGCCGTCTCGGCGCGCACCTCGACGAGCAGCGCGGCGGCGTCCTCGGGCAGGTCGCGCAGCCCGGCCGGCATGCCCGGCTTGTCCTCGACGGCACGCAGCGAGGCGCGGTCGAGCAGCTCGGCGGCGGCCACCGGCTTCGGCTTCAGGCCGGTGACGGCGCTGCAGGCGGTCTCGAGATGTTCGAAGAGGATCAGCGCACTGGCCTTGTGCGGATGCTCGTCGACCGTGAAGTAGGTGATCTCGCTGATGAAGCCCAGCGTGCCTTCGGAGCCGATCATCAGGTGGGCCAGGATGTCCACCGGATCCTCGAAGTCCACCAGCGCGTTCAGGCTGTAGCCGGTGGTGTTCTTCATGCGGAACTTGTGGCGGATGCGGCCCGCGAGCGTGGCGTCCTCGCGCGTCGCGCGGCCGAGTTCGGCCAGGCCTGTCGCCAAGTCGGGCCGCCGCGCCAGGAAGTCGCGGCGGCTGGCCGGGTCGCGGGTGTCCAGCACGCTGCCGTCGGCCAGCACGACGCGCAGGCCGGCCAGCGTGTGGTAGCTGTTCTGTGCCGTGCCGCAACACATGCCGCTGGCATTGTTGGCGGCGATGCCGCCGATCATCGCAGCGTCGATCGACGCCGGGTCCGGCCCGATCTTGCGTTGGCGCGGCAGCAGCGCGCGGTTGGCGGCCGCGCCGATCACGCCCGGCTGCAGGGTGATCGTCGCCGCGTCGGCGGCCACCTGGAGCCCGCGCCAGCCATCGCCCAGCAGCACCAGCACTGAATCACTGAGCGCCTGCCCCGACAGGCTGGTGCCGGCGGCGCGAAACGTCACCGGCAAGTGAAGCCGGGCGCAGCTTTCGAGCACCTGCCGGACCTCGGCCTCGCCCTCGACCACCACGACCAGTTGCGGCACGAGGCGGTAGAAGCTGGCATCGGTGCCCCAGGCCAGCAAGCGCAGCGGGTCGGTGACCAGTCGGGCGGCGGGGATGAACGCGCCGAGCTGGCGCCGCAGCGCGTCATAAGGGGCTTGCATCGGCTGTCTCCACCGTTGTTGGGCGCTCTCGAGCGGTCCACGGCGCTGACGATGCCAACAATCCAGCTCGGCAGTCGCGCCTTGAACCGGGTCCGGTCTCGACGCAGCCGGGCCGACGCATGCGCTGCGCCTGCTGCCACGCGGCCATCGGGTTCTCGCGGCCCCGCCGGATGCCTGGCCCACTCTAACCAGGCGACCCGCTTTCGCGTTGATGTAGGTCATGCCGTCGGCGATGGCCGGCACCCCGCTGGCAACCGGCCGGCCGTCAGCGACGTGAAGGCCGGCCGGGACTATCATCCGCCGCGAGTCGTCGGGCGTCGTTCCCGCCGGCTGCCACCGAGACCTGCCAAATGGACCAGTCAGTCTTCCGGCCTCTGCACCAGCCAAGCTGCCAGGTGGAGTGTTCAACCTGCAACCTGCGCGAGATTTGCCTGCCGGTGGGCTTGAACAGGGCCGAACTCGAACACATCGACAGGCGGCTCGTCGCCTCGCGTCGCAAGATCGGGCGCGGCGAATCCCTCTACCGCGCCGGTGACCGCTTCGAGTCGGTCTATGCCGTCTGGACCGGCTTCTTCAAGACCTGCATCTCGTCCAAGGACGGGCGCGACCAGGTCACCGGCTTCCAGATGGGGGGTGAACTCCTCGGCCTGGACGGCATCGGGACGACCCGCCACGAGGTCGACGCCATCGCGCTCGAGGACTCGCAGGTCTGCGTGATCCCCTTCGCCGACCTGGAAGCCTTGTCGGCCGAGGTCGTCTCGCTGCAGCAGCAGTTTCACCGCATCATGAGCCGCGAGATCGTGCACAGCAACGGCGTCATGCTGCTGCTGGGCAGCATGTACGCCGAGGAGCGGCTCGCTGCCTTCCTGCTCAACCTGACCTATCGCCTGCAGGCGCGGGGCTACTCGGCCTCGGCGGTGCTGCTGCGCATGACGCGCGAGGAGATCGGCAGCTACCTCGGGCTCACCCTCGAGACGGTCAGCCGCACGTTCTCGAAGTTCCAGGCCGATGGCCTGCTGTTCGTGCGCAACCGGCAGATCCGCATCACCGACCCGGTCGGGCTGCAGCACATCGTGGACGGCGCGCCGGCGCGCTGAGCTGCGGGTCCGCTCGGCGCGGGCCGGCGGGCGGGTCTCACTTCACGGGCAGGGCCGGAATCATCCCGGGCAGCCAGTGCTGCTGGACCACGACGAGGACGCCCAGCAGCAAGGTGAGGAACACGCTGTGCCAGAAGGTTCTGGCGAAGACCACGCCCTCCTGGCCCTTGAGGTCGGTGGTGGAGACGCCGGTGGCGATGTTCTGCGGCGAGATCATCTTGCCCATCACGCCGCCCGAGGAATTGGTCGCCGCCATCAGCACCGGGTTCAGGTTCAGCTGCTTGGCGGCCACCACCTGCAGGTTGCCGAACAGCGCGTTGCCCGAGGTATCGCTGCCGGAGAGGAAGACGGCGATCCAGCCCAGGAAGGCCGATACGAGCGGGAACAAGGCGCCGGTGGCGGCCACGCCCATGCCCAGCGTGTAGCTGATGCCCGAATAGTTCAGCAGGAAGGCCAGGCCGACGATCAGCATCACGGTGGCAATCGCGATCCGGGTCTGGACCCAGGTCTTGTTCACGCAAGCGAAGAAGTCTTCCACGCTGGTGCGGGTCCAGACGGCAGTGATGACGGCCGCCAGCAGGATGGCCGTGCCCGTGCCCATGGGCGCGAAGTCCCAGATCGCGGCGTACGGTTTCTGGTAGGTGCTGATGAACACCGCGTTGTGAAGACCCGGCCATTGGATCTTGACGTCGGCGATGTTGAAGATCTTGAGGTGGATCCACACGATCACGACCACCGACACCACGACCCACGGCAGCCAGCCGCCGTAGCCTGCGCGTGCACTGCCCTTGGCCGCGGCCTGGCTGCGCACGACGGCGAAGGCCGGGTCGGGTTCGGGCTTCCAGACCTGGAGAAAGCCCACCGTGACGATCAGCGAGACCATCGACGACAGCACGTCGGTGAGCTGGTAGCTGATGAAGTTGGAGGTGGCGAACTGGGTCAGCGCGAAGCTGCCACCGGAGACCACCAGCGCCGGCCACAGCTTGCCGATGGACTTGATGCCGCCGTACATGCCGACGACGTAGAACGGCAGCAGGAAGGCGAAGAAGGGCAGTTGCCGGCCCACCATCGCCCCCAGCGTGTCCGCCGGCATGCTGGTGACCGCGCCGAGCACGGTGATGGGCACGCCGAGCGCGCCAAAGGCCACCGGCGCGGTGTTGAAGATGAGGGTGTAGGTCAGGGCCTCGAGGGGCGGAAAGCCCAGTGCGATGAGCAGCGCGCTGGTGATCGCCACCGGCGTGCCGAATCCGGAGATGCCCTCGAGCAGACAGCCGAAGGAGAACGCCACCACCAGCAGCACCAGGCGCCGGTCGTCGGGCAGGTAGTCGAGCATCCACTGGCGGAACTGGTCGAAGCGCCCGGACTTGACGGCCAGGTTGTACAGCAGCAAGGCCGTGACGACGATGTACATCACCGGCAACAGGGCCAGCGCCATGCCGGCGGCGACCGCGTCGAGGGCCAGACCCGTCGGCATGCCCCACACCGAAATGGCGATGACCAGGCCGGTGATCAGGCCCACCAGCGACGCCTGCCAGGCCGGGCGGCGCATGACCCCCAGCATGACGAGGGCCACCACGATCGGCAGGGCGGCCACCAGAAAGGACAGCAGCAGCGAACCGCCCACGGGCGTGAGCGGCTGCGTGAAGGCGATGCCCGCAGGCAGGGCGGTCGAGGGTGGCATGGTGTCTCCGTTCTTGTGGTCAGCCGTGGGGGGAGGTCGCGGGTGCGGCCAGCGGAATGACGGTGAAGCTGCGCACGCCCTGCGCGCCGCGGATCAGCACGCCCTCGATGTCGGCGGTGGCCGAGGGGCCGGTCATCAGCACCGCGTAGCGCGCCTCGAAGAAGCGGCGGTCGCGGTAGGCGTGGTGGAGGTTGGGCACGATCGCGTGCGGATCGAGCAGCACCACCAGGTGCTGCGGCAGGAAGCCCAGCGCGTTGACCCGGTACTCGCGCTCGCTCAGCCAGACCGACCCGGTCTCAGCGACGCCGAAGGCGGCGCGCACGACGCCGACATCGACGTCCTCGAGCTCGGCGGGCTGGCCGACGAGGCCGATGTCGCGCGTGCCATGGACCTCGGGCGTGGCAGAGCAGATGACGTGCGCAAGCGGAAACAGCTTGCGCACCATCAGCGTGAGCGAGCCCTGCTCGGGTGGCGAGGTGACGACGCCGCCCATGCGCTCGAGCGCGGCAGTGAAGGCCTCGAAGGGCGCCGGCAGCGGCCGGTCAAAGGTCGGCACCGGCGGCAGCGCAAGCGCCGCCGGCTGGTTCCGCCGCACGCGATCGAGGATGAACTCGCGGCTGTTCATTGCGGCCTCCGCCGAACCGTCGCGACGACGTGCGGGTTCATTTCTTCCCTCCGCGGTGCTTCAGGTACCACTGGCGGAACGTCGTCGGCGGCGAGGTCGGCACCTCGCGCTGGCGACCCCAGGCGTTGAACGGGTTGTAGACGAGGAAGCGCGGCAGATGGTCGATGCCCGCGGCGGCGGCCTCGACCGCGGCGCGGTACATCTTGGGGCTTGAGAGCACCTTGCCGGCCAGCCGCATGGCCTCCTTCTTGACCATCGGCAGCTGGTGCCGCTCGGCGATGACCTGGCGCCACTTGTAGATCTGCTCGTGGATGTTGATCTTCACCGGGCACACGCTGGTGCAGCTGCCGTTGAGCGTGCTGGCGAAGGGCAGCGCGCTGTACTTGCGTAGGTTGAAGGTGGGATCGATGATCACCCCGATCGGGCCCGAATAGGTGCTGCCGTAGCTCAGGCCGCCGCTGCGGCGGTAGACCGGGCAGGTGTTCATGCAGGCGCCGCAGCGGATGCACTTCAGCGAATACCAGAAGTCGGCCATGCCCAGGCGCTCGGAGCGGCCGTTGTCGACCAGCACGATGTGGATCTCGGTGCCCGGCCGCGGGGCGCGGAAGTGCGAGGTGATCTGGGTGATCGGCGAGCCCAGGGCGCTGCGCGAGAGCATGCGCACGAAGACGCCGAGGTGCTCGATCTTCGGGATCAGCTTCTCGATGCCGATCGACGCGATGTGCAGGTCGGGCAGGTTGGCACCCAGGTCGGCGTTGCCCTCGTTGGTGCAGACGACGAAGCTGCCGGTCTCGGCGACGGCGAAGTTGGCACCGGTCATGCCGGCATGCGCGCGCAGGTAGATCGGCCGCGTGTGCTGGCGCTGGCTCTCGGCCAAGTACGGCACGTCGTGGTTGGCCGGGTCGGTGCCGATCGTGCGGCCGAACACCTCGGCCACGTCGCCGCGCAGCTTGTGCACCGCCGGCACCACGATGTGGCTGGGCGGCTCGTCGTCGAGCTGCTGGATGCGCTCGCCGAGGTCGGTCTCGACGATCTCGATGCCGCGGTTCTCCAGGAACGGCCGCATCTCGCACTCGTCGGTCAGCATCGACTTGCTCTTGACCAGCGTCGTCGCGTCGTGCGAACGCAGGATGTCGAAGACGACCTGGTTGTGCTCGGCGGCGTCGCGCGCCCAGTGCACCACCATGCCGTTGGCCTTGGCGTTGCGCTCGAACTGCTCGAGGTACTCGGCCAGGTGGGTCAGCGTGTGGCCCTTGATCGCCGAGGCCAGCTCGCGCAGCGCCTGCCACTCGGGGATCGCCTCGCTCTCGCGGTCGCGCTTCTTGCGCAAGTCCCACAACCGCTGGTCGTGGAACTCGGCGTGGTCCTTGGCCTCGATGAACTTCGACGAGGCCTCGGCGTGATCGACCCGCGCGGCCTTCACGCCCGCGCTCCGTTCAGCACCTGGGCGATGTGGATGTACTTCAGCGGCAGGCCCAGTCGCTGGGCGCAGCCGCGCTGGTGCATGGCGCACGACATGTCGGGCGTGACCACGTACTCGGCCCCGGCGTCGTGGTGGTCGTTGACCTTGTCGTAGCCCATCTTGGCCGACACGGGCTCCTCGGTCACCGAGAAGGTGCCGCCGAAGCCGCAGCACTCGTCGGGGCGCTTCGGCGTGACGAACTCCAGGCCCTTGACGGCCGAAAGCAGGCGCGCCGGCTTGTTGAACGGCGGCTCGACGATCTCCGACGCGCTGGCCTCGCGCAGGCCGCGCAGCGTCGCACAGCCGATGTGCAGCCCGACCTTGTGCGGGAACTCGGCCCAGGGGAACTCGCGCACCTTCAGCACGTCGTGCAGGAACTCGACCAGCTCGCGCGTGTTGCGCCGCACCTGCAGCACCTCGGGTGTCTGCTCGATCGCCGTCAGCTGGTCGCGCACGTGGTGGGCACAACTGCCCGACGGCGTGACGACATGGTCGTAGCCGGCAAAGTTGCGTGCGAACAGCGCCTCGGTTGCGGCGGCGTCCTGGTGACAGCCGCTGTTGGCCATCGGCTGGCCGCAGCAGGTCTGGTCGAGCGGAAAGTCGACCTCACAGCCCAGCCGCTCGAGCAACTCCAGCGTCGCGATGCCGACTTCGGGAAAGAAGGCATCGACATAGCAAGGGACGAACAAGGCCACCTTCATCGCCACCGACCTCGCTTTCTTTGCCGCCACGGACCAACGCGACGGCGTCCGCCGCGACCGTCCAAATGTGGATCGGCGCCGCGCGCGGCGCTTGCGCCAAATCAAGTGGGCATGGCTGTCGGGGTCGGTGCTAACCCCTAAGCCCCGGACCCAGCGGATGCCGCCCGTCGCCGTCTGATCCTGCGCAAGGCGCATCACTCGGCGCGGCCGAGAATTCCATGCAAGTCAATCCGGTCCGGGATCGAAAGGAGTTCGCCATGGCCAGCACCAAGTTTATTTATCTGTTCGGGTCCTCCCGTACCGAGGGCGCGGCGGCGATGAAGAACCTTCTCGGCGGCAAGGGCGCGAACCTGGCCGAGATGTGCCGCCTGGGCATCCCGGTGCCCTCGGGCTTCACGATCAGCACCGAGGCCTGCACCGTCTTCACCGAACAAGGCAAGGACCGCGCGCTGGCGCTGATCGACGCCGAGTTGCGGCAGGGTCTGGCCTTCATCGAGCGCGAGATGGGTCGCCGCTTCGGCGACGCGGCCGATCCGCTGCTGCTGTCGGTGCGCTCGGGCGCGCGCGCGTCGATGCCCGGGATGATGGACACCATCCTCAACCTCGGCCTGAACGACGAAGCCGTGGCGGGCCTCGCCCGCCGGTCCGGCAACGAGCGCTTCGCCTGGGATTCGTACCGCCGCTTCGTGCAGATGTACGGCGACGTGGTGATGGGCCTGAAGCCGGTGTCCAAGGAAGACCATGATCCGTTCGAGGTGATCATCGACATGGTCAAGTCGAGCAAGGGCGTGCAGCTCGACACCGAGCTCGACGCGGGCGATCTGCAGGAACTGGTCACGCGCTTCAAGGCGCTGATCCGGGCCCGCATCGGGCGCGACTTTCCGACCGACCCGTGGGAACAGCTCCTGGGCGCGGTGGTCGCGGTGTTCGAGAGCTGGAACAACGACCGCGCGCGCGTCTATCGCGAGCTCAACGACATCCCGCAGTCCTGGGGCACGGCGGTCAACGTGCAGGCGATGGTGTTCGGCAACCTCGGCGACACCAGCGCCACCGGCGTGGCCTTCACGCGCGACGCCGGCACCGGCGAGGACCTGTTCAACGGCGAGTTCCTCGTCAACGCGCAGGGCGAGGACGTGGTCGCGGGCATCCGCACGCCGCAGCAGGTGTCGCTGGTGGGCTCGCGCCGCTGGGCCGAGTTGGCGCTGGTCTCCGAGGACGAGCGGCGAAGCAGGTACCCCTCGTTGGAGGAGTTGATGCCCGACATCTACGCCCAGCTGCTGAAGGCCGAGACGACGCTGGAGAACCACTTCAAGGACATGCAGGACCTGGAGTTCACGATCCAGCAGGGCCGCTTGTGGATGCTGCAGACTCGCAACGGCAAGCGCACCGGTGCGGCGATGGTGCGCATCGCGATGGAGATGCTCCAGCAGGGCATGATCGACGAGAAGACCGCGCTGCTGCGCGTCGCACCCGACCGGCTCAACGAGTTGCTGCACCCGGTCTTCGACACCGGGGCGCGGAAGGTGGGCCAGGTGATCGCGCGCGGCCTGCCAGCCTCGCCCGGTGCGGCCAGCGGCCCGATCGTCTTCTTCGCCGACGCCGCCGAGGAGGCGGCGCGCCAGGGCCGGCCCGCGATCCTGGTGCGCCTGGAGACCTCGCCCGAGGACCTGCGCGGCATGAGCGTCGCCCAGGGCATCCTCACCGCGCGCGGCGGCATGACCTCGCACGCGGCCGTGGTGGCGCGCGGGATGGGCAAGTGCTGCGTCTCGGGTGCCGGCGCGGTGCACGTGGACTACAAGGCGCGGACGATGACGATCGGCGGGCGCAGCTGGTCCGAGGGCGAGTGGATCTCGCTCGACGGCTCCACCGGCGAGGTCTTTGCCGGCCGCATCGCGACCCAGGACGCCGAGCTCAGTGGCGACTTCGGTGCGTTGATGGCGCTGGCGGGGCGTTACCAGCGGCTGGAGGTGCGCGCCAACGCCGACACGCCGGACGAGGCCGCGGTCGCCAGGCGCTTCGGCGCCACCGGGATCGGCCTGTGTCGCACCGAGCACATGTTCTTCGAGGGCGAGCGCATCGTCGCCGTGCGCGAGATGATCCTCGCCGACGACGAGTCCGGCCGGCGCAAGGCGCTGGCCAAGCTGCTGCCGATGCAGCGCGGCGACTTCGAAGGCCTGTTCCGCGAGATGAGCGGCCTGCCGGTGACGATCCGCCTGCTCGACCCGCCGCTGCACGAATTCCTGCCGCAGGACGAGGCCGGGCAGCGCGTGATGGCCACCGAGATGAAGGTCTCGCCGGGCAAGATCCGGCTGCGGGTCGAGGAACTGCACGAGTTCAACCCGATGCTCGGCCACCGCGGCTGCCGGCTGGGCATCACCTACCCCGAGATCACCGAGATGCAGTCGCGCGCGATCTTCGAGGCCGCGCTCGACGCGAAGGCGAAGGGCGCGGACCCGCAGGTCGAGATCATGGTGCCGCTGGTGGGCACGGTGCGCGAGTTCAACGCCCAGGCCGCGGTGATCCGCAGCAGCGCCGCGCAGGTGTTCGCCGAGCGCGGAGAGCAGATCCGGTACATGCTCGGCACGATGATCGAGACACCGCGCGCCGCGCTGGTGGCCGACAGCATCGGCAGTCAGGCCGAGTTCTTCTCCTTCGGCACCAACGACCTGACCCAGATGACGCTCGGCTTCTCGCGCGACGACGCCGGCAAGTTCCTGCCCGAGTATCTTAAGGAGGGCATGTACGAGCACGACCCGTTCCGATCGATCGACCAGAAGGGCGTGGGCCTGCTTGTCGAGATGGCCGTGCAGAAGGGCCGCTCGGTGCGGCCGGACATCGAGGTCGGCGTCTGCGGCGAACACGGTGGCGATCCGGCCTCGGTCGCGTTCTTCCACCGTGCCGGGCTCGACTACGTGAGCTGCTCACCGTTCCGCGTGCCGATCGCGCGCCTGGCGGCAGCGCAGGCGGCGGTCGGCGGCTGAGCTTGCCGCGGGGCCCGGACGACGGGCCGCCGGGGCGATCAGCGCGGGTTCGGGCGATCGCGGTCGTCGCGCTGAGGACTGGCAGGACGCTGCCCGCCCGGGGCACGGTGTTCCGGTGCCTGCGGATGCGCTGCGCCCGGCGCGCCGTGTTGAGGCGGTTGCTGACGCGGCTCGCCGGGGCTGCCCTGTTGCGGCGGCTGCGGATGCGGTCCGCCCGGGAGATCCCGGTGCGGCGGCTGCGGATGCGGTCCGCCCGGGAGATCCCGGTGCGGCGGCTGCGGATGCGGTCCGCCCGGGAGATCCCGGTGCGGCGGCTCCGGTTGCGGCTGCGGCATCCGCGGCGACCCTTGGCGTGGAAGTTCTGGGCGGGCGCCGGGTGGGGCGGCGCGGGGCGGTCGAGGCCGATGGACCCACTGGTCGCGGTCGCGGTAGAACGGGCGGTCGATGTAGTAGTGGTTCCAGTAGTCCAGCAGGGCGAACCCGACGATCGCGATGCCGATCTCGGCGCCGTAGCCCAGCACCGGGGCATAGCCGCCCTGATAGGCGTACTCGATGTTTGCGGCATAGACCCAGCCGCGGGTCGGGCCTGCGATCACATCGCACCAACTGTAGTCGCTCAGGCAGCCCTGGACCGTGAGCGGCGCGCCCGCCGGCACGACGGCGACCACCGGGTAGTCGCGGGCTGGACCGGCGCGCAGGTGCACGTCCTTGGCAGCATAGGCCTCCTGCGCCTGCGCCAAGGTGGGGAGGGCCGCCATGGCCACGGTGGCCAGGCCGACGGCAACGGGGCTCTTCATCTCGATCTCCTCTGGACCGCGGACGCAGCGCGCGACGGCGTGCCGGGTCACGATCTCGCCTGCAGATGTAGCAGGGCCGGGCCGGCCCGCATTGCGCAGCGTCAAGGTGGCGTCGAGCCGAGCGGCCGACGCCGCCCGGCGCTCAGACTTCTTCCGGCACCATCTCGATCGCGCCGCAGGGGCACTCGGCCACGCACATGCCGCAGCCCTTGCAGTAGTCGAGGTTGAACTCGAAGCCCTTCCCGGGCCCGAGCTTGACGACGGCGTTGTCGGGGCACACGCCGTAGCAGTTGTCGCACTCGAAGCAATTGCCGCAGCTCAGGCAGCGGCGGGCCTCGAACAGCGCGTTGTCGGCGCTCAGGCCGCCTTGCACCTCGTCGAAGCTGCTGGTGCGGCGGGCGAGGTCGAGTTGCGGGCGCACCGTCTTCGGGGCGTCGCTGTAGTACCAGGGATTCAGGTGCTCGAAGCTGGCCAGGGCATGCTTGGGCTCGGCGGGCAGGGCCACGCCGCGCAGCCAGGCGTCGATGTGGCGCGCCGCCTTCTTGCCGTGGCCGACGGCAACCGTCACGTTGCGCTCGGCGGGCACCATGTCGCCGCCAGCGAACAAGCCCGGGTGGCCGGTCATCATCGTCGCCGGGTCGACCTGGACGACGCCGTCGTTCATCGTCAGGCCGGGCACCTTGTCGAGCAGCGACAGATCGACGTCCTGGCCCAGCGCCAGCACGACCGAGTCGGCCGCCAGCGTCTCGAGCTCGCCGGTCGGCTGCGGGTTGCCCTTCTCGTCGAGGCGCATCTTCTCGATCGTGATTGCACCCTCGCCGGCCTGCTTGATCGTGGACAGCCACTTGACCATCACGCCTTCTTCCAGCGCTTCCTCGACCTCGAAGTCGTGCGCCGGCATCCGCTCGCGCGTGCGGCGGTAGACGATGATCGCCTCGGTGGCCCCCAGGCGCTTCGCGGTGCGGGCGACGTCGATGGCCGTGTTGCCGCCGCCGTAGACGACGACGCGGCGGCCGAGCATGGGCTTGTCCTCGCCTTCCATCGAGCGCAGCACCGCCACCGCGTCGAGGATGTGCGACGAGTCCTTGGCCGGGATGAAGGCGCGCTTGGCGATGTGCGCGCCGACGGCCAGGAACGCGGCGTCGAAGCCACCGTCTGCCATCGTCTGCGCGATGTCGGCCACCTTGGTGCCGAGCTGCAGCGTGATCCCCATCGCGACGATGCGCTGCATCTCCGCGTCGAGCACGTCGCGCGGCAGCCGGTACTTCGGGATGCCGAAACGCATCATGCCGCCGGCCAGCGGCCCGGCTTCGATCACCGTGACGCGGTGGCCCAGCCGCCGCAGGTGGTAGGCGGCCGACATGCCCGACGGCCCGGCGCCGACGACCAGGACCTGCCGGCCGGTCTCGACTGCGGACGGCGCGAATTGCCAGCCCTGCTTCAGCGCCTCGTCGCCGAGGAAGCGCTCGACCGAGTTGATGCCCACGGCCTCGTCGAGCTTGCCGCGGTTGCAGGCCCCCTCGCAGCTGTGATAGCAGACGCGGCCCATGATCGCCGGGAAGGGGTTGTCGCGCGTGAGGTGGCGCCAGGCGGCCTCGTAGTCGCCGCTCTCGGCGTGGAACAGCCAGCCCTGGATGTCTTCGCCGGCGGGGCAGGTGGCGTTGCACGGCGGCAGCCGGCTGACGTAGACCGGCCGCTCGGTGCGCCAGCTGCCGGTCTTGTTGGCGAGCGACGATCCGGGGTCGAGCGTGATCGCGAAGGGCTTGTCCATCTCAGTGCCGCCCGGCCGTTCCGAAGGAACTTGACGCCCCCCGGGGGGGCCGAGTGCCGCGGCTCCATGCCTGGCTGCGCGGACCTGGATGGCACGTAGGCTGACCGCCTCTGGCGGCCAGCATGGAACGCAGTGAGCTTGGGGGCTTCATCTCATGCCTCGCTTTCTGCTGCGTCGAGCAGCTGGAAACGGCGGATGTTGCGGTCGGCATCGGCCTGAATGTGCGCCAGCATCTCCGGATGCCCGGGCTTGCCGAACAGGTGCGCGAAGCGCTTCTGCGGCCGCAGGTATTCGTCCACCGGCACGCGGCGGCGGATCTTCGTCACGCGGGTGACCTCGCCATGCTCGGCCTCGAAGACCGGGAAGATGCCGGTTTCGCGCGCCAGCCGCGCCAGCTTGATCGTGTCGTGGCTGGCCGATCCCCAACCCAGCGGGCAGGGCACCAGGATGTGCAGGTAGCGCGCGCCGCGCAGGCTCATCGCATGCTCGACCTTGTCCTCGAGGTCGTGCAGGTCGGCGACCGTGGCGGTCGCGACATAGGGGATCTCGTGCGCCATCGCGATCAGCGGCAGGTTCTTGCCCTTGCCGAAGTCGGCGCCCGGGTTCGGCCCGACCGCCATCGTGGTCGCGGTGCGCGCGGCCGGCGGCGTGGCCGAGCTGCGCTGCACGCCGGTGTTCATGTAGGCCTCGTTGTCGTAGCAGATGTAGAGCACGTCGTCGTTGCGCTCGAACATGCCGGAAAGGCAGCCGAAGCCGATGTCGGTGGTGCCGCCGTCGCCGCCCTGGGCGACGACGCGCACGGGGCTGCGAGCCTGCCCGGACTTGATCGCCTTGACCTTCAGCGCGGCGGCGATGCCGGTGCCGACCGCCGCGGCGTTGCCGAACAGCGAGTGGATCCACGGCAGCTGCCACGAGGTCTCGGGGTAGGGCGTCGAGAACACTTCGAGGCAGCCGGTGGCGTTGGCGGCGATCAGCTGCTTGCCGGTGGCGCGCATCGCGGCGTCGATGGCATAGCGTGCGCCCAGCGCCTCGCCGCAGCCCTGGCAGGCGCGGTGGCCGGAGTTCAGCGCGTTGCTGCGCTCGGTGCTGGCCTGCACGCTGCGCTGCTCGGGCGCGAGCAGCCGGTTGCCGACGGTGAAGGTGCCGGTCTGGTAGAACTTCACGGGAGTCATGACAGCCCTTCGTCCGACGGGTACGTCGGCCGGTCCCCCGAGGGGACGCGGGCCGGCTTGGGAGCGGCCCGGCGCTCGGCCCGCGGCATTGTCGCTGCAATCGTCTTCATGATCAGCTCACCTTCGATGCGACGGTGCCGATGTCGCGCAGCAGGTTCTCGGCGATCGGGCCGCTGCGCCGCGTCTGTGCCTCGCGCTGGAGCTGGCGTGCGACGATGCGCCAGTCCAGGTCCATGAAAGTCAGCGGCTGCAACCGGTCGGCGACGGCCTCGCGCAAGGTCCGGTTCAGGCTGGCCTGGGTGATGGCGCGGCCGCCGAGACCGGCGACGACCGTGTAGCCGTGCAGATGCAGGCCCGACAGCGCCAGGCGGACGTCGGTGGACACCACGCCTCCCAGGCCGACCGAGAAGCTCTTCTCCAGCACCACCACGCGCCTGGCGCCCTGCAGCGCCGCGCGCACCGCGGCGAGCGGGAACGGGCGGAACGACCGGATGCCGAGCACGCCGATCTTCAGCCCGGCTTCGCGCAACTCGTCGATCGTGTCCTCGAGCGTGCCGATCACCGAGCCGAGCGCGACGACGACGGTCTCGGCGTCCTCGGTCCGGTAGCCACGCACCAGCCCGCCGCTGCTGCGCCCGAAGCGCTGGGCGAATTCATCGGCGATGCGCGGGATCACGTCCAGCGCGCTCAGCTGCTTGGCGTGCGCCAGATAGCGCACCTCCATGAAGGCCTCGGGGCCGACCATGGCGCCGATCGACACCGGCTCGGCCGGGTCCAGCACCTGGCGCGGCTCGTACGGCGGCAGAAAGGCGTCGACCTCGGCCTGCGCCGGCATGTCCACCCGCTCGTAGGCGTGGGTGAGGATGAAGCCGTCCATGCACACCATCACCGGCATCGAGAGTTCCTCGGCCAGCTTGAACGCCTGGATGTGCAGGTCCAGCGCCTCCTGGTTGCTCTCGGCGAAGAGCTGGATCCAGCCGCAGTCGCGCTGGCTCATCGAGTCGCTGTGGTCGTTCCAGATGTTGATCGGCGCGCCGATCGCGCGGTTGGCCACCGTCATCACGATCGGCAGCCCCAGCCCGGAAGCGTTGTAGACGGCCTCGGCCATGAACAGCAGCCCCTGGCTGGCGGTGGCGGTGTAGGTGCGCGCGCCTGCCGCCGACGATCCGATGGCCACGCTCATGGCGGCGAATTCGCTTTCGACGTTGATGAACTCGCAGGGCGCGAGCGTGCCATCCTTCACCAACTCGCCCAGGCCCTCGACGATGTGCGTCTGCGGCGAGATCGGGTAGGCGCAGATCACCTCGGGGCGGCTCAGGGCCACCGCCTCGGCCACCGCATGCGAGCCTTCAATCTGCTTGAGCATGGCTCAGCTCCCCCATCCCCTGGCGCACGATCTCGAAGGCTTCGGTCGCCGCGGCCACGTTGCCTTCGGCCACCTTGCCCTTGAACTTGGCGCGGATCGCATGGGCCACCGCGGCCAGCGATACCAGCCCCGACAGCGCCGCGAAGCCGCCCAGCAGCACCGCGTTCGGCAGCGGCCGGCCCAGGTGCTTGAGCGCGACCTCGGTCGCCGGCACCGTCATCAGGCGCTCGCGCCGGAAGCGCTGCGCGATCTCGCCCAGGCCCAGTTCGTCGAAGCTGCGCTTGCTGTTGATCAGCACGTAGCCGTCGGGGCGCAGCCCCTGGAACACGTCGACCTGGTGCAGCAGCGTCGGGTCCTGCACGATCAGCACGTCGGGCGCCAGCACCGGCTCGCGCAAGCGGATCGCCTTGTCGTCGATGCGGCAGAAAGCGACCACCGGTGCGCCGGTGCGCTCGGAGCCGAAGCTGGGGAAGGCCTGCGCGTGGCGACCCTGCTCGAAGGCCGCGATCGACAGCATCTCGGCCGCCGTGACCACCCCTTGCCCGCCGCGGCCGTGGATCCGAATCTGCAGCATCGCCGGCCCTCCTGTGACTGCACGCAAGGGTCGCATGGTCAGCGCTCGTGCCCGGTGTGGTTTTGCGCCACATCAAGCGGCGGCCTATGGTTTGCCCGCGCCCGGGGAATGCCTCGGCGGCAGCGCAGCGACAGCCTTGACCTAGCGCAAGCGCGCGATGCCGCAGTCGAGCAACATCACGTCGGCCGGCGCGCAGAAGTCCAACCAGCCGGCGCTGGAGACAGAGGCATGAATACCAGCCTGCCGGTGGGCGTCGCCGGGCGCAGCATGCGCAAGAGCAGGATCCCCGCGCGCCTGGATTGGCTGCAGAGCGTGAGCGGCCTCATCCTCGCGCTCTTCATGTGGGGCCACATGTTCTTCGTCTCGTCGATTCTGCTCGGCAACGACGCGATGTGGACGGTGGCGCGCTTCTTCGAGGGCACCTTCGTCTTCGGGCACTCGCTGCCGTGGCTGGTTTCCTGCGTCGTCGCGGGGGTCTTCTCGCTGCTGATCCTGCATGCGCTGCTGGCGATGCGCAAGTTCCCGATCAACTACCGGCAGTGGCGCAGCTTCCGCGACCATGTCAACGCGATGCACCACGGCGACACCACGCTGTGGTGGTGGCAGGTGGTGACCGGCTTCGCGATGTTCTTCATGGCCTCGATTCACCTCTACGTCATGCTCACGCGACCCGACCGGATCGACCCCTACGGCAGTGCCGACCGGATGTGGAGCGACCATTTCTGGCCGCTGTACCTGCTGCTGCTGTTGGCGGTCGAACTGCACGGCGGCATCGGCCTGTACCGGCTGGCCGTGAAGTGGGGCTGGTTCGCCGGTTCCGACGCCAACGCGTCGCGCAAACGATTGAAGACCCTCAAGTGGGCGCTGACGGCATTCTTCCTGGTGCTGGGCCTGGCCACGCTGGCGGCTTACGTCAAGGTCGGAATCGGCCACGCCGCGCATGCCGGCGAGCTCTACACGCCGAGCTGGGTGCAGCCGGCCCCGCCTGCCGGACAGTGAGGGCGCGCGCATGAAGATCCACTACACCGACGTGCTCGTGATCGGCGGTGGCCTGGCCGGCCTGCGCGCCGCCATCGGCGCCAAGCGGCGTGGCTTCGAGGCGACGATCTTGTCGCTGGTGCCACCCAAGCGCTCGCATTCGGCGGCGGCGCAGGGCGGGATGCAAGCCTCGCTGGGCAACGTAGTCAAGGGGCAGGGTGACAACGAGGACGTGCACTTCGAGGACACGGTGCGCGGCAGCGACTGGGGCGCCGACCAGCGCGTCGTGCGCATGTTCGTCAACACGGCGCCCAAGGCGGTGCGCGAACTCGCCGCCTGGGGCCTGCCGTGGAGCCGCGTGCAGCGCGGCGACCGCGAGGTCATCATCAACGGCCAGAAGGTCACGCTGACCGAGCGCAACGAGGCGCACGGCCTGGTCGCGCAGCGCGACTTCGGCGGCACCAAGAAGTGGCGCACCTGCTACGTCAGCGACGGCACAGGCCACGCGATGCTGTTCACGATGAGCGACCGGGCGATCGCCGAATGCATCCCGGTGCACGAACGGATGGAGGCCATCGCGTTGATCCACGAATCCGGCCGCTGCCACGGCGCGGTGGTGCGCAACCTCGTCACAGGCGAGCTCAGCGCCTACCTGGCCAAGGCCACGGTGATCGCCACCGGCGGCGCCGGGCGGCTCTTCCGCGCCACGACCAATGCCGTGATCTGCGAGGGCATCGGCATGGCGATCGCGCTGGAGACCGGGCAGGCGGTGCTGGGCAACATGGAGGCGGTGCAGTTCCACCCCACGGGCATCTTCCCGGCGAACATCCTCGTCACCGAGGGTTGCCGCGGCGACGGTGGGCTGCTCAAGGACGTCGACGGCCACCGCTTCATGCCCGACTACGAACCCGAGAAGAAGGAACTGGCCTCGCGCGACGTCGTCTCGCGGCGCATGGAGACGCACATCCGCAAGGGCAAGGGGGTGCCCTCGCGCTTCGGCGAACACCTCTGGCTGGACATCACGCTGCTGGGCCGCGCGCACATCGAGAAGAACCTGCGCGAGGTCAAGGAGATCTGCGAATCGTTCCTGGGCATCGACCCGGCCGAGCAGATGATCGCCGTGCGGCCGGCGCAGCACTACACGATGGGCGGGGTGCGCACCGACCACACCGGGCAGAGCCCGACGCTGAAGGGGCTGTTCGCCGCTGGCGAGGCCTCCTGCTGGGACATGCACGGCTTCAACCGCTTGGGCGGCAATTCGGTCGCCGAGACGGTGGTCGCCGGGATGATTGTCGGCGAATACGTCGCCGACTACTGCGCGCGACCGGAGAACGACCAGCGCCTGCCGGTGGGCCTGGTGCGCGAGCTCGTCCAGGCCGAGCAGGCCAAGCTCGACCACCTTGCGGGCGGCGGCGGGACCGAGGACGCGATGGCTCTGCGCCTGGCGATGCAGAGCATCATGAGCGACAAGGTCGGGATCTTTCGCACCGGCGAGGAACTGGCCAAGGCCGTCTCGGAGTTGCAGGGGCTGCTCGAGCGCAGCCGCCGCATCGGGCTGCGCAACCGCGCCGCCGGCGCCAATCCCGAGCTGGTCACCGCCTACCGCGTGCAGAAGATGCTCAAGGTCGCGCTGTGCATGGCGCACGGGGCAGCGTTGCGCACCGAGAGCCGCGGCGCGCATTTCCGGGAGGACTTCCCGCGCCGCGACGACGCCCAATGGCTGAAACGCACCCTGGCCACCTGGCGTGCTCCGGGCGACCTCCTGCCCACGCTGGCCTACGAGCCGCTGGACGTCAGGGCGATGGAGCTGCCGCCGGGCTGGCGCGGCTACGGTGCCAAGGACTACATCGACCACCCCGACACGCCGGCCCGCGCCACCGAGGTGGCTGCGCTGCGCGAGAAGCTGGGCGCCACCGACCGCCGTGCGGTGCAGCAGGCGCTCATGCCCTACGACGAGCTGCTGCCGCCGGCGCTGCGCGGGCCCAACGAACGCATCGACGAGCCTCTGACATGACCGGCATGAAGATCGCCATCCATCCTGTCTCGACCGCCGTCGTGGCACCTTCGCCGGCGCCGGCCCAAGCCGGCCCGCCGCGGCGCATCGCGATCCGCGTCCTGCGCTACAACCCGGCCCAGCCCGCCGTCGCGCCGCACTGGCAGACCTACGAGGTCGAGGACGGCCCGGGCATGACGCTGTTCATCGCCCTCACCGAGATCCGCGAGAAGCAGGATGCCTCGCTGCAGTTCGACTTCGTCTGCCGCGCCGGCATCTGCGGCAGTTGCGCGATGCTCGTCGACGGCCGGCCGGCGCTGGCCTGCCGCACGCTGACCAGCAAGCTGGGCAATGAGGTCACGCTGGCGCCGCTGCCGGTGTTCGAGCTGATCGGCGACCTGTCGGTCAACACCGGAAAGTGGATGCGCGGCATGAGCGAGCGGTTGCAGGCCTGGGTCCACCAGCAGGACGAGGCGGTGGACCTGCGGCGGCTCGAGGCCCGCATGGAGCCCGAGCTGGCCGACCGGATCTACGAACTCGACCGCTGCATCGAATGCGGCTGCTGTGTGGCCGCCTGCGGCACCGCGCGCATGCGCGAGGGTTTCGTCGGCGCCGTCGGGCTGAACAAGATCGCCCGCCTCCGGCTCGACCCGCGCGACACGCGCAGCGACGACGACTTCTACGAGCTGATCGGCGACGACGACGGCGTCTTCGGGTGCATGACGCTGCTGGGCTGCCACGACGTCTGCCCCAAGCAGCTGCCGCTGGCCACGCAGATTGCGTTCCTGCGCCGCAAGATGGTGGCGCTGGGGTGGAAATGAGGCCGTCGCGTGGAGTCTGAACTGATCGGCGTCGAATTCGACGACCAGATCGGCACCCTGACGCTGAACCACCCGGGAAAGCGCAACGCGCTGTCCGATGCGCTCGTCAGGAAGCTCATCGAGGCGCTGGCCGGGCTGCACGAGCGCAAGGCGAGGGTGGTGATCCTGCGGGCGCCGCCGGGTGCCAAGGTCTGGTCGGCCGGGCACGACGTGACCGAGCTGCCGGCCGGCCGCCGCGACCCGCTGGGCTGGGACGACCCGCTGCGCCACCTGATCCGCGAGATTGAGCAGTTCCCGGCGCCGGTGATCGCGATGATCGAAGGCGGTGTCTGGGGTGGCGCCTGCGAGGCAGTGATGGCCTGCGACCTCATCGTCGCCGCGCCGGGTGCCACCTTCGCGGCTACCCCGGCCAAGCTCGGCGTGCCCTACAACGTCAGCGGCATGCTGACCTTCCTCAATGCCGCCGACCCGCGCATCATCAAGGAGATGCTCTACACGGCCAAGCCGATCACCGCCGAGCGGGCCGAACGCCTGGGCATGATCAACCACCTGGTGCCCGCAGCCGAGCTGGAGGCTTTCACCTTCGATCTGGCGCGCACCATCGCCGCCAACGCACCGCTGAGCATCGCGGTGATGAAGGAGCAGCTGCGCATCCTGGCCGGCGCGCACCCGATGTCGCCGCAGGGCTTCGAACGCGTGCAGGGGCTGCGCCGGCTGGTCTACGACAGCGATGACTACCACGAAGGCGTGAGCGCCTTCCTCGAGAAGCGCAAGCCGGTGTTTCGCGGCCGGTGAAGGCAGGGGATCTCAGCTGGCCATCGAGTACGGCCCGCCGCGTTCGAGTGCGCGCCGGTATGCGGGCCGCTGCTGGAAGCGGCGTACCCACGCGTCCATGTTCGGATAGCTGGCGCGCAGGCCGCGTGCGGCTTCGCCGACGAAGCTCATCTGCACGTCGGCACCGCTCAACGCATCGCCCACCAGCCACTCGCGGCCCTGCAGCGAACGCTCGACGAATCCCAGGTGGTTGGCCAGTTCACTCTCGATGCGCGGCTTCAGCGGCGTGCCGGCCTCGCCGAGTCGCGAGACGTAGAGCTTGAGCAACAGCGGAAGCATCGCCGAACCCTCGGCGTAGTGCAGCCATTGCTGGTAGACCTGGAAGTCGGCCGAATCCTCGGCGGGCCGCAGGTGTTGGCCGCCGTGGCGGCGGATGAGGTAGTCGATGATGGCGCCGGACTCGATCAGCGTCATCCCGTCGGCCTCGACCACCGGCGACTTGCCCAACGGATGAACCGCTTGCAGTGCAGGCGGTGCCAGTCGCGTCAAGGCGTCGCGCTCGTAGTGGCGAATCTCGTAAGGCGCCTGCAGTTCTTCGAGCAGCCACAGCACGCGCTGCGAGCGCGATTCGTTGAGGTGATGGACGACGATCATGGAGGGATTGGCAGCGTGCGTGTCGAGCTGCGGATTATGGGTCGGAGCGCCCATCGCACCCTTCGCGGACTGCCCTCTCCGCGGCCGCAGGTGAATGCGCATCACTCTTCGATGGCGAAGGTCAACCCGGCCCGGGCCTGCAGCCTGGTGACCAGCTTCAGCCCCATCGCCGCACCGGGCGTCCAGACGCCGCCGTCGGCGTCCGTGCGGGCGGTGTCCTCGACCAGGCACAGCGCGCTCTCGGCGATCATCTTCGAGGTCGAACCGTAGCCCGGGTCGCGATCGCCCCTGATCGAGGCGCGAAGGGTTCGGCCGTCGGCCGTCTGGCCGATGACCAGCAGCTCGTAGAACCCCTGTTCGCGCTCTCGCGGGCTCGGGCCCTGTCCCGGCTTGGGCAGCGCGAACCGGCGCAGCAGCGCGCGTGTCGGCGCGAAGCCGAGCAGCGCGTTCTGGAGGCGCGACTGGCGTGCCAGCGTCCTGGCGCGCAACGCGCCCTTGGGGCCGTCGCCGGTGGCCATGCGCTCGTCGTAGATGAAGTCGCGGCCCCACGGGTGGCCGCGCAGCGCGTTCGTGCGGTGGACGTTCTTGGTGTTGATCGGGGCCATGATGAACGGCGCCGTCCACGACCGCGCCACGTCGTCGTAGGTGGCGGAATCGTCTTCGGGCTGCGCCGGGCCACGGAAGCCCGGTGTGAGCGCGAACGGGTCGGCCATGATGCGCGCGACTGCCGGATCGCGGTCCATCGCCTCCAGCGTCGCCAGCAGGCTGGCGACGGTGCCACCGGACGGCCCGCCCTTCATGCTGCGCACGCGGCAGCGCACCTCTTGCAGCGGCAGGCCGAAGCGCCTTTGTGCCTCGGCCTGCAGGAACACGACACCGAGGTCGAACGGGATCGAATCGAAACCGCAGGAGAACACGATGCGCGCACCGCTGGCCCGCGCCGGTGCGTCGAGTGCCGGAATCATGCGTGCCATCCAGGCCGGCTCGCCGCACAGATCGACATAGTCGGTGCCGGCCCGCGCACAGGCCATCACCAGGGCCGTGCCGTGACGCTGGTAGGGCCCGACGGTGGTGATCACCGCCTTGGCCTGGCCGACCAGGCGGCGCAGCGCCGAGACGTCGGACGCGTCGGCGGCGATCAGCGCCACCGCGTCACCGGCACCGATCGCCTGCCTGACCTGCGCGAGCTTGTCGAGGCTTCGCCCGGCCATCGCCCAGCTCGGCTTGCCGCCGCTGCCGTAGGCCTGGTGCAGGTATTCGGCCACCAGGCGGCCGGTGAAACCGGTGGCGCCGAAGACGATGACGTCGAAGGCTCGGGACATGCGCGATCGTCGCACGCGCCGCCAAGCGCGGCGGCGGCCGAATCGCCCGCGTCAACGGAACGGCTCGGCGCGCGCGAGCAACTCCTCCAGCCCCGGCTCCTTCGGGTCGCGCGGGGCGCCCGGGTGGATGATCGCCACCTGGCAGCTCTCTGCGGCTTCCACCAGCTGGCGGTAGGTGCCTGCGGTGATGTCCTTGATGTACGCCTGCTTGCGCTCGTTGTAGCTGAACATGCGGTCGTTGATCAGCTGGCACTCGTTGCAGCTCGGGCAGCGGTCGGTTTCGATCCAGGCCTCGTCGCGCGAGTGGTCGGGCGCAGCGATCACGGGCTCCTCGCCCGTCGCTGCGGCCGGGGTCGCAGCGGCCGGTGCTACCGGCGCTGCGGGCACGGCGGTTTGCCGTTCAGCGGCCCAGGCCGCCTTCTCGCGCGCCAGCAGGCGCTCGGCGTGCGAATCGTGGATGCCGCCGTGCTCCTGCAGCCGGCGCCACAGCAGCTGGCAGCGCCGCGTGGCCTGCATCAGCCGCGCGTCGACGATCACCCGCTGCAGCGCGTCGTCTTCGTCGACGGCCAGCAGGTAGGGCGCTCGCTGAGCGGCGTCGCCCTCGTCCAGGGCCAGCCAGTCGGCCGCCGGCACCATCGAAGCACCCCAGCGCTCGCGCGGCACGAGGGCGAAGTGGGCGGCATGGCGGTCATCGCAGAGCGCGAAGTCGGCGAACGTGAAGGCGCAAGCCTCGCTGGCGCGCTGCAACGCGGAGTCGGCATATTCCAGCGTCAGCACCGGCCAGTCGTCGTCGGGCTGCGGGTTGTTCTCGAGCGAGAAGCGCGTGGCCCAGTTGCCGCCGGCGGCAGCGTCGTAGGTGAAGGCCGGAAAGGCGCGCGATTGCATCGCCGCGGCGGACACCAGGTAGGGAGGCAGGACGCCGTCGGCCCGCACTACGCCGGTGAAGACGCTGAAGAGCGCCGGCCCGCGGCAGGCCAGGCCCTGGCCAACCCGGTTGCGCAGCGCGAGCAGGTTGGAACTGCTGGTCTGCAGCACGAACATGCCGCCCAGCCCCATCGCGGCGGTGGCCAAGCGCGCGCTGCGAACGCCGAAGGCGAAGCGGCCGGTGCCGATCGAGGCCTCGTCGAACAGGTCGGCGGTCTGCACCAGCACCTTCACGGGCAGTCCCGACGAGAGCATCTCCATCAGGTTCGCGTTCTCCGGCGCCTCGTTGCGGTCGGGCGCGATGCACACCAGGTAGTCGGGCAGGCGGGCCAGGTCGTCGGCCGTCAGCGCATGGCCGTCGAAGGCCTCGAAGTACAGGTCGTGCTCGGACTCGACGTAGCGGCCCTGCACCTCCAGCTCGGCCACCGCCAGCGCCTTGACCAGCGCCACGACGTCGTCCAGCCGCTCGGCGAAGGCCCGCGCCGCGGCGGCGCAGTTGTCGAACACGAAGCCGTAGGTCTCGCCGGCCTCGCCGTCGTCGGTGGTGCCTGCGGCTGCGAAGAAGCGCTGTGACTCGAGCACGCCCAGCGTGCGCTGCAGCCGCTCGCGCCGCGCCGGCGGCAGCTCGTCGCGCGGCGCGCCCTTGCCGACGATGCGCGAGAGGGCCTCGAAATCGAACGCATCCTGATGCGGCCCGCCGACCGCGGCCTTCAGGCTCTGCGGCTGGCGTCCGGCCTGCGAATGGCTGAACGCGGCGCGCAGGATGTCCGAGAGCTTGAGCACCAGCCGGGCGAGCTCGGTGTGGAACGTGCGCGCCTTCTCGCGCTGCGCCTTGCGCCAGGCGTGCGTGATCAGCTGCGCTGGCATCGCGGCCGTGCAGCCGAGCACCGCGCCTTCGCCGCGCAGCGCGCCGGCGGCAAGCGTGAGAACCTGCTCGAGCGTCTCGCCTTCGCGCTGGCCCAGCCTCGTCGCGGCGGCGTCCCACAGCTCGGCCAGCGTTCCGCTGGCGCCGGCGTCGACGGCACGGCGGATCTCGCGCTCGAGCTGCAGGGCATGGCGGCGCAGCCGCTCGCCCTCGATGCCGCGCGGCGCGACGTCCTTCAGCATGTCGTCCACCAGGCTGGCCATCGAGCGGGCGAAATGAGGGCCGCCCTCCATCAGCACGATGGGGAAGTCGTGACGCAAGCCGGCCAGATCACGGTACGGCGCGAGCAGGGCAGGGCGCAGGGCCAGGCCCGCAACCGGGCTCAGGCCCTCGCCCTGGCACTTGCCGGTCAAGTGGAAGATCAGTTGGTCCTGCGGCTTGGTTTGCATGTCCATCGCACGTTCATCTCGGGCTTCGGTGATCGGGTGGCCGCTCAGGCCGCGCGCTGCGCGTGCGCCTCGTCGTCTTCGGGCCAGACGGTGAACTTGTCGAGTTCGCGGTCGAAGCCGGCGCGGATCGTCGCCGGCGAGCGCAGCGCCCCGGCATGGCGCAGGTCTTCGTAGCAGGGCGCGTCGGGGTTGCGGTACAGGATGCCGACCGGGATCGGGTCTTCCATCGACGCGATCTCGCGCGCGCGGTCGAGGTCGATCGGGTCGTGCTCGCGCTGGTTGCGGTACGAGCTCGACAGCCCGGGGCTGAGCTGCAGCCCGTCCTTGTGCGTGAGCAGCATCGTGCGCTGCGGGTCGTGCAGCCAGGGGTCGAAGGCCTTGGGCATGAACTCGGGGCATCGCTGCAGGACCCGTACGAACGAGAAGCCGCGGTGCTTGAACGCCGCGAGCATGATGTCGTAGAGCACCTCAGGCACCCAGTCGACGCCCTGCGCGATGAACGATGCGCCCTGGACGCCGAGCGACACGGTCAGCGGGTTCATCGGCTCGAGCATGGCGCCGTAAGGCGTGGTGTTGCTTTTCAGGCCGCGCGGCGAAGTCGGCGAAGCCTGCTTCTTCGTCAGGCCGTAGACGTGGTTGTCGTGCAGCACGACGGTGATGTTCATGTTGTAGCGCAGCGCGTGGATCCAGTGCGCCGCGCCGATGCTGCAGCAGTCGCCGTCGCCGGTGCTGACGAACACGTTGAGGTCGGGTCGGCTCATCTTGATGCCCTCGGCCACCGGGAAGGCGCGGCCGTGGATGCCGTGGAATCCGTAGGTCTTCATGTAGTGCGGCAAGCGGCTGCTGCAGCCGATGCCGGAGACGAAGACGGTGTTCTCCGGCGCCAGCGATTCCTCGGTGCACAGGCGTTGCATCGCGGCCAGGATGGCGTTGTCGCCGCAGCCGTTGCACCAGCGCGGCACACCGCCCTGATAGTCTTCGAGCGCGTGGTGCTCCTCGTGGAGCTTGATCACGCATTGGCTCAGCGAGCGACTCATGATGACTGTCCCTTCCGTTGCAAGGCGTTGCGCGCGACGCGGCAGATGTCGCCGGGCTTGATCGGCTGGCCGCGCGCCTCGCTCCAGCAGTCGATGTCGCGCAGGAAGCGCGAGCGCAGCAGCATCGCCAGTGCGGAGTAGCGGCGGTTGTCCTCGTCGATCAGTTCATCTTCCATCTTGTCCGACCAGTTGCCCTCGATCGTCATCACGTGCTTGAAGCGGGCCAGGATCTCGCGGATGCCCGATGGCATCGGTTGCAGGAAGCGCAGGTGCATAGCCGACACCGCCAGGCCTTCGCCGCGCAGCCTCGTGACCGCCTCCTCGATCGCCCCCATCGTGCTGCCCCAGCCGACGAGCAGCAGGTCGCCGTCAGCGCCGCCGAACACCGGTGGCGCCTTCAGCGTCTTCTGCAGCGCCGCCAGCTTGAGGCTGCGCGCGCGAAGGCCCTCCTCGTTGATCGACGGGTCGTAGGCGACCTTGCTGTTGCGGTCGTGCGCGAGCCCGGTCAGCGTGTGCATGCCGCCGGGCTGTCCCGGCTGGAACCGACGCGACAGGCCGGTCACCGGGTCCCAGTCGTAGGGCTTCGCACCGGGCGGCACCGGGGTCTGGTCCACCGGCGGCGCGAGCCAGTCCTCGCTGAACTGCGGCCGCGGGAACGGCTGCTGCGCGGTGGACAGGCTGGCGTCGGAGAGCACCACGACGACCATGCCGAAGGTCTCGGCGATCTTGCGCGCTGTGATGACCGAGTAGAAGCAGTCCTCGATGCCGCACGGCGCCATCACGACCTTGGGCGCGTCGCCATGGCTGCCGAACATCGCCGACAGCATGTCGCCCTGCTCGACCTTGGTCGGCTGGCCGGTGCTCGGGCCGCCGCGCTGCACGTTGACGACGACGAGCGGGATCTCGGCCATCACCGCCAGGCCAATCGCCTCCTGCTTGAGCGAGAAGCCGGGTCCGGAGGTGATCGTCACCGCGCACTTGCCGGCGTAGCTGGCGCCGATCGCGAAGGCGCAGGCCGCGATCTCGTCCTCGGCCTGATGGACCAGGCCGCCGACCTTCTCGAACACCTCGCTGAGGTAATGCGAGGCCGAGGTGGCCGGCGTGATCGGGTACATCGCGCAGATGTCCATGCCCGAGGCGATCACGCCGAGCGCGATCGCGGTGTTGCCGTTGACGACGATCTGCGCCTCCTTCGAACGCTGCGCCGGGATCCGGTACTTGAATTCCAGGTTCGCCTCGCCCCAGGCGGCGCCGGCCTCGTAGAGCGCGACGTTGGTGCGAATGACCTTCTGGTCCTTCTTGCCGAAGATGCGCGCGATCTGCTCGCGCGCCAGCGCGGCGTCGAGTCCGTAGAGATTGCACAGCAGGCCAAGCACGAACATGTTCTTGCCCTTGCGCGGGTCGCTGACGAGTTCCTTGCAGCGCTCCTCGAGCGGCACCTCGTGGAGCTCGAAGCCGTCCTTGCGCAGCGCTTCCACGGCGCGCTGGTACGAGGCCACCACTGCCGGATCGCGGTGGCTGCGCCACATGCTCTCGAGCAGGATCGTCGCGCCGGGCTTGAGCTCGCCGGCCTGGACGCGGCCGATCAGCACCTGCTCGTTGAAGGCGACGACGAGGTCGGTCTGGTCGCCGCCGTTGGTCACGCGCTGTGAGCCGATCCGGATGCGGATGCCGCTGGCGCCGGCGACGCTGCGTGCCGGCGGCTGGATCTCGGCCGGGATGATCTCGGTCGTCCAGATGCCGTTGCCCATGCGCGCGGCGATCGCCGCCAGGCTCTGGCCGCAGCGCTGCGCACCTTCGCCCGAGTCGCTGATGACCTCGACGATGTGCTCGGGTATCGACTTCGCAGGACGTGCGGCGCGCACTTCGGGCCGGGTGATGGCAAGGGTGTCGTTCATGGTTGCTTCTCGGGCCGTCTTTCTCTGGTCACGGGGCTCAGGTGAGGTGCACGCGGGCGAATCCGTGTTCGCCGCGCGGGATGCCGAAGGGACGCTCGGCGGTGTCGGCGTCCGGCGGCAGATAGACCGCTTCGGTATCGCGCAGGCCGAGGTAGGCCTTCATCGCGCGGGCGGCCTTGCGCCCGGCACCCATCGCCTTGATGACGGTCGCCGCGCCGGTGACGATGTCGCCGCCGGCATAGACGCCGACGATCGAGGTCGCGCCGTTCTCGTCGGTGGCGATGTAGCCGCGCTTGTCGAGCTTCAGGCCCGAGGTCTGGCCAAGGATAGGATTGGCATTCGTGCCGATGGCGAAGACGACCATGTCGGCCTCGATCTCGAACGCGCTGTCAGGCACCGGCACGGGCCGCCGGCGGCCCGAGGCGTCGGGCTCGCCGAGCTCCATCTTCTCGCAACGCATTAGGCGCACGTTGTTCATCGCGTCGCCGAGCAGCTCGAGCGGGCTTGTCAGCCAGTGGAACTCGACGCCTTCCTGCTGCGCATGGTGGATCTCCTCGGCGCGCGCCGGTGCCTCGTTCGCGGTGCGCCGGTAGATGCAGTAGACCTTCTCGGCACCCAGCCGCAGCGAGACGCGCATCGCGTCCATCGCGGTGTTGCCGGCGCCGATCACGGCCACGCGCTTGCCGGGCTGCAGCGGAGTGTCGAAGGCCGGGAAATCGCGCGCGTGCATCAGGTTGCAGCGGGTCAGCAGTTCGTTGGCCGACAGCACACCGCCCAGCGATTCGCCGGCGATGCCCATGAAGCTCGGGTAGCCCGCACCGGTGCCGACGAAGATGGCGTCGAAGCCCATCTCGGAGAGCATCTGCTCGAGCGTGAACAGTCGCCCGACCAGGGTGTTGCACTCGAAGCGGATGCCGAGCTTCTTCAACTTGTCGATCTCGACGTCGACCACGCTGTTGGGCAGCCGGAAGTCGGGGATGCCGTACTTGAGGACGCCGCCAGGCTCGTGGAAGGCCTCGAACACGGTGACCTCGCAGCCGGCCTTGGCCATGTCGGCGGCGCAGGCCATGCCGGCCGGGCCCGAGCCGACGATGCCGACCTTGAAGACCTGACGCTCGATGTAGGGTACGTTGGCCCAGCCCTCGGCGATCGCCATGTCCCCGACGAAGCGCTCGAGCCGCCCGATCGCCACCGGCTCCAGTGTCTCGCCCACCGTGCACACGCCCTCGCATTGGCTCTCCTGCGGGCAGACGCGGCCGCAGACACTGGGTAGCAGGTTGGTGTCGGTGATGACGTCGTAGGCGCCGTGGAAGTTCTTGGCGGCCACCTTCTTGATGAAGCTCGGGATGTCGATGCCGACCGGGCAGCCGCGCACGCAGGGCTGGTCGGCGCAGTCCAAGCAGCGCTCGGCCTCGACCAGCGCGTCCTCGAGTCGGTAGCCCATCGCCACCTCCTCGAAGTTCTTCACCCGCACCTCGGGCGCCTGCTCGGGCATCGGCGTGCGCGCCTGTGGGATGCTGCGGATCGTCTTCTTCTTGGCCATGGTTCGTCCCCTCGCGCCTTCAATGACCGTGGCCGGACCCGCCGCGCAGGCGGCAACTCTCCTGCCAGGCCTGCAGCGCCGCCTTCTCGGTCGGGCGGTAGCGGCCCAGGCGCGCCATCAGGTCGTCGAAATCGACCTGGTGGCCGTCGAAGTCGGGCCCGTCGACGCAGGCGAACTTGATGCCGTCGCCGATCTTGACCCGGCAGCCGCCGCACATGCCGGTGCCGTCGACCATCACCGGGTTGAGGCTGACCATGGTCTTGATGCCGAAGGGCCGCGTGGTGTCGGCGCAGCCCTTCATCATGATCGGCGGGCCGATCGCGACCACCTCGTCGATGTCGGCGTGGTTGGAGATGGCCTGCTTGATGCCCTCGGTCACCAGACCCTTGATACCTGCCGAACCGTCGTCGGTGCAGACGATCAGTTCGTCGCAGCAGGCGCGGAACTTGTCTTCCCAGAACATCAGGCCCTGGTTGCGGAACCCGAGCACGCCGATCACGTAGGCGCCTCCTTCCTTGTAGGCGCGGGCCTGCGGATAGACCGGCGCCACACCGAGGCCGCCGCCGACGCAGACGACCTTCTTCGCCGAACCGATGTGGCTGGGGATGCCCATCGGTCCGACCAGCGCGTGCAGGTGGGTGCCGACCTGGCAGCGCTGCTGCATCTCCTGCGTCGTCTTGCCCACGGCCTGGATGACCAGCGTGATCGTGCCCTTGTCGCGGTCGAAGTCGGCGATCGTCAGCGGGATGCGCTCGCCATGCTCGTGTTCCATCACGATCACGAACTGGCCCGGCCGCGCGGCCTGGGCCATCTGCGGATGCCGTACCTCGAGCAGGTAGGTGACGTCTGAGAAATCAGCGCGGGTGACGATCTCGAAATCGGACATGACGGCCTCTCGGTACTGCGGTGCTTCGCGATCGTGGCCGCTCGAGACTGCGCGGGGGGTCACATCCGGACCGAAGGCCGCTCGATGCTTGACGGCAGCCAGCGTAACGGCGTGCCGTCGGCGGCCATTGCGATGGATCAAGCTGCCCCAACGCCGGGGCACCGACGATGGGCGCAACGTGGCGTTGGTCGCGGTTTGGCCTCGGGCAAGCGCGTCATCGCGCCTGCACGGCGGGGCTGGAGGCGTTGCGCAGACGGTGCCGGCCTCGTGATCGGGCCTTCCAGGAGAACTCCATGCGCATTGGCGTGCCTAAGGAAATCAAGAACCACGAATACCGCGTCGGCTTGACGCCGGCGAGCGTCCGCGAGCTGGTGCAGCACGGCCATCAAGTGCTGGTGCAGCCCGGTGCCGGCGCCGCGATAGGGCTCGACGATGCGCGGTACCTTCAGGCCGGCGCCCGGCTGGCCACCGCCGAGGAGGTGTTCGCGCAGTCCGAGATGATCGTCAAGGTCAAGGAGCCGCAGCCGCAGGAGTGCTTGTTGCTGCGCGCCGGCCAAATCCTCTATGCGTACCTGCATCTGGCGCCCGACGCCGCTCAGACGGCCGCGCTGGTGAAGTCGGGCGCCGTCTGTGTGGCGTACGAGACGATCACGGGTCCCGGCGGCGGCCTGCCGCTGCTGGCGCCGATGAGCGAGGTCGCCGGGCGGATGGCGATCCAGGCCGGCGCGGCCCACCTCGAGAAGTCCAAGGGTGGCATGGGGCTGCTGCTGGGTGGCGTGCCCGGCGTGCCGCCGGCGCGCGTGATGATCATTGGCGCCGGTGTGGTCGGCACCAACGCGCTGCAGATGGCGGTGGGCCTGGGCGCGCGCGTCAGCGTGTTCGACCGCGACGTCGACCGGTTGCGCCATCTGGACCTGGTCTTCGGCAACCGCATAGAGACCGTGTATTCGACGGCCCATGCGATCGAGGACTGCATCGTCCAGGCCGATCTCGTGGTCGGCGGCGTGCTGATCCCGGGCGCTGCGGCACCCAAACTCGTCTCGCGCGAGATGGTCTCGCGGATGAGGCCCGGCGCGGTGGTGGTCGACGTGGCGATCGACCAGGGCGGGTGCTTCGAGACCTCGCATCCGACCACGCACGCCGATCCGACCTACGTCGTCGACGGTGTCGTCCACTACTGCGTTGCCAACATGCCGGGCGCGGTGGCGCGCACCTCGACCTTCGCCCTGAACAACGCGACCATCGGCCATGCGCTGGCCCTCGCGGACAAGGGCTGGAAGCGTGCCGCCGCCGATGACCCGCACCTGCGCGCCGGGCTCAACGTCGTCCACAACCAGGTGACCTGCGAGGCGGTGGCCCGCGGCCTCGGCTACCCGTTCGTCGATGCGCGAATGCTGGTCGGCTGAGGCACGTCGCCGCCGGTCGCGCCGGCGCGCGCGTTGATGGAGGTCAAGCGGCTGGGGCCGGGGCGGGGCGCAGAATCCGGCCACCTGCGGATGTCGTTTGCGGCATGCCGCTACCAAGCCCGTCGCCACACTCGAGGAGCCCCGTCATGACGCAGACCCTGTTGCAGGAGCTCCAGAAGCACCCCTTCGTGGCCGAATTCCGGCCCGAGCACCGGGCGCTGCTGGCCACGATGGCCAAGCAGGTCAAGTTCGATGCCGACCAGGTGATCTTTCACGAAGGCGACGACTACTCGGTCTTCTACCTGCTCGTCGAAGGCATGGTCGCGCTCGAACTCGAGTCGCCCGGGCATCTGCTGCGCGTGCAGACGCTGTACCGCGGCGACGAGCTCGACTGGTCGGCCCTGCTGCCGCACGCCGGCAAGCATTTCCAGGCGCGTGCGCTGACGCCGGTGGCGGCGCTGGCCTTCGAGGGCGAGGAACTGTTGGCCAGCTTCAAGCGCGACCCCGAATTCGGCCTCGCCTTCATGATGCGCCTGCTCGGCGTGGTAGCCGAGCGGCTGCGCGCCACGCGGCTGCAACTGGTGGACATGTACTCGCCGGTCGCCAGGCGCGCCGGCACCTGAGCCGGGCGGCGCCTCCAGGCGCTGCTGTCGAGCTGTCCCCGCACGTCGTGCTTCCAGGCCGTGGAGGTGATATAGCGCGGCTTCACCGCCGCCGGCGAGTGGAAGGCCAGGTCGCGAATGACCTCGAACGCGGCCAAGCCCGGCCTCGAGTCCAAACGTCCCAGGCCTGTCGGGACGATTGACGCCCAGAAGAAAGGCCCGCTCGCGTAGCGGGCGGGCCTTGCCGATCTTGCTGGCTCGAATCCCGGGGGTTGCCCCCCGGAATGTTCACCCTCGAAAGACGGGCATTACCACCGGCTGTCGTGCACCGCCTGCGCATCGGCGATGGCGCCGGTGGCGTGGCAGATCGAGCACTGCTCCTGGTTGACCAAGGCGCCCGTCGAACTGACCGGGACCGTGGAACGAGCAACGCCTGTCACATCGCCCAGCGGCGAGTTGACCGAATTGTCGATCATGGCGCCGTTGGCCTGCATGTGATACACGCTCGTGGCGTTGTCGTGGCAGGCGGAGCATGCCGCAGCGGTTGGTGATACCACCAGGGTCGTGCCAGCTGCCGGGGTGACTGTCACTGCGGTCGCGCTGCTGCTCACGCTGTAGCCCGTTCCGTATGAACCCACGTTGGAGCCGCCACCCGCTGTCACGCTGCCGGCGGCGAAGGTCTTGAACAGGCGCCCGGCGGCATAGTTCCCGACTGCGTTGTTCACGTGGCAGGCATTGCACTGGAACAGCTCGTTCGGGTAGGTGATGGCAGACGCGCTGACGTTCGCATAAGTCCACGGATAGCTGCGCAGGCTCGCGTTGTGGATGTTGTGGACGAACAGCGTGCTGTCGAGGCTCGTGCCGTTGCTGGTGTAGTTCGAGAAATGGCAGGCGCCGCAGACCGTGCCATCGTTGCGCTGACCGGCGTGGAACTGCGACGACGTGAACGGACCCAGACGCTGGTGGCAGCTGTTGCAGGCGGCGTTGGAGACGATGGTGCGCCGGGCGGCCCACTTCGTTCCGCTGCCGTCATTGCCGGTGGCCGGGACGAACACGACCGGCGCCACCACCACCAAGCCACCCGTATAGCCATCGCTGTCGCCGCTTTGCGGGTTCACCACAGCCGTGATCGGATAGGCAGACAGGTTGGTCTGGGTCAGCGGGAACGCGGTGCCATAGCCGAAGCCCACACCACCATAGAGCAGCTTGCCCGCCGTCGAGATCGAGATGCTGTTCAACGTGGCCGTGTACATGCCGTTGCTGTCCGGGCCGCTCAACGTGTCCACGCCCTTGGCGGTGCTGTTGCCGCTTGCGTCATACGTGCCGTTCTGGTTGAACCACAGCTTCTTCAGGACCACGGCCTTGTTGACGTTCCAGTCGACCGGATTGGTGTTGCCGTCCTCGGGTTCGGCCCATGCGAACTGCAGGCTCGGGCCACCGATGAAGTTGTTCCACAAGCTGGCAGCCTTGATCGAACCCGAGGTCGGCGCCGCGTTGAAGTTCGTGCAAGTTGGCACGCCCTGGGCATTGGGTTGCTGCAGGCAGAACTTGATGGTCGGATGCAGCACGTTGTTCGTCGCATCCGTCACCGTGCCCACGCTGCTCACGCTGTAGGTGATGGCAATCGCGCCAGCCGGCAGGTTGTTCTGGTTGGACGCCAGCCAAGCGGTGCTTGTGTGGGTATTGCCTACCGTGCCACCCGCAACCCAGGCATTGGTCGGGTCGGGCGGCGTGACCGGGGCGTGATAGCCGGCGATCACCGTCGGGTTGTGGCAGAGCGCGCACTTGGTGTCGTCATATCCAGCGCCGCCGGAGTGGGCAGCGCTGGTGACCGTGGCATCTGTCAGGCTGGGAACCTGGTCATGGCAGGCGCCGCAGGCCTCGATGCTGGGCACGTTCTTCCAGTTGTCGCCGTTCGGGGTCACAGCGGCGGCTTGCGGGTCGGTGCTCGTAGAACCGTTGTGGCACTTGGTGCAATTACGCTGATCCTGCGGATACGTGATCTTGTTGAACGCCACACCGGCGAAGTTGGAATTCGGAATGGTGAGGTCTTTGCCCATGTGGATCTTGTGCACCAGGGTCGGGAGATTGCCCCAGGACAAGCCCCCAACCTGGTAGACGCTGCCGGTGGCGGGCACGGCCGTCAGGTTGGCACGACCGTTCTTACGCTGGTCGGTATGGCACATCACGCAGTAGGCGGGATCGACACGGCCGGTATGGGGCGTGGTGGTGCCCAGCCCGTTCAGCGGTACGCCGGCCTTGCCATGGCAGGAGTTGCAGGCCTGCACGTCGACGATGTTGCGCTCATTGGCAGCCGTTGCGTTGGCAGCGGTGATCTGGACGCCGGTCGCCGGGACCCAGTCGTAGATGATGTTGATCGGGTTGTTCAGGGCATAGGTATTCACCGTGCCCGAGATCTGGATGGCGATGCGATGGGTCAGGTTCGGGTTGTAGTCCAACAGGGTACCGTCGGCGCCGAGGATCTGGGACTTGAGGTAGACGTCGGAACCTGTGGCCGCGTTCCTGGTGGTCAAGGTGCCGAACCAGTTGTTGAGGGCGGCCTGGACCGGACAAGCCGCAGCGGTGGTCGCACTCGTCGCGTCACAGGCACTCGTCGACGTGCCATTGAAGTTCCGGGCGAAGGTGTAGGTGTAGGTGCCGTCACCGTGGTCAACCAGGTTGGTGGCGACCTTGGTATCGGTGCCCGGTCGCGCTGGCTGGACGACCACCTGGCCGCTGTAGGAGTTGCCCGTCGAGGTGTCGACCGCGGGCACACCAGCTTCAACGAAGTAACTGACCCACTTGCTCGCGGATGTGATTGCGGTCGATGTACTGCCCGAGGTGATGGTCGTGGTCGTGCCGGGGACCAGCTTGGCGACGGTGAAGCCGAGTTGCGACGTGGTCAGGCCCGTGATCGGGTTGCCGCTGCCGTCGGTTACGGTGAACGAAACGACCGCCGGGTTGCCGATGGTGACGCCGGTGACCGTGCCTTTAAGCACCGTGCTTTGCGCCTGGGCCGCAGTGAATTGCGACGCGTTGAGCGTAAGGCCTTGACCCGCTGGACCCTGAGGGCCGGTCTGGCCGGTGCTGCCGGCCGGGCCGGCCGGGCCGGCCGGCCCGGTATCCCCTCCGCCGCAACCCGCGATCAGGGAGACGGTCGCCAGGGCCAAAAGCCCCATCCGACCATTTGCCAGCAAGTCTGTAACCTTCATTGTGTCCTCCTTCAACCGTAGGAAAGTGCCGAGGTCAGGTTTGCATTTCTTCAAATGATGGACATTCATCCGTCAGCCCGTTGCTGACCCCCATCGCAGACACACTCGGCCTCCAACCGGACAAACATGCGCCGCGAGATCGGGCAGATCACGTCAGCCCCGATGCGCTATCGGAACGTTGTCGCAGGCCATTCCGTCAGCGTCCGCTTTCATTTCCTGTCCTGCGCTCCTGCCGCACACCGCTCGATGGTGCCGCCCGAGCGGCGGGGTACACCCAACCCCAGCCCTGCTCGAACTGGGCTTCTTCAAGGGGATCGTTTCTTTTCAGCATCGGCCTTACAACCCCCGCTTCCGTGACGGAATATGCCACCGGCGTATTGCGCTCAGGCCACCTCTCAGGGCTGAAAAGTTGATGTACCTCAATGGCCCGGGCAGTTTGCAAGCCGGCTGCCGGCCAGCGGGCATGACCCACCGGCTGCAGAGTGCGCGGCCTGACCGCGGCCTCGGTCGAGCGGAACGAGGGTGAATACTCCCGCGACCAAACGCCGGACGGCGCTGTAGTCGGGGCATCTGGGCA